>CANRFY010000024.1 GCA_947630015.1 uncultured Clostridia bacterium
CATTATAAAGGATTTCTCTCTGAGTTGCTATATCTTTTTCACTTGTTGCACTTCATATTATAATCCAAGTCAAAAAGTTTCCCTAAGCGGGGTACGGGGCAGCGCCCCGAGAGGCAGCGCCCCGTAAATACATAAATTCAGTGCCGCGTCACGGCGTCGGCGTCGCCGTCCCAGATGCGGCGCTGCGTCCATTTCGCGTCCGGCAGACTCCAGAAGTCCGACGACTCGGGAAGTCCGAGAGGCAGGAACATGAACGTGCAGAGATAGAGGCTCCCCGTCGAGATGTAGCCCTCACCGATCTCGGGCTGGCGTCCCGCCACCCCGATCGTGAGCCATCCGTCGGCGTCGAATATGCCGCTTTTCATCACCCTCTCAAGCACGGCGGTGAGCGCGCATCTCACGGACGCCGGAGATGTGGTCTTTGGCAGATATCCGAGCAGCGCCGACTGCGCGAGCGCGTGGAACGCGCCGAATCTGTACGCCGACGACCGCCCCAGCACGGGATACGTCCCGTCAGGCGCTATCATCGACTCCTGCGCCGTCGCGAACCGCGCCGCACGGGACAGCGCGCGCGCGCCGATCTCGTCCCAGTCGCGGTAAGCGCCGGAAACGGCGCGCGTCACATCCACCATCATCGGATTGATGACGTAGCTGTTGTACCAGTCGAGATGGAATTCGGGTCCGTCGCCGTAAAAGCCGTCGCCGAGATACCACTGCTCGTGCTGGCGGAGCGCATAGTCGATCCTCATCGGGTCCCAGTCGGGCGCGCCCGCATAACGAAGGAACGCTTCTATCGCCGCAGAAAACAACAGCCAGTTGCTCGCATACGGCTTACGGCTCCGCGTCTCGCGCAGCCGCGCCGTCAGCTCGCGCTTTACAACGTCGTCTAATTTTTCATAAAGCTCATCCGGCGCGCGTAAAAGTCCCTCGCATAAAAACGCTGCGTCCACTATCGGCTGCCCGCCGCGCGAAAAATTCATCAAATCGGGCGAATCCGGCATGACGGCGCACGATATCGCCCGCCGCGTCAGCTCCGCATATTCGGCGCGAAGCGCCTCCTCATCGCGATCCTGCGCCGGATGCGCCAGCCACGGCGCGATGCCGCATACAGTCCTGCCGAGCGCCTCAAGATACGTGTACTCCTCCCTGTCGTGAACCTCTGGACGCGCGTATACGGGCATTTCGGCGCGCAGCGCCGCACGCGCGCAGCTCTCTATGACAGGCGACGCGATCCTCAGCATCGCGTCAAGCCATTTTTTCCTCGTTGTCGTCATGTCGCAAACCTCCTCAAATGCGCCGCTTTCATGATCCCGCGCGCGCAAAATAATCGTAAAGCAGAACGCGGCGGCTGTAAAACATCCGATCCGACGCGTCGGCGCATCTTTCGCGCGTGAAGTCGTCGTCCTCGGATACGCCCTTGATATAGTATCTTTCCCCGTAGAGCCATGAATCGTCCTCGAATATGACGTATCCGCCGCCGTCCGAAAACGCCGAATCTCCGGCGTAATACCGCGTGTTGACGGAGAGGCCGAACATATCCGCTATCGTCGGCAGTATGTCTATCGACGAGGTCGTTTTTTCGACGCGGACGGCCCCGAGATCGACATCGTTGACGAAGAACAGCACGCGCTTCATCAGCCTTTCGTCGTCGACGCCCTTGTATTTCATCACGAGCGAATCGTCCCCGACGTAGTAGTTGTAGTGATCGGAATAAAACGCTAAAACCGTGCTGCCGCGCAGTCCGGCCGCCTCGAGGCGGGCCGTCAGCCCGCCGATGAAAAGATCGGTCTCATACGCGTGTGCCATCGCGTGGATATAGGCGTCGTCGGCGTCGGGATAAATCTCCGCGAATTTTGAATAGTATTTATTCGATACCTCCGAGCCTTGATACGGACCGTGTCCCGAATACGTGACGACGAACGAAAAGAATTTGCCGCCCTCCGTCATAAGATCGAAGCCCTCGAGCAGCCCCGAATCGAAGAATACGTCCGGCATACCGATATCGCCGCCGCCGTAGAAACGCTCGTATCCCCAGTTTTCATGTATGAGACCGCGCGAATACGTCTCGCCGCTGCTGTTGTGGAACGACCGCGCCGTATATCCCTCGTCGCGGAACGCGTTCGGCAGCGAATACGGGAAATAATTGCTGGCGTAAATGCCCGTCGTGCCGCCGTAGATCGGCGGATACAGTCCGAGATTCGCCATCAGCTCGGTATTGAACGTGCCGCCGGCGAGATATGTCGGCGCATAGTGATTGTCGAATACGACGCTTTCGTTATAAAGCTCGTACAGATTCGGCATCGCCTCCGGCGTCAGCACCCACGTATCGATCGCCTCAAGCTGGATAAGGATCAGATTTTTGCCCCTGCATACGCCCGTCATCGGCGTCGTCACGCTCTCGGGACGCGCCGCATAATACGCCGATATCAAGTCGAGCATCTCGCCGTCGCCGGATAACGCCTCGTCTATGCCGGATGCGAGCCATGCGTCGCGCGCCGTATACTGATATATCCCGCACAGCATCATCGATTTCGGCGTATCGGTGAAGCTCTGGTATATGTCGGCGCTGTGTTCGTAGCTGTCCCACGCCACCTCCACATACTGACGCGCGAAATAATCGTGCGTAAGCTTTATCCCGACGACGCCGATTATAACGGCGGCGGCGCCCGAGACGGCGCGCCGACATCCGTACCGTTTTTTCGGCATCATAAGCGCCGCGAATACGGCGCCGGCTGCGGCAAGCACGGCGCCGATATAGATAATGATCCTGATTCGGACGTATGAAAACTCGAAGTATTCGGCGCCGTCGCCGGCGAACATCAAATCCGAAAACGAGAAAAATTTGCCGAAGAAGCCGTAAAATCCGCAGTGCAGCAGCATCAGCGCCGCGAACAGCACCGTCCATGCGACGGCGAACACGCGGCTGACGGCGCGCGGCAGCAAAAGCGCGATGCCGAGCGCAATCGCGCACCACGACAGCGTGAATACGTTCGGCGTCCAAAGAGACGGCGAATTCAGCGCCGCGCCACTGTATATGACGCGGAAAAGCGCGTCGAGCGCGTATAAATCAATAAACAGTAAGAGCGCCCACGCGCCGCCTGTGACCGCGTCCCATGCGCCCCCGTCGGGGAATACGCCTCGGATGCGGTCGTAAAACGTCCGTTTTTGTCTGTCCTTCAATCTGTGACCTCGATATCGTAACGGTCGAAATCGGCCCAGCCGCCGGACTGCTTCGTCGCAAAGCAGCAAAGCTCAAAGCGATAGCCCATGAAGTGATCGAGCGTGTACAGCATTTGAAGCCGCGTCCCGATCTTCACCCATTCGCCGTCCTTTTTGTAGTAGAAATCGGCGACGTCGACGTTGTCGCGAAAATCGCACAGTATCGACAGCTCGACCGTGTCCCCCTCGAGCTTCACGCGCTCGCGCTCGACGCCCGGCTTGTTGTCGCCGTGCGGGAAACGGCCGTGCGCGTCGCGCTCCGGCACGCTGCGCGTCAGCATCACGATATAATTCTCGCCGCCCTCGCGCGTCACCGCGACGAATCCGTAATTGCTCTGCATCGCGCAAAGCCCCGCATAATCGCCTTCGCGCAGATTCGATACGTCGACCTTCACCGAACCGCGGCAGACTGGTCCCATCGTTCGCTGACCGAGCGAATTCTTCGCGAGCGTCACGTTCGGCGCGAGCCTTCCCGTGCGCAGGCGCAGATGTCCCGCCCTCTCCGTCACGCTCCAGAGCGAATTATCTGGTATGTGGTTCCACTGCCATGCGTGATGGAGCGGCTGATTCGGCGCGTAATCGAAATCGTCCGACGTCACGATCGGCTCGTAGACGTGATCGGGACGCGTCGATTTCACCTCCATGTGATGCGGCACCTTTCCGTCTATGCCGAATACGGGGAATCCCTCGTCCCACCTCATCGGCACAAGCACCGGTATCCTTCCGACAGCGCCGTGATCCTGGAACAGCATCGCGTACCAGTCGCCGTCGGGAGTATCTACGATGCCGCCCTGCGCGACGCCCGCGTTCTGATATCCCATGTCGTCGTCGAGGATGTTGTTGCCGACGTAGGGGCCGTCGATCTTATCAGAGAAGAAGCACGCCTCGACGCGGCGGCGCGAGCCGTACCGCAGCCAGTGGATCATGAAAATGTAGTATCTGCCGTCGATCTTGTACATATGCGACCCCTCAAAGCGCAGGCTCGCATAGTCGGTATCGTGAATTATGATCTTGTCGATGCCGCCCGGCAACGGCTCGGACAGATCGGGCTTCATCTCGACGAGGCGCAAATCGCCGCCGCCCGATACGATGAACGGACGGTCGCCCTCGAAATAGAGCGAGCAGTCGTGATAAAATCCCTTTATCTTGCGCTTTTCCCACGGTCCCTCGATCTTGTCGGCCGTAAACAGGAACGAAACATCCTGACTGCGCGTGTCGTTTGCGACGAATATGACGTAGAATTTTCCGTTGTGATGGCGGATCGTGGCCGCCCACATCCCCGCGCCGTAAACGCCGCGTCCGTCCTCGAGGCGTTCGCCCGCCGAATCCTCGAGAATGTCGTATAAATACGTCGCGATCTCCCAGTGGATCAGATCATACGAGCGGAATATGACGCCGCCCGGGGACAGATGCATAGTCGTGGATATCATGTAGTACGTGTCCTCGACGCGTATGACGTCGACGTCGGGGATATCCGCCCAGACGATAGGGTTGTTTTTCATGTTCTCCATAATTTTCTCTCCGTTAAACCGCCGCGTCAAACGGCATTTCGCTGTTTACAGTATACAGTATTTTTCGACCGTTTTCAAGTGTCGGCGTCATTTTGCAGGAAAAAATGACGCCGCAGGAACCGGCCGTACAGCCGATCCTTCCCCGCGGCGCATATTCGATTGCAATATAAATTGTACGCCTCAAATCGGCGTGGGATTTTTTCGTCCCGCGAGGCAAATTGCAGGGCGACGGACTTTTCGTCCGGCGAGAAAATTTAATGAAGCGGGGCCGCTCCCTCTCCCAAGCCTCAAATCGGCGCGGGATTTTTTCGCTATGCGAGGCGGCGCGGCGACGACAGACTTTCCGTCTTTCGAGCAACGCCAACGAAGCAACATTCCCCCCGCCCAAGCCTCAAATCGGCGAGGAATTTTTTCGCTATGCGAGGCGGCGTGGCGACGACAGACTTTCCGTCTTTCGAGCCGCGCCAACGAAGCAGAGCGGAAAAATAACCGCCGACAGAAATGGAAAAGCACGGCTTCGCCGCCGTGCTCGCCCTCTCACTTGTCTTCCGTCGTCTCTTCTGTCTTCGTCGGAATCTCGCGGAACAGAGCGAAGCGGAACAGCTTCGTCTCATCCGACGGATTCTCGCAGCGGAGCTTTGCATTCGCAACGATGCCGCCCTTTATAATCTCGGCAAGTCCGAGAAGCTGGGAAAGACGCGATCTGAGATTGATGCAGTCTCCCTCGGGCGTTTCGAGGTAAACGTCGCCCTCGCAACCGTCAAGCGTGTGGATGAACTCGGCGATGTCGACATCATGCATCTCAACTTTTCTGTTGATCATATACAAAACCATTCCTTCCTGAAATTTCGCGACTCGGGTTCCCCCTCGTCAATTATAGTATACTAAATTAAAAATAATTTGCAAGCCGCATTTTGAACAAATATATCCGTGCCTGCATCTCCCCCTTTATGCGCATTTTACAACAGCGGTGAAACATTTTGTGCATTGCGACAAAAATGAGGCGATATTTATGTATATATTGACGATATGAAGATTTTGAAATCCGCATCTTGAAATTTTTCGCGCCGGAGTTTATACTATAATGTTGAAAATACGTCTCCGAGGTGAGTGTTATGAAAAAGACAAGCGTCGTCCTCGTCGGAATCGGCGGGTACGGCTCCCTCTATGTGAACGAGATCCTGAAGCCTGAAAACAAAGACAAATTCGATCTCGTCGGCGCGGTCGATCCGTTCCCGTCCTCGTGCAAGCGGCTCGACGAGCTGACAGCCGTATGCGGCCGCCCTTACGGCACGCTTTCCGAATTCTACGCCGAGCATTCCGCCGAGCTGTGCGTCATTTCGACGCCGATCCAGTTCCATACGGAAAATATGATCTGCGCGCTCGAGGGTGGCTCCGACGTGCTTTGCGAAAAGCCTCTCTGCGGCGACGCGCGCGATATCGACAGACTGCTCGAGGCCGAGAAAAAAAGCGGACGCCATGTCTCGATCGGATATCAGTGGTCGCACAGCGAGGCGATCCAGAAGCTCAAATCGGACGTGATCAGCGGCGTCTACGGCGCGCCCGTCAGCCTGCGCACGCTCGTTCTGTGGCCGCGCGACAGAAAATATTTCGGACGCGGAACGGGATGGGCCGGAAAAATCCGCGCCGCCGACGGCTCCCTCATCTACGACAGCGTCGCAAATAACGCCGCCGCGCATTATCTTCACAATATGATGTACGTCACCGGCGGCGATATCGACGAAAGCCGCCGCGTCGCCGATGTCGACGCCTCCCTCCTCCGCGTCAACGATATCGAAAATTTCGATACGTCCGTCATCAGACTGACCCTCGACGGCGGCGTGCCGGCGCTCTTCGTTGCATCCCACGCCGTCGATGCAACCGTCAATCCGATCTTCGACTATAAATTCGAGCGCGGACGCGTGACGTTCTCGCAGAATCAGCCGCCCGAACGGCTCGCGGACGCCGGTTCGTACTCCGTCGGCCGTATCGTCGGCGTCACGAACGACGGGATTACGCGCGATTACGGCGATCCGTTCCTGTTCCCCGAGCGCAAGCTCCACGTCGCCGCCGCAGCCGCCTCCGGCGACGCCGACGCACGCGTGCTTTGCGGCATTCGCGCGGCGTCCGTCCATACGCGGCTCATAAACGAGATCGGCGAGCGGTTCCCGATCGCGGACGCGGACGCGTCCCGCGTCAGATCGCGCGGCGAGCTGCTCTACGTCGAGGGGCTTTACGACGAATTGATCGATATCTATAACGCATAATTCCGGAAAACGGGGAGCCGCGCGGCTCCCCGTTTTCAATTGCTGAAGCTTAACTTGGCGCTCCGCCCCGCGCGCTGCTTCGTCGACCGCACGAACGCGCGATGCAGAGGCAAACACACTTGCCAACATATCTTTGTAAGGAAAGTTTTGAAGGGATTCTTAAAGGGGCAGATGCGGAGCATCTGCTAACTTTCCGCTTGCGGAAAGTTCGACTTTCTTCAAAAGTCCCCCTTAAGTCAGGGTTTGGGGTGAAACCCCAAAACTACTCCTCGTCGGCGAATCTGATGCCCTCCGTCGATGTGACGGGCAGCGAGAACATTATCGACTGCGCGCGGGAGCGCAGTCCCATCCGCTCGTTGATGGCGCGCATCACGTTATTTTTATTTTTGCTCGGCACGACGATGTAGATCATCTCCTTTTCGGACGCGAGGGTGACGCCGAGGAATTTTTCCGCGCCCTGCATTCCGGTCCCCTTTGCGTGAAGGACCGTGCCGCCGCCCGCGTTCGCTCCGCGCGCGGCCTCCATTATCTCGTCCGCGTAGCCGATATTCGACACGACTATCAAAAGCTCGTATTTTGTATCCTTCATGGCAGATTCCTCCGCGAAATCAAATTTCTGCTCGCCCACTAAAAACGCTAGCTGGCCGCCCCCGTACACGCTCGACATCGGGACCGTGAACGCGATCCCGCCGCCGGGCAGGTCGATGTCCATGTCGCGCCGCAGCCCGCGCCGCAGTCGCTCCCATGTATCCTGCGTCAGAAACGACGTCAACACCACCTTTTCCTCATCCTCGAGACCGAGCATCGTGAGCGTCTCGCTCCTTGCCGTCCCGTATCCGAGCGTCACAAGCGTCACGCCCGCGCCGTATTCCTTATAATACTCAACAAATTCATGCAGCCGCGCGCGGTCGAGTATCGAGATCATCATGTAAAGCTCGCCCATGCTCCGCCCCCCTTACAGCTCGATTATATCGTTTTCGCCGTATTTTTTCATTATTTCGACAGTTGCCGAACCTTGTTTTACAGTTGTCGAACGCTTTTCGGCAAGCTTCGATATCAGGCCAAGCACCTGTATCGTCAACAGCGGCGTCATCGCCACCATCGCAACGACGCCGAACGCGTCGGCGACAATGTCGCCTCCGACCTCGACGCACGCACCCTGCGCGAACGGAAGCAGAAACGCCGCCGTCACCGGCCCCGACGCGACGCCGCCCGAGTCGAACGCGATCGCGGTGTATATCTTCGGGACGAAGAACGAGATCAAGATCGACAGCGCGTAGCACGGAAGCAAAAACCACATTATGTTGATCCCCGTCAGCACGCGGATCATGCTGATCCCGAGCGATACGGCGACGCCGATCGAGAGCGATATCCCGACGGCGCCGGCCGAGATGCCGCCGTCCGTGATCTCTTCCACCTGCGTTTTCAGCACATATACGGCGGGTTCCGCCCTGACGGCGAAAAAGCCCATCACCATCGCCACAGGCACAAGCGCCCACGGATGACTCCCCGACGCGATCACGCCGCCGAGATAATTGCCCGCCGGCATAAAGCCGATGTTGACGCCTGTCAGAAACAGCACAAGCCCGACATACGTGTACGCGAGTCCGACGACGACGCGCGTCACAAACGCGCGCGTCAGCTTCAGTACCGCAAGCTGGAATATCAGGAAAAACGCCGCAATCGGCAAAAGCGACAGCGCCATCTCCGCCATGTATGTCGGGATCCCGCGCGCAAACAGCGCTCCAAGCTCGACGGAATCGCCGATCTTTGGGACTACCGGCGGCACGTATCCGCCCGATTCGGGCGAATATATGATCCCGAGGATCATCACCGCGATTATGGGGCCGACCGAGCATAGCGCGACAAGTCCGAACGAATCGTCGGCGGCCGATCGGTCGCTTCTGATCGCACAGACGCCGACGCCGAGCGCCATTATGAACGGAACCGTCATCGGCCCCGTCGTGACGCCGCCCGAATCGAAGCATACGGCTATAAACGACCGCGGCACAAACGCCGACAGCGCGAAAACGAGTATGTAGCACCCGACGAGCAGCGGCGACAGCGGCACGCGGAACAGCATACGCAAAAGCGCCGCGACGAGGAATATCCCGACGCCGGCTGAAACGGCGAGTATCAGCGTCATCGTAGGGACGGACGGGACCTGCCGCGCAAGCACCTGAAGATCGGGTTCCGCCACGGTCACGATAAATCCGATCAGAAACGCCACCGCCGCGATCGTCGCGACGCTGCGGCTCCCCGTCAGCGCGCCGCCCGTCTTTTCGCCGATCACCGTCATCGACATCTCCGCGCCGAGAGTGAAAAACATCATCCCGACGACGAACAGCACCGTGCCGAACAGGAATGTGAGCATTATGCTCGACGGCAGCGGAGCCGCCGTCAGCGACAGCGCCAAAACGATCGTAAGGACCGGCAGTATCGCCGCCAGCGATTCCTTCGTTTTTTCAACTATGACCTTTTTCGGTGTGAGCGATCTGTGCATAAGCCGCCTCCGCGCGTCATAAATCCGTAATCATTCTATATGCGGAATCATAAAAGAAAGTGACCGTCCGCGTCGAAATCGAGTATATCGGATAATATGTAGTTCGACACGAACATTCCCGACGTCGTGAATCTGTAAGCGCCGCCCGTGTCCTTTACGAATCCGCCCTTCACGTACCGCGCGAGCTTCTGACCGAACAGGCGGTCGAAATCCTTTCCGAACGTGCGGAAGAATTCCGCCCTGTCGATACCCGCGTTCAGACGCATACGGAGCATGACGTATTCACCGAGGCGCTCGCGCGCCGGTATCTGCTCGTATTCGTCCGTGAGCGCGCCGCGCGCGCCGCCCACGACGTTTTTGATATATTCGGATACGCTCGGCTTGAACGAGAATCTCACGTCGGCGAAATACGAATGAGCCGACGGTCCGAAGCCGAGATATTCCTCGCACTGCCAGTATTTGAGATTGTGTCTGCACTCAAATCCGCGCCGCGCGAAATTGCTTATCTCATACTGCTCGTAGCCGCACGAGGCAAGATACGATATCGCGTGCGAATACATCGCAAACTGCATCTCGTCGTCGGGGAACACGTACCGCGACGCGTTCTCGCACATCGGCGTTCCGGCCTCGAGCTTCAGGCAGTAAAGCGATATATGCTCCGGACGGAGCGCCACGGCGCGCCGCAGCGTATCGCGCCACGAATCGAACGTCTGAAACGGTATCCCGTACATTAAATCGAGATTGATGTTGTCGATCCTCGCCTCGCGCGCGTCGCGCACCGTCCGCTTTACGTCGCCGAAGCTGTGAATCCTGCCGAGCGCGCGCAGTTCGTTTTCGTTCGACGACTGCATCCCTATCGACAGCCTGTTGACGCCCGCGCGCCTGTAACGGCGAAGCGTCTGCATATCGGCAGTCGCCGGATTGCACTCCATCGTGATCTCAGCGTTTTTGACGACGCGGAACGACGAACGTATCCCGTGCAGTATGCGGAGCATCTCTTCCGGCGGCATCGACGTCGGCGTCCCGCCGCCGATATAGACCGTGTCGGGCGCGTAATCGACGCCCACGTCGCGATAGCTCTTCATGTGCGCGATCACGGCGTCGGCGTAAGCCTCGTATACGCGCGCGTCGTGCGGGCAGTATGAGTAAAAATCGCAGTAAGCGCATTTTTTGCGGCAGAACGGTATGTGTACATAAATGCCGAGCCGCTTATTCTGTCTTCTGCTTTGGGCCAAGAGCTGCGCCCCCTTTCCTGTTTTGTCAAAACCGATCTATCAATTGTCGTCGTCGAGCCGCAGAACGGCCATGAACGCCTCCGGTGACACCTCGACGGTGCCGAGCTTCCGCATCTTCTTTTTGCCCTCTTTCTGCTTTTCGAGCAGCTTTTTCTTGCGCGTTATGTCGCCGCCGTAGCATTTCGCAAGCACGTCCTTGCGCAGAGCCTTGACTGTCTCGCGCGCGATGATGCGCGAGCCCACCGACGCCTGTATCGGTATCTCAAACAGCTGGCGCGGGATATTGTCTTTGAGCCGCTCCGCGATCCTGCGCGCCCGCGCGTATGCCTTTTCCTCGTGGACGATGAACGTGAGCGCGTCGACGATATCGCCGTTTAATAGGAAATCGAGCTTGCAGAGCTTGCTTTCGACGTAGCCGTCAGGCTCGTAATCGAGCGACGCATAGCCGCGGCTGCGGCTCTTTAATGCGTCGAAGAAATCGTATATGATCTCGTTGAGCGGCAGCGTGTAGTGAAGCTCGACGCGCGACGTGTCGATATATTTCATATCGTGGAACGTGCCGCGCCTGTCCGTGCAAAGCTCCATTATGCCGCCGATATAATCCGTCGGCGTGATGATGCTCGCCTTTACGATCGGTTCATACGCGCGTTCGATAACCTCCGGCGGCGGATAATTCGACGGATTGTCGACTCTGACGCGTCCGCTTCCGCGGACGTCAACCTCGTAAATGACGCTCGGCGCCGTCGTGATCAGATCGAGATTGAATTCGCGCTCAAGGCGCTCCTCGATGACCTCCATGTGCAAAAGTCCGAGGAATCCGCAGCGGAAGCCGAACCCGAGCGCGACCGACGTTTCGGGCGCGAACGACAGCGCCGCGTCGTTAAGGCGCAGCTTTTCAAGCGCGTCGCGCAGATCGTTGTAGCGCGCGCCGTCGGCGGGATAGATTCCGGCGAACACCATCGGCAGCGCCTCCTTGAAGCCGGGCAGCGGCTCCGCGGCCGGTCTGTCCGCGTGGGTGACCGTGTCGCCTATCTTCGTATCGGAGACGTTTTTAATGCTCGCGGTGATATAGCCGACGTCGCCCGCCGAGAGGCAGTCCGCCTTATCGAGTCCGAGCGGGCGCATATATCCGACCTCCACGACGTCGAATTCGACGCCGCTCGACATCATCCGTATGCGTTCGCCGGCGCGCAGCGTCCCGTTCATGACGCGGACGTAGACGACGACGCCGAGATATGAATTGTAGTATGAATCGAATATCAGGCACGAGAGCGGCGCGTCCTCGTCGCCCTCGGGCGCGGGAATGTCGTCGACGATCGCGCGCAGCACGTCGGGGATGTTCTGCCCCGTTTTCGCCGAGACGGCGGGACATTCCTCGGCTGGGATGCCGATCACGTCCTCGATCTCGGCGCGCACGCGGTCGACCTCCGCCGACGGCAGATCGATCTTGTTTACGACAGGCACAAGCTCCAGATCGGCGTCGACGGCGAGATACGCGTTCGCGAGCGTCTGCGCCTCGATGCCCTGCGTCGCGTCCACGACGAGCAGCGCGCCCTCGCACGCGCAGAGCGACCGCGATACCTCATAGTTGAAATCGACGTGACCGGGTGTGTCGATCAGATTGAAAACGTACCGTTCGCCGTCCTCGGCCTTGTGTTCGAGCCTGACGGCGCGCGCCTTGATCGTGATCCCGCGCTCGCGCTCGAGATCCATATCGTCGAGCAGCTGTTCCTCCATCTCGCGGCGCTCGACGCCGTGCGTCGCCTCGATTATGCGGTCCGCGAGCGTCGATTTGCCGTGATCGATGTGCGCTATTATCGAAAAATTCCTTATGTGCTTCTGTCTGTCCGTCATTGTATTGAATTCCTCCGGCCGTTTGTCATACGTATCTCGACGTTAAGGCGTCGCGTATGCTGTGCCTGCCCGTCACCTCTTCGTCGACGACGATGCCGTCCGTGTAGCCGTCGACCATGACCGCGTACAAATACGCGCGCATATTATCCTCGAAGCCGTCGAAGAAATCGGCGTCGTCCGCATTGTTCCACGGCTCGCCCTCGATCTCGACGCGCTTTATATAGTGCTTGCCGTTATCGGTGTCGAAGCACCGCACCTCGCCGATCTCCATCTCGAACGCGGCGTCGATTATCTCCTCTATGTAGTTCGTCGTCCGCGTCAGATAGTATCCGTCGGGATATCCAGTCTCATCGGAATATTCGACGCGCAAATCGTCGAAATCAACGCCGTTTTCAAGTCCCTCGTCGATCTTCTGAAGCTTATACGCGGCGGCCGCCTTCTGCTCGTCCGTCAGCTCGGCCTTGACCGCGTAGCCATCCTCGTCATAGATATAATTGCCGTTCTCGTCGAGCTGATATCCGAACGCGTCGTTTACGTATATATGCTTGATGTGGGAATAAGTCTCTTTCGTGTACGCGAGCCTGTCGCTGTCCGGCACCGAGATCGTGCCTGATACGCCGTACAGGTACTCGTACAGATACTCCGATCTGACGTCCATCGCGTAGACCTCGTAAAGCGCGCGCCGCGACGTTCCGATCTTGGAGAGATGCTCCTCGAACGCGGCTTCGTCGCCGTCGAACGCATCCTCGATTATCGAATCGATGCCGGCCTCGATGTCCTCCTTCATCTCGCGCGTGAATTTCCTGTCCATGTAATTGAACATCCACGTCGAGGCGACGTACTTTTTGACGTTTTCAAGCGCGACCTCGTTCAGATACTGCTCGTTCGTTTTTCCGTCCGGACGGACGTGATCCCAGAATGCAGCCGTGTCCGACGCGCCCTCGTAGCTCGCCAAAAACGCCGTTTTATAGTGCGTCATCAGATACGCGTACATCTCCTCGTCGACGGTGACGCCGTTATATTCGACGGCGGGGACGCCGCCTCCGCCCGCGCACGAAAAAAGCGACAGCACCGATATTACTGCCGCCGCGGTCAGCGCGGCCGCGCGCAGAAGCGCGCCTTTTATTTTTTTCACAGCTCCGATACTCCTTTCAGCTCCGCGTATTTGCGGACGATCACCTCGGCGGCGAGTATTGGCTTCGCCCGCCCCGGGCTGATGATTACGAACGGCGTCGACGACGGCGCGACGCGCAGCCTTATGCCGAGCGTGCGCGCGTATTCCGCCAGCGCGGACAGCACGCCGAAATCGAGCGCCTCGGCGCGTATTTCGAGCGCGCCGTCGCGCTCGTCTATCGATTTGATGCCGGCGCGTCTTCCTATCCCGCGCACAAGCGCGATCTTCAAAAGATTCATCGCCGGCGTCGGCACGTCGCCGAATCTGTCGATAAGCTCGTCGCAGATGTCGTTCATGTCGGCCGTATTCTCGATGCGGGCGATCTTTTTGTACATCTCCATGCGGTGCGCGCCGCTTTTTACGTACCCCGCAGGTAAAAACGCGTCCGTTTTGATGTCGACCGAGCAGTCGGGCGGCGCTGACGCCGCCGGCTTTCCCTGCTCCTCGAGTACGGCTTCCTCAAGTATCTTTATATAAAGATCGTATCCGACAGAATCAATGTGGCCGTGCTGGCGCGCGCCCAAAAGACTGCCGGTGCCGCGTATCTCCATGTCGCGAAGTGCGACACGGAAGCCCGCGCCGAACTCCGTATATTCGCGTATCGCCTCGAGGCGCTTGGCGCTTATCTCCGACAGCGCCTTGCCGCGCCTGTATGTGAAATACGCGTATGCGCGCCTTCCCGATCTGCCGACTCTGCCGCGTATCTGATGAAGCTGCGCCAGTCCGAGCCTGTCGGCGTCCTCGATTATGAGCGTGTTTGCGTTCGGCACGTCGACGCCCGTCTCGATTATTGTCGTGCAGACAAGCACGTCGATATCGCCGTCGAGCAGCGACTGCCAGATCGATTCAAGCTCGTCACGCTCCATTCTTCCGTGCGCGACGGTGACGTTCGCGTCGGGGAACGTCTTTTGCACGCGCGCGGCGACCTGATGTATCGTTTCGACGCGGTTGTATAAGTAAAAGACTTGTCCGCCGCGCCGCAGCTCGCGCCTGATCGCCTCGTTTATCATCACGTCGTCATGCTCGAGAACGTATGTCTGAACGGGCAGTCTGTTCCCCGGCGACTCGTCGAGGATCGACATATCCTTGATGCCGTTCATCGCCATATTGAGCGTGCGCGGTATCGGCGTCGCCGTCAGCGTAAGCACGTCGACGCCGATCGCCATCTGTTTCAGCTTTTCCTTCTGCGCGACGCCGAACCGCTGCTCCTCGTCGACGATAAGAAGCCCGAGATCGCGGAATTTTATATCCTCCGATATCATCCTGTGCGTGCCGACGATAAGATCGATCTCGCCGCGCCGCAGGCGGCGCAGTATCTCCGCCTGCTGCTCCTTCGTGCGGAACCGCGACAGCATCTCGACCGTTATCGGATACGGACGCATACGCGCCGACGCCGTGTTGTAATGCTGAAGCGCCAATATCGTCGTCGGGACGAGCATCGCCGCCTGTTTTCCCGCCGTGATCGCCTTGAACGCGGCGCGCAGGGCAACCTCCGTTTTTCCGTAGCCGACGTCGCCGCACAAAAGCCGGTCCATCGGATACGGCGCTTCCATGTCGCGCTTTATTTCCTCGACGGCGGCAAGCTGCGCGTCCGTCTCCTCATATTCAAACGCTTCCTCAAATCCGCGCTGGAAGTCGTCGTCCGGCGGAAAGCTGAATCCCTTCGCGCGGCGGCGCGCCGCGTAAAGCGCGATCAGCTCCTTCGCCATATCCTTTGCGGCCGATTTCGCGCGCGATTTGGCCTTGATCCAGTCCGCGCCGCCCATCTTCGACAGCTTGACTCCGCCGTCCGCGTCGTCGGCGTGCGCGCCGATATATTTCGACACCATGTCGAGCTGATCTGTCGGCAGGTATAAAAGATCGGTCCCCGCGTACCGTATTTTCACGTAATCCCTCGCCGCTCCGTCGACGACGAGATTCTCGATTCCGAGATACTGCCCTATTCCGTATGCGGCGTGAACGATATAGTCGCCGACCGAAAGGTCGCCGTATGACATGATGCGCTGCGTGTTCGTCTCGCGGCGCCTGTCGCGCGCGCGGCGCTTTTTCCGCGCGGCGTCATGCTCCTGCGTGAACGACAGAAGCGTGAATTTCTGCGTCGGCAGCTCGTACCCTTCCGTGTCGACGCCCCATGTCACATACGCGGCCGCCGGCTTCATCAGCCTCGGCGATACGCTTTCGCTGACGACAGCCGTCAGCCCCTCGTCGTTTATCGCCGCCGCCGTCAGCGACGCCGACGACTGCGACGCGCACATGACGCATATCCTGTATCCGCCGCGCACGGCGGTGATTATATCCTCGGTCAAAAGCGAGATATTGCCGTTGTAGGCGACGCCTCTGCGCGACGAGAATCCGTAAACGCCCGCCGTGCG
Organism: uncultured Clostridia bacterium; assembly: GCA_947630015.1. Taxonomy (GTDB): domain Bacteria; phylum Bacillota; class Clostridia; order Oscillospirales; family CAG-272; genus DTU064. Next base: position 16,136 of record CANRFY010000024.1, read on the forward strand.
TCTGCCCGACAGCCCCGCCGACGAAAACGCGCTGCATATTATATGCGCGTTTTTATCCTCGAACGCGGAAAGCTTATCGCCTCTGTATGAATAATCCGCCATCTCGGGAGATATCGCACCCTCCTCGAGCATCGCCTTGACCTCCTCGTCAAGGATCGCCAAATACCCCTCGAGCCGCGAATTTACGTTGTTGATCTCGACCGTTATGACGGTGCATCTGCCGTCGATGTAGTCGAGAAGACACGTTTTTTCCCCGATGAGATATTGCAGATACTTGTCCGCGAACATCATCGGAAGTCCGGCCTCGGCGGCCTCCGCCTCGCCTCGCAGAACGCCGCGCACGTTCTCGCTTTTCGCCTTTGCGGCGAGCCTGCGCGCCGCCTCCGCGATCGCGGCTCTTTCGTCTGCGCCGGCGGAAAATTCGCGCGCGGGCAGTATGACGGCCGTATCCGTCGGATCGGACATACGCTGCGTATCGGGCGAGAAATCGCACAGGCGGTTGATCTCGTCGCCGAAAAACTCTATTCTTATCGGGGACGCGCACGCGGGCGGATAAACGTCGACGATATCGCCGCGCACCGAATACTGCCCCGTCCCCTCTACCATATCGACGCGCGAATATCCGGCGTCGCAAAGCCGCCGCGATAATTCCGCCTCCGGCGTCTCTTCCCCGACGCGAAGCGTCACCGTATGCAAAGACAGCGCGCCGCCCGCAATAGTATAGCTGACGGCCGCGTCCGGCGTCGTCACGACGACGTCGGGCGTACTCTGCGAGAGCAGCCGCGACAGCGCGTATATGCGCTCGTGTTCCGTATCGCGCGACGCCGTTATGTCATGGAATATCCGCTCGCGCTGCGGATAAAAGCACGCGTCAAGTCCGACCGACGACAGAAATCCCGCGATCCTGCGTCCCTCTCCCTCGTCGGAGACGAGGATGAGAGTCGTTTTGCCCGAATATTTTTTCGTATCCTCGGCGACGGCGGCGTAAAACGCATACGCGGCTCCCGTGCAAAGCCCCGATACGAGCATCGGCAGAGGCTTTGAAAGCGGCGACAGCTCCGCGCGAAGCGTCTCGGAGATCGACGCGTAATCGCGCTCGCCGCGTATCGTATCAGTAAAAAACGCCATGTTGATCTTGCCCCCGCGAGCCGTCATCCGTTGTATTTTCCCTGCGCCGCCGCGATATCGCCGCCGACGATGAGCGGCACGGCGTCCGCCGCACGGCCGAACGCGGCAAACATTTTTTCCTTATCTGCGTCGTCGAACGCGCCCGTAACCCAGTCGGCGAGGTCCCATTCCGGCGACGGCTTGCCGCCGACGCCGAGCTTAATGCGCGGGAAATCCTCGCTTCCCAGATGCTCGATTATGCTTTTGAGTCCGTTATGGCCGCCGGCGCTTCCCTTTGCGCGTATCCTTACAGTGCCGACGGGCAGGCTTATATCGTCGCATATGACAAGCACGCGCTCCGGCGGCAGCTTATAAAACGCGGCGGCTTCGCCCACGGCCTCGCCCGACAGATTCATATACGTCTGCGGCTTCAGTATGAGCGCGCGCACCCCGTCGATGACGGCCTCGCCCGAGAGCGAGCGGAAGCGGGAGCGTTTGACGTCGAATCCGAGCTTCTGCGACATATAATCGACGGCGAGGAATCCGGCGTTGTGGCGCGTGAACGTATATTTCGCCCCGGGATTGCCGAGTCCCGCTATTATGAAGCCGACGTTTCCCGCGTCGGTCCTTTTTCCCTTCTCTATTCTTGCAAACAGCTCGAAAATGTCGGTCATTATAAACGCGCCCTTACGCTCGAAATTATACATACGTTTTATTATATATCAAATCGCGCGGATTTACAAGCGTTATTTTGCGGGCGTCGGACGCGGTTGTTGACACCCCGCCCCGATGCGTGCTATAATCGCGTTACAGACGACATATCAAGCGATGTGAAGGCGAGATCATGACTGCGATCACAGATTATATCCCGATGATTTCCGAGTACCGCGACGGGGCGGGATTCGTTCATCCCGGCGTCGGCGTTAACGCCGAAATGCTGCGCACAATGCAGCGCCATGCAAGAGCCGGCGAGGAGCCGTGGCGCTCGTCGCTGGAAAAGTTATCGTCGCATCCGCGCGCGTCCGTTGACGCGGGAATGAGCTGCAAGCCGGGAAGCGACGAATTCATTCATATCCCGTTCGGTGACGGCGGCCTCGCCGTCGCTCACTGCGCCCAGCGCGACGGCGACACGGCGTCCAAGCAGGCGATAATGTACGTCATAACGGGCGAGGCGCGTTACCGCGCGAACTGTATGCGCATACTGCGCGCGTGGATGTGCGTCCGCGGCGCGTCCCTGCACCGCGACCAGCAGATCAGATGGGGCATCGCGCTCTATCACCTCTGCTTCGCTGCCGAGATCATGCGCGCATCCTCGTCGCCCGACGGGGCGCTTTCATGGACTCCCGACGACGACGAGAGGTTCCGTTCGTTTTTGAACGTCGTCGAATTCACCGTCGACGGATGGTGGTACTTCATGAACCAGCACAGCTACGCGCTAAAGGGCTGGATGGCGAAGACGATATTCTGCGGCGAACGCGAAAAGTATAATATCGCCGTCGAGCGCGCGACCGTGCATAAAGCGTATGAGCCGCACAACCGCGGGCGCTCCGGCTCGATAAAATATCAGATCGCATCGATAACGGAGGATATCGAAACGGGAGAGGCCGTCGACCCGCCGTTTATCGAGGTCACGGAGGTCGGACGCGATCAGGCTCACGCATACGGCAATATCGGGTCGCTCTCCGAAATCGCGATGACGATGTACGTGCAGGGAACGCGCGTCGATCCCGAAACGGGCGAGGCGTCGGAGGACGGCGGCGCCGTCGGCGCGTTCGAGTTTTTATCTGATCGTCTGCTCGCGGGCGCCGATTACATCGCGCGTTTCAATCTCGGGTACAAGACGCGCTACTACCGCACGTATTTCGACGCGCCGAACTCATGGAACAAGCGCAATTTCGGGCGCGTCGATCCCGTGTTCGGCATCCTCTACCACTATTATAAATTTCACGCGCATCGCGACGTTCATGCGCTCGCGCCGTATATGTGCGAGATGTACGAGAAATTCTCCTCCCCCGAGTCGTCGCTCGAGGAATTCATCGGATATTCGGAGCTTCTTTATTCTACCGACGAGGCGGCGCGCGATCACATCGTCCCGCGAAAGCAGCCAGATCACACGGGCGGCGTCTTTATGTGCGCCGATATAACTGCCGTGCGCGAGGGCGCAGTCGATGTCTGCGGCGACGGCGGCAGACGGTATCTCCGTATGCGCGGGGATTCGGAGGCGGCGGATCGGACGTTCGGCCATCCCGCGCTCGCGGACGCGGCGCTCGTATACCGCGCCGACGGCGAATGTACGCTTTCGCTGTCGAAGTGCGACACGTCGAACGTGCTTGCGCGCCTGACGCTTCACGACACGCGCGGGGAGTGGGAGACTGTCGCGTTCCGATTCGATGTGGACGGCGAGGACTCGACGATACTGTTTTACAGGGCTCTGGGACGAGGAGTCGTCGATCTTTATACGCTCACACTTTTATCGGAGGCGGAGAAATGACGGAAAATAATATGCTCTGGGAATATAAATGGAAAAAGAGCGCGCTTGCCGGCGGCTGCAATCCCGTCGTATGGCAAAACGATATCGCGCTTCACGACGGAGAGGGCCGCGGCGTCGGCGGCTTCGCCGACGAGATCGGATACTACGAGACCGAGATCGCGGGCGATTTTGCGCTGTCGTGCCGTCTTTTGGAATCCGAGCGCGCCTATTACGGAGTCGCGATCAGCACGGGCATCATGATCCGCGCCGGCGTCGACGGCGACGATGAAACGCTCTATTTCGGACTCGCCTCCGACGGCAATTATCATGTCGTCGTGCGCGATAAAAAGGGCGGCGAGGCGCGCGAGGCCGACGTGTCCGCATACAGTCAGGAATCATACCGTCATATGCGGCTGACGAGGGAGGGCGGCGCGATATCGTGTCTTTTATCCGCCGACGGCGCGGGATATGAAACTGTCTGCCGCCTCAGCGAGCCGAGCGCGCGGACGCTCCACGTCGGATTCACGTCGGCGTTCAAATCCGTCTACGGCGGCGTGTCGCTCACTTTGCCGGAGGAAATATGACAAAAACGGGAGAGGGAATGTTGTTCCCTCTCCCGTGTGATTATTTGTATATGTTGCCCCTGTTGCCTGCGTCTATAACATAGACAGTCAAAACGTTATGGTCAACAGTATAAATTATCCTGTAATCCCCGACGCGCAGCCGATACATTCCGGCGCGTCCCCGCATAGCTTTTATATCGCCCTCTTCGGGCAGCTTATTCAACGCGGCATATATTCGCTCACGTTCGCGCAAAGGCTGTTTTGCAATAAATTTCTGCGCGCGTTTGCTGATTTTAATTCTGTAATTCATCGAGATCAACACCGCACGCGCGCGCCGCGTCTTCGAGCGAAACAAACTCGTCTTTGTCGGGATCGTCGCTGTTCAAATAATCCTGATACAGTTTCTCGCAGAAAGCGTCGTCCGCTTCTTCTTCGGCGTTCAGACCTTGTATATACGCTATAATATATCCGAGCTTGTATTCCGGCACAGTTTCTAAAAGCCTGCGTATCTTTTCTCTGTCGTTCATGGACGTTTCAGCTCCAATCTATTTGATCTATGCTGACAGTTTCGCCGCGCTTGTACTCGTCGCGCGCTTTGTTTATTGCCTCAACGTCATCGGGCGTCGCAACGTCGTCCGGCAGAAAGCGTTTTGCAATCTCCAAAAGAAGTATCTGTTCTTGTTCGGGAAGAACATCTATCATTTCGATCAACTGATTTTTTATCGGTGACATAATTTACACCCCCTTGTATACGTCGCCTCTCGGCGCGATTTTTTCAATCAGCAGCGTGTTTTTGTCTGCGTATGAGAATAATATTCGCCAATCCCCGACTCTTAGGCGGTAAGAGTCTTTAACGCCTTTTAATGGCTTGACGTCGCCTTCGGGAAGTCCTTCAACTGCCTTTTTTATGCGGCGTTTAATGTTTGAATCCATGCCGCCTATCGCTTTCAATGCCTGCTTTGAAAACTCAATTTGCATTGGAGTCCCTCTCCATAGTTATATTATGATTTCATTATATCATTGCACTCGTTCTTACGCAAGTATGCGAAATGTACAAAAAAGCTTGCGGAAGTTTGGACAGTATTTTTAAGTGCCGAGAAATTGATGCGTAAGGGGTATGTAAATTATTATGCAAAGAAAAAGCGCCGCATACTGCGGCAAATCTGTATGCCGACCGTTTTGCTGCACTCATCATATCGGGGATGTAAACAGATTTTTGGCATTTTGCGGAAATGGATCGCGCGGGAAAGTGAAGAGTGAAGAGTGAAAAAGTAACTCGGCAAGGCGGTTGCCTTGCCGAGTTTACGGAGAAGGAGAGATTTGAACTCTCGCGCCGGTTATCCCGACCTACACCCTTAGCAGGGGCGCCTCTTCGGCCTCTTGAGTACTTCTCCCTGTCAAGCAAGCCCGCCGCAGATATTATAATTGCGGCTTGCGGTGATTATTATACACAAAAACGGCCCCCGTGTCAATCACAATCCGCAAATTTGTAAAAATATATTTTTCGCGCGATTTTTTCAAATGTAAAAACATCGGCGAAAAGTATTGCTAAAACGGACTTGCGAATATATAATAATATTTGGCGCGGAGACCCGCCGCGCCTTTATATCATCGAAGGGCGGCGATATACGGATGCTTCGCGCGGATCTTTTGAGGCGCACGTTTTCCAATATGCCGGTGCTGCACACGCGCCGGCTCATGCTTCGGCGTATGTGCCGCGCCGACGCCGACGATATGTTTGAATATTCATGTATGCCGGAAACGACCCGATATCTGACGTGGGACCCGCATCCCGACCGGCGATATACGGCGCGGTACCTGTCGTATCTTGCGACAAAATATTCCGAGGGCAGCTTTTTCGACTGGGGCGTCGTTCTCCGCTCCGAGAAAAAGCTGATCGGCACCTGCGGCTTCACCCGCTTCTCCGAGGAAAACGACAGCGCCGAATGCGGCTATGTCATAAATCCGCGATACTGGGGGTACGGATTCGCGCCCGAAGCGCTGACCGAGGTCATGCGCTTCGGATTCAGCACGCTCGGACTGCACCGCATCGAATGCCGTTATATGATCGGCAACGAGAAAAGCAGACGCGTCATGGAAAAGGTCGGTATGCGCTACGAGGGTACGTTCCGCGAATCGATGCTCATCGACGGCGAATACAAGACCATCGGCGTCTGCTCGATTCTGCGCGACGAATTCCGTCCCAGATAATTATCGTACATCTCCGACAGCGTTACAAATTTATATCCCCGAGACAAAAGCTCGGGTATTACGATCTCCAGCGCCTCGCACGTATGACATTCTCCCGTCACGTAATCGTGCATTAAAATGATATCGCCGCCGCGGACGCCGTTCAGTATTTCGTCCGTTATGCGGGCGCAGCTTCTGTGCGCCCAGTCGTTCGTGTCGATGCTCCATAAAACCGCCGTCTTGCCGAGCGATCCTGCCGTATCCACGGCGGTTTTGTCATATATGCCGCCCGGCGGGCGGACGAACCGCGTCCGTATCCCGCACGCGTCGATGATCGCCGCGTCCGCTGCCGTGATCTCGCCCTTTACGAAATCGGCGCCTTTTCCGCGCAGATAGACGTGACTGTCGGTGTGATTTGCGATCTCATGTCCTGCGGCGGCGACGCGCGCCGTCACGTCGGGATAAAGACGGACGTTCCGTCCGATCTCGAAAAACGTCGCCTTGACGCCGTATTTGTCGAGGATCGCCAATATCCGATCCGTCTGCGACGGATGCGGTCCGTCGTCAAACGTCAGCGCAACCGTGTCGCCCCCGCATCCCGTAAACGGCTCGTATGCCGCAGCGTCCGCGCAGAAAAGCGACGCCGACAGCGCCGCCGCCGCTATCGCGGCCGTTATCCTGCGCATAGCTCGTCGAGCGTGCCGAAGCGGTACCCGTCGCTTTTAAGCTTGTCGATCAGGCCGCCGATTATATCAGCGTTCGTCTTTGACGTCGGATGAAGCAGCATCACCGCGCCCGGGTGGATATTGTCGAGTATCTTCTTCATCGCATATTCGGCGCTCGGCTGCTTATTGTTGTCCCAGTCCGCGTATGCGAAGCTCCAGAAAACTGTCTTATATCCGAGCGCGCTCGCGCACTTCAGATTGCGCTCGCTGAATCTGCCCTCCGGCGGGCGATAGTATTTCGCCATTTCATCGCCCGTCAGGGCGCGGTACGCGTCCGCGAGCTTTGACAGCTCCGCGCCGAATTCGCCCTCGTCGGAAACTGCGCTCATATCGTTATGCGAATACGTGTGGTTGCATACGAGATGCCCCTCGTCCCTCATGCGCAGAACGAGATTCGGGAAACGCTCGATCATATTGCCGAGAATGAAGAACGCGCCCTTCACGTCCCTGTCGCGCAGCGCGTCGAGGATTCTTTCGACGTTGCCGTTTTCATATCCGGCGTCGAACGTGAGATAAACGACCTTTTCATCCGGCTTCCCCGCGTAATATGCGCCGCACGAGGTGACGAACGCGAGATCGCCGCCGAGCGGCGGCGTCGTATGATCCTTCGTGCGCCTCACGTACCAGCCGTAAGGGCGTGTGTCGTCGTAAGCCGCGCTGACGCGCGCCGGCGACGGCAGCGCCGCGATCAGCAGCGCAGTCAGAAGCAGCGCCGCAGTCAGTCTTAATTTGAAAAAATTACCGAACATTTATTAGCCTTTCAATATTATAATGCCCGTTCGGGCGGTATGCGCGATTTCGCTTTGTCGTTATTGTGCGTAAAGATGGCGCGCATTATCGAGAAAAATATTGTCACGCGCGCCAATCTGCGCCCTCGGTGGTGTGCGGCGCGCGAAAAAATCGGGAAAATTGTGACAAAATTATGAACAAATCGAAAAAAAGGGGTTGCAATGGGACATTATGTGTGCTATAATACTTTACGGAAGAGAGTGTGAGATGAGAGCGGGGCGATCCGCTCTTTGTTTTTGAATTCCCGTGCCGCATCGGCATGGCAGAGACGAAAGAGGGGTGCGCCGCGATATGGCAAAAGGACAAGGCAAATCGAAAAGCGGAGTCGCCGAGAGAGTCGAGCGTCTGCTCGCGCCTACTATCGAAGAACTCGGATATGAGCTTTGGGATCTCGTATTTGAAAAGGAAGGCCCCGACTGGTTCCTCCGCATCACGATCGATTCTGAAAACGGCATCACGATCGACGACTGTGAGCGCGTCAACCGCGCCGTCGATCCGATACTCGACGAGGCCGATCCGATCGAAAGCTCGTACAATCTCGAGGTGTCCTCGCCCGGGATCGAGCGCGAGCTTCGCATCCCGCGCCATATAGAAGCGTTCGCCGGCACCGACGAACGCGTCGAGGTGCGCTTCTTCGCGCCGAAGGACGGCAAAAAGAAGATCACCGGCAGGATCGATTCCTACGACGCCGACAGCGATTCCCTTACGATCGCCTGCGACGAGGGGACGGCCGTCACATTCCCACGCTCGGAATGCGCCCTGATCAAAACCGTATTCGATTTCGGCAGCTGACGCCGAGGCGCAGAAACTATAATAGAAAATCCCGACACGCACGAAAGGTTGACGATCACCATGAACAACGAACTTTTTGCGGCTCTTGAAGCGCTTGAGAAAGAAAAAGGCATCTCGAAGGCCTATATGCTCGAACGCATTGACGCGGCGCTCGTTTCCGCCTACAAGCGCGAGAACGGCGGCGTCGGAAGCTGCCGCGTTGAAATAGACGAGGCGAAGGGCGATATCAAGCTCTATCGCCAGCTCGACATCGTCGAGGAGGTTGAGGACCCCGCGACGCAGATTTCACTTGAGGACGCGAAGAAGATATCGAAGCGCGCCGAGATCGGCGGCATCTGCGAGACGGAGGTCAAGCCGAAGAATTTCAGACGCCTGTCGGCGCAGGCCGCAAAGCAGGTCATAATCCAGGGCATTCGCGAGGAGGAGCGCAAGCTCGTCCGCGCCGAATATGAGACGAAGCGCGAGGAGATCGTGACGGCGCTCGTCACAAAGGTCGACGACATCGACGGCTCCGTCGTCGTCGACACAGGCACGAGCCAGGCCGTACTCGTCCGCGACGAGCAGATACCGGGCGAACGGCTCCGCGTCGGCGACCGCGTAAAGGTCTATATCTCCGAGGTCAGAAGCGAAACGCGCGGCCCGATCGTAATTTTATCGCGCACGCATCCGAATCTCGTTAAGCGTCTGTTCGAGCTTGAGATTCCCGAGATCGCCGACGGGATCGTCGTCATCAAGGGCATCTGCCGCGAGGCGGGCTTGCGCACGAAGATCGCCGTTTATTCGAGCGATCCCGACGTCGACGCCGTAGGCTCGTGCGTCGGCAACCGCGGGGCCAGGATCGGCAGCATCCTCGGCGAGCTTGGCGGCGAAAAGATCGATATCGTCAGATACAGCGACGAGCCGGCCGAATATATTTCGGCGGCGCTCGCGCCCGCAAACGTCAATTCCGTCGAGCTTGACGGCGAACGCTCCGCCAAGGTCTACGTCGACGCCGATCAGCTCTCGCTCGCGATCGGCAAGGAGGGACAGAACGCGCGTCTCGCCGCGCGTCTGACCGGCTTCAAGATCGATATAAAGAGCGACTGAGCCGCGATATGGCGGAAGCTAAGAAAAAGAAAATTCCGACGCGAAGATGCGTCGGCTGCGGCGAGCATAAGCCGAAGCCGGAGCTGCTGCGCGTCGTGAGATCGCCCGACGGGGCGGTCGCGCTCGATCCGACCGGCAAGCGGTCGGGACGCGGCGCATACGTGTGCCGCTCGACGGAATGTCTGCGGCGCGCGATCAAGAGCCGCGCGCTTGCGCGCAATCTCGAATGCGCGATACCGGACGGCGTCGCCGAGGCGCTCACGGCGGCGATCGAGGCCGCCGTATCGGAAGAAAATGAACGATAAGACGCTCTCGTATCTCGGCATCGCGAAAAAAGCCGGCAGGCTCGCCGTCGGCGTTCCCGCCGTATGCGACGCGCTGCGACGTGGTGCGGCGCACGTCGTTTTCGTCGCTGCCGACGCGTCGGCGCCGACGAAAAAGCGCGTGACGGACAAATGCCGCACATACGGCGCGCGGCTGTACGAGCTTGACGCCGCAGGCGTCGATCTCGCGCACCGCGTCGGCAGTCACGGCTCCGTCGCCGCGGCCGCGATAACGGATCGCGGTCTTGCCGACGCCGCATCGTCCGCGTTTTCACGCGGCGAATGACACAGAATATGACGCCTTTTATCCGGCGCGCATAGAATAGACGAAGCAAACATTAACGCCGCGCATTATCGGCGGCACGGAGGAATCATATGGCACAGCAGGCCACGACTTACAGGATCAATCGTCTGGCTAAAGACCTGAACATCAAAAGCAAGGACATCCTCGATCTTCTGACCGAGGCCGGCCTTGACGGAAAAACTCATATGGCGATACTTGAGCCGGCTGAATTCAACCTGTTCATCGACGTCATGACGAAGGAGAATCAGATAACGAATCTCGACGAATATGTTAAGGGCGAAGCCGTTATTCCGAGAAAGACGCCGAAGAAATCCGCGCCGAAGGAGGAAAACGCCGAGGCGGGATCAAAGCCGCAGGCCGAATCCGCCGGACAAAAGGCGCAGGAGTCCAAACCCGAGCCTAAGCCCGAGACTAAACCCGAGCCGAAGCGCGAGACTAAGTCCGAGCCGAAGCCGGAGGCGAAAGCGGAGCCGCAGACGCCCATCAGGGATCAGCGTCCCGCCGATCGCAAGCCGGAGGCGGAATCGGCAGCGCCGTCGCACGGCACGCCCGTGATCCCGAGCCGCGGCACGCCCGTTCTGCCGAATAAGAACGGTCAGCGTCCGGCGCAGGGTCAGAAGCAGAAGAACCGCGATCAGCAGCAGGATCGGCAGGGTCAGCGTCAGGATCAAAAAAAGCAGACGCAGGAAAAGAGCGCCGACAAACGCCCCGAAAAGGAGCAGAAGCCCGTCGTTCTGGGACGCGGTCAGGTCGAGGCTCCGAAGAAGAACCGCGGACCGTGGACGCCGACGGAGGGCGCCGTTTCGGGCGCGAAGGGCAAAAAGGAAGCGCAGGGCGAGGCGCGTCAGCGCACCGGCAACACCCGCATCGTCGATACGCGTTCGAGTTCCGTCGATCTGTCCAAGTACGACGACAAGCTCCAAAGCTACGTCTCCGACCGCGACGACAACATCATAACGAAACAGAAGCTCAAAAAGCAGAACAATAAGAGCGTCAGCGGCAAGGATCGCGACAAGGAACGCCGCGCTATGGAAAAGCTCCGCAAGGAGGAGATCGAGCGCCAGCGCCGTCAGCAGCTCACGATCATGATCCCCGACGAGATCACCGTCGGCGAGCTTGCGAACAGGCTTAAGATCACGTCCGGCGAGGTCATCAAAAAGCTGATGATGAACGGCGTGATGGCGAGCGTCAATGAAACGATCGATTTCGACACCGCGTACATCATCACCGAGGAGCTTGGCGCGAAGGCCGAGCGCGAGGTCGTCGTCACGATCGAGGATCAGCTGTTCTCCGCCGCAGACGACAAGGACGAGGATCTCATCGAACGCAGTCCCGTCGTGTGCGTCATGGGACACGTCGACCACGGCAAAACGTCGCTGCTCGACGCGATCCGCCACACACACGTCACCGCCGGCGAAGCCGGCGGCATAACGCAGCACATCGGCGCTTACCGCGTCGAGATCAACGGCAAGAATATCACGTTCCTCGACACTCCCGGCCACGAGGCGTTCACCGCGATGAGACTTCGCGGCGCGATGGCGACCGATATCGCCGTCATCGTCGTCGCCGCCGACGACGGCATCATGCCGCAGACGATCGAGGCCATCAACCACGCAAAGGCGGCCGGAGTGCAGATCATCGTCGCGATAAACAAGATGGATAAGCCGTCTGCAAATCCCGATCAGGTCATGCAGGAGCTGACGAAATACGATCTCGTCCCCGAGGAATGGGGCGGCGACGTCATGTGCGTCCCCGTGTCTGCTGTCACAAAAATGGGCATCGACACGCTGCTCGAGGATATCCTTCTGATCGCCGAGATGCAGGAATACCGCGCGAACCCGAACAGGCGCGCGAGCGGCCTTGTGATCGAGGCGAAGCTCGATCGCGGCCGCGGCCCCGTCGCAACAGTGCTTGTGCAGAACGGCACGCTGAGATCGGGCGATATCGTGATCGCCGGAACGTCGGTCGGCAGAGTCCGCGCCATGACAGATGAAAACGGACGCAGCCTCAAGTCTGCGGGTCCGTCCGTTCCCGTCGAGATAACTGGTCTTGCCGAGGTCCCCGCGGCCGGCGACGAATTCCGCGCCGTCGAGGACGAGAGAATGGCGCGTGAGCTTGCGGATCAGCGCCGCGAAAAGGAGAAGGAGGACGAATTCCGCGCAAACGCGCGTGCGAACCTCTCCGATATGTTCGCGCAGATCGAATCCGGCATCAAGGACTTCAACATCATCGTCAAGGCGGACGTCAAGGGCAGCGCAGAGGCGGTCAAGTCGTCGCTCCAGAAGATATCGAACGACGAGGTCCGCATCCAGATCATACATTCCGCCGTCGGCGGCATAATCGAATCGGACGTGCAGCTCGCCGCGGCGTCGAACGCCATCATCGTCGGCTTCAACGTGCGTCCCGACAAGGCCGCGCTCGATATGGCCGAGAGGATGAGCGTCGAGATCCGCACGTACCGCGTCATCTACGAATGCATCGAGGAGATCACGGCCGCGATGAAGGGTATGCTCGCGCCTCAGTACCGCGAGGAGCTGCTCGGCCACGCCGAGGTGCGCCAGACGATCCACGTGCCGAACGTCGGCACGATCGCAGGCTCGTATGTGCTTGACGGCAAGATCGCGCGCAACGCGCAGATACGCATCGTCCGCGACGGCATCGTCATATTCGAGGATAAGATATCGTCGCTGCGCCACTTCAAGGAGGATCGCCGCGAGATGGCTCAGGGATTCGAGTGCGGCATCGGACTCGAACGGTTCAACGACATCAAGGAAGGCGATATTTTCGAGTGCTTCCAGATGGTGCAGATCGAACGGTAAAACAAAAAATCGGGCGGGGATCGCTTCCCCGCCCTTTTATTTGTCCGAAGCCTTACGGCGTCTCCCTTTTGTCGGCGACAGTTTCGTTGAACGTCTGAACCGTGCTGCCAAGCACGTCGTTGATCAGTCCGTATACCTCCTTCGACGTCGAGACGCCGTATGAAGAATTGTCGAGGCCGAACGCAGACGGATCGGCCGTCGCCTCCGCAAGCGGCATTATTTCATGCGCGTAAAATCCGTTTTTCGCCGTGTACGTGTGGACGAACGTCGGAATCTGCTCCGCCTTCGTTATAACGACCTCGCCCGTCGAATATTTGCGCACCGAGACTGTCACGATCAGACCGCCCTCCGTGTATCTGCTGTTCGTCGAATTTTCGAGCGAGCGGCGGTTCTGATTCGATACGAAATTGCCGAGCGAATAAAAGCAGAGCGTTTTCCGTCCGCCGTCCGACGACGTTATGATCGAGGCGTCCTGAACTACGTGCGGATGGCCGCCGATTATGACGTCGACGCCGAGATCGCACAGCTTCTGCGCCACGTTTCCCTGAAACGAATTGTGCTTGAGCGTGTATTCCTCCCCCCAATGCATATACGCGATGATGAAGTCGACGCCGTCCGATCTCATCTTCGATATGATCGATTCGATCTCGTCGTACATCTTATCAACGTTTGAGGGATTGTAGAGGTTCATGTACGCTTCTTCGCCGTTTTTGATAGCGATCCCGTTCACCGTCGGCGACGACTTCGTGCCGCCCGACAGATCGTCGGCATAGTTGAGCATACCGATCTTGATGCCGTTGACGTCGATCACTTTGTATGCGTCGTCGCCCGCCGCCTTTTTGGCGCCGATATAGTCGAGTCCGTGCGATACAAACTGATCCTGCGTGCGCAGAAAGCCGTCGAAATGCGTGTCGTAGCAGTGGTTGTTTGCGAACAGCATCATATCGAAGCCCGCGCCCTTGATCGCGTCGAGCAGCGAATCCGGCGCATTGAAGCGCGGATAACCCGTATATTCGACGTCGGGACCGGCGAGCGTCGTCTCAAAATTCGCGACGGCGTAATCGGCCGCCGATATCATGTCCTTTACGTATTTGAACGAATTTGAAAAATCATACGTATCGCCGCCGACGGCCTTCGCGTATTTTATCTGCGCCATGTGCGCGATTATATCGCCCGCAGTCAGTATCGTCGCGTCCGTATATGTGACAGGAGGCGGCTCCGTGTCAATGATGTCCGTCGTCTGATCGCCGCCGCCGAGGTCGTTCGTCGTCCCAGACGGGGATGCGTCCGACCCATCGGCGCTGTCTGTGCCGCTGCCGCCCTCTGTGCCGGAATTTCTTATATGCGCCACGAGGAACACTATGCCCAGCACAAGCAGCCATACGAGTATAAAGCAGTAAAACGGCAGCATATTGTTTTTATTGCGCCGAGGCTGAGGCGCGCGCCTGTAACCGCTGTTCAATCATATCACCCCGATCCTTTTTTATTTATGCGCATATTTTATCACAAGTCTCGGCGTCTGTCAACAAACTGCGAACGAAAAGCGGGGACGCGCAAGCGTCCCCGCAAAAATTAAAGGAAAAAGCAAACCCCGCATGAGCCGTGCAGCCGGCGATTAGAAACCCTGCTTACGCAAGGCTGGTATGTCGACTCGACGGTTTTTGAGCTTCCAACGTCCGTCGCAGTAGGCGAGCGGGAGGCCTGCATCGACCCCGCCGAAGGGCGACCCCATTTATTCTATCGTGG
>CANRFY010000025.1 GCA_947630015.1 uncultured Clostridia bacterium
CGTAAATGTTTAGGCTGGAAATCTCCTGAGGAAGTTTTTTTCAACAAATCGTTGCACTTCACTTGACAATCTGAGTTAAAAAACCTGCGCGTGCGTCATATCTTTTTTCCGTTCATCTCTGCGACGAAGGAGGCGGGCTTGGCCGTCATTTCGACCCATGCGGGGCGAAAGCCGCTTGACGATTTTCACTTTTTTAGCTGTTGCATCGCGCGATGACAGGGAGTGAATAGTGAAAAGTGAATAGTGAAGAGGTTCGGTACGTTCCCTACGGGAACGGATTTTATTCAAAAATCTGCGCGTGTGTCATATCTCTTTTCCGTTCATTTTCGCGACGAGGGAGGCAGGCTTGGCTGTCATTTCGACCCATGCAGGGCGGAAACCGCTTATGATCGCGTTGCGCACGGATTTGACGTTCGACCATGCGGCGCAGTAAAACGGAACTTTGCCGCGATTCAGTATCTCCAGCGCCAACCGGCTCGTCAGCGCCGAGGCGACGCCCTGTCTGCGGCAGGCGGGCAGCACGTCGACGCCGATCTGCCACATACTGTCGCAATCGGCGGAACAGGCCGCCAATCCGATGAGCGCGCCTCCGTCGTAAGCGCCGACGCCCAAAACGTCCGACTCCTTTCGATTTTCACAAAGCGCATTGCTCCACTGTGGCGTATAGAGCGCCGAAAACTGCGCGGGACCGAGCAGCTTTGTTTCATACGGGCAGTCCGACGGCCGGAGCGCGCGAAGATCAGGCAGAAAATATTCCGCCATAAAACAGATGCGAAGTCCGTCCTTTTGCAGCTCGTCATTCAAAACGTGCAGATTCGGCGTCTCAAAACAATGCTCGACGGGAAACCGGCTTATATAATCTGTCACGACGGCGCGGTATTTCTCGTTTATCGAGGCGACGATATTGTTCCCGTATGAGATCAGATTGCAGTCGAGCGGCAGGGAAAGATACTTCCTCGCCTTCGGGTTCGCCGCAGACAGAGCGACGACATTTTCCGAACGCAGAAAATCCTCAGCCCGACAGTTTGCGTCGATTGCAGACTGCGTGATCGCGATCTGCAAAATACTCTCATTTGTAAAATCCATATTCCCCCCATATTTCGGCCGCGCTTTCTCACCCCCCATTATATCAGCAAAATTCGACTTTTTCCATATATTATTTTCACCTCGTCAGAAAAGAAAACACCCGCGAAAAGTGAAGAAGCAAAACGAATCCCATTTTAATTAAATCCGTTCCCGAAGGGAACGTACCTAACCTATTCACTCTTCACTCTTCACTCTTCACTCTTCACTCTTCACTTACTATTATTCCTTATAACCATCTTCGCCTCCGCGCACGCCGCGATAGCAGTGATCGCCGCGAGCCACGGCAGATATGCGGACGCCGCGCCGTCGGCCGGCGTCAGAATCGGCATGGCCGCCACGGGCAGAATCACGGACAGCGGACGGAATATCCCGATCCCCATGTAGGCATACAAAAGCGATGGGAGCAGCGTCGCGGCGGCGGAGGCGATGCAGGCCGTTTCGGTGCGACGCGCGCAGCCCGAGATGAACAGCACCGCGACCGCGCAGCAGAAAAGGACGAGCCAGCGGCATACGTACAAAAGCGCGAGCGCCGCGGCGATGGGGCAGCAGAGAGGGAACGACGCCGCCATGGAAAGATTCTGCACGGGGGCGCGGAGGACGGAAACGTCGACTCCGGTCAGCAGCGCGCGAAGCTCCAGCCCGTAGACGACGGCCCAGACGAGCGTCGTCGCGGCGGCCGCCAAAAGGAGCTTGCGGACGTGAAACGCGCCGCGCCCGCGCGCCGTCGACCGCAAAAGATACGTCATCCCCGACTGCCGCTCGTATGCCATGCTTCCCGCTAAGAGCAGCGTCAGCGCCAGCACCGCCAACAGCGCCGCGTTCATTTGATTCGACTCGGCATATCCGCCGTAGACGCTCTCGAACGGAATTTCGTCGATCAGCCACGGAGCGAATCCGTCCGATTTGCCCCTGTTTTTCAGCTCAAATACGCGGGCGCGGACATTTGACAGTCCCTCGATCTGCGTTTTTGCCGACTCCGCGTCCCTGCTGTACTTGTCGAGCATCGGATATTCGATGAGGCCGTTTTCATAGTCCGCCTCGGCGGCCTCGTATGCGGCGATCGCACCTTCAAGCTCCGCCTGCTTTTCATCCATGCGGGCGATCGTGTCCTCGGTGATCGCGCCGGCAAATTCGGACGTGTACTGCCTTTCCGCCAGCTCGGCAAACGACATGACGGGAATGCTCACGGCGTAGGACATCCCGAACGCCGCATAGACGAAAATCGCCGCGATCAGGACGCCCTTTTGGATCAGCATCGTTTTATGAAGCTCCATGCCGAAAAGGCCGAGACGGCGCAAAACCTTGTCCGCGACGGCGTTGACGCCATATGCCGCGCCGCCGAGAAGATCGCGCCCCTCTGCCGGCCTTTTGCGGCAGTGAAAGCAGACGCACGCCGCCGTCAGGGACAGACACAGCGGAAACAGGGCGATCTCTGACACGCTGCGGATCCCGATCGGATATGAGAAAATGTCGATGTTGAGATAGTTCGTGTAGAGATCGGAGAGGCTGATATACGTAAAAATGTTGAAATATTTGAATATGTTGAACGCGCTCTGCACGGGCAGGAACGTATAAAGACCGTATTCGACGGCCAGCGCGAACGACGCCGCGGCGACGGTGTATTTCACATTGTCGACGGCGGTCAGCATGAGCCAGAGCAGAAGTCCCGCCAAAAACGCGGAGGCAATGCGAAACAGAAAGAATCGGATGAGAAATCCCCCAACAGTCCACAGCTCCGGCAGTCTGCCGAGCGATCTTACGGACTGAACTGCGCGCCCGAGATCGTCCGAGCCGCCGTAGAGGGAGAAGCCGATTGAGAGATTCGTCCCGTAAAGCAGGACAGTAAAGCATACGGACGCAAAAAGAAGTATGAGCGCGCGGCGCACGGCGAGCCGGAGGCGGCCGTTCGGCGCGGCGCGGACGACGGGCCATATCCCCGAGCCGCGCTCGGAGAGAAACGACAGCGCGAACAGGAGCAGCGCCGACAGCAGAAAATAGTCGGTGAGCGAAAACGACAACAGCGCGTCGACGGCGCCGTCGGCGCCTATCGTCAGCTTTACCTGCTCCAACTTCTCAAATTCGTCCGCTGTCTTGATTATATTCCGCCCCGAAAAGCTGTCGGGATCGCCGAAAATGGCGAACGACAGCATACTTTCCTTGTTGGCCCGTATGTTGCCGAGCCAGTCCGCGTAGCCGTTGATATAATCGGCCTGCGGCAAAAGACTGTTTACCGCCGCATAATCGAGTTCGGCGTCGCCGTCGCCGTCGGCGGCAGCGTCCGCGAGCGCATCCTTTTGTTCGTTCAGATATTCGACAGCGTCAGGGGCCGGCATATCGCGCACGCGGTCGATCCATTGAAGATACCGGCGGTACGCGGCCCTCGCGTCGACGGTCTTTTGCGTCACGGTGTATTCGCCGTTTATTATGACGGTCCCGCCGATCGGAAGCGCCGTGTCGAGTCCGTAATCGTTTTTCACCTGCTCGCGCGCGAAAAGAACGCCGTTCGCAAGTATTAGAAGCGCAAGCGCCAGAACCGTTTTCGGCTTTGATAAAATGCGTTTGGGTTCCTTCATTTTCGGTCACTCTCCGAGATAGTAGAGATACACGTCCTCGAGCGAGAGATGATCGGGGACGAACCGGCCGCCGTCGGGAAGCTCGTCCCCGACGACGCGCACCCATGTTTCGCCGCCTCGGCGGAACACGTTGCCGACCCGATACCGCTCGCGCACCGATTCAAGCTCGTCGGGACGGCATACGGTCTCCTTGACCTTGTCGGCGACGCTGTCGGTGAGATTTTCGGGAGTGTCAACGCCGACGACGCGCCCGCGCTTCATCATGATTATCTGATCCGATATCGACTCGATATCGCTGACGATGTGGGTCGCCAGAAGAATGATGCGCCCGCTTGACAGCGACGAGATAAAATTGCGGATGCGGATGCGTTCCTTCGGGTCGAGTCCCGCCGTCGGCTCGTCGAGGATCACGATCTTGGGGTCACCGAGCAGCGCCTGCGCCAAAAGCACGCGCTGCTTCATCCCGCCCGAGTAGCCGCCAAGCTTTTTGTGGCGCACGTCGTAGAGATTCGTGATCTGCAGCAGTTTTTCGATTTCAGCTTTCGCCCGCTTTTTCGGAATCGATTTTAAATCCGCCATGTAGGAGAGAAACGTCGCGGCAGTCATGTGGGCGTAACAGCCCTGCTCCTGCGGCATATAGCCGAGGATGCGGCGAAAATCACGACCCAGCTTCAAAATGTCGACGCCGTCGAAGAGGATCTTCCCGTCCGTGCGGGAGATGTTGTCGGTCAAAAGATTCATCATCGTCGACTTGCCCGCGCCGTTCGCGCCGAGGATGCCGTAGATGCCCTCGGTGAAGGTGATATTCACACGGTCGAGCGCGGTGAAGGAGCCGTATTTTTTTGTAAGATCGATGAGCTGTAATTCCATGCCGCAGCCTCACGTTCTCTCCCAGTCGATGATGACCTCGATCTCTCCCGTTTCGATGTCGGCGCGGCAGAGAATATAGTCGTATTTCTTCTTCCCGCCCGCCAAGAACCAGTTGTCCTGATCGGTCTCGCCGCTGCCGACGACGGTCTCCGCCTCGGCGACGAAATAGACGCCGCCGTCGGAGCAGAATATGGGTTCGACGTTCACGACGCCGTCGAACTGCTCGTAGACGGACGAAAGCGGCAGTTCGCATAAAAGCTCGCCGTCAAGTCCGTAGACGTAGAACGTGTCGCCGCCGACGAGGTGCAGATAGTCGTAGCGCGAACCCTCCGCGATCACGAATCCCGGCAGGCTCCGATCCTCCGGAACAGAATTCAAAAGGCACATATATTCGTCCGAGAATATCGCCTTGCCGTATGGAGTCTTTCCGTGCGTGTCGGCTAATTTTTCGTATTTGCCGGAGGAAAGCTCGCACCGCCAATAGTCGCCGCCCGAAAGATAAAAATATATGTACCCGTCGTGGACGTACCATTTCGTGACCGAAACGCCCGTCTCCGTCCATTCGCCGACGACGTCGGCGTCCGGCGTCTCCCATATCTGCTTCACGAGCGGCTCGTCTGCCTCGCCGTCTTTCTTTTTGCTTTTTTTGATTTCCTCCGCTTTGACGGTGTCGAACGCGAAAAGCGTGTCCTTGTACGTGCCGTCCGACTGCATCACGTTCGCCATGAAATAGACGGTGTCGCCGTCCGCCCACAGCGTGAAATTATGCCCGACGGGAATCGAATCGTAGATGTGGAAGCTGCCGGCTTCGCCCTCGATCTCCTCGCCCCAAAGCGCCTCGGCGCGCTTTTTTATTTTGCCGCCAAGCGGGACGCGGTAGAGGACGCCGCTGTAAAAGAAATAGACGTACCCTCGGTGCAGGATCGGGTCGACGTATGTCGAGCTGCCGCTCGGCTCAAATTCAAGCTCCTGCACGACGCGGCGGTCGGTGCCGTCGAGCGCGACGGAATAGATGCGCTCGCCGTGATCGACGAGCTTGCCGTGTTCTTCGAGCAGCGTGCTGTTCGTGTAGTAGAGGCGTCCGCCCGACTCCCACAAAACGCCGCCGCTGATGTCGGCGTTGCACGTATCGTCGTTGTGCGCGCATTCGGGCTTCGTGCATAAAAGCGCGATCTTGTGCGTTTCCTTTTCGATGAAATACGCCTCGTGGCCGCCGTAGAGGATGTAGTAGCCGTCGTCGGTCTCGCATACGTTGCCGAGGCGGTAATAGTCGGACTGGTGCATATTGCGCTGGAACTCCACAGTCGACTTGATGATCCCGCTGCACGACGACGCGGATGTAATCGTCAGCGCCGACAGCGCAAAGGCGACCGCGGTCTTTACGAATTTTTTCATTTTGTCAAAAATCTCCTTTTTATCATTTGAGATCGCAGAGATAAAGCGCCTCGCCGCTCTCCGTGTCGATGCGGAACATCGCCTTTCGCTGCGACGTCACCGTCTGCATACTTACGTTGCCGTCGCTCCCGTAGTCGCTCGTCTCCGTCACGTCGGCGACGATATAAAGATATCCGTCCGACACGGCGAGAAAATCATAGCTGCCGACCTCCCCGACCGCCTCCGCGATACGGTCGAGCGATATTTCATTTTTGAAGCTGCCGTCAAGGCCGAAGACGAACGCCGAGTCCCCGCCGATGTGACCGCCGCCGAACGTGTATCTGCCGAGGATATCGCTCCACTCCGGCATATCGTTGATCAGTATCATGCCGCCGTCGAAGAATACGGCGCTGCCGTATTCGGCGTATTCGGTCGTGTCGGCCAATTTTTCGTATTCCTCCGTCCCGAGTTTGCATCTCCAAAGTCCGTTCGCGGAGAAGAACATATAGATGTATCCGCCGCTCACGTACCACTGGCTCATCGACGACGTTCTGCCGCTTATAGTCTTGTCCCAGCCCTCGTATTCGCCGATCGTGTCGACGGACGGCGGCGTCCATGCCACGGTTACGTTTTTTGTGTTCGTGTCATATGAATAAAGCGTCGGCGAAAACGTCCCGTCGGGATTCTCGGTATCTGTCATGAAGTAGAAGAAGTCGCCGTCCGCCCACATCTCATATGATGTGCGGTTCCCGCCGTAGACGGTCAGATTGCCGACAGTAGTGTTCCCGCCGTCGCCGGCGTCAGTCCCCCATACGGCCTCGGCGTCGGCGGGGCTGCCGCCGAGCGGCGAGCGGTACAAAACGTCGTTATACTCGAAATAGACGTATCCGCGATGGAACACGGGATCATTTACGGCGATGGTGTTGTCGCCGCCGATCTTCGGATCGAGCCGCTGGACGCGGCGGCGGCTGCCGCCGTCAAGTCCGACCGAATAGACGTAATTGACGCGCTCGCCGTTTTCGTAGTCCTCGGTTGTGTAGTAGAGGCGACCGTTCGACTCCCACATACTGTCGGAATCGATGAGCGCGTTGCAGTCGCCGTTCTCGTGCGTGCAGTCGGGCTTGCCGCAGACGACGGTAACGGCTCCCGTCGATTTTTCGATGAAGTAGAGCCTGTTATAGTAGAAGTAGACGCCGTCGTCGGTCTCGCAGAGCGAATTCAGCATGAAGACGTTCGCCTGATGCATATTCTTCTGAAAATCGACGAGCATCGCGGCCGCTGCGTCCTCCTCGCCGATTCCTTCGCCGTCGCCGCACGCGGACGCCGACAGCAGTATCGCGGCCGCCAGCAGTCCCGATGCGATACGGTTTGATTTTTTCATGTTTTTCCCTCCGTAAAATAAAAATGACCGTGTTTATACGGTCATTTTAAAAGGGAATTCTAACTTTTTTCTAACGGCGGGCGAAACTATTTTTTTCACATGGAGAATTTCGCTGTGACGACGGCGCCGCCGCCGTCCGCGTTTTCAAGCGTGAGCGAGCCGCCGTGCTTCTCGCACAGCGTTTTGCAGATGTGGAGTCCGAGACCGAGGTGATATTTTTCCTCACTGCCGCCGTGCCTGCCGCAGTAATACGGCGTCGACGCCGAGATCAGCTCCTTCGGCGAAAATCCCGTCCCGTCGTCGGCGACGCGGACGAGAAGCGCAGAGTCAACCTCCGAAACGTCGACAGTGATGCTCGTTTTTGCGAACCGAAGCGCGTTTGAGAGCAGATTTTCAAACACCTGCGCCACCGCGGACAGATCGATTTTGAGCGTGTCGGAGCTGATGTCCGAATCGATCCGAACGGATATATTCTGCTTTTCGCACAGAACCGTCGTCGTTTCACGCAGGCCCGCGACGAAATCGCGCGTCGGGACGGCCTCCCGCCGCAGAGGCAGATCGGACAGCTTCTGCACGGCGTTCATGCTGTCGACGAACTGACCGAGCCGCTCCACATGGGACGACATGATGCGGACCGTTTCGATCACTTTTTCCTTCGGAAGCTGCCCTGTGGGCAGATATTCGGAGAGGGTGTCGGCGCAGCCCTTCAAAACGGCGACGGGAGTGCGCAGATCGTGCGTGTAGGCGTCGTTGAGCTGCTTTCGCTCCTCGATCATTTGATTCATGCGCCGGTCGTTTTCATAGAGCGCGTACCGCATTTTCTCGAAAGTTCCGCAGAGCTTCGCCATCTCGTCGCGGCCGGAGTAGTGGATGGAGAAGTCGAAATCGCTTTTCGCGATGTTTTCGGATGCGCCCGACAGAAGCGAGAGGGGCTTTTTCAGCTTCGTGAAATAGAACGCGAGCGCCGCCGACAGCAGAAACGCGGAATATATCAAAAACGGCGATATGCTCACGATGATACGGCTCGCGCCGTACTTCATTTTGTCGTCGGACGGCATTGAATCGAAATCGAAATGCATTTTGTAGACCTTGACGCTGCCGCTGTCCTCTAAATCGACGTCGTCAGAGTTGTACGTCGTGGTGAAATATGACAGATCGCCCGAGTCGGCGCGTCCCACTCTGCCGTCCTCGGTCAGTATAACGGAATATTCGACGTTGAGAACGCCCATCAATTTGTACGCCGCGCCCGTGATCTTGCCCGATACGAACGACGCGAGGAGGAGTGCCGAGGCGGCGTAAAGAAATATTGCGAGCCAAAGCGGAATGCTTCGGTACCACGCCTTTATTTTACCCATTTGTAGCCCACCCCCCAAACTGTTTCTATATACGGCTTGCAGCCCGCGGCGGACAGCTTCGCCCTCAGTCTGCTTATATGCTCCATCGCGGTGTTCGGATCGGCGTCGCTGTCAGTTTCCCATATGCGGTCGAAAATGCGGTCCTTGCTGAAAAGCTGCCCGGGATGCATCGATAAAAGCTCGATTATTTCATACTCCTTCGGGGTCAGGGGGATGATGTCGCCGTTTTGCCTGACCTCGTGGGCGGTGTAATCGATGATGAAACAATCGTCGAGATAAAGCCGGTGCGCGGACTGCCCGATTCGGTCCTCGCGGCGCAGATGCGCGGCCACGCGCGCCCCGAGTTCGCTGACGGAGAACGGCTTGACGATGTAATCGTCGCCGCCCGCCTCAAAGCCGGCGAGCTTGTCCCGATCCTCGACGCGCGCAGTCAGAAACAGTATGGGGCAGGCGACGTGTTCGCGTATGCGGCGGCACACCTCCAGCCCGTCGATATCGGGCATATTGATATCGAGCAGGATCAAATCGGGCTGACGTCCGGCCCGCTCGATGCCGGACTTGCCGTCCGTGGCAAGAATGACATCGTAATCCTTAAGCTCGAAATACTGCTTCAGCATCGCGCCCATATCCTTTTCGTCGTCTATGATCAAAAGCGTTTTTCTCATGCGTCGCCGCTCCTTCCGAAACATTATAAAATGCAGTTTTAACGAAATTCTAACGATCCGGAAATTTTCCCGCCCGCACCGTCCCGAACGGCGGTGATAATGATATTATATTTCCCCGCCGCGCGGAATACAAGCCCGCAAAAGCGAACGCCCGTCGAAAATATCCGCGCGCAGGCGGAACAATACGGACGCAAAAGCAAAATTTGCGTTGATATTGTTCCGATAATGTTCCGATAATGTGGTAAATAATGGACGATACACTGCGCGCATATACAGCTGTCACAGCGATGACTGCAACACTAACGCGCCTGATTGCATACGCCCAATTCACACAAAAGCGCCACGGTGAAAGCGAAAGCTTTCACCGTGGCTGCTGCTTCTTTTGTCCCCGTTCCCGCCCTCGCCGCTGCCGGTCAATGTCGGGTAATAAATGTGCGGTGTGCATTATGCGTTCGTGAATCGTTACGGCATATGCGTGAAAAATACAGGATTCGAACCTGCCGGATCCCTGCCCTTCGGGACCTCCACCAATCCCGACTCATTCTCAATCGGGTGAGATAACATTCGCTCCGGCGCGGCTACCGACAAAAATCACTCGATCAGATCGAACTGCCAGTTCGCAGCCTGTATCGTGTTGTCGACGCGGCGAAGCTCCACCGCCATAGCGTCGCACTTCGACTGAAGCGCGCGCACGTCAACGGTGCGGACGATCTTGATCTCGCTCTGACGCGCGCGGGCCGCCGCCATCGACGCGTTGTTGACGAGATTTCGGTATGCGGATAAGCGTTGGCGAAGCACGTCGCGCCGCGCGAGAAGATCGGTGAGAGTTTCGCCGCCTATCCCGACGGCGCAGTTTGTTTTGTTGATCTGCGAGGTCAAAGCCTCGAGCCTGTCGGCGTCGGCGTTGAATTCCGCCATCAGCGACGCGGGATCCTCTGCGGTCGGTTCGCCTTCCTGAACGAGGGCGTTGGCGCAAAGTCTGTGTTCGAGATTTGAAAGACGCAGATTCAGATCGGCGCGCTCCTGAAGCGCTTCTGCAAGTTTCATGTCAAAGCCTCCTTACAGTTTCAGGATGAGAAAATTTTGCATGGCGGCGCGGGAAACGCCGCCGTTTTGTTTATGTTATCATATATTCGCGGAATTGTCAAGCGATTATTTTGAAGCTGACCCGCGCACGTCGGAGGAAATGACGTGTCGACTAAAAAAGATCAAAAAAAAAGTGAAAATAATTTTTAAAAACCTATTGACAATCTAATGATTATATGGTATTATCTACACAAGATAGAACGAACGCAAGAGTTGACGGGCGGCAATTACAGAATGCAGGCGGGCGGAGCAGCAGCTTTCGCCGCAAAAATGTTATATCGGATAACGGGGGAGCATCCCCTCGAAAATAAAAAAGCGGCCGTGCGGCCGCCGATCGGAGGCAATTTTATGGCAGACAAAAAGGTGAAAATACCGGCGGCGAACAAGGATGTGAAGCGCGCCATAATCGCAAGGCTGGCGGGGCAGATCGCATTCATCCTCGCATGGTGCGCGGTCGTGACTGCCGCTGCGTACTTCATGGGATATCTCGGCGATCCGATCGGGATGGCGTTCGTCGAGCTTTTGTGGATATTCCCGTTCTGGTACACGAAAATATGGCGATGGTTCACGACCGAACGCGCATATTGCGGCGTTGTGACCGAGGTGAAGCTGAACAATACCGTCGATTCAAAGGGCGTCGGTCTGCCCGTGATGGGTCACGTCCGTCATCAGACAGTCGAGATAAAGGGCGACGACGGCAAAACGCATACGGTGAATTATGTCGACAGAGGCGACGGGAAACGCGTCGAATATGCGGTCGGAGACCGCGTTTGCCACTATTGGGGCGCGAAGTATCTGCAAAAGCTCGGGACGGAGGAGAATATATGCGTTCTGTGCGGCACGATGTGCGGCTCCGGCGAGGACGTCTGCGGCGTGTGCGGCAAGTCGATAATAAATAACGGATACGGAGGCGACGGAGCGGATGAAGAATGACAAATTCCCGCCGGGGGGGGGTATAGCCGCCTTTCGGTCAAACGAAACAAGCATTGAATCAAATCTCAAAGAAAGGCTTTATTTATGAAAGACGACAAATTCAAATCAAAAATGTTCAAGCTCGTCAAGGGAATCGTGCTGTCGGAGCTGTTGGCGTTTGTGCTGTACGCGATCGCGGTCCCGTTTCTGTCGAGCATCCTTTACGGACGCACGGACGAGGTAACGGATGAACCCCGGGATTTCACACCCGTCTTCTTCATCATGTTCGTGATCTATATAATCGCGAACTACATCATCTATATCCGCAAGGCGTTCGACGGCGAGCATATAGGCGGAAGCGGTCCGTTCTCGCTCGTCGATGATCTCAAAACGTACATCGCGGGCGACGGAAAATATCTTCTCATCGCATACGGCATACTTGCCGTTGTGACGGAGCTGACGATACTCATCGGGGGGACGAACTCCGCCGTACTGTTTGTGTTTATTTTCCCGCTGATGGGTGTTATAAATATTCCGGTGCTGCGCACCGTCGTCTCATATGTTGTGCTGATGGCGCTGATGTTCGCCGTGATCGAATGGAAGCGCAGCCGCATATATAAATATTGGAATGAGCGGTAAATGATATGGAGCGGAAAGACAGACCGCCGAAACTGCCTTTGGCGCTCGGCGATATAAAACGTGCGGTGAGGAATCAGATATTGAAGGATATCGCGATCATCCTCGGATGCAGGATCGTGCTTATGCTGATAGCATATGCGAGCGGATACTACACTCCTCCTGTGAACGTATCCGGCGCGATACTTGTCGAGGCGATCTGTCTTTTAACGCTCATCATGACACGATTTTGGAAATGGTTCACATCATACAGAGCGTTCGAGGGCGAGATCGTGAGCGTGAAGTATAAATCAAAGGTTGTGAACGACCGAGTGGGCCATGCCGGAGTGCGCGGGATGTCCGCATACGGAAAACCGCGCTATTCGGGAGGCGCGCTGTCGATGTGGACGGGACGCGCGACGGTGTGCAAAATCAGGGTCAGGACGGACGCGGGAAAGCTACGGCGCGTGAAATATGTCGTGCGCGACGGGGAACGCATCGCGGATTATAAGATCGGCGACCGCGTGCGCCATTATTACGGCACAAATTTTATGTATAAGCTGCCGCGCGAGAAGCGCACATTTTACGAGGATGAACTCGGCGTGCCGAATATATGCGTGATGTGCGGCGCCGTCAACGAGGACGACGACGAGCTGTGTGACTTCTGCGGGGCGTCGCTCCCCGCGCGCTGCGTGCCGGATTTTTTGCTTGAAAATCCTTTGAAAAAGGAGTAGAAAGGGACGAGGGCGTGCATTGGGGGTGCGATGCGGCGAAGGTATAAATTTGAAAAGGTATAGATTCTACTAAATTTATCTCTTTGTGAAAAGAGCCGGTCTGGGATGAGAATTTTTTCTTCAAAAGATTGCAATGGGATGAGGACCCTTTCTTTTGAAGAAAGGGTCCTCCCCCGCACCCCCTCTCCAAAAGAACAACGCGCGTTTGCTGGATGCGAACAGCTCGTCGCGGGGCGATTGCTGTGACTGACGCGCTAACATTCTCGTGCAATAGAATTTCAAGCTCCAATTTTTCGCAAACTCCCTCCCCTCCCATCACAAAAACAACGGAGGCGCGCAGGCAAGCCTGCGCGCCTCCGTTGTTTTCAACTCATCTTCCGCTCTGACGCTTCGCTTTATTTATACTCCCCGCCGGCGGTGAGCGAATGCAGGCTCATCTCGCCGTCGCTCTCGACGATGAAATACAGCACCCCGTCATACGCGCCAGGGCGCATGATATCCTCGTATGCAAGCGACAGCTCGCCGACGGATTTCGACTGCGTGAAATCCGCCGACTGCGAAACGTACACTTCGCCGCCCCTGTACGCGGCATACGAACCGTCTATCATCCAGCCGTCGGCGTAATAGATCAGCGAGCCTGCGGGATTCTCCGACTCCGATTCGGGACTGCCGTCCGATAAGCCCGCGGCGATCGTCTCATAAGGCCAATCGGCCGCCGATGAATCGAACTTATAATACACGAAATTGCGATTGTTGTCGCTGTCGATTATGACGGCATAAAAGCCCTCGTCTGTAATGATCATTGTGTTCTTCATCACGCTCTCGTCCACGAGCTTTTCGCACTCGGGTTCATCCCCGTAAATGCCGGACCACGGCGTTCTGAATATTCCCGCGCCGTCGATCATGATATACACATAGCGGCTGTCGGCGGAGAAGATTGTCGGATTCGCGAACGAACTCACCGATTTTTTGACGATCTGATTCTGTCTTGAATCCTTAAGATCGAAGACCTTTATCGCCGTGCTGTTTCCTTTGAGGTTATAGCACTCGTAAAACAGGCTGTCGCCGATGATGAGCATACTGCTGCACGCGTTGTAATCGTTGTCCTCGCACGTCAGAACGACGGATTCCGCGCCTGTCGAGACGTTCATCGAGCGTATCTCGATATAGCGCCCTTCGTAATCCTCGCGATCCCATACGACGACATAATAAACGCTTCCCTGATACCAGTTCAGGCAGCACGGCGTCCAGCTGTATCTCGTAAGACCGCCGATCTCCCCGACCGTTTCGGCCTCGCCTCCGGCGAGCGAAATTTTTACGATCTCGTTATTCGAGTTGATGACGTATGCGTTCCCGTCGCCGAAGCAGGGAGCGTTCGTCCTCCGATAAAGATTGTTCGGCTCGTTGCCGTAGGCGAGATTCTCGACGGGGACGAAATCGCCGCCGTCCTCCCCGCCTCCGTCATTGCCGGACGCCTGCGTGCCGCCGTGATTCGACTGTCCGCCGTCCCCGCCGGCTTCGTCCGTGTCTTCGCTGCCGCCGCTGCCGCCGCACGCGACGAGCGCGAGCAGCAGACAGACGACGAGCGCCGATGCAATAAATTTTTTCATAACAGATATCTCCTTTTTATGTTGTTATTTGCGGAGGATCGCCTCAGCCAAAGGCGCGTAGTAATAGCTGACGCCCTCGTGCTTATCCTCGATTTTTGTGAGATTCCCGCTCTCGTCGTATGTATAGAGCTGCGAAAATCTCGTGCTGTTATGCTCGTCGCGAGCCTCCAGCTTTGTGATCCGACCGTTGTCGTCCCACAGATACGACCACTCCCAGTCGTTGTCGCCGACGTTGCCGAGCTTCAGAAAATGCTCGTGAACGACGCGTCCGTATTCGTCAAGCGTATATTCGGTATAGCTTATCTCGGTCCCGTCCTCGGCGTATGAACCCTCTCTTGTGAGATTGCCGTTCGCATCGTATTCATACGCGTCGTAGTTGCCGTCTTTGTATGTTGTTCGGACGAGAAGTCCGTTTCCGTCGTATGCGTCCTCCTCCGTGTAATCGGGATTTTCATAGCCGTAAGCCCGAAATCTCGCCATCGACGTCATACGTCCCGCATTGTCGTATGTATACTCGTAGTAGCTGTAAAGGAAATCCTCCTCGGCGGTGCTTGTGACAAACTGTCCGCCGTCCTTATCCTCGTATGCGTAGATGAAGTGAGCCTCGATCTTATCGTGATCATCAAGCTCGGTCACGTCGTGTTCGACGACGCGGCCGCTATCGTCGTACCAATAGATCGTATGACGCGCCGAGTCGGGTTCCTCGCGGACGAGAACGTAACCGCCCGATACGTGCGGCGTCTCGTATGAGGCAACGGGTTCGGCGGGAACGCCGCCCACGCCGCCGTCATTGCCGGACGCCTGCGTGCCGCCGTGGTTCGACTGTCCGCCACCCCCGCCGGCCTCGTCCGTGTCTCCGCTGCCGCCGCTGCCGCCGCACGCGCAGAGCGCGAGCAGCAGGCAGACGACGAGCGCTGATGCGATAAGTTTTTTCATATGGATTCCTCCCATTGATGTTTTATCCCTCATCCGTCAGCAGCGGCGCCGACCATGTATCCCCGTCGGAGCCGGTGTAGACCATGTAGGGATCGCACGATTTAAGCTGCTCCGCGACGGCTTCGCTCTCGTCCGAGGACGAAAGCTCCAAAAGCGCCGTCACCTCATAATCGCGAACGGTGTCGTATGGCGGAACGACTCCGACCGTGAACGCATTGTTCGGGAACATACCGGTTATCGGCGTGCCGTCGCCGGCGAAGAACGTGAAATTATCGGGGGTAAAGCTGATTCCGTCGACGCCATCCTTGCCGAAGACGTAGAAATGCGCGCGGAAGCCGACGTAGTCGTTATCGATGTAGAGGGTGTTCGGAACCGATATGACGGGATGGCCGCTCACAGAATAAAGTCCGAGCGCCTCGAGTTCCTCGGGCGTTATCATTTTAAGATCGGTCAGATTCGTGATCCTTTCCTGGCCGGTCGCCGTATCCTTGATCTCGATGTTGAATTTGCTGTAATCGTCCAACGTGCGCGTCTTGTCGTGGAACGACATGAAGAAATACCATATCCCGCTGTCGCGCGTCTCGTTTTTATATACGTCCACAGCGTAATAGGTGGTGTTTCCGTCCTCGCTTGTCACCGATGAAATATCGACGTCTCTGATGCCGGCGCGCGGGGACGCGTCGAATACGACGAACGCGCAGTACGTGTCCTCGGCCCAGAGGATCCTCGCCTTTGCGTCCTCAACTCTCGGCGGCACATAGACGTCGCCGTCGCTGTCGTCGCCGCCGACACCGTTGCTGTTGCCGTCATTGTCGCCGCCGTCCGTCGACTTCTGATCGCCGCTGCTGCCGCCGCAGGCGAAAAGCGCGCACGTCATGATGAGCGCGAGCAATAGACAAATTATCCGTTTGAATTGCATTTTCATAAATACAGCCTTTCCTTTCTAAAAAGTGTACTTTTTGAAAGAATTTTGGGATGACGACAAGTGCCGCAAACCGTACAAAATATTTACACAAATTCACTCCGAATTGCATATCCGAGACTTGATTTTTCGATGTGCGTGTGCTAAAATATCAATTGCTTTAAAATGTCAAAAAGTACACATTTTGACATTTCTCCGATCCGCTGTCCACATAAACACGGCAGTCCGCATTTCTGCGGACTGCCGTTTCGATATGTCGGAAAACGCGGCGTTTTGCATCAAATTCGTCCCGATCCTGCATTTTGGCGATGCGAGGCCGCAATTGCTCCCTTGACAAATCGCGTCTGCGGTGATAGAATAATGAAAATTTCAAATATAATTCCGCGGAGGCCGTGATATGGCAGTAACGATTCCCGAGGGCTATAAGTCCGCGCTTTCCCTGCGCCAAACGCAGGAAGCTATTAAAAAAGTTAAAGATTTCTTTGAACGCGATCTCGCGATCCAGCTCGGTTTGACCCGCGTCACGGCGCCCATTTTCGTCGACGCCGACAGCGGCTTAAACGACAATCTCAACGGATACGAACGTCCCGTCGGTTTTGACCTTCCGGCAGGTGAAAAAATGCAAATCGTGCATTCGCTTGCGAAATGGAAGCGCATGGCGCTCGCGCAGTACGGCTTTGAAGTCGACGAGGGACTTTACACGGATATGAACGCGATCCGCCGCGACGAGGAAACGGACAATCTGCACTCGATCTTCGTCGATCAGTGGGACTGGGAATCAGTCATAACGCGCGAGGACAGAACGCTGTCGACGCTGCGCCGCTATGTGCGCCGCATATACCGCGCGCTGCGCCATACGGAAAATTACATTGCAAAGGATTACGATTTCATAGACAGATTGCTGCCGGAGGAGATCACATTCGTCTCGTCCCGCGAGCTTGAGAAAAAATATCCGACGCTGACTCCGAAGGAGCGCGAATACAGAGCGGTGCGCGAATTCGGCGCCGTCTTTGTCGAGGGGATCGGCGGCGCGCTGTCGAACGGCAAGCCGCACGACGGCAGAGCGCCCGACTATGACGATTGGGATTTGAACGGCGATATAATCGTTTATTATCCGGTGCTTGATATCGCGTATGAGATTTCGAGCATGGGGATCCGCGTGGACGAGGAGTCGATGATGCGTCAGCTCAAGATAAGCGGCTGCGAGGACAGAGCCTCGCTGCCGTTCCATCGCGCGCTTTTGGAGGGCAGGCTCCCGTACACGATCGGCGGCGGCATCGGCCAGAGCAGGATCTGTATGTTCTTCCTGCGCAAAGCGCATATCGGCGAGGTGCAGTCGTCGTTCTGGTCGCCGAGCGACAGAGACGCCTGCGCGCGCGCGGGGATTCAGCTTTTGTAAAAAGCTTGGAAAAGATGAGGGAGAGTTTTTGCATTAGCGATTCTACCCATTCCTCATCTATAACTTTTGCAAAGTTAAAAAAGAGTTAAGGGTCTCTTTGCCGGTCAGCAAAGAGACGCGTGAGCAAAGGTTTTTCCTTTGCGATTCTATCGTTTCTTTTCTGCAAACTTTTTCCAAGCTTAGATTCTATCTACATTTTCTTTCTTGCAAAGATGCGGTTTTGGATGAGGACCCTTTCTTCAAAAGAAAGGGTCCTCCCCCGCACCCCTCTCCAAAAGAACAACGCGCTGAAGCTAACTGCGAACAGCTCGTCGCGGGGCGATTGATTTAATCGTGCAAGTGCCATCAACGCACAGACACTCCCACGGCGTTTTTATTATCCAAGTACAATCGCCGCGCGAACAACTCAAATATCAAGGAAAAAACAATGCGCTCACTTCGGTGGGCGCATTTTTCTTCAGTATAAATTTTTACAGCAACCGCGCCACAATCCCTCTATTGACGCACCTCATCCACCGCGCCGTAGGCTTTCAAACCTCACCTGCGCGCACCGAGCGCGTGCGATGCCCGTCGCTGCCAGCGTCGGATTGATCGCGACATTTCGGCGGCGCAGACGAATCAGTCCGCGTGGGAGCTGTTAGCAGGGACGATATCGCGGTCGCCCTGACATAAACACTCACGGATGCACGACATTGCGCGCCAACCGGCACGAGCCGTCGCGTATCTCTTTGTGAATCCAATTTGTTCGCACGACACGAGCGGAATCTGACGATGCCAGTCTCATCCCGTTTGCGACAGAACAACCTCGCTCTCGACCCGCCGCGCGGAGGCACGAAAGCGCTTGGCTAAATATTATCGCGGTTTACGCCCCAACAAATTTTTCCGCCGACTGGAGCCGAATTGACGCCACCGGCACGCCGTTTTCTGGGATTGTTAAGGGTCTCTTTGCCGGCCAGCAAAGAGACCCTTAACTCTTTTTTAACTTTGAAAAAGTTTATGATTAGGAATGGATAGAATCGCAAAGGAATTTCCTTAACTTTTTAAACTTTGCAAAAGTTTTAGATGAGAAATCGCGAGAATCGTGAAAGAATATCGTAACTCTTTTTTAACTTTGTAAAGGTTTAGATACGGAATTGCACGTTTCGCGGAAGAAACGCATTCGCATCCCTTCAGCCCCCCGAAAGTCAATTCATCGCGGCTCCGTCGACGCGCAGGACGATGCCGGTTACGTATGAGGCCATGTCGCTCGCGAGATAGAGATACGCGTCGGCGACCTCCTCCGGCTCGCCGGGATGGCCAAGCGGAATGCCGGCGGAAATCCTTGCGACCATCTCCTGCGGCAGCGCCGCGACCATATCCGTTTTCGTGACGCCAGGCGCGACCGCGTTCACGCGGATGTGATCCTTCGCAAGCTCGCGCGCGAGCGATTTCGTCAATCCGTCGACGGCGAATTTCGTCGCGGGATAGCCGCAGCCGGACGGCTGTCCGTATTCGCTCACCATCGAGCTTGCATTGATGATGACGCCGCCGCCCTGCGCGCGCATGAGGCGCGCGGCCGCCTGCGAGCAGACGAACACAGCCTTGAGATTCACGTCGACGATCTTCGTGAATTCATCGAGCGTGTAATCGTATATCGACGTGCGCGACGAGATGCCGGCGTTGTTGGCGAGGATGTCGAACGAGCCGAACCGATCGCGGACGGAATCGAACGCGGCGGCGACGCCGTCGGGATCGCAGAGATCGGGCCAAATACCCATAACGCGATCGCCGTATTCGGTCAGCATCGAAAGCGCCTTTTCAACTGTCTCACGGCGCGAACCCGCAAGCGCCACGTTTGCGCCGTTGTCGAGATATTTCTTCACAACGGCAAATCCGATCCCGCGCGTGCCGCCGGTCACAACGGCGGTTTTTCCTTTAAGCATATGAAAGTCCTCCTTAAAAATCGGCCAAAGCCTTGATTTAAACGATTTGAAATTGATACAAACGCGGCTTTACGCGCGCTTTAACCTGTATACGGCGCTGCCGTGCGGCGGAAGCGCCGCCTCGATAACGTCGCCCGAGACGCCGATATCCTTGTGCGCCCACAGATCGCGGACCTCGCATCCGCATATGTCAAATTCGTCAATATCGGACGCGGATACGGTCACCGTCGCCTCCTCGGCGCGCAAATTGAAGAGCGCGATATAGTATTCGCCGCCTCCGTCGTCGTTGTCGTCATGCGAGTACCACGCGGCGGCGTCGCGCGTGCGGTAAATCTGATCGGGCGCGTATGAATGCTTGTTCAGGCGGAGGATCTCCGCGTTTGTCAAAAGCGACAGCGTGAATTCGTCGCAGTCGCGAAGCTCCGCGCCGACGATGAGCGGCGAACGGAATATGCTCCACAGATTCATCATCGAAATCTGCTCGTCGTGCGTCATCCGGCAGTAATTGTCGCCGTAGCGCGCGTTGCAGTTGATGTGGCCGAACGGCAACATATCGCAGTCCGGCCATACGCCGTCGCCGCCGCGTCCCTGCCACGTCTCGCACCGCTCGAACATATTCGCCACAGCGGTCCAATTGTCCCATACGTCGTTTGTGAGACGCCACATATTCGCGTTCTTTTTGAACATCCACGCATACTCGATCGGAGCCGGCCCCGGCGACAGCGACAGCACGATCGGACGGCCGCACTTCATTATCGCCTTGTGTATCATCTCGATCTCGCCGACGCCGGGCATCTGACCGTGACGGTGACTGTCGTTCGCGCGCGCGCCCGTCACCGCAATGTCGTCGACCTTGACGAAATCGATCTCCCACTCGGCGTAAAGCTCAAAGAGCGAATCATAGTATGCCTGCGCGCCGGCCGAGCGCACGTCGACGCCGTACATATCGCTGTTCCAGCCGCAGACGGAGAACGGATCGCCGACCTTGTCCGCAGTCAGTTCCGTGCCTTTTATCTTCGTGCGGCTGTAGATCGCCTGACGCGGTATGCCGCGCATGATGTGAATGCCGAACAAAAGTCCCATCTCGTGTATCTTTTTTGAGATCGGAAGAAATCCGCGTCCGCCCGCCGACGAGGGGAATCTGTTCGGCGCGGGGACGAGGCGCGAATACTCATCCATACAGAGCGGAGCGTTCGGCGTGTACATCGTGTCGAACGCGGACGGCTCGCTCCACTGGATATCGCACGTTATGAGATTCCATCCGTATTTTAAAAGATGATCGCGCATATACTCGGCGTTGCCGAGCAGCTGCTCCTCGTTGACGGCTGCGCCGTAGCAGTCCCAGCTGTTCCATCCCATCGGCGGGGTCGGCGCAAAATCCGTGTGCTTCATTTTAAATCCTCCTTGTGATTTTTTGTGTTTATTGTGTCTTTGATGTCTCGCTTTCGCGTCACCGGCGCAGCCTCCACAACGATTTTATCCTCGATTTGAGGATAAAAAACAGATATACGCACCGAACCGCGCATACGGCGGAATATATCAGGGAGAGCATGACGACGGCGGCGTCGGAGCTGCCGAGATCGACGCGCGACACGCATAGGGCCGAGGCGGCAAGCACGAGAAAGCCGAGCGTATAAAGTCCCGCGACGCTGAATATGAGCCGCACGCGCCGCATATGCTTCGCAGCCGCGCACATTACGATCGCCGTCATATACAAAAGCGAAAACGAGCAGGCGGCCGCAATCGCGGCGCCGGAGGCGCCCGCGCCCGCGATCAGCGCGCCGCATACGAAGGCGGCGGCTGCGACGGCGGACAGTATCGCGGCGAGCGCGATCAGGGCGAGCGCGGCCGCGCCCGATCCCATTCCGAATCGCGTCTGCTCGTCGACGGGCGGTGTTCGCACGCGCGTAGACGAGACATAGACGACGGTGAACGCCAAAACGGATGCCGCGACCGCGAACGCGACGCGTCCGAAGATCGATGCGATCAGCGTCAGCGACGCCATTATGATGACGGAGGCGGCTCCGCCGCGCAAAAGGCCGCGCGAAAGCGCGCGCTTAAAATCGCGCGCATCGTCGGCAAACGACGTTTTCTTGGGCGGAAGCGATTTTCGCCTCCGCTCGATGCCGCGTCCCACGCTCGCCATGACGCATCACCTCCGATAACTGTATCTACGCCTTATTTTACCATACCGATCGCGGACGCGCAAGAGGCGGCGGCGTATTTTGTCCGCGTTCGCTTGTAAAGCGGCCGCGAATGTGGTACAATAATAAAAAAAGAAAAGAGGTGCCGAAATGTCAGTTGTAAAATTGACGGACGCGAATTTTGAAGCGGAGGCGATAGCGCCGTCGCAGACGTCGCCGGTGCTTGTCGATTTCTGGGCGACGTGGTGCGGTCCGTGCCGCATGATGACGCCGGTGATCGAACAGCTCGCGGACGAGGCGGAGGGAAGATACAAGATCTGCTCCGTCAACGTCGACGACGAGCCTGAGCTGGCGGCGAGATACGATATCTCCATGATACCGACGATGGCGGTCATCAAAAGCGGCGAGGTCGCGCACAAATTCATCGGTGTACACGGCAAGGACGAGCTGCTTGCGCAGCTGCTGTGACGTATGCCAAAATATTATACATCCGCCTAACGCCGTTAGGCGGATGTATAATATTTGCGCTTGAGGCGAAAGGAGTACAGGATGTGCGGTAGATACACGCTTTCAGACGGGCAGGGCGTGCCGGAGATCGACGCGATAGTGCGGAATCTGCGGCGGGGCGCGCCGGACGCCGCTGTCACATACGGCGACATATATCCGACGTCGACTGCGCCCGCAGTTGCCGGTGGCAAAGGCGGGCTTGCGGCGATTTTGCCGAGATGGGGATTTCCCGTATCCGGCAAAAGCGGCGTTTTGATCAACGCGCGCGCCGAGACGGCGGCGCGGCGCGCGGCGTTTGCCGACAGTTTTCTGCACCGAAGGTGCGTATTGCCAAGCACGGGATTTTACGAGTGGGATTCGGAGAAGCGGCGGTATCTGTTCCGGCTGCCGGATGCGGACGCGCTTTATCTGGCGGGATGCTGCCGCGAATTCGACGGCGTTTTGCGATTTGTGATCCTGACGACGGCGGCGAACGAATCGATGAGATGCGTCCATGACAGAATGCCCGTCATTGTCCCGCGCGGCGTGGTCCGCGAATGGATCGCGGATACGGGATTCGCCTTGGATTATCTCGCATCCCCGATGCCGCAGCTGACGTGCGCCCTTGTTTGAGTGCAAAGCCGGTTGCTCACGGGGCGCTGCCCCGCACCCCGCTTAAGGGGGACTTTTGAGAAAGTCCCCCTTAAGAATCCCCGCAAAACTTTCCTTACAAGGGTTATGGAGCGAATGTGTTCGCTTCTGCGTCGCACGTTCGTGCGCCGACGAAGTAGTCGCGGG
This sequence comes from uncultured Clostridia bacterium, assembly GCA_947630015.1. Lineage (GTDB taxonomy): Bacteria > Bacillota > Clostridia > Oscillospirales > CAG-272 > DTU064. The sequence continues at coordinate 22,869 of CANRFY010000025.1, forward strand.
AGGCGCGAACACCGATGGTTCGGGGCGAGTGTATTCGCTTATGCGCTGCACGTTCGTGCAAGGGCGAAGCAGTCGCGCGAGGCGGTGCGGCATATGATGCATAAAGCAAAAAATCGGGAGCCGGAAAACCGGCTCCCGTTGATTTTTTGACTGTTTATTCGTCGTCCTCGATCTTCGCCTCGGCGATTATCTTCTGCGCGATATTTGCGGGGACCTCCTCATAGCGGACGAACTCGAAATCGAACGAGCCTCTGCCCTGCGACATAGCGCGGAGCGCGACTGTATAATCCATCATCTCCGCCTTCGGAGCCTCGGCCTCGATCACGGTATAGCCCTTCTTGACGTCCCACGGATTCATGCCGAGAACGCGTCCGCGGCGTTTGCCGTTGAGATCGCCCATGACGTCGCCGACGAGCGCGTCCGGAACATAGACCTTGAGATCGCCGATCGGCTCGAGCAGAACGGGATTTGCCTGCGGCAGTCCGGCCTTATACGCGAGGCGCGCCGCCAGCTTGAACGAAATTTCGTTACTGTCGACCGGATGATACGAGCCGTCGTAGAGGTCTGCGGCAAGATTGACGACGGGATAGCCCGCGAGTACGCCGTGCTGCATAGCTTCGAGAAGTCCCTTCTCGACAGCGGGATAATACTGCTTCGGCACCGTACCGCCGACGACGCTTTGAGTGAACGTGAGTCCCTCTTCCTCGCCGTGGCTGAACGTGATGCGGACGTCGCCGTACTGACCGGAACCGCCCGACTGCTTCTTGTGCTTGCCCTGAACGGACGCCTGTTTCTTTATCGTCTCGCGGTATGCGATCCTCGGCTGCGTCAGCGTTATCGAGACGCCGTAGCGGCTCTTCAGCTTGGAGGTGACGACGTCGAGATGTATATCGGACATACCATAGAGCAGCATCTGTTTCGTCTCGGCGTTGTTCTCGTATTTGAGCGTCATATCCTCCTCGAGCAGACGCGCGATGCCGGTCGAGATCTTATCCTCGTCGCCCTTGGATGCGGGCAGGACCGCCATGCACAGATACGGAGTCGGGAATTTTATCTTCTTATATTCCGCCGTTCCGCTGACGGACAGCGTGTTGTTCGTGTTCGTATTCGCAAGCTTTGAGATCATGCCGATATCGCCGGCCGCAAGCTCGTCGACCTCGGTCTGCTTCTTGCCGCGCGTCGTATAGATATGGGAGAATTTCTCCGTCGTATCGGTGTCGCGGTTGCGGAGCGACATATCGCGGGACAGCTTGCCGGACATTACCTTGAAGAACGACTGCTTGCCGAACGAATCCGCGACAGTTTTATACACGAATACGGACGTTTCGCCGTCGGGATCGACGCCGTTTTTCGCCGCGACGGGATTCGGGAACGAACCGAGCAGCGCGTCGATGAGCGTCGTGACGCCCCAGAGATTGACGGCGGAGCCGCTGTAAACGGGGACGATGGATTCGTCGAGAATGCCGGCGTGGATCGCCTCGAACGCTTCCTCGCGGGTGATCGGCTCCACCATTATGATCTTTTCCATCAGTTCCTCGCTCGTCATGGAGAGCGAGTCGTAGAGGACGGTCTTATATTCCGCAGCCTCGTCGGCGAACGACGCGGGAATCTCGCATTCGACTGCCGCGCCCTTCTTCGGATCGTATGTGTACGCCTTCATATCGATGAGATCGGCGAACATTCCCTTTTGTCCCGTGACGGGGACGAGAACGGGGCATACGGAGATGCCGAACATATCGCGGAGCTGATTGAACACGCGATGGAAATGAGCGTCGTTGTCGTCGGCCTTGTTGACGAAGAACGCCTTCGGGATGTCGGCCTCGGTCGCGTTGTCCCACGAAAGCTCGGTGCCGACCTCGACGCCGGCCTTTGCGTCGACGAGGATCACGGCGCTGTCCGCAGCCGCCAAAACTTCCTTGACTTCGCCGACGAATTCGAGATATCCGGGCGCGTCGAGGATGTTGATCTTTTTGCCCTTCGTCTCGACCGGAACGAGAGACGCCGACAGCGAATAGCCGCGCTTTATCTCTTCGGGATCGTAGTCGCTCGTGGTGTTGCCGTCCGTCGTTTTGCCCATTCTGTCGACGGCGCCTGTGACATACAGCATCGCCTCCGTGAGCGTCGTCTTGCCGGCGCCGCCGTGACCGAGCAGCGCGATGTTGCGTATGTCGCTTGATTTGTAGGTTGCCATTCTTGAAAACTCCTCTTTACAAATTTATATATACGATATTGCGATCAAAGTGACCCGTATTACATATGATTATACACTATTCTATCGTCAGTTGCAATAGTAGTTTTCTGATTTCGAGCGATTTTTTGTGAACTTTTGCCGCCGTGCGGAGCCGGCGTCAGCCCCTGCCGCTCAATATGCGGTCGAGAAGCGCGCGGCAGCCGCGCTCGATATCAAAGTAAGCGGCGTCAAAGTCTCCCGTGTACCACGGATCGTCGACGTCGACGCCGCGCTGTCCCGTAAAATCGAGCAGAAAATGTATTTTCTCTTTCGGATCGCCTCCCGCGATCCTGATCATATCGGCGACGTTGTATTTGTCCATTCCGATCAGATAGTCGAACTTGTCGTAATCGGCGCGCGTCATCTGACGCGCGCGCCGCTTTGAAAACGGAACGCCCATTTCCCGCAGCTTTCTGCGCGTGCCGTAATGGATGTCGTTGCCGATCTCCTCGTCGGTGGTCGCCGCCGATTCGACGTCGACGTCGGCGTTTCGCTTTTTCGCCATATCCTTCATAACGAATTCCGCCATCGGCGAACGGCATATGTTCCCGTGACAGATAAACAGTATTTTTGTCATAATAACCCCCGTGACATTGCTGCGATATATTATATTACATCGCGGGAAAATGTCAAGCGCGGGAGGGGAAGGCTTTGCCCCCGCATCATATCGACGCTGACGCGGCGGGAAAAGAAAGCGTCAAAAGAGCCGAACCGCGCCGGTTCGGCTCTTTTGACGGAAACGCGCATCGCAGAGACGAACGCACTCGCTCTTAACCATCGGTGTTCGCGCCCGCGCGACTGCTTCGCCCTTGCACGAACGCGCATCGCAGAGGCAAACGCACTCGCCCTGAACCATCGGTGTTCGCGCTCGCGCGACTACTTCGTCGGCGCACAAATGCGCATCGCAGAGGTGAACACATTCGCCCCATAACACTTGTAATAAAAATTCTTGAAGATTCTTAAGGAACTTCTTATAAGAAGTTCCTTAAGCGGGGTGCGGGGCAGCGCCCCGTGAACAATCGCTCCACTCTATTTTCTGTTATTTTATATCGCGGCGGCCACGCTTCGGATTAGGCGCGAGGCGCAGCGTCAGCCGCCATAGCTGACTTGCCGAGCTGCCGAAGCGTCTGACAACGGAGACGTGACCGGCATAATCAAAGTCGTATTTTGCCGCCGAATCGGGAAATTCGCCGCGATAGATCTCTCCACGGCGCAAAAGCGCGTACAATTCCGCGATCGAATAATAGCTGCCGGCCAGCTTCATTCCCGACAGCCTCAGCATTTCGAGCGCGAATTCGACGCAGGTGAACGAATCGCGCACATCGACGCGCTTGCGCAGCGGCACAAGCGCCGCCGAAAACATATTGTACACGTAAAAGCCGGGATGCCGGCACATTTCATCGATGCGCGCGCGGACGCGCGCATAGCCCGCCGCGTCCGTCGGAATGCGGCATATCGAAACCTCGGCCGAGGCCTCGCCCGGAGCGCTCCTGTAACGCTCCGCGCCCTCGCGGACGAATCCGCCGCAGAACGGCGTCTCGCGCTTGAGCCGCGCGAACGAGTACATCTCGTTCAGCTCCGCGTCGAGCGCGACCGACATATGATTATATCGCCCGTGCGTCACGGCGCGGATAAAGCTCCCCATTTTGCACACAGTGCCGGAGAATACGATGTAGATATACGTCCCGCCGACGCCTGCCGCGTCTTTCGCATCTGTCACGCCTGCCGCCTCCGCCGCTTTTGATTTTATTGCCTATATGATGCCGAAAAGGATCACGCCGACCGTGTTGATGCCGAGATTCGCCATCATATGAATTATGTATGACGGATAAATGCAGTCCGCGTCTTTGTCGTCGCTGCCGCCGCGATCGCCGATTTTGCCGATCATGTCGTCAGCGGCGTTGAATATTACGCCCGCCGCGCACAGCGCGAGGATCAGAAGCGCCGTCACAATCGGCGAGAACCATCCGGACATGATCGCGACGTGGTACACGGCGAAGCAGACGGGCGAAAATATGTACGCGAACCGGCGGGACGTGCAGGCGCGCAGCGCGCCGAATGCAAATCCGCGGAACATAAGCTCTTCGCAAAACGAATTTACGACGGAGATGTAGATCGCGACGAAGATGAAGTTGTCGCGCGTGACGCCCTCCCCCTCGGCGAGCGAGACTGTCACGGCGGAAAAATCCACGATCCCGCGCAGCGCGAAATAGCCGCCGATTATGACCGCGCACACGACGGCGCCGACGATCGCGGCGGCGGCGATGCGCCTGCGGCAGCGCTTGAAGTCGGGCGTGAGGAATCGCTTGAAATCCGCGTCGCGGAAGACGAGCATATAAGCGATCGGAACTGCGGCGAATACAGCCAGCTTGACGGCGGATTTGACTGCGTAGGCAGGCTCGATCACGCCGTCGACGACGGCCATTACGGCGCACGCCGCGACAGTGAGCGCGATTATGATAATTGCGCGGCTGCGGCGCGTGATTTTGTCGGCAGTTTTCAAATTCTCCCCCGAAGCTGTGATCGCGAACGATATTCGGCAAATGATCCGATAATGTTATATATGTATTATACAACGGCGGCGCGGATTTGTCAACCGAATCGATCCGCGCCGATCCGCGCTTTTGCCTCTTATCCCGCGCGCTGCGGCCGCTTGCATTCCGCCGTGCGCCGTGGTATATTAAAGTCAACGGGGCGCAAGCTGCGAGGAATGATTAAATTTCGCGAAAAATTGCGCATTTGCGTCACGCGGGCCTGCGGATTGCGACTTTATAGGTGAAGGACCTTCAAAGCATCATTTCAAAAGGAGGACGCCATGGACGATCTTGACATAGTGGAGCTGTACCACCGGCGGGACGAGCGCGCGATCTCCGAATCGGACAGAAAATACGGGGCGATGTGCCGCTCGATCTCGGAACGACTGCTCGGCGTGCGCGAGGACGCGGAGGAATGCGTCAACGACACATGGCTCGCGGCGTGGAACAGTATGCCGCCCGAGCGTCCGAGATCGCTCGGCGCGTTCCTCGGACGGATAACGCGCAATCTGTCCGTGTCGCGGTGGCGGCGCGACCACGCGGGGAAACGGTACGACGGACTCGACGTCATGCTGTCGGAGCTTGAGGACTGCATACCGTCGCCGGAATCGGTCGAATATACGATCGAGCGGCGGCTGCTCGGCGAGCTTATAAGCGAATGGCTCGACGGACTCGACGAGCAGAGCCGAGCGCAGTTTGTCCGCCGATACTGGTACGGGGACACGGTGAAAGAGCTGGCGGCGGCCGCGGGCGAACGCGCCAATACCTGCTCGCAGAGGCTTTCTCGGCTCAGATGCGGACTGCGCGAATTTCTTGAATCAAAGGGGGCTGAATTATGAAATCGAACGATATTTTCGACGGCGTCACCGATATCCGCGACGATATTATAGATAGCGCGGCGGCGGGGGACGCAAAAAATGCAAAAAAGAAGCGCTCGAAAAAACTGCGGTGGATAAGCGCCGTCGCGGCGGCGCTCGCGCTCGTTATTGTGGGCGGCGTGATGCTCAACACGGGCGGCGCGCTCAAGGTCTACGCCATATCGGAGGCGGAATATCCGAAGATGGCGAAATATCCGGGGAATTGGTACACGGATAAGCAATATGACGCGTGGTGGGCAAGCGTACGTGCGCAGAAGCGCGACCTCGGCGACACGTCCGATCTCGAATCGTTTTTCGCCGAAAGCGCGCGCACGTTCCTTTCGGACGCGGACGGTGATAACATTGTGTATTCGCCGCTGAACGTCTATATGGCGCTCTCGATGCTCGCGGAGCTTACAGACGGGGAATCGCGCGGGCAGATACTGACGCTGCTCGGATGCGACGGCATAGAGTCGCTGCGCCGACGCGCGAACGACGTCTGGAACTGCAATTACCGCGACGACGGCGCGTTATCGTCGATAATAGCGTCGTCGCTGTGGCTGAACGAAAACGTGTCGTTCAAAAAGGACACGATGAACACGCTCGCGAGCGAGTATTACGCGTCGTCGTACCGCGGGCAGATGGGGTCGGAGCAGTTCGACCGCGCGCTTCACGAATGGCTGAACAAACAGACGGGGAATCTGCTCTCCGAGCAGGCGGAACAGATAGAATTTGACGCCGAAACAGTGCTTGCGATTGCGGCGACCGTCTATCTGCGCGCGAAGTGGGGCTTTGAGTTCGATAAGGAAAATACGTCTCCGCAGACGTTCCGCGGCGCGGACGGGGATTTGATCGTCGACTTCATGCATCAGCGCGACGATCAGGGTTACTATTGGGGCGAAAAATTCGCCGCCGTCAGCCAGGGCTTTGAGGAGGGCGGCGAGATGTGGTTCATCCTGCCCGACGAGGGCGTTTCGCCGGAGGAGCTGCTCCGCGACGCGGAAGCGTCATCGTTCATATTCTCGCCCGACAGAGCAAGAACGGAGAACAGCAAATACCTGTACGTGAACAAGTCGATACCGAAATTCGACGTTTCGTCCGATCTTGATCTTGTAGATGGACTGCAAAATCTCGGCGTCGTCGACGTGTTCGACGATACAAAGTCCGATTTTTCGCCGATGACGGACGACGACATCCCGATCTCGGTCACAAGCGTCGATCATGCGGCGAGAGTCGTCATCGACGAGGAGGGCTGCACAGCCGCCGCGTTCACTGTAATGCTCACTGCCGGCGCTCCGATGCCGCCAGACGACGAGGTCGATTTCGTGCTTGACAGACCGTTTTTGTTCTGCATCACGGGCGACAGCGGCCTACCGCTGTTCGTAGGGATCGTGAATAACCCCGCAGCGGGGTAAGGAAGGGGGCGGACGAGGCCGCTTGCGCAAAGGATGGGCATTTGCAATCCTCGCCATTCCTTTCTGCAAACTTTTTCAAAGTTTTAAAATTATGTTAAGGGTCTCTTTTCGCGGAAAAGAGGCCCTTAACAATCCCGAAAAGGCTCCCGTGTGGCGTCGATGTTATTCAATCGGCGGAAAGATTTGTTTGGGGCGTAGACCGCGATATTATTTAAGCAAAAACGTCCGTTCCTCCGCGCGGCGCGTCGAGATCGAGGCGATTCTGTCTTGGTTAATCGATCACTGACAGCGTCAGATTTCGCTCGTGTCGTGCGAACAGCTCCGCTGCGCAAAGAGATACGCGACGGTTCGTGCCGGTTGGCGCGCAGTTTTGTGCATCCGTGAGTGTTTATGTCAGTGCGAACGCGGGGTTGATTTAATAAAAGCAATAGGGCGTCACCGCAAACCGGTCGAGATGAAAGCGTTAGCGTCGTGGTTAATCGATTGCTGAGATGGCCAGATAATTCTCGTGCTGTGCAAACAAATGGGATGCACAAGGGGGAACGCCAGTATCGCTTTGGTTGGAGTAGATGGGGCAGGGCAACCAGCGATTGCTTGCTTTTTGCTAAGCAAACGGGCAACACGCTGCCTTCCTTTTAAACAACACTTATCCCGTACATCTCTTTTCGCGAAAATCCCCCACAAAATTTCCTCCTCTTCCCCTTTAACCGCTGCCGGATTTCTGTTACTATATTCATGAAAGCTTTCAAAAACGACCGTTTCGGGAGGGTATCATGACACAAGAGGAAGCCGCGCGGTTCGC
>CANRFY010000026.1 GCA_947630015.1 uncultured Clostridia bacterium
GACTTTATATGCCAAGCGCTCGTGACTATCAGATACTTGCGGAAAGAGATTACAAGGTCTGCTGCAAGCTCGAGGAAGATTTCCCGGACGAGTATGCATTGTCCGGTGTGCTGTATCATATCGGTCAGGCAATCGAAAAACAGTTGAAGGCTCTGGCGCTGTTATACGGTGAAACTCCCGATTTTACGCATAACATAACAAAATTGACCGACAGATGTCATCGTCTCGGGATCGAATTGCCGGAAGAACTTGATGACATTGCGGACAGTCTTACATTGTGGGAATCAAAGAGCAGATATGATCCGTTCATCCTTTTTACGAATAAAAAATATGAAAAAGCAAAGGACGTCTTTGCCGATCTGAAAGAGCTTTTGCAGAATTCATTGGATTCGATCTCTGACGAAGTCGAGGAAGAAGATGCGTCGTCCAAACAAACCATGTAAATAATATATCCCCCGCTGTGCAAAAAGCAAAGCGGGGGATGTGATTATATGATGATTCTCCTTCATCTGTCCCCGTAATTCGGCCTGACTGTTCGCCCTCGCGCGAGTATCTCGTCAAGCGTCACCGGCGCGTAGCTCCAGTACATACAGCCGACATTGTAAATTTCGGTCCTGATCCCGGCTTCGTTCAGTCTGTCTGCTATGTCCACTTCAATGTCAGCCTCTACTGTGAAATGCGAATGCGCGTGTAGATGTATCGCCTGACGGAAATGACCGTTGTACAGCGGGATGAAGTAGTGGGAGAGAATGCAGCTTCTCTTCGTGCCGTCTTCGAGCGTCACGATGATATCGTCATAGTCCTTAACGTCCGCAAGCGCCGCCTTCGCCTCAGCACTGTGAAGGAACCTGTCGTGGTTCCCCTTTATAAGAATGATACGTCCGTTCAGGCTGCGGATAAGCTCCGCAGCCTCATTGCCGTATGACTTCCAGATCATGTCTCCGAGAACATATATGGTATCGTCCGCGCTTACCTTTGCGTTCCACCGCCTGACAAGCTCTGCGTCCATCTCCTCGACGGACGAAAACGGACGGTTATCGAATGCGAGTATGTTTTCGTGACCGAAATGAAGGTCGCCGGTAAAAAATATCCTGCCCATGTATGTCTCCGTTATATCGTGTCGGTTATACGGTCAGTATAGCATAATTTCCGGCGGTTGTCAGGAGGATAGAAAAAATATAAAGTGTATAAATCGCGCATTCGCAGGACAATGTGTCACCTGACCAATATTGTCAAAAAAGACCGCTTCGGCGGTCTTTTTTATATACTTCAAATACCGAAAGGAGCAAAGAAAATGTTATTCACAGAAACAGCAGCTGACAGGATGTACGCAAAAAATGTTCCTGCGGGAGTCCGTGAGTTTATCGACATGAAATCCGTTAGCGCTCCCCGCCGCAAACCTGTCAGAGAACATGGATCGAAAGCGGAGTGTGATGAAAATGGATGATACAGCCCTCAAAGCACGGTTCACCCAAAAGCTCCGCGAATGCTATGAGCAGCACAAGAGCGATTGGCTGGAGATGGAACCTCCTGATCTCATCGAACACGCCGAGGAGATCGCGACCGATATATGGCTGGTCGACGTTCTTCCCGACACCGTATCCGATGAGGATGCACAGTATCTGCTGAGATTCTGCGATCCGCTTGAAGTCGTGCGTGACGCATGGCTGTTTAAAAATGGTCTTGATTGGATCGGCACCGACGAGGCAATACAAAAAGTGTTGTGGGGACTCGTCGACAGAGGATACGCCGAATACGACTATGAACTCGAGGACGATCAGAGCGGCGTTGACGACGGCATGGGAATGTCCGATATTACGTGATGCGGGACGAAAACGGGCGGTTTTGCGACGGTCGATATGATAGCAGGATAAAGGCTCTGTCAAATTTCTGTCATAACGAGCCGGTTTACACCGAACGGCAACGCCGTTCGGATTGTCATAAATTTATCATAAAATACGGTTTCTGTCAGAAACTCTGTCATACAGGAGGAAATGTCCCCGCATCTGCGGGGATTTCTCATTGTCAGGCGGTCTGTCAGAGACAGATCGGAGGCAAATTGAACAAGCAGCATGAAAGATAAGAAGACGTTCGGCATCTATCTCGACGAGGCCGTGATCGGCGACATGGAACAGGCGATGCAGAGAACGAACTGCTCGTCACGAAATGAATTCATCGTAGAGGCTATCCGCTTCTACATCGCGCATTTGCAGAGGCGGGATTACAGCGACATCCTCACTCCCGCATACGAGTCCGTCATCAACGCACGGATCGCAGACACGGAAGAACGGATCGCACGCGTCATTTTCAAACAGGCGGTGGAACTGTCGATGATGATGCACGTTGTCGCGGCGACGAACGACATCAGCGAAAATAAGCTTGATGAGTTGCGCCGTCAGTGCGTCGCTGAAACATCCAAAATTAACGGTCAGTACAGATTTGAGGACGCCGTGAGATATCAGAAAGGCGGATGATAAAAGGTGCCGCGACTCGTGGTGAAATCGCCGTATCTGCCGCCGAGGAAGAAAAATCACCTCTCAAATATTGATATTACAAATATCATCGTTATATTTCGCAATCTCATTCATATGGCTAAACAATTTCCATATCGAAAGTGAAAAATTCATCTAATGTTCTCCGGCAGTTCGTTGCTTTTGTTCATTTTGTCGAGTATAATATGCAGTGAGCAGTTCAAAAGATGCAGAAGCAATTTTAAGATGCAAACTCCGCAGTTTCGTTTCAGTTTAGAAATTCATGCTATCCTCAATCTGTCCGGAGGTGGAAACGATGTTCCAAATTCTTGTTGTAGATGACGATAAAAACACACGCCGACTGCTCAAAGCCGTGCTTGAAGCTGAGCATTATTCCGTTTTTACTGCCGCAAACGGTGAAGAAGCCCTCGATGTGATGGATAAAGAGTATATTGATCTTGTGATCCTTGATATCATGATGCCGAAAATGGACGGATATGAATTTACAAAGACCCTCCGTGAGAGCAAAAATAATCTTCCCATTCTTATGGTTTCGGCAAAACAGCTTCCTGAAGATAAACGCAAAGGTTTTTCGTTAGGGATCGACGACTATATGACAAAACCGATCGATGAGGAAGAAATGCTCTGGCGAATCAAAGCGCTCCTACGCCGCGCTCAGATTGCAAACGAACATAAAATGACGATCGGAAATGTAGTTTTGGATTACGATTCCTTTACCGTGACAAAAAACGGCGAAACACAGGAACTTCCGCAAAAGGAATTTTTGCTGCTTTATAAGCTGCTGTCATACCCCGGAAAGATATTTACACGGATCCAGCTGATGGATGAGATCTGGGGCGCTGACAGCGATACCGGCTGGGAAACCGTGACGGTACACATCGGACGGCTGCGCAAACGGTTCGAGGGTTGGGAAGAATTTGAAATCGAATCCGTGCGCGGACTCGGATATAAGGCGGTGAAAAAAGTATGAACAAACAAAATCGAAAACATTATTTCGCACTCACGGTTTTAATTTCGGTACTCTTCTTTCTCATCCAATTTATCATTACTTCAATAACCGCCGTTATTATTTATTTGTTGGTGCGGTTTCAAGTGCTGATCACGCTTGACGTCGATATTCGACCAACCATCGGTATTCTCATTCTTTACGTGCTGGCCATCAGTAATATCGTAGGAATAATTGTTGCTTTTTTATTCAGTAAAATATCCGCCCGACCCTTGCAGAATTTGATCTACCAAATTGATCGGTTGGCGTCCGGTGATTTCAGCGCCCGACTGCATTTCGGATGGCCCATCTCCAAACATCCAACCTTTTCACAGCTCTCGCACAGTTTTAATAGAATGGCCTCCGAACTAAAAAACACAGAGATGCTTCGCGAGGATTTTGTCAATAATTTTTCACATGAATTCAAAACGCCTATCGTATCGATTGCGGGCTTTGCAAAGCTGCTTCGACGCGGCGACCTGACAGAAGAACAAAAAGAGGAATATTTGGCGGTTATTGAAGAAGAATCTCTGCGGCTTTCCGATATGGCGACAAATGTATTGAACCTGACACGGGTAGAAAATCAGACGATTTTAACTGACGCTGTAATGTTTAACCTTTCGGAACAAATCCGTTCTTCCATCCTGCTGCTTGCCGACAAGTGGGAAAAAAAGCAATTGGATTTCAAAGTGGATTTCGGTGAATACAGCATTTCTGCCAACGAGGAGCTTTTGAAACAGGTGTGGATCAATCTGCTCGATAACGCGATAAAGTTTTCTCCCACCGGCGGAGTCATTGAAGTCAATATCAGGAATCGATCTGATTCCCTGTCCGTGGATATCATCAATTCGGGAGAGGAGATCCCGGCGGAAAGTATATCAAGGATCTTTCAAAAATTTTATCAGGCTGACAGCTCACACTCCGGCGAAGGAAACGGAGTCGGACTTGCAATCGTCAAAAAGGTGGTGGAATTACATAGCGGAACGGTTTCGGTTCAAAGCGAAAACAATCTTACCATGTTTACGGTAACGCTGCCGAAATCGCAGCCAAACGCAGACGCATGACGAAGGGCAACAGCGGCAGTTTCAGTCCGTCACGACGAGGCCCTGAAGATATATGGAGGAAAGCACAAAATGGATCTGTGGATAAAAGTTTTAGTCTGCTTTATAGCCGGCATCGGAGCGGGTTTGGGAACCGGTTTTGCCGGAATGAGCGCCGCCGCAGTCATCAGCCCCATGCTGATCACATTTTTGGGGCTGCCGGCTTATGAAGCGGTAGGCATCGCTCTGGCAAGCGATGTACTGGCCAGCGCGGTCAGCGCCTATACTTATGGAAAAAACAAAAATCTCGACATCAAAAACGGGCTTGTTATGATGTTGACTGTCTTGCTTTTCACCTTAGTAGGCAGTTGGGTAGCCAGTCTGGTTCCCAATACCACTATGGGCAATTTCTCCGTCTTTATGACGATGATTTTGGGGATTAAATTCATCGTAAAGCCAGTCATGACCACAAAGGAGGCGATGGCAGACGTAAGCGCAAAAAAGCGAGTGATCCAATCGATCGTCTGCGGCACGGTCGTCGGTTTCATCTGCGGCTTTGTAGGCGCGGGCGGCGGAATGATGATGCTGCTCCTGCTGACCAGCATTTTGGGATATGAATTGAAAACCGCTGTCGGAACCAGCGTCTTTATTATGGCCTTTACCGCGCTGACCGGCGCCGTCAGTCACTTTGCTATCGGCGGTATGCCCGACCTATGGTGTCTCACCCTCTGCGTTGCGTTTACCCTATTATGGGCGAGAATCGCCGCATTGTTCGCAAACAAGGCCAGCGCCAAAACGCTCAACAGGGCCGTTGGCGTTGTCCTGACGGTTTTAGGCATAGCAATTCTTTCTGTTAATGCTTTCAGAGGCATAGGATAAAATTTTGTAGCGTACTGCCGTTTCCGATATGAGATTTTTATGAGAACCTTCGCTTAGGAGGTTCTTTTTATATAGGTTTGTACTTTCTGTGGAATTTCAGTAGGTTTATCAAAACTGAAGTTACCGAAAAAATAATCTGGAATAAAGTTATCCGTAGTTTCGTTTCAGTTTAGATTCTTGCTGTAAAATTCCGTGAAAAAGAGCGAACCGATAAAGGAGAAGCGAAAAATGAAACGATGGCTGCAAAGGCTCGGAGAAAAAATGCAGGCATGGATGTACGGAAGATACGGATATGACGAGCTTTCCCAATTCCTGTCGATCACAGCGCTGATTTGCCTGCTTATTTCGATGTTTGTCTCTCTGCTTTATCCGATTGCGCTGATCCTGTTGATCTGGTCGATGTTCCGTATTTTTTCCCGCAATATTGAAAAAAGGCTCAAAGAGCGGGAAGCTTACTTGAAATATGCGGGCAAAGTAAAGCGGAGCTTCAAACTTCGGAAAGATATGTGGCGAGACCGAAAGACGCATCGGTATTATAAATGTCCGAGCTGCAAAAGCTGGCTCCGAGTCCCAAAAGGAAAAGGGCAAATTGAAATCACCTGCCCGGTATGTAAAAATAAAATAACACGCAAAACATGAGGCGGCGCTATCCTTGGGATCATAGGGACAGATTTATCCGATCTTACCCCAAAACAGAACGAACGGTATCGTTTATTATCACTCAATGGAAACGGCAGAGCCGTTACAGATCTTTTGCTTTTGGAAAGGAAGCCCCGTAATGTCTGAATGGAATCAAGAGGATGAAAATATAAAAACACGAATGCTCACTATTGTGGACGAGCGGGCAATCGACTGGATGCAGAGAAAATCTGTGCCGTTTATCCGCCTGATGTCCTATTACAAATGCGCCATGATGGAGATCGAAACAAAATTCAATGTGTTGAATGAAGAATACTCTTTGGAGTTCGACCGTAATCCGATCAGCAGTATCAAAACACGATTGAAAAACCCCCGCAGTATAAAAGAAAAACTGGAGCGGAGAGGCTTTCCGCTCACGCTCTCCTCAATAGAAGAAAATCTTAACGATATTGCCGGTGTTCGGGTGATCTGTTCATTTCCGGAGGATGTCTATGCGCTGTCAGAGGCGCTGCTCATACAGGATGATATTACCCTGATAGAGAAGAAGGACTACATAAAAAATCCGAAGCCCAACGGGTATAGAAGTCTGCATCTGATCGTCGCGATCCCGATTTTTTTGGCACATGAAAAGCGGATGATGAAAGTAGAAATTCAGCTGCGCACGATAGCGATGGATTTCTGGGCCAGCCTCGAACATCAGCTTCGTTATAAAAAGGATTCTGAGTTCACGCAGGAAATGGCTGAGGAACTTTATCAGTGCGCGAACCTCAGCGCGGAACTTGATCGTAGAATGGATGACCTCCTGAAAAAGACACAGCAAAATTGCTGACAATGGAAAACATTTTGTTTTCGGCAAGGCGGTGGAAGAACCAATCGTATGAAAAAAGACGCCAGTTTCGTTTCAGTTTAGTTTTTCGTGATAAGATTAGCACAGTAAATCGCAGAGAGGAAGTAAGGATTCTATGTTAGAACTGAAAAACATCAAAAAAGACTATCCGGCGGGCGACGGCACGGTACACGCCTTAAAAGGCATCTCACTGAAATTCCGTGACAACGATTTTGTGTCGATCCTCGGTCCTTCCGGGTGCGGAAAAACCACGATGCTCAATATTATCGGAGGCCTCGACGGGTATACCGAGGGCGATCTGATCATCAACGGCCGCTCTACAAAGGATTTTAAGGATCGGGATTGGGATGCTTACCGCAATCACTCCATCGGCTTTGTATTCCAGAGCTACAACTTGATCCCGCATCAGACCGTACTCCGCAATGTAGAGTTGGCGCTGACGCTATCGGGCGTCTCGAAATCGGAGCGCAAAAAGCGCGCAAAGGAAGCGCTTGAACTTGTCGGACTCGGTACGCAGCTAAATAAACGACCGGCTGAAATGTCGGGCGGGCAGATGCAGCGTGTGGCGATCGCGCGAGCCATTGTCAACAATCCCGATATTATTTTGGCGGACGAGCCGACGGGCGCGCTCGACACCGAGACGAGCATACAGGTCATGGACATTCTCAAAGAGATCGCCAAAGACCGGCTGGTGGTGATGGTGACCCATAACCCCGATCTTGCCGAGAGATATTCCACGCGGATCATCCGTATGTTGGACGGCGAGATCACCGATGATTCCGCTCCGCTCACGCGGGAAGAAGAAAATCGGGAGCATCTGAAAGAAAAATCCAAAACGGAGAATAAGAAGCTGCCGTCCATGTCCTTTGCAACCTCCTTCGGGCTGTCGCTCAAAAATCTGTTCACGAAAAAGGGACGCACGGCGCTGACCTCGTTTGCCGGCAGTATCGGCATTATCGGTATCGCCCTGATTTTCGCCGTGTCTCAGGGCATGACCGCCTACATCAACACGGTGCAGGAGGACACGCTTTCCTCTTATCCCTTGACACTGGAAGCGCAGAGTATGGACATGACCTCCCTGATGGAAACCTTTATCGGAGCCGCGCAGTCAGCGGGCGAGCATGAAAAGGACGCCGTCTACGCCAAGGGCATGATCTACGATATGGTCAATTCCCTCAGTGCGATAGAAGAAAACGAAAACGATCTGGCGTCGTTCAAAAAATACATAGAAGCGGAACTGGAAAAGCAGGACGGTGACAACGCTCTTGACGAGGCGGTAAACGGGATTCAGTACACCTACGATCTTGATCTGCTTGTCTATACTAAGAATGTGGACGGTGACATTATCCGCTCCGATATGGAAGAACTCATGCAGGATTTTCTCGTAGAATATCTGGGTACGGATATTTCCTCTTTGATGGCGCTTCGTGATCAGTACGGGATCAGCGAGTCGCCCATGACGACCATGATACCAGGCGGAATGTCTTCGCAGCTTTGGCAGGAAATGCTGCCCGGCGAAAACGGTAAATTGATCAGTCCAATTCTTGAAAAGCAGTATGATGTCGTTTACGGCTCATGGCCTACCGAGTATAACGAAATCGTACTTGTGCTGGACGAAAACAACGAACTGAACGATTTGTCCCTTTACGCTTTGGGTCTTTCCCCAAAAGAGAATGTAGACAAAGTTATGGATGCGGCAATCAATAAGACGGAACTTCCCCCGACCGAGAGAAAATGGAGCTATGAAGAAATCTGCGGTATGGAGTATCGGACGATCCTCAATTCCGATTGCTATACGCTGGATAAGACCACAGGGACTTACAAAGATCTCCGCTCGACCGATGCGGGCTTGCAATACTTATACGACAATGCGATCCCGCTAAAAGTTTCCGGCATTATCCGTCCGAAGGAGGACGTCGTCTCCGCCATGCTTTCCGGCTCTATCGGCTATACGAGCAAGCTGACAGAATATGTCATTGAACACTCCAAAGAATCGGATGCGATCAAGGCACAGCAGGCGACGCCTTCCACCGATATTTTTACCGGACTGCCGTTCAATGAAAATACCGGCTCTCTGTCCGATACGGAAAAGGAAACCGCCTTCCGTGAATATATAGCGGGAATGGACGAGTCCGAAAAGGCGGCCGCGTACATTCAGATTATGAGTATCCCCACCGAGGAGCAGCTGAATGCAAGCGTTTCGCAGACCATGGCCTCCATGACAAGAGCGGATATGGAAGCGGCGATGGTACAGGGCTTGACCGAGCAAATGGGGATGGACGAGGCAAGCGTCAAGGATTATGTCAGCAGCATGAGCGACGAGGAACTGACCGAGCTGTTTACGCAAATGGTCACCGAACAGGTGAAGATGCAGTACGCCGCGCAGGTACAGCAGCAGATGAGCGGAATGGAAGCGTTGCAGTTATCAGCCGCGCTGGATCAGGCGATGTCCGGTTACACGACCGAACAGTGCGCGCTTTTCTATGACGAGATCACGGAGTTTTCCGAATCTACTTATGAGGATAATTTGTCGGCGCTCGGCTGTGTGGACCTCGAAAGCCCCGCGAGCATCAATATTTTCGCCTCCACCTTTGAAAACAAGGATGTGATCGAGGACGCCATTGCCGCTTACAATGAAAACGTCGACGAACTGTCGCAGATCCATTACACCGACTATGTCGGGATCATGATGTCCTCCATAACGACGATCATCAACGCCATTACATATGTGCTGATTGCATTTGTTGCGATCTCCCTGATCGTTTCATCCATCATGATAGGCGTCATAACGCTGATCTCGGTACAGGAACGCACAAAGGAGATCGGTATTCTGCGGGCGATCGGCGCCTCGAAACGCAATGTTTCCAGTATGTTCAACGCAGAAACGGTCATTATCGGATTCACTTCCGGCACGCTTGGCGTGTTGATCACCTATCTGCTGTGTATTCCTATCAATCTGATCCTGCATCATTTGACCGGCATCGGAAATTTAAGCGCTTTCCTGCCGCTGCCTGTGGCACTGATCTTGATTGCGATCAGCATGGTGCTGACGTTGATTGCCGGTATCATCCCCTCCAGAAGCGCCGCAAAGAAAGATCCTGTTGTTGCGCTGCGGACGGAATAAAATCATGAAAACAGGCTGTAAAAGCTTGAAATAAAACAAAATAAAAAGGAGCAATGACCTATGGGAACCCTCAGAAAACTGAAAACCAAAATGAAACTTGACCTCGACTGGCACAAGACTCTGCTTCGCAGCGGGAAAGACGAGATCCTGATCGATATCGACGGGGATAAGGAGGCGGATCTGGCGCTGCTTGATACCACCGGCGACGGCGATATTGACACGCTGGCGGTTGATCTCACCGGCGACGGGGAGTTCAATCTGTACTTCGGAGATACGGATCAAAACGGAATCCCGGACGTGGTGTTGTATGATGAAAACGGTACAGGCTCTTTGGAGCTTCTCGGCCTCGGGAAAGAGGTGGAGGACGCAATTGTAAGCACCGCCTGTATGATCCGTGCCGCTGTAATTACCGGTGATTATATTGCCGACGCACTGGAACAGGAGCTTGACGAGCTGCAACGAGAGATCAAAGCCGCCCAAAAGGAATTGAAAAAGGCAAACAGGAGGTGAAAAAATGAACAAATAATGAGAATCGCTATCGGATTGCTTCCTAACAAAAACGGCGACATCAAGATCGAAGCATCAAATCGTCAAATCATGCTGGCGCCGGAATACAGGCGAGCTGCCGTATAGATATGGCGAAAAATGTCATGGCAATGAGGCGGCTTCGAGATGGGTTCTGCCTGCTCATGCCATCGAAACAAAAAGGAGTGAGCTATGCTCACTCCTTTTTGTTACGGAGGGTGTGGGATTCGAACCCACGCGCCGTTGCCGGCAAACGGTTTTCAAGACCGCCTCGTTATGACCGCTTCGATAACCCTCCGTGCCGTAACATTATCTCATAACGGCGGGAAAAAGTCAAGTCCGAATATAAATATTTTCGCCCGCGCCCCGAACTCAATTGCGCCTTGCCGCTTGAAATTGCGCGGCGCGCCATGTATAATATATGCGATATCATTATGCGCGAGGTGACGCCATGCGGGATAAGGATGCCTTTTCGGGATTTCATCCGATCGTGAATTTTCTCTATTTCGGACTCGTACTCGGACTGTCGATGTTCGTGCTGCATCCCGCCTTTGTGATAATCGCGCTTTTCTGCTCGTCAATATATTATAAAACGCTGAACGGCGGCCGCTCGCTGCTCAGGTTTTTCCGATTCGCGGCGCCCGCGATATTCCTGATAACGCTCTTAAACGCGCTTTTCAATCACAAGGGATCGACACCCTTGCTGTTTTTGCCGTCAGGAAATCCGCTGACGCTCGAGAGCCTCGCTTACGGCGCGGTCTCGTCCGCGATGTACGCGGCCGTCATTTTGTGGTTCGGATGCGCCACCGCCGTTTTCACATCGGACAAATTCGTCTATCTTTTCGGACGCGCGATCCCGTCGCTGTCGCTCCTGATCGCAATGACGCTCCGCTTCATCCCGAAATTCCGCGCTCAGATCAAATCGATCGTCGAGGCGCAGGCCGCCATGGGACGCAGAATGCCGAGCCGCGGATTCGCCGCCCGCATAAAATACGCGTCGTCGTGCGTCTCGGCGCTCGCCTCATGGGCGTTTGAAAACGCCGTCGACACCGCCGACAGCATGAGGGGACGCGGCTACGGGCTGCCGGGGCGCACGTCGTATTCGATCTATACGTTTTCGGCGCGCGACAGACGCGCCGTCGTTTGGCTGTCCGCGTGCGGACTGTATATTTTATCCGTATGCGCGTCGGGGATGATCTCATGGAGCTATTTCCCCGATATGGGCGGCTGCGCCGCCGGCGCGGGCGGGGCTGCGACCGCGCTGTTTTATGCGGCGGTTTGCCTGACGCCAGTTATAATCGACGCAAAGGAGGGAAGAAGATGCACATCGTCACGGTCGACGGGCTGACGTTTCGGTATCCGAACTCGGAGTCGGCGGCGCTCGACAATGTGTCGCTCGACGTGGACGAGGGCGCGTTCTTCGTCCTCTGCGGATTTTCCGGCAGCGGAAAATCGACGCTTTTGCGCCATCTCAAGCCGGAGCTGACACCTCACGGTCGGCGCTGCGGCAAAATCACATACCGCGGACGCGATATCGCAAGCCTCGATCCGCTCACGTCCGCGTCGTCGATCGGATTCGTCGGTCAGTCGCCGGAGGATCAGATCGTGACGGACAAGGTCTGGCACGAGCTTGCGTTCGGCCTTGAAAGCCTCGGACTTGATTCCGGCGTCATAAGACGCCGCGTCGCCGAGACGGCGTCGTTTTTCGGGATCGAGGAGCTGTTTTTCCGCGATACGGCGGAGCTGTCGGGCGGACAGAAGCAGCTCGTCAATCTCGCGTCCGTCATGGCGATGCAGCCCGAGCTGCTCGTCCTTGACGAGCCGACGAGCAGGCTCGATCCGACGTCGGCGTCCGAATTTCTCCTGATTTTGCAAAAGATAAACCGCGAACTCGGCGTGACCGTAATTCTTGCGGAGCAGTCGCTCGAGGGACCGTTCGCCGCGGCCGACGGCGCGGCGGTGATGGATCGCGGGCGGATCGTATGCGCGGGCAAGCCCGCCGACGTGGGGAAAACGCTTTTTGCCATGGGACACGCCATAACGGACGCGATGCCGGCCTCCGTGCGCATATGGGGGTCGGCGGGCGGCGACGGCGAATGTCCCGTCACCGTCGCCGAGGGACGCGTGTTTTTGAAGCGGCGCGCCCAAGGCGCGATCGCGCCGCCTGCTCCCGCGTCCAAGTCCCGCGCGTCGGGGACGGAGGCCGTAAGCGTCAGGGACGTCGATTTCGGATACGGAGAGGGTGCGCCCGACGTGCTGCGGCGCGTCTCGCTTACGTCGTATGAGGGCGAATTTTTGTGCGTTCTCGGCGGGAACGGAGCCGGGAAATCGACGCTTCTGAAGCTCATTGCGGGGATTTTGGAGCCGCGCCGAGGCGAGATCGTCTTATCGGGGAAAGCGGCGCTTCTGCCGCAGGACCCGAGAGCGCTGTTCATCAAGCGGACAGTACGCGACGAGCTGCTCGACGCCGCGGAGGCGGTCGAGCAGCAGAGACGCGGATCGATGACGGCGGATATTGCGGCAAGGCTCGGACTCGACGGGCTTCTCGACCGCCATCCGTATGATCTGTCGGGCGGCGAGCAGCAGAGATGCGCGATCGCGAAGCTGCTTTTGCGGGAGCCGCGCGTGCTTCTGCTCGACGAGCCTACGAAGGGCTTCGACGTTCGATACAAAGCGGAGCTTTATAAAATAATACGCGAGCTGACGCGCGGCGGCGTCGCCGTTGTCGCAGTAAGCCACGACGTCGAATTCTGCGCGCGTTACGCGGACAGATGCGCGATGTTGTTCGGAGGGCAGATCGCGGCGGACGCGCCGCCGCGCGAATTCTTCGCCGGAAACGCATACTATACGACGGCGGCGAACAGAATTTCGCGCGGGATAGCGGACGGATGCGTCACGACGGAGGATGTGATCCGCGCGATCGGCGGCGAGCTGCCGAGAACGGCGATATCGGATGCGGAGATTCCGCCGGAGGCGGAATTCGCTGCCAAAACTGCGGCTTCGGGCGGGATCAAAGCGCCGCGCCGCCTTCCGAAATGGCGCAAGATCGCGGCGATACTGTCGGCGGCGTGCGCGTTTCTGACGTTCGTTTACGCCGAGAGAACGGGGAGCCTTTACGAGACCTCGGATGCCGGCGCGATCGAGCCGCTCGGAAAAGATCAGCTCATAATATACGGAATCCTGCTCGCGCTTCTGCTGCTAACGGCCGCGTTTTTATATCGCGGCAAAGGCGGGACGAAGCTGGTGCGGCGCGAAAAAGACGCCGGAGGCGTCCCGAAACGGACGTGGGCGGCTGCCGCCGTCGTTTTGATACTCGTGCCGCTGACGCTCGCGGCCGGCCTCTTTTTCCTTGATACAAAGCAGTATTACGTGACGGCGACGGCGGTGCTGCTCGAATGCATGGCGCCGTTCTTCATTGTGTTTGAGGGACGCCGGCCACGTTCGCGCGAGCTTGTCGTGATCGCGGTGCTGTGCGCGCTCGGAATCGCGGGACGCGTCGTTTTCGCGGCTGCGCCGCAGTTCAAGCCCGTTTTGGCGATCGCGATAATCGCGGGCGTCACGCTCGGCGGCGAGACGGGATTCCTCGTCGGGTCTTTAGTGATGCTTGTGTCGAACATGATGTTCTCGCAGGGGCCGTGGACGCCGTGGCAGATGTTCGCCGCAGGGATCGTGGGATTTCTGGCGGGCGTGCTGTGCGAATGGGGCGTTCTGCGCAGGACGCGGCTGTCGCTGTGCCTGTTCGGCGCGCTGTCGGCCGTTCTGATCTACGGCGGGATCATGAATCCCGTATCCGCGCTGATCTGGATCGGGGGCGCGCCCGACCCGAAGATCATCCTCGGCTATTATGTCACGGGGCTGCCGATGGATGTGATCCACGCGGCGGCGACGGCGGTTTTTCTGTGGTTCATATCAGAGCCGATGATCGAAACGCTCGACCGCGTCCGCGAAAAATACGGCCTTTTGAGCCGGCGAGGGGACTTTGACGGCGGAGGCGGGCAAAAATCGTAAAATCGCCCGATATTATCGGAAATTTGTGATAAAATTGCAAATTTGCTATTGCAATTTTCCCCGATACGTGATACAATAACACCGCGTGTGTTCCGACCCGCGCTTAATACTTATTTTCTTTTGCAGTATGTGGAGGATTAACATATCATGCTGGTACCTGTTCTCATGACGCCCGCTCAGATCGTTATCGGAGTCATTCTTCTTATTGCAGCGGTTTTCCTTATAGTCGCCGTGCTTATGCAGAACGGCAAGTCCCATGGACTTTCCGGCGCGATCGCCGGAGGCGCAGAAACATTTTTCGGCAAGCAGAAGGGCAGCACGATTGAGCGCCGCCTGTCCAAGATAACGACCGTCGTCGCTATCATCTTCGTCGTGCTTGTCCTCGTCGTCTGCATCATGCAGCCGCAGACTGATTTCAGCGAGCATGATGACGATTATACGACACAGACGGCGGCAGGCAGCGATACCGGCGACGCCGGCACGGACGCCGTTACGGGCGAGGATGCAGGCACAGAGGCTCCGGCAGATACGGAAGCGCCCGCCGCGGATGCGGATACGGAAGCGCCTGCTGCGGAATAATATAAGCGATAACACGATAAACGGATGCCGTAAGGCATCCGTTTTTGTATAGGGGGGAGGGGGTAGGGATGGCATTGGCGGTATTCGCCATGACTTATGTAAAATTATGGTGAGTTAAAAAAGGTAAGGGCTGCTTCTCGCGCAGGTGGGCTTGGAAGTCTATGGCACAGGGGATGTTAGTATTTAGATAAAATCAATCGCCTCGCGAAGAACTGTTCGCACACAGTCTCAGCGCGTTGTTCTTTTGGAGAGGGGGTTCGGGGGAGGACCCTTTCTTTTTAAGAAAGGGTCCTCATCCCAAATCAGTCTTTTGGCGAAAAAGTTCTCAGCCAAAATCTGCTCTTCTCGCGCAGGTGAGGCTGGAAAGCTTACGGCACGTGGGCGGATGTATGTCGATAGATGGGTTGCTTTGCTGTCACTGCAAAATAGAAGCGCAATGTGAAAATCGGTTGCCAATCAGCCTGAACTGTCTTGAACATCCATATAAATTGTAGCGATTCGTACTAAGCTATAACGTGGCGTTCCTAAGCCTTGCCGCTGACATCGCTTATCGATACAGAAACGGCTCAATCATAAGTTTCCATTTCGTCAAAATCAAAATAAAACGCCGTTTAGGCTTGGACGTCATAATACAATTACAAAGGCATTCATTCTGCTTTTGCGTTCCCCCCCGTTTCCTCCCCCGCAACCGCGCGTTTATGTCTCAACTCAAGGTTGCAAAAACTCAAAAACGCGATGATTGACATTCCTGCGCGGTGTGATAAAATATAATTGCAGCTGCAAGAGAATAAAATCACATCTAAGGAGAAAAAATCATGAAACTCGGAAATCAGATACGCGAGCTGAGACTCGCGGCGAGAATGACGCAGGAGCAGCTCGGCGAAAAACTTGCGGTATCGCCGCAGGCGGTATCAAAATGGGAGCTTGACACAGGCTTTCCGGACATAAATCTCATCCCGATGATGGCGAATATTTTCGGCGTCAGCATCGACACCATCTTCGGCTTCGACATCGAAAAGCGCGAGGAAAATATAGAAAAACTGCGCCGTGAGGCGGGCAGATATTTCTGGAACGACCCTGACAAGTGCGAGCAGATGTTCCTGTCCGCGATCGAAAAATATCCGACGTCGGACAGCCTGAAGGCCGATCTGCTCGATCTCTATATCGCGAACTCGAAAGAGGACAAAAAGGAAAAATATCTCACGAAAGCGGCGAATCTGGCGGGACAGCTCATCGCGGAGGCGTCGGATGTATTCTCCCTCTGCCGCGCAAAGGAAACGCTCGCGGAGATATACCTCCGTCAGGACCGTTACGACGACGCGAAGGAGCTGATAAGCTCGCTGCCATATATGTACCCCTACATGATCAGTGACAAAATGCGCGTCACGTCGCGCTGCCTTCGCGGCGAGGACCGCCTCGCGGAGGTAAAGGATTGGAAGGTGATTGAGGTTCAGGAGCTGTTTTTAGCGTGCGAACATGAGGGCGACGGGTATTACGAGATCGGCGACTACGAGAGCGCGATACGCTCCTATACCGAAGCCAATGACGTGATCGAGCGGTTCATGAAATCGAAGGAGATCACATACGACGCATATCCGATCATGGGCACGCAGTCGAATCACTGGAGCCATTATCTCAGCATAGCGGCTTGCCACTATAAGCTCGGCCGCAGAGAGGAATGCGGACGCGCCATCGACCGCGCGTACTACATCATCACTCACGCGTGGATAGGCGTCTACGATTGGGAGAGCAACACCGACTTATATCTCGACGTATACAGGGAAGAGTACCACAAACTCGGGCTTGACGAATACCGTCCGCTCGAAATATGAAAAAAGGACGGCGCGCGCCGTCCTTTTTCACAATTGACCGTCCGCATATCGGCTCACCGGTGTGCGGGCTGTTTTTTTGTATTCGGTTTTGACGCGCGGGGTGAGCGGCGAACTGCTTCAGCTTCTTTCAAAAATCATTCTCAACTCCGTATTTGGCGTGCCAAGCATGATTTCCGCCTCTGTGCCGTCAAAATGAAATCCGTACCGCTTATAGAAACGGATGGCGTTGTCGTTTCCTTGCCGCTATATCTATCTCGCGAAGGCGAAGCGGCGCGTGACGAGCGTGAAATCGGCAAAATCAGGCTCCGCGCCGCGCGCGTAAGCATGGATCGCGCCCGACGTCGGATCGACGCCGGACAGCGCCAGTCCGGCGGCGAATTTTGCCATCGGGGACGGCGTCGGCGACGGCGTGATCCCGAGCGATTCCGCGTTCTGTATGACGGAATCGGGAAGCCCGCCGCATTCGACGCGGTTGAGTATCGCCGCGCCGACCGCGATCATTGAAAGCAGATCGTCGGCGCCGCTGCCGTCGATGCAGCCGGCGAGCAAATCAATGTCGCCAGTCGGCGCCGCGGCGCAGATCACCGAGACCGAAATTATTATAACGAGCAGTTTTTTCATAATATTATTGTCCGCAATAAATACGCGCGTTATGACGCGGAAAAAATTTTCGCAAAAATATGCCCCGCGCCGAAAAATCTTCTTGCAATCTGTCCGATAATGCTGTATCATGTAACTTGTGATATTATGAAAGGAAATGCGATTGACGGCGGCTCTGTCGCGACCGCGCGCATATAATATCAGATGGAAGTTTCGGACATATTGTCAATGCTTGGCGGCGTCGCCATGTTCCTGTTCGGAATGGCGCTGATGGGCGAGGCTCTGAAGCGTGTCGCCGGAAACAAGCTTGAAGTCATACTCTGGAAGCTGTCAAATACTCCGATCAAGGGCGTGCTTCTCGGAACGGGCGTCACCGCCGTCATTCAGTCGTCGTCGGCGACGACGGTGATGGTCGTCGGTTTCGTCAACTCGGGAATGATGTCGGTGCGCCAGGCGATCGGCATCATAATGGGCGCGAATATCGGAACGAGCGTGACGGGATGGGTGCTGTGCCTGTCGATGCTCGACGGTATGCAGCACGGATGGATCACGCTTTTGTCGACGTCAACGCTGACCGCGATCGTGGCGCTCGTCGGCATCGTGCTGCGCATGATGTGCAAATCGCAGAATAAGCGCCATGTCGGCGACATCCTGCTCGGCTTTGCCGTTCTTATGTACGGGATGCAGGCGATGGCGGCGGCCGTCGCGCCGCTGCGCGAGAGCGTCATATTCGGCGATATACTCTCGTCGCTCGAAAATCCGATTCTCGGCATAATCGTCGGAATTATCGTCACCGCCGTGCTTCAATCGGCGTCCGCCGCCGTCGGCGTGCTTCAATCGCTGACGATCACGGGCGCGATCACGAACGCGACGACGCTTCCGCTCATCATGGGTATCGGCATCGGCGCGTCTGTCCCCGTTCTGATCTCCGCGATCGGCGCGAACCGCGACGGAAAGCGCACCTCGGTGCTGTATCTCATAATCAACGTGTTCGGCACGCTCATATGCTCGCTGCTTTTCTACGGCGTGCATCTGATCGCGAATTTCCCGTTCATGACGGACCCCGCCAATACGATCGGCGTCGCGCTGATAAACAGCACATACCGCGTGGCGATGGTGCTTGTACTGTTCCCGTTTGTCGGACTGCTTGAGAAGATATCGGCGATGATGATCCCCGAGGGCAAGCACGACAAGAACAACGCGGACGCCGTTATCGCGGAAAGGCTCGAGGAACGATTCATCGCCCATCCGGCGCTCGCCGTCGAGCAGAGCAGACTCGCGATGTGCGACATGGCGGACAAGGTGAGGGAAAATCTGACCCTCGCGATCTCGATGCTGCACAATTTTAACGAAAATAAGCGCAAAGAGATAAACGACACGGAGAACATCATCGACACATACGAGGACAAGCTCGGCACGTATCTTGTGCGGATAACGGGACGCGAGCTTGGCGAGAACCAGAACAAGAGCGTATCGTTGTTTCTTCATACGATGAGCGATTTCGAGCGCATCGGCGATCACGCCGTCAGCGTTTCAAACGCCGCCGACGAGATATCGCGCAAGGGGATCAAATTCACCTCCGACGCGGAGCATGAGTTAAAGACGATCGCGGACGCCGTGATGGAGATCGTGGATGTTTCGTTCTCGTCGTTCGAGCATGACGACGTGGCGCTCGCGTACAGGGTCGAGCCGCTCGAGGAGCTTATCGATATCCTCTGCGACAGGGCGAAGCACAATCACGTCGAAAGGATCCGTTCCGGCGACTGCACGCTCGAGCATGGGTTCGTATTCAACGATATGATAACAGATTTCGAGCGCGTCGCCGATCACTGCTCGAACATAGGCGTCGCGGTAATCGAGCTTGAATCGAATCTGTTCGACACGCACGAATATCTGACGAATCTGAAGCATCTCAAAACGGCGACGTTCAGCCGCTATTTCGACGAATACGAAAAGAAATACGAATTTTAAAAATAGCGGCCTTCGCCGGAAACGGCGAAGGCCGAAGCTTTTTATGCGAGCCGTATAACGGTAAGATGAGCCGATACGGGGACTGCGGCGCAGATATGGGGCGCCGCCGTTACAGTTCCCGCGCCGGAGGCGGGATTGCGGATCGAGAGCGCGGACGGCGCGGACGCCGAAACGATCGCGGAGCCGTTTATTGCGAATGCGGCCTTGGCGAATACCGCATACGGCAGCTCCGCGCCGTTGACGGCGATCGAAAGCTGACCCGCGCCCGATACGGGGACGGAGAACGAGACAAGATACGCACCGGCCGCGGGCAGCAAAAACGTCGCGGGACTTATGCGCGAGATCGCGGTCCCGCCGCCGGCGCAGCCGTCGAGGGGAAAGGGGACGTCGCCGCCCGACTGTATCGCAGTCGCGCTGTCGGGCGTCAATATCGCATAGAAATCGGCGTAGCCGAGAAATGAGCCGGCGGGACCGGCGGGGCCGCGCGGTCCCGTGCAGCATCCGGCGCATCCGGCGCATCCGCAGTTTTCGCCGTCGCCGCCGAGGCGCAGGCCGGAGCGGTGGCGCTTCATGTTTATATCATCGCAAATAGTGACTGTATTCATGATTTCAAATCCTTGATTTTACAGATGTATCGGGGATGCGGCGCTCCCCGATACATCATATGCCGCGCCCGCCCGCCTCGTGCCTTGCTGCTCTGGGGGGCTGAGCATCACGGGGCGCTGCCTCGCACCCCGCTCAAGGGGGGGCTTTTGATAAAGCCCCCCTTGAGAATCCCCGCAAAACTTTCCTTACAAGGCTATGGGGCGAATGTGTTCAACTCTGCTCCTCACGTTCGTGCGTCGACGAAGCAGCCGCGAGGCGCGAACACCGATGGGGCAGGGCAAGTGCCTGCATAAATCATAAGCGGGAGTCCGGTACGGACTCCCGCTTTATGATTTATGACTGCGCGGATGCGCCGGCTTCGTTCATCATCGCGTTGACGGCGCGCACGATATCGCCGAAACGCGACGTATCGGCCGTATAATAATCGCAGCTCGACATTATCACGAGCGCATATGTCCGTTTGCCGAATACGATCCCGCCCTCGTTATAGGATTCGTCGTTCCAGCCTGATTTATTTGCGACCGAAACGTCGAGCGCGTCGCGGAAAAAGTGCATATATTCGACGTGAAGCAGCAGATCGAACAGCATCGCTCCCGTATCGGATTCGCTGCGGTATCTGTAAATTTCCTGCCACACGGCCGCGTAATCGCGCGCCGATATGGCGGGCCAGCGCGTGATCGCCAGACGGCCTGTGCCGCATCCGAGCGATTCCATCATTTCGTCGTAGCCCTCGCGTCCGAACCGGCGGATGAGCATATAATAGCCCTCGTTGTCGCTCGTTTTTATGACGTGGGTTATGACCTCGCGGATCGTCATCTGCGCGCCGAAGCCCATTTTGCCGATCGCGCCGTTGCCGTGGATGTAATCGTCCTCGGTATAAGTCAGAAGCTCGTCGAGGGACGCGGCGTTCGCGTCGATCTGACGGCAGCAGTAAAGCACATAGCAGACCTTGATCACGCTCGCGGGTTCAAACGCCTCGTCGGCGTTGACGGCGATCGATGTACCCGTTTCAAGATCGACGGCGAACAGTCCCGTCGGATGCCCGAACAGCGATATCGCGTCGACGAGCGCGCCCGCCGCGCCGTCGGACGGAACGTAATCGCCCTCGATGCGGATAATGCCGCGATAGACGCCGGGTTCATCCGTTTCGGGCGGCTCCGTCTCGGGCGAAGATGTGACCGGCGGTTCCGCGTTTGTGTCCGTCGGCGGCGCCGCGGTAAGATCAGTCATAGGCGGGGCGTCGGTCGTATGCGTGCGCTCGGGCGACTGCCGCATCAGGGATACGCCGATCAGGCAGACGGCGAATGCAAACGCGGAGAACAAAAGGAGCAGCAGCGCATACTGCGTTTTCGGCTGATCGGGGCGGTTCACTTGTCTCCCCTCAGCTTGCGGATTTCTTCAATGAATGTATCGACGTCCTTGAATTCGCGGTGGACAGATGCGAATCTGACATATGCGACGGGATCGGCGCGCTTGAGCCGATCCATCACCATCTCGCCAAGCTCCGCCGACGTTATCTCCTGATTCAGCGAGGCGTGCAGTGCCGATTCTACGTCGTTCGCGATCGCCTCCGCGCTAACGGGGCGCTTCTCGCACGCCTTTATTATGCCGATGAGCAGTTTATTTTTATCGAACAGCTCCTTCGAGCCGTCGCGCTTTATGACGACGGGATGTATCGTATCGATGACTTCGTATGTAGTGAATCTGTGCCGGCACATGAGACATTCTCTGCGGCGGCGGATGCTGGACATATCGTTCGAGGGACGGGAATCTACGACGCGGCTCTCGGTATGTCCGCACATGGGACATTTCATAGTCAGTGACCTCGCAAGGATCGTTATGATGACGGCGTACTATAAAAGGCAACCGTCCATTTTCTATTTTACCACAAAATTTCGCGATTTCAACCGCGAAACGTAATAATCGCGGAAAATAGTTCATATAAATCTGAATTGTCGGGCATCGCGCAAAATTTGACGCCGTTCGCGGTAATTGGTATTGACCCGACAAAAATTATAATGTATAATATATAAAAGCGGCCGCGCGCGGCGCGCCGCCGCCGGCTTTATATAAACGGAGATGACGCTTATATTATGGATAAAAGGATATTGACGGTAATACTGCTCGTCGCGCTTTTCATACCGACGTTTATAGCCGTAGGCTATTATTCCTCGACTAAGTCGGAACCCGGGAACGTCGACAGCGTGAGCAGCCTTCGCATACGCGATCCCGACAATCAGTCGTGGTCGTTCTCGTCCGACGACGGAAAGCAGGATTCAAAGGACATGATCGATCTGTTCATTTCGATGAGAACGAACGCGTCAAAGATCGAACAGCTTCCCGACGCGATGGAGTCCGCCGATTATTTTCAGGTGACCGTCAGCAGCGCCGGCGAGGAATTCATGTATCAGTATTATTTCACGACCGATCCCGAGGACGCGTATCTGAAGGATTCGGAGGGCGCAGTGTTCAAGGTGTCGCCCGACGACGCGAGAAAATTCCTGTCGACGCAGTATTCGGTATGCCTCTATGACAGCGAGGTACCCTTCCTCGTCGTAGGCAGCGGCGTTCAGATATCGCCGTCGGCGGCGACATGGAATTTCAAGACATACGACGGCACATATAAGCCGCTCGATACGGCTCCGTATGTGACGACGACGGAGACGACGTGCAGCATCGACGGAGGCTTCAGCATCAGCATGACGGAGGCCGCCGATTACATGACGATCTCGATCACGGACACGGCGAGCGGCGAGATCATATACAACGGCTCGATCGAGGAGCTTGGCAGCTCGCTCGATCTCGGCAATACGACGGAGATAAAGGTGTCCGTCAGCGCCGAATGGTACCAGAGCGCGGAGAAGAACCACTACGGTTCGGCGACGTATACGTTCATCGGAAAAGTAGTCGAAAAGCCCGTGTTCTATCTCGGACAGACGACGGTGGAAAACGGCAAATTCGTCTGCATCGCGGGCAAGAACATCGAAAATCCGTCGGAGATCACATTCACGTCGACGCCGTCGATAAACGTGACCCCGCAGTTCTATGCCGAGGGCGGATACGTATACACGCTCGTCCCGATCAGCTATGAGCTTGAGGACGGAACAACGCAGAACTATACGTTCACATTGTCGTACCGCGGCTATTCGCAGGAGATGAATCTGACCGTCACGTCGTACAAGTACGGGAACAGCACCGTCGATATATCCAAGGCGGTCGAGGAGCTGACGTACACGGATACGGCGATCAAAGAGGCTGAGGACGCGCTTTTGGAGCTTGCAAAGACGGAGGCGCTCGATACGCATATGTTCGAGGGCGCGTTCTTAGAGGACGTCGTCGGCGCAAATTCGACGGATAAAATATCTCCCGGCTTCGGACGGTTCCTCACCGTCAAGTCGTCCGGAACAAAGTACCGCCATACCGGCGTCGACTACAACGTCAAGAAGGGTACGGACGTTTTGGCCGTCAACTCCGGACGCGTCGTATATTCGGGTTATCTGACGATGACGGGATATATCGTCGTGATCGATCACGGCTGGGGCCTCAAGAGCTGGTACTGCCATCTGTCCGAATGCTCCGTACAGGTCGGAGCCAACGTCGAGAAGGGCGACGTGATCGGCAAATCCGGCGAATCCGGATTCGCGGCGAAGAACCGCACTCACGTCGGACTCACCGTGCAGGACGTTCCCGTCTGCATCTACGGCTATTGGGACGAGGGCGTGAAAATCCCCGATATGAGCGCATGATATCTATACTGCAAGGGCCGCGGGCTTTACCCGCGGCCCTTTTTCAGGCTCAAACGTGGCTGTCATCCGTGCGGATGACAGCCATTTCCGCTTTATAAAAAGTTTTATTAAAATTTTCAAATACCTATTGACAATCAATTGACTATGTGCTATACTTTAGCCAAGATAAAATACAAACCCGAGGGGAGATATCTTGATCATGATGGAGTATATGCCTTATATCTGGACGCTTTCGCTCATACTGTGCGTACTGATGGAAGCGGCGTCCGCGGCGCTGACGACGATATGGTTCATGCCGGCGGGATTCGCCGCGCTCGTGCTGTCCGTATTCGACGTGCCGATCCCGATCCAGATCACGGTCTACATCGTCGTACTTGCGGTGACGCTCGTGATCGCGAAAGTGTGGCTGCGCGACAAGCTCAAACGCGTCGTCCCGACGCCGACGAACGCGGACCGCGTGATCGGAATGACGGCCGTCGTGACCGTCGACATC
Source organism: uncultured Clostridia bacterium (assembly GCA_947630015.1). GTDB lineage: Bacteria > Bacillota > Clostridia > Oscillospirales > CAG-272 > DTU064. The sequence continues at coordinate 24,367 of CANRFY010000026.1, forward strand.
GACAACGACATCCCGACAGGGGAGGCGACGGTGGCGGGTCAGACATGGACGGCACGATCGGAGCATGGCGAACGGATCGCGGCGGGCGAACGCGTGACGGTTGAAAGAATCGAGGGCGTAAAGCTGATCGTGCGTCCCGCGTGGAACGCGGACAAGAAAAAGTAACCGCCCGAAAATCGGAAAAAGAAAACGAAATCGCATCTTGGTAACGGAGGATCGCAATGGATTTCACAACAAAAAGCTGGCTTATACTGATCGCGACGATTGCTGCGGCCGCTGTCGTTATAACGATCGTCTGCAAATCGTTTAAGTACGTCCGCGCGCTTTTCAAGCGAATCGCGCTTATGAAAAAACTCAAATCGCTGTGCGGAAAAAACGGCTGGACGCTCGATCTGCTCGATTCTCCGTACAAGTCGGTGTTCGGCGCGACGAACGGCCCCGAGCTTTCGATGTCGAAGGACGGAAGGCGCATTCTCGTTAAATTTTTCACCTGCCTGCGCTACGCGGACACATACACGCTGTCCGATATACGCCGCTTTACGACCGAATCGAACGCCGGAATGACGCTCGTAAACATGAAGCCGTTTTCGAGCGGGATCGCAGCAAAAGACCCCGCGCTCGCAATCCCGCATTTCCACGGCGTAAAAAACGGTACGCTCCGTGAGATCGAAATCGTCGGCGGCGAAGACGGCGGCATACAGTCGGATGAGGACGCGGAGCTGATCCTCTGCGTCAATCCGATCTCGATCGAGATGCGCCGCGTCGCGGGCAGCAGGACGGAGCAGGTGTTCGACGGCGATGTCGTGGACGGCTACACCGTTTACAGCGGCGGCGCGCTGTGCGATTTGATCGCAGGTAAAAAGACAGGCGCGGGGCAGCCCGCGAAAAGAACGAAAAAATCGTCCGTATTGATGCATACGCTGACGCTGACGCTTTGCATCCTCGCGTTATGCTCGTGCGGCGCGCATGGCGCGGATGCCGGCACGGGATCGGCGGGGACGCCTGATACAGATGACCGCGAAATCGAAGAAACCGACACTGAAAAACCCGATACGGCGCAGACAGCGCCCGAAACCGAAAAGTGCGCGCCCGACGACGAGCCTGATCAAAACGAGTCCCCGACGCTCACCGTCTACTACGACGCCGTCAACGGCGAATATATGAAGCAGCTCGTCGAGCAGTTCATGACCGAAAATCCCGACGTGAAGATCGTCACCCACGACTACACGTCTATGGCGGCGGACGAATTCGCCGCGATGCTCGACGAAAAGCTTCGCTCCGGCGACGGTCCCGACGTGATCCTCGCCGAAAACACGACAGGCACCTCGGCGACAGTGCCGAACGCGATCAGCCTTTATAACGCCGGCGCGTTTTACGATCTCGACAAGCTCGGAGTAAATCTGTCCGGCTGCAACGAAAAAGTCATGGCGGGCGGCAGATATAACGGCGCTCAGTACGCGGCGCCGCTCGACTACAGCCTCGGCTTCGTATTCACGACGAAGGAGCGCATGCAGCGCTTCGGCATTCCCTACGGCGACGGCACATCGCTCTCCGACTTCGCCTCCGCCGTCGGCGGATACGTAAATGACGGCGGGCGCGCGTTTGCCGACCTGACTATTCCCGCGACGCTCGCCATGCACAACGGCATATCTCCCGCATCGATCGCGGGCGAAAGAAGCGCGTTTTCGGTGCTGACGAGCGCCGTCGACAGCATATATCCCGGCATTTACACGGGCAAGATCGCCGATTACATCTATTCATACGAGGCGCTCGGCGACGAAGTCGACGCGTTCGTTGACGGAAAGACGCTCTTTTACACCGGCGTCCCGGAAACGCTCGCCGGCATCGGACGCGTCTACGACGCGGCGATCAAAAACGGCGAGACACCCGTCTGGTTCACGCTTCCCACCGCCTTCGGCGACGCGCCGTCGCCGACTGTCGGCCACTGGCTCGCCGTCAACGCAAAGACGACAAACACGGACGCGGCGCGCGCGTTCGTCGAGTCTGCGGTCGGATTTGACTCGCAGCACAAGGCCGCCGTCAGATACGGCATCCCCGTGTGCGAATCGCTGATGACGTATATGCGCGTCGTCTATACGAACGCCGGCGTCCCGAACGCGAACGAGGAAGTGTTCCTCAAATGGCGCGAGTTTCAGCAGTCGTTCGTGAGCGATTATTTCGACGATATCGCGAGCATGAAAAGCGCCGCCGTCTGCGACAGCGGCTCGCTCGACATCGTAAACGTCGTATTCAGCGACGTTATAACCGGGGCAAAATCGGTCGCGGACGCGCTCAAAGACGCATCCTCAGCTATCGCTGAGCATATAAAATAAAAAAAGCATAAAAAGAAAGGAAGCGGTATGGAAAGCCACAATCAAAGCGACAGAAAAAAGAAGATGAATCCGATCGTCGACGCGCTCGTCAACAGCGCCGTTGTATGCATAGAGATGATAGTTATTATGCTGATCTTTCGCTTCATCACAACAGATGTACAAAATGACGCATTTCTCGACGACATGATCGACGACAGATTATTGCCGATCTTGCATACGATCCTGTTCTTACCGCTGTTTTACAATTTGCTGAAGGTCGCGGCGGTCGATCTCGAAGGTCTCGAGCAAAAATTCATCTCGGGCGATCCCGTTATAGGGGTCGGGGCAAGATTATCATTCATTTTTCACAGCGTCGAATTCTATGCAGCATACGGTCTTGCGGCGCTCGTCTATCTTCTTCTGCCGCTTGATTGGACGTTCACGGAATTAAAAGTTTCGTTTACGAGCGGCGGCGCGCCCGTCATGAACGAGTGGGCGCTGAAGCTGATGCTTGTGTGCGCGTTGTTCGTACTGTTTACGCTCGGTTTCCTCGGCGCGTGCGGCGTATGGATGCGCGACCACATCGAGCATCCGCACAAAAAGCGCTCGAAATCCGATATAACCCGCATGGAGCTTATCGGTCTCGTTCCGTTGGCAGCAATAGGCATGATGGCCGCGGAGTTCATTCAGATATTGACGCTTGTTTTTAGGCTGATAAAGTTGTTTTTCACGCCCCGCACGCTGATAGTCATCGCCGTTGCCGTTGCCGCGTTCATCGTCTTCCGCTATGCACGCGCGTTTTATAAGCGCATGAAATTCTACCGCACCATCGCGTCGAGCTGCAAGTCGCGCGGATTTGATATAACGCCTATATCAAAACCTATTCTGTCCGTGTTCACGATGACGGACGGCGAGAGCTTCCGCGTGACCGCGAACGGCAAAACGTATTCGTGCAAGCTCATAAGCGCGCCGACCCGCCGCGACCCGCTCGCCATCTACGACAACGGAACGTGCGCGTTCATACACGCGGTGCGGTTTTTGCGGGTGACGTGGATGCACTACGTAAGATGCTATACATACGCGTATGATACGAACGCGGACGCGGAAAAGATACTCGTCGTAAATCCGGTGCCGGCTGAGCTTCTGACGGGACGCGACGGCAGAAACGTCCCCATCGACAACGGCTTTGAGGTCGGCGGATACCGCGTCTATGCGGGCACCGCATTCGTGAACGCGCTCGAGCGCGACAGTGTAAAATGAAATTTTTTATAAAGAAACTCATCATACATCTGCTCACCGGGGACGATATCCCCGACGCAGACCCCGACAAAAAACGTATCATGACCGTCAGCCGCATCTTGCGCGTGCTGTTCAGACTCGCAGAGAGCGCCGTATTCGGATATTTCGCCTGCATATTCGGAAAGATGGCATACGCCGCGTTTGTCGAGGGACTTGTCGAGGTCGGAGTAATATTCGGTGTGTTCACACTCGCCGAGGCGCTTATCGCGGTATACTGTATCGTCAAAAGCACGGGCAAAATCGACGAGGCCGAACGGAAAATAGAAGATAAGCTGAATTTCACATACAGGAAAAAGTAAAGGAGGCAGCATGAATATTATATTCGATTTGATTTTAGATATGATGAAGCTCGATGTGTCGCAAAAGATCGCGCACGACGGCGCGAACGGCACGTTGCCGAAATGGGTGCGCGTCTGGCGCATCGTCGGCGGGATCGTAGTCACGGCGATATGCATAGCGCTTGCGGCGTACTTTTTCATGCTCGGGCTTAAGCTTGTAAAGGCCGCGGTGATGCTGCTCGGCGTATTCCTGATCGCGCTGTCCGTGATCGCGGTTTTGACAGCGGCCTTGGCAGTATTGCAAAGCCTCGGCGTATTCGATAAGTTTAACGACAGGATTTACAGCTGGCGGTACAGAAAATAAATGCAATCGCACAAGCGGATTGACAATAGTCACAAAACGGAGTACAATGGGGACGGATAAAAACGTCGCCGAGTCAAAATAAATCAATCTAAAAGGAGAAAAAAATCATGTTAATCACCAACATCGCACTCGTATCAACGGGCGGGCTTATCGCTCTCGCCGCAGTCGCGGTCATCATCGTTTTGATCGTGATATGCAACATCCGCATCGTGCCGCAGGCGCGCGCCGCCGTCGTGGAACGTCTCGGACGTTATCTGACGACGTGGGACACCGGCATCCATTTCAAGATTCCGTTCATCGACAGAATCGCGAAAAACGTGATTTTGATGGAGCAGGTCGCGGATTTCCCGCCGCAGCCCGTCATCACAAAGGATAACGTCAGAATGCAGATAGACACCGTCGTGTTCTATCAGATCACGGACTGCAAGCTCTACGCATACGGTCACGTCAACCCGATCTCGGCGATCGAGAATCTGACCTCGACGACGCTGCGAAACATCATAGGCGAGCTTGACCTTGACGGCACGCTCACCTCGCGCGACGTCATCAACGTTAAGATGCGTTCGATCCTCGACGAGGTCACCGACCCGTGGGGTATCAAGGTCAACAGAGTCGAACTCAAAAACATTATCCCGCCGAAGGAAATTCAGGACGCGATGGAGAAGCAGATGAAGGCGGAGCGCGAGCGCCGCGAGGCGATCCTTCGCGCGGAGGGTGAAAAGAAGGCGGCGGTTCTTGTCGCGGAGGGCAAAAAGGAGTCGATGATACTCGAAGCGGAAGCGGAGAAGCAGTCGGCGATTTTGCGCGCGGAGGCCGTCAAGGAGGCGAAGATTCGCGAGTCCGAGGGCGAAGCCGAGGCCATACTGAAGATTCAGAAAGCGACCGCAGAGGGCGTCCGCATGATAAACGAGGCCGCACCCGGTCAGGGCTATATCGCGATCAAGGGGCTTGAGGCGTTCGCGCAGGCCGCGGACGGAAAGGCGACGAAGATCATAATCCCGTCCGATATCCAGTCGCTCGCGGGACTCGCGACGACGGCGTCTGAGCTGATGAAAAAGGAGTGAGCGTTTGACATACGACGAATTTAAGCGCTCGGGGATCGACCTGTCGCCGCTCGGATTCATGCGCGGCGGCGAGGACGGCGGCTATATATGCGATCCCGTAGGCGCGCGGGCGATCGGCTGGTGCGGCGTCGACGGCATACATTTTTCGACCGTTTCGGGCTGCGATGTTGTGTTCGCGATCTCGCCGATGAATTTCTACGACCACGACGTGCAGCCGGTCGCGAAGGATTTCGACGAATTCCTGTCGCTGCTTCTGACGTGCCGCGACACGGCGGCGATCGAGCAGGC
>CANRFY010000027.1 GCA_947630015.1 uncultured Clostridia bacterium
AGACCGAACGCCATGTTGTCGAACACCGACATATGCGGATACAGAGCGTAGTTCTGGAACACCATCGCGATATCGCGATCCTTCGGAGCGACGTCGTTTACGAGTCTGTCGCCGATAAAGAGTTCGCCTTCGGAGATCTCTTCAAGTCCCGCGATCATGCGGAGCGTGGTGGACTTACCGCAGCCGGACGGTCCGACGAGAACGAGAAATTCCTTGTCCTTGATTTCGAGCGTGAAGTCGGATACGGCAGTAACGCCGCCCGGGTACTTCTTATAGATGTGTTTGAGCGATAAGCTTGCCATTTGGGGTGATTCCTCCTTGAAATATGATGTAGTGTCCGACATGGTCGGCACTTACCCACTTTTATTTTTCTATATTTTATCAGAGTTTTATAATGTTGAAAAGAGCGTAATTCTCCAAAAATGGTCAAAAAGCTTTGTAAATTATGCACAATGCAAGAAGAAGCGGCGGCTGCCGCTTCTGATGCGGCGCGGTTTTTCTTTAATATATTAACGCTTGATGTTCTTCGCCGACAGCGCGATGCGGTTTTTCTTCGTATCGACGGACTTGACGCGCACCGTTATGACGTCGCCGACCGACAGCGCCTCCGACGGATGCTTAATGAATTTATCCGACATCTCGGATATGTGGAGTAAGCCGTCCTGATGGACGCCGATATCGACGAACGCGCCGAAATCCGTCACATTTCGCACCGTGCCTGTCAGGATCATTCCCTCGGACAGATCGCTCATCTCAAGCACATCCTGACGCAGAACGGGCGCGGGGAACGAATCGCGGACGTCGCGCCCGGGCTTTTCCAGCTCCGATACGATATCCGTCAGCGTCGGCACGCCGACGCCAAGCTCACGGCTGACGCGTTCGACGCCGTCCTTATCGACCTTGAACCGCAGAAGCATAAGCCCGCCGTCGCGCGCGTCGCTTTCCTTATATTTATAGCGCTTCAAAAGCGCGCGCGCCGCCGCGTATGATTCGGGATGGACGCCCGTATTGTCGAGTATCTCGGCGCTGTCCGGCACGCGCAAAAATCCCGCGCACTGCTCGAACGCCCGCTCTCCCATGCGCGGCACGTTCATAACGTCGGCGCGCGACGCAAACGCGCCGTGTTCCTCGCGGTATTTGACGATATTTTTCGCCAGCGCCGCGTTGATTCCCGCGACATAGGACAAAAGCGAATGCGACGCCGTGTTCAGATCGACGCCGACCTCGTTGACGGACGCTTCCACGACGCCGCCGAGCGCCTCGTCGAGACGCGCCGGCTTCATATCGTGCTGGTACTGACCGACGCCGATGGCGCGCGGCTCGATCTTTACAAGCTCTGCCAGCGGATCCTGGAGTCTGCGCGCGATCGAGACCGCCGAGCGCTGCGTCACGTCGAAATCGGGGAATTCCTCCGCGGCAAGCTTCGACGCCGAATAAACGGACGCGCCCGCCTCCGATACGATCACGTATTTGCAGTTCGTCTCGCTCCCCATTTCGTGCAGCGTGTCCGCGACGAACCGCTCGCTCTCGCGCGACGCGGTGCCGTTTCCGATGGCGACGGCGTCGACATGATATTTTTTAATAAACGCTTTCACCTTGCGCTTCGCGTCGTCGATGCGCTCGTGCGGCTTCGTCGGATAAATGACCGCCGTATCCAGCACGCGTCCCGTCGCGTCCACGACGGCAAGCTTGCATCCCGTGCGGTAGCCGGGGTCGAGGCCCATCACGACCTTGCCCTTGATCGGCGCCTGCATCAAAAGATGGCGCAGATTGTCGGCGAACACCTTTATCGCGCCCTCCTGCGCCGAATCCGTCAGCTCGGCGCGTATCTCGCGCTCGACGGACGGCGCGATCAGGCGGTTGTAGCTGTCGTCGACCGTTGCCTTCACAAGCTCCTTTGCGGGCGAATCATGCTTGACGAGCGTTTTCGAGTACAGATACGCGAGCGCCGACGCGGGATCGAGCGACAGCGAGACCTTGAGCGCGCCTTCCTTTTCGCCTCTGTTTATCGCAAGCACGCGGTGAGGCGCGATGCGCGACGCGCGTTCGGAAAATTCATAATACATCGAATATACGGAGCTGCCGTCGGCGTCGTCGTTGTCGCTCGACCGCGACGTCACTATCGTCCCCTGCTCGCGCGTCAGTGCGCGCAGGCGTTTGCGGTAGTCGGCGTTGTCGGAGACGTCCTCGGCGATTATATCGGCCGCGCCCGCAAGCGCCTCGGCGGGCGATTTCACCTCGTCCGTGACAAACGACGCCGCAAGCTCGGACAGCGGCGGATCATACGTCTCGCGCTGCTCCATTATCGCGTCTGCGAGCGGGGAGAGTCCGCGCTCGCGCGCGACGGACGCGCGCGTCTTGCGCTTCGGGCGGAACGGGCGGTATATATCCTCGATCTCGGCGAGGATCGCAGCGCGCGAAAGCGCCGCCGCGATCTCGTCCGTCAGCTTGCCCTGCGCCTCGATCAAGGCTCGCACCTCCTCGCGCCTTGCGTCGAGCGAACGCAGATATTCGAGCCGCGTCCCAAGCTCGCGCAGCTGATCGTCGTCAAGTCCGCCCGTGACTTCCTTGCGGTAACGCGCGATGAACGGGATCGTATTGCCCTCGTCCATAAGGCCGACGGCCGCCGCGACCTGCTTTTCCGGAATATTAAGCTCCGCCGATAATGCTTTGATTATGTCCATGTCATTTGCGGGCGGAGACTCCGTCCGCGTTTCCTTTCAAAAGCTTTTGCTGTATTTCGCAAGTTTATATTGTACCATAAATTTCTGCGTCCGTAAAGAGCGGGTTTTATAGACGGCCCGCATTCGTCAGTCGCCGCCGTTTTTGCCGCCGCTCGTAAATTTCGCGATCTCCTCGCCGTCAAGATAACGCCATTCGCCAGGCATTAGCGATTCGTCGAGCGCGATGCCCGAGAACGCGACGCGGCGGAGCGTTTCGATCTCGAATCCGACGGCGTGGAACATCCGCTTGATCTGATGAAATTTCCCCTCCGTGATCGTGATCACATCGCCGTCGACGCGCGCAGGCTTTGAGAGGATCACTTCCCCCTTCCCGTCGCGCTCGCCGATATCGACGCCCTTTTCGATCGCATCCGACGCCTCCGGCGTCAGCGGCGGCGAGCAGGTGAACATATACGATTTTTCGACGTGATGCCTCGGCGACAGCGCGCGGTGCGCGGCCTCGCCGTCGTCGGTAAATATGAGCAGTCCCGTCGTGTCGCGGTCGAGCCTGCCGACGGGGAACACCCGCCGCGCCAGCTCGTCCGGCAAAAGCTCCGAGACGACGCGCTCGCCGCGCCGTCTGTCCTCCGTCGCGGTGATGAAGCCCTCGGGCTTATTCATCATCAGATATATCTTCGACGCGGGCGGCAAAATTCTGCCGTCGAGCGCGATCTTCATTCCGTCTGCAATGCGGACGCTCCCGTCGCGCGCCGTATCCCCGTCGACGGTCACGCGTCCCGCCGCGATCGCACGCGCGGCTTCGCGGCGCGTCATAAGCGCCGATTTTGATAAAAATCCGTCAAGTCTCATCATTCAGCTCCGCTGTGAGCCGATATCGGCGATATCACGATCGGCAAGCAGCGCGTCCATCAGCTCGCGCGGCGTATCGTACAGCCGCACGGCGCCCGATTTTATCAGAAATTCGCGGCTGCGGAATCCCCACGCCGCCGAAAATATCTCAATCCCCGCGTTTTTCGCCGTCATTATATCGACGTCAGAATCGCCGACATACGCCGTTTTTGCGCGCTCGCATCCGAGCGCGTCGATCACGCACGAAACTGACTGCGGCGACGGCTTATGCGGCACGCCGTCGCGCGCCCCGACCGTCATATCGAACGTGTCGGGGAAATATTTCCCGCAAAGTCCGCCGACCGCGTCGTCGGGCTTATTCGACACGACGGCGAGCTTTATGCCTTCCCGTCCGAGCGCGGCCAGCAGCTCCGCGATACCGTCGTATGGACGCGTAAGCTCCGCGCTGTGCGCGCGGTAGCGCTCCCCGAACGACGCGTATACGGCCTCGATCACGCCGTCCGGCGTCCCCTGCGGCACGGCTCTTGAAACGAGCTTCCGCACGCCGTTTCCGACGAACATTCTCACCTCGTCCGTCGTGCGCGCGGGCAGGCCGTTTGACTCGAGCGCAAAATTCACCGCCGACGCAAGATCGCCGAGCGTATCGAGTATCGTTCCGTCAAGATCGAATATAACAAGGTCGAACCGCACAGATGTGCCTCCGGTAAAAATCTGTTGTATTGCAAAATCAGGCGGGGAGATTTTAATATCTCCCCGCCGGTCTGTCACATGAGCGATTTGTAAAGCTCCTTTATATCCTCGACGGAGACGTCGCGAGGATTTCCGGGGCGGCAGGCGTCGTTGTAAGCGTCGCGCGCCAGCGCGTCAAGGTCGTCGGGATTGACGACGCCCTTGAGCGAGCATACGACGCCGACGTCCTCCGCCAGCTTCCGTACAGCGTCGACGGCGGCGGCGCGGTATTCGTCCTGCGTCATGGAATCGACGCCGGCAACTCCCATCGCGCGTGCGATCTCGCGGTACTTTTCGCCCGTCGCGGGCGCGTTATACGCCATAACCGTCGGCAGAAGCGTCGCGCACGCCTGGCCGTGCGGCATATCGTAGTATGCGGACAGCGTATGCGCCATCGAATGGTCTACGCCGAGTCCGACGTTGGAGAAGCCCATGCCGGCCACATACTGGCCGAGCGCCATTCCCTCGCGTCCCTCCGGCTTGCCGGCGACGGCGTCGCGCAGGCTGCGCGAGATGATCTCGATCGCCTTGATATGGAACATATCGGAAAGCTCCCACGCGCCGAGCGTGATATAGCCCTCGATCGCGTGCGTCAGCGCGTCCATGCCCGTGTATGCCGTCAGCGATTTCGGCATCGTCGACATCATGTCGGAGTCGACGATCGCGACGACGGGAATGTCGTGCGGATCGACGCAGACGAACTTGCGCTTTTTCTCGACGTCGGTGATGACGTAGTTGATCGTGACCTCGGCCGCCGTTCCCGCCGTCGTCGGGACTGCGATGATCGGAGCCGACGGATTTTTCGTCTCGACCGCTCCCTCGAGCGAACGGACGTCTGCGTATTCGGGATTTGCGATTATGATGCCGATCGCCTTCGCGGTGTCCATCGACGAGCCGCCGCCGACGGCGACGATGCAGTCCGCGCCAGCCGCCTTGAACGCTTCGACGCCGCACTGCACGTTTTCGATCGTCGGATTCGGCTTGATGTCTGAGTATATCTCATACTCCACGCCCGCGCCGTCGAGGATGTCCGTCACCTTCTTTGTGACGCCGAACTTCAAAAGATCGGGATCGGAGCAGACGAGCGCCTTTTTAAGACCGCGTCCCTTGATCTCGGCCGGTATCTGCGATATCGCGCCTGCGCCGTGATACGACGTTTCGTTTAAAATGAACCTCTGTGCCATGTTTTTCCTCCTTTTTTTGCATTTTGCTGCAATTCTGTTACCTTATAGTATACCACACAAACGCGCCGTATGGGAGCTTTTTTTAAAATTTTTTTACCTTTTCCGGCGGCGATTTGGCGCTTATTGAAAATTTGATATTTACGCCGTTTTGCCATTGACACGCCCCGCCGATTATGGTATAAACGACTTGGAGAAATCACCATTATTTTTCGATTTCAAGGAGATGTACGTAATGAAGCTTCAAGAATATTACAAGACGCCAGCCGTTCTGCACGTCGGCGCCGAGGAGCCACACGCGTATTTTATCCCGTTCGGCGACCGCGCGTCCGCCGAGCGCGGCAACCGAGGCGCAAGTCCGTATTTTCTCTCGCTTTGCGGCGACTGGGATTTTAAATTCTACGGGTCGATCCATGACGTCGACGACTTTACGTCGCCCGATTTCAAGGCCGATTTCGACAAGCTCACGGTCCCCATGAACTGGCAGATGGAGCTGGGCCGCGGCTACGACGTTCCGAACTACACAAACGTCGCCTATCCGTATCCGTGCGATCCGCCCCACACGCCGGATGAGAATCCGTGCGGCCTCTACGTCCGCGATTTCACCGTTCCGGCGGCGATGGCGGATAAGGATCTCTACCTCACCTTCGAGGGCGTAGATTCCTGCTTCTATGTATATGTGAACGACAAATTCGTCGGTTACAGTCAGGTCAGCCACATGACGAGCGAATTCAAGATCAACGATTTCGTCGTCGACGGCGTCAACACCGTCAAGGTGCTTGTCCTGAAATGGTGCGACGGCTCCTACATGGAGGATCAGGATATGTGGCGTATGTCCGGCATCTTCCGCGAGGTGTACGTGCTGGCGCGTTCGCGCGCCCATATCGTCGACGTATTTCTGCATCCCATGCCCGACGATACGTTTACAAGGGGTACTCTGACGGCCGAGATCACCGCGAACGCGCCGATCGAGGTCGGATACGAGCTTGTGTCGCCGTCCGGCGGCATCATCGCCGACGGCAAGACCGCAGTCGACGGCAAGGGCGGATTTGAGATCGCGCTCGAACGTGCCGAGATGTGGTCGGACGAATCGCCGTCGCTTTACACGCTCTATCTGTACGCCGAGGACGAAGTCGTCAGCTTCCGCGTCGGCTTCCGCAGAATCGAGGTGCGCGACAAGGTCGTATACGTCAACGGCAAAAAGATCAAGGTCAAGGGCGTCAACCGCCACGACAGCCATCATCTGCTCGGCCACGCGACTCCCGTCGAGCATATGCTTCGCGATCTGTACATAATGAAGGCTCACAACGTCAACATGGTGCGCACGAGCCATTATCCGAACGATCCGCGGTTCGTCGGCTTCTGCGACGAGCTTGGCATCTACGTCTGCGACGAGACCGACATCGAAACGCACGGTATGCATCCGTGGAACGGAATTTCCGACAATCCCGAATGGGAGGAGGCATACGTCGACCGCGCAAGAAGAATGGTCGAGCGCGATAAGAACCACGTCTGCATCATATTCTGGTCGCTCGGAAACGAAAGCGGCGTCGGCTGCAACCACTTCGCGATGTCGAGATGGATCCACGGCCGCGACGCGAGCCGTCTCGTCCACTATGAGGGCGCTAATCTCGGCGCGATGAAGGGCGAGCAGCCCGTCGATCTGATGGACGTCGAGAGCCATATGTACACGCATCCGCAGGGCTGCGTCGACTACTGCAAAAACAAGAAGTACAAGCTCCCGTTCTTCCTGTGCGAATACAGCCACGCGATGGGGAACGGTCCCGGCGATCTTGAGGAATATTGGAACGCGATATACGCAAACGACGAATTCTTCGGCGGATGCGTATGGGAGTTCACCGATCACAGCGTCGCGATCGGGGACAAGTACCGCGCCCCGTCGTTCACATACGGCGGCGACTTCAACGATCATCCCAACGACGCAAACTTCTGCGTCGACGGACTCGTATATCCTGACAGACGTCCTCATACGGGGCTTTTAGAGCTGAAGCAGGCGATCAAGCCGTTCGCGGTCACGGAAGTCGACGCGGCGGCGGGCAAATTCAAGGTCAAGAATCTGCGCTGGTTCACGTCGCTTTCCGACACGGAGCTTTACTGGTCGCTCGAGCGCAACGGAAAGAGCGTCGCATCCGGCAAGATCGACAGTCTCAACATCGAGCCTCAGCGTTCGCGCACATACGCCGTAAACTACGGCGACGCAAAGCTTTACGGAGAGCTGTATCTCAACATCTCCGTGAGGAACAGATACGAAAAGCCGTGGGCGGCGGCCGGTCATGAGCTTGGTACGGCTCAGATCAAGGTCCCCGCATCCGAGATGATCGCGCGCGAGACGCGCCCGTATCCCGCGCCCGAAGCAGTCGAGACGGAGCGCTCCTATATCGTCAGCGCCGGCTCCGTCGTCTATACCGTCGACCGCGTGACAGGCTCCGTCGTCTCCGCCGTCGACAACGGACGCGAGCTGCTCGCGTCCCCCATCGTGCCGACAGTATGGCGCGCGCCGACCGACAACGACCGCAACGTGATGCATTCGTGGTTCAGGCACGGATTCTTCGCGCCGCAGATCAAATGCTATGAATGCTCGCTTTCGACCGACGGCGAAAAGGCCGTCGTGACGGCGAGAATATCGATGAGCGGCAAGAGCCAGACTCCGTTTTTGCACGCTACCGTGGCCTACACCGTCTACGGCTCCGGCATGATGAATATCGCATACGACGTCGACGCCGAGATCATGAAGCGCAACAGCGACGGCGATCCGCGCCACCGCGTATTCTTCCCGCGCTTCGGCATCGAATTCAAGATGCCGGCAGGCACCGAGATGATCCGCTATTTCGGCATGGGGCCGTATGAGAGCTACGAGGACAAGCATTTAGCGTCCCGCATGGGCGAGTTTGCATCCACCGTATACGAAAATTACGAGCCGTATGTTCATCCGCAGGAGAATTCGAGCCACTATAACACAAAGTGGGCGACGGTGTCGTCCGTCGCCGGTCACGGCTTTATGATCACGCAGGACGAGCGTCCGTTCGTGTTCAATGCGACGCATTATCCGCCGGCGCTGCTGACGCACACAGCGCATCACTATGAGCTTGTGCCGGAGGCTGAAACGACGGTCAACATCGATTACCGCCAGAGCGGTATCGGCTCCAATTCGTGCGGTCCCGAGCTTCGCGACGATCTCCGTCTGAAGGACGAGAAATTCAATTTCTCGGTCAATATTACGCCCGTTTTCGTCGGCTGCGCCGAGCCTTACGAGATGATATAATCCCGCGGGTTTTGGCGGAGCGCCCTGCCGCAGCTAAAACCTTTGCAAAGGTTAGAAAAGTGTTAGGGATTTATCCTTTGCGGTACGCGCCAGTCCTTATCAAAAACTTTTGCAAAGTTAAAAAAGAGTTAAGGGTCTCTTTGCTGGCCGGCAAAGAGACCCTTAACAACCCCAGAAAACGGCGGTCAGGTGGCGTCAATTCGGCTCCAGTTGGCGGTAGGGGCGTTTCGGGCGTAAACCGCGATATTATTTCGTCAAGCGCGATTGTTCCTCCGCGCGGCGCGTCGAGAGCGAGGCGTCAGCGTCGCAAACGAGATGAGACTGACAGCGCCAGATTCCGCTCGTGTCGTGCGAACAGCTCCGATTCACAAAGAGATACGCGACGGTTCGTTCCGGTTGGCGCGCAATGTTGTGCATCCGTGAGGGTTTATTTCAGTGCGAACGCGGGATCGTGTTGGTAAAAGCGTTAGAGCTGTGCCGCGAACGGGTCGAGATCAAGGCGTAAATGTCGTGGGTAATCGATTGCTGAGATGGCCAGATCAACCTTGCTTAGTGCGAACAAACGGAATGCACAAAGGGTAACGCCAGTTTTGCTTTGGTGGAAGTAGGTGTAGCAGGGCAACCGGCGGATGATTGCTTTTTCACCAAGGAAATGGGCAACGCATTTCTTTTCTTGAGGGTGTTTGAGGGAGGTTCTTTTCTTTCTCAAAGAAAAGAAGCTCACCTCAAAATTAACGGTTCTTTTCACTTCAAAACTGCCCTTATCTTTTCAATAGAAAAAACTCATTCAATAAAAAGCTCACCTCGTAAAAAAGGTGGCGCTGAAAGTCTTCACTTCGTGGATTTTAGCGCGTTAGTGGCAGCAACCGCTCCGCGATGAGCTGTTCGCGTACAGCAAACGTGCGTTGTTCTATTGTATCGAGATTAAAATTTTACCTCCCTCCCCCCTCCCCCTCATTTCACATAAACCTCAATCGGGAGGCTTTCGCAGCCTCCCGATTGACGTTTATTCATTGCAGGCTTGCGCCGTCGGAGAAGGCGTCGCCGACCTTTTCGCCGAGGCGGATATAAGCCGCGCTTGTCGGATCGAATATGATCGCGTCGAGCTTTTTATAGTCCACCTCCCCGTTCGTAAGGATGCTTTCGTCGGCGCTTACATTCACTATCTTCCCGACAACGATGCCGTCCTCGTTGAATTTTACAAGCTCGCATTCGAGCGTCAGCGGCAGCTCGTTTATGATCGGCGCGTCGACAAGCTCGCTTTTCGTCGTGCTGAATCCCGACTTCCTCATCTTGTCGGGATCGTCGTTAGCCGAGACGATGCCGACATAATCGCAGGCGACGACAGTCGCCGCCGTAGCAAAGCTGACCGTAAACGCGCGTTTTTCCCTGATATTGTCGGTCGTTTTATGCGAGCTGAGCGACAGCATGACCTCGTCAGTATCGTACTGACCGCCCCAGGCGGCGTTCATCAAATTCGGGGTCCCGTCCCCGTCGTATGTTCCGATCATCAGTACAGGCTGCGGATATACCCACGGCTTTGATCCGAAATTTTTTCTCATAGTTCCCTCTCCCTTTCGGTAAATAGAAGTTTTCGGGATCGCAGTCCGCGTCCCGTCCGCTTCATATTTTATATAATTGTTTGCAATTTGTCAAGCCGCGCGCTATAATATAATCGACGAGCGCTGCAATATCGGAGGCTTTATGGAAATTTACGATCTGCGAACGGAGGGACTTACCGATCCCTGCGGCATACACAAAAAAAGACCGCGTCTGCACTGGCGGCTCCGTTCCGACAAACGCGGAGATTCCGCCGTCTTTTACAGGGTCGCGGCGTCCTCGACGGCGGGGAAGCTCGCCGCCGGCGAGTACGATATATGGGATTCCGGCGTTATCGCCGGAAATGCGTGCAGCGTTCTCTTCGGCGGGAGCGGTCTTTCATCGATGCAGCGCGTTTATTGGAATGTTGCGGTTACAGACAGTAACGGCGGCGCGGCGGCGTCCTCCCCCGCCTTTTTTGAGATGGGACTGCTCGAGGAATCCGACTGGCGCGCGAAATGGATCGGCGCGGGCGTCGAACGCGTGCTGCCGCGTCTTTTGAATATCGACGCCGACGTATCGAACGCCGCGCCCATACTGTCGCGCGAATTTTATCCGAGCAGCGCGAAAAAAGCCGCGTCAGCGCGGCTCTATATAAGCGGACTCGGACTGTTCGAGGCGCATATGAACGGATGCACGCTCGGCGGCGGGACATATTTCAATCCCGGCGAATCGGACGCGCGAAAGACCGTCTACTACTGCGTATACGACATCACCGACATACTCCGCGACGGCAAAAACGCCGTATCCGTTATGCTCGGAAACGGGCAGTACGCGAACTACCGCATCCGCCGTCAGCGCGGCCGATATTATAAAACCGACGACGCGCGGGACGCCGCCGACGTCGTCGGTATGTTCGGCGAGCCGAAATGCATCGCGCAGATCGTCATAACATACGCGGACGGGAGCCGCGACGTGATCGGCACAGACGAGGGATGGTCGTACATCGAGGGACCCGTAACCGAGAACAGCTGGTACGGCGGCGAGGATTACGACGCCAAGCTCGAGATCGAGGGCTGGGACGATATCGACCCCGCGATCCCGCGGGAGCTGTGGGGCGCGCCGTCAGCCGCAGAACCGCCGTCGGGGCGGCTCCTCGGCCGCGATTTTGAGCCGATCGCCGTCGTCGACGAGGACACGATCGGCCCCGAGTCGATCTCAGTTTCCAAGCTTCGCGAATCGGACGGCGTCGCTCATTATCTCGTCGATATGGGAAGAAACGGCGCTGGGTTCCCCGAGATCACGCTTTACAGGCCCGCGCGCGGGCTTACGGTTCGGATGTATCCCGCCGAGGTCTGCGATTTTAACGGATTTGACGGGCATATCGATCAGTCGTCGTGTACGCAGAGCGCGAGCGTTGCCGGCGAGCTTATCTATGACAAATACACGGCCGCCGGCCGCGAGATCGAGACTTATCATCCGCGCTTCTGCTATCACGGATACAGATACGTCGAGGTCGAACTGCCGTCCGACGTCATCCTCACAAGCGCAAATTTCAGAGGTCTTATCCTGCGGACCCGCAACCGCAAGGAGGGCTTCTTTACGTCCTCGGACCGCATTCTGAACGCGATCGACACGCTGACGGAGCGGTCGATCGAGAGCAATATGTACGGCACGTTCACCGACTGCCCGCAGATAGAGAAGCTCGGCTGGCTCGAAACGCCGTCGCTCATGTTCGGCTCGATGGCGCACACTTACGATATCTCTTCATGGATGCGGAAGCTCATACGCGACATGGCAAACGCCCAATACGAAAACGGCAGGATCGCCGCGATCGCGCCCGAATATTTTCAGATCGGCGGGCTTCACGACGATCTGAACTGGAACGGCTCGATCATTTTCACCGCATGGCAGTATTACGAGACTTACGGGACGCCCGAGATATTCTCGGACGAAAACTACTCCGCGATGAAAAAATACATGGATTATCTTGAAAACAACGTCGCCGACGGCAATCTGATACGGACGGGACAGATGGGCGAATGGGGCGAGATGACCGCGTTCGGCAAAACTCCCGTCGTACTCGTCGAAACGACGGCGTATTACAGGCTGGCGCGGACGATGGCAGATATCGCCGGCGTGATCGGGAACGGACGCGACGCCGCGCATTACGCGGCGCTGTCGGAGGCGGTCAGGGACGCGTTTTATAAAGACGGCGAATGCCACAGCGAGCGGTATTTATTCGGCAGCGGGACGCAGTCCGGCTACGGATGCGCGCTTTACAGCGGAATCTGCCGCGACTGCGACAAAGACGAGGCGGCGGCGCGTCTCATAGACGCGATCGAGAAAAACGGGTTCCGCCTCGCCTCCGGCGAGGTGGGACTTCGTCAGGTGTTCTCGTCGCTTGCCGACATCGGGCGCGACGACATCGTATACAAAATGGTGACGAACGATTCGATGCCGAGCTATAAATATTTTCTCGACCGCGGGCTTACGACGCTGCCCGAATACTGGAACTTCGAGGAGCCGTGGTTCGGTATGGCGCGTTCGCGCAATCACGCCATGATGGGACACGTCAAGGAATGGTTCACGAAATACATCCTCGGCATAAGGCGCGCCGCCGTCGGCTATGACGCCGTCGACGTCAAGCCGTCGACGGCGGGCGTGCTGACGTCCGCCGCAGGCAAAATCACGACGCCTCACGGCGCGGTACATTCGTCGTGGCGGATCGACAGCGGCTCGTTTTCGCTGACGGTCCGCATCCCCGTCGGCGTCAAGGCCGGCATATATCTGCCCGCGATCGGCTCCGTGGCCGAAATCGACGGGGCGCGCGCGCCGGCAGAGATCACGCCCGACGGGCGTTATCTGCGCCTGACGGAGAAGTTAGGGGCCGGAGAATACACGATTTCGACGTCGCGATAACACATCATCCGGCAAACATCATGCACCACACGCCGTCGACATTAGCCGCGCCGGCGGCGCTGTATTTCGGGAACATTATATTAGCAAAATGCTCCGGCGACGCCGCCCACGCCGCGCATACGGAGTATGCGCCGCCGCAGCCGCGCGCCAGATTTTCGCCCGCGTATCCGTAGCGGACGCCGAACGAGCGCATCAGAGAAAACGGATCGCCGAGCGTCGGCGAGTTGTGCGCAAATCGGCCGGAGGCCGAAAGATCGGCGGCCTTTGCACGAGCCGCCGCCGTCAGCCGAGGATCGATCGCGAGCGCGCCGAGTCCGCCGCGCGCCCTCATTTCGTTCACGATCCGCACGGCGTCGATCTCGTCCTGCGACATCGTTATGTATAAGTCCCCGCGCGCTTTCGCCGACGACGGCAAAAGCAAGAGCGCAAAGGACAGACAAAGCGCAAATACTCGCTTTAAAACCGCGTTATTCGATGCGATCGCCTCCGATCATCTGCCGTCAGTCTTCCGATAAATATCATACACCGCGCCCGAGCCGCGCGTCAATGATCGATTTTTTCCATAACGCTTGACACGCATATCGCGGGCATTGTATAATTATGATGCGAATCTTTTGAGATTAAATAAAATCTGTAAGGAGCTTTGCCAATGAAAAAATTCATTATTGCCGCAGTTTCCGCGATTTTAGCGGGCGCAATGGCCGCCTGCTCCGGCGGCGGCGTAAGCGCCGGCGGCGCTGAGGACACGCCGTCCGCAACCGACGCGCCCGTCGTAACGAACGAGCCGAAGGAAACAGTTTACGAAGAGCTTGACGATCCGCTCACGCTCACAGACGTTAAGACAGTCAAGATCAACGCTGAATCGCGTCATCAGACGATCGAGAGCTTCGGCGCATCCGGCGCTTGGTGGTGCCAGTTCGTGTACGCGTCGAAAAAGGCGCGCGACGAGGCCGCGACGCTTCTGTTCGATCCCGTCGAGGGAATCGGCCTTAACGCGTTCCGCTACAATATCGGCGGCGGCAGCGCCGATAACGGCAGCAAGAGCCGCGACGGCATAACGGATCCGTGGCGGCGCGCGTTCAGCTTTGAAACTGCGCCCGGCGTCTACGATTGGGATCGCGACGCGGGAGCCGTCTGGTTCATGCGCCGCGCGGCGGAGCTTGGCGCGGACGAGATCGTCATGTTCGTCAACAGTCCGCTCGAACGCCTTACAATAAACGGCAAGGCATACGGCGATCCCGGCTACAAAACGAATATCGCGCCGGAAAATTATGAGGAATTCGCGAAATACGTTCTCGACGTTGCCGAGCATTTCAAGGAGGAGGGCCTGCCGATCAAGTACATCTCGCCCATCAACGAGCCGGCGTTTGAATGGGCCGGCGGTCAGGAGGGCTGTCACTACGAGCCTGCCGAGGCCGTGAACGTACTTAAGACGTTCGTAAATGCGATCGGCGAGCGCGACGGCCTCGACGGCGTCGAGATCAGCGCTCCCGAAGGGAGCAGCTGGCGCAATTCACCGAGTCAGTGGGAGGACGACACGCTCGGACTCTGCCGTCGCATCATGCACGATTCCGTACTTGGCAAGTATTTTACGGCGCTCGACAATCACTCGTACTGGTCGACGAGAGACGTTAAGAAGAATTTCAAAGCCGTATTCTCCAAATCGTATCCCGACGTCAAGCTCCGTATGTCAGAATGGTGCGAGATGGTAAACGGACGCGACACGACGATGGATTCCGCGTTCGTGCTTGCGGAGCAGATATATGAGGATATGACGGTTCTCGATACGGTGTCGTGGCATTACTGGATCGCGGTATCGTGTTACGATTACCGCGACGGCCTCATCTACTACGACAACGGCAAGCTCACGACGCCGAAGCGTCTGTGGTCGATGGGAAATTACAGCCGCTACATAGACCGCGGATATACGCGCATCGACGTTTCCGCCGGCGGTATGTCCGACGTCCTCGTCTCCGCATATGACGGCGTAAACGAAAACGGCGAACCCGAGACTGTGCTTGTATTCATCAATCGCGGAAGCGAGCAGAACGTCACATTCACGGGACTCGATACGTCGGTCTACAACCGCATTTCGGTAAACGTAACGAGCAACGCTTACGATCTCGAAAACACGTATTACGGCCGGTTCGCCGACGGCACCGCCGTCACGATCCCGAGGAATTCCGTCACGACGGTGGTGATCAGCGGCAAATAATGCGGATGTGCAAAGGGTTAGCCTTTGCGATTCTCGTCGCTTCTAAGTTGAAACTTTTGCAAAGTTAAAAAATAGTTAAGGGTCTCTTTGCTGGCCGGCAAAGAGACCCTTAACAATCCCAGAAAACGGCGTGCCGGTGGCGTCAATTCGGCTCCAGTCGGCGGAAAGAATCCGTTGGGGCGTAGACCGCGATATTGTTTCGACAAACGCATCCGTGCCTCCGCGCGGCGGGTCGAGAGCGAGTTTCTTCTGTCTTGGTTAATCGATTCCTGTCAGCGTCAGTTTTCGCTCGTGTCGTGCGAACAGCTCCGATTCACAAAGAGATACGCGACGGTTCGCACCGGTTGGCGCGCAGTTTTGTGCATCCGTGAGGGTTTATGTCAGTGCGAACGCGGGGTTGATTTTGCAAAAGCGTTAGGGCTGCGCCGCGAACGGGTCGATATCAAAGCGTCAGCGTCGTGGTTAATCGATTATGATTGCGTCAGATTATCCTCGCGTGGTGCGAACAAATTGGATGCACAAAGGGAAACGCCAGTTTTGTTTTGGTGGGCGTAGGTATAGCAGGGCAACCAGCGATTGCACAATTCTTACTACGCAAGCGGGCGACGCGTTTCTTTTCTTGAGGGTGTTTGAGGGAGGTTCTTTTCTTTTTAAAGAAAAGAAGCTCACCTCAAAATAAACGCTTCTTTTCTTTTTCAAAGAAAAGAAGCTCACCTCGTAAAAAAGGTGGCGCTTGAAAATCTATGGCAAGAAGATTGAAGCACGTTAATCGAAGCAACCGCACCGCGATGAGCTGTTCGCACATAACAAACGCGCGTTGTTCTTTTGGAGAGGGGGTTCGGGGGAGGACCCTTTCTTTTGAAGAAAGGGTCCTCATCCCAGACCGCATCTTTGCAAGAAAGGGCCCTCATCCCCAACCGCATCTTTGCAAGAAAGACCCTCATCCACAACCGCATCTTTGGAAGAAAAGTATCTTATCCCAAATCCGTCTTTTGGCGATAAACTCCTCAACCCAATGCAATTCTTTTAAGAAAAGATCCTCATCCCAAACAATCTTTTGCAAAAAGAGAAAACTTTATAAATCAACCTCTCCTCAAAACACCACAGCCAAAACATTTTTCGCACAAATCAAAAAAGGGGGCTTCGCCCCCTTTTTGATTCAAACGATTACGACAGCGCTGCGAGCGTGTCGAACATATCCGCGCATTCGCGCACCTTAGCCTCGTTGCCGATCGTGCAGACGTAATTCTGCGCGATCACATCGTCGATCATGTCGGCGCACTCGCGCAGCTGCTCGACGGTGACGTCGAGCGCTTCCTCGCGCTCGCGCTGCACATCCTCGTATGTGACGCCCGTCATGTACGCGTTCATCGAGGACGCCGCCTTCTGGCGCGCCGTCTTCGGGAAATCGAGCGACGAGAACGTGCCGATTATGAGCTTCGTCAGCTCCTTTTCGTCCGGATTGAGCGCGCGGACGAAATCGCCCGTCTTGCGGTACACCTCGTCGGTGGCGCGGAGCTGCGGGTCGCGGTACGAGGAGAACGTGACGTTGCCCGTTACGGCGTCAAACGAACACGACTGTCCGTAAGCGCCGCCCTTGACGCGTATCTCCTGATAGAGATAGTCGATGCGCAGCGAGTTTGCAAGAACATGGAGCGCGCCCGAATACTTGTGACCGGCGTCGAACATATTGCCGGCGCGCGTCACGTACTGGACCTGGATCGGCATCATGAAGCCCTCGTTCTTCTTCACCGGCACGATCTCGGACGATCCCGCGGGACGCGGAGCGGTGCGGAGCGACTCGATAAACGCCGGCAGCGAAGATTCGAGCTGCGCGAGTCCCGCCTCGTCTGCGGCGACGCTGATGAGAAGTCCGTCGCGGCGGAAGATGTAATCGACGGCGGCGGTGATCTTCTCGATCAATTCGTCCGCATTCTTGTCGTAGTCCGCCATCTTGTCCTTGATCACGTTGTACGCCTCGATGCCGACCATAAGCTCGGAGCATTCGTCAAGCTTCGAGAAATACGACGACGCATGGCGCGCTGCGATGAAGTTGCCGCTGTTCGAGAATCTGATGAGCCGGCGCGACTGAACCTCGCTTATTATCTCGCGCAGACGCTTCTTATCGCCTATCTTCGACGACGAGATTATCTCGCCGGCGAGGTTCATCGCGTATGCGACCTTGTCGGACAGCGCGCTGAGCGTCAAAAGGCCGTAGATTTTGTACGCGCCGCGCTCCTTCGCGCACGGCATTACGTGATTGCCGAAGCCGAGTCCGCCGAGATTGATGCCTATGTCGTTTGACAGCTCGAAATACGAATGATTTGCAGTATCGACGCTGCCGAGTATGTCGGAGGTCAGACCCATGTAGGGGAGCAGCTCCGTCGGTATGCCGTCCGCGTCGAAATAGACGGTGATATACGCGATGCCGTTCGTAGGGATGTTGTGATAGACGGCGGGGACGCCCGCAATCGTGCGTTCCTCATTGCAGAAGTGAGGCGCTTCGCGCTTTATGTCGGAGCGTTCGAGCGACGGAATGCAGTTCAGTTCCTCCTCCGTCGGCGGCGCGGACTGATACTCGCGCAGTCCCTTCGTGTCGTCGACGATCTTCTGCACTTCCTCGGGCGACAGCGACGCCTTATATGCGGCGAGCTTTTCGCGCAGAGCCGCGTTCTGACGGTCAAGGAGTCCGCGCTCCGGTTCGAGATCATAATGAAGCACATGATCGGAGCCGAGCAGATATTTTTCGATCAGTTCCTCAAAATAGCGCGTGTCGAGCTTTTCTCTGAGCTGATCGTAAATGCCGTTGCGCTTGAGCGAATTGAACGGCGCGTCCTCGTCGTAGAGCCACGTTCCGAGCGAACTGATGATGTAGATAAGCCCGTTCGGTGAGCCGCCGAAATCAGCCTCGCGCCACCAGAACTCGTTCGAGTTGATGAAAGCGCGCAGAGAATCGCGGTTGATGCCGTTTTCGACCTGCTCGCGCAGAACGCGGTCGATGATCTCAAAGAATTTATCGCAGTCGGCGGCGTTCGCCTCGCGCGCCTCCACCGTGAAGTACGGCTCGAGCATATGATCGCCGTAGCCGCCGGTGATGTTTTTGCCGATGCCGGCGTCGAGGAGCGCCTGACGGATCGGCGCGCCTTGAGTGTAGATGAGGGCGTCGGCGATCGCCTCGAACGCCGTCGCCTCAAGCATCGACATCTGCGGGAGCAGCGACGCGTAACCGAAATATGACTTGCCGTCGAGCAGGTCGTCGCTGCCGACGGAGTACGTCTCGCGCACCGTGTGTACGCCGCCCCAGTGAGGCTGCGGATCGATATGGGAATCGAGATCGATTATGTCATACTGCGACAGATAGTTTTCGTCTATCCATTCAAGGCGCTCCTCCACGTCGACGTCGCCGTATAAATAGATGTAGCTGTTGACGGGATGATAGTAGCGGCGGTGGAAATCGAGGAACGCTTCATACGTCAGCTCCGGAATATGGTCGGGATCGCCGCCGGAATTGACGCCGTATGTGTTGTCGGGGTACAGGCGCTGCTGCATATTCTCGCCGAGGATCGACGCGGGCGTGGAGAGCGCGCCCTTCATCTCGCTGTAAACGACGCCGTTGACGGTAAGCTCGTCGTCGGGCGAGTTCATCTCATAATGCCAGCCCTCCTGCATGAAGATCTCGCGGCGGTGATATATATTAGGATGGAATACGGAATCGAGATAGACATGCATGAGGTTCTTGAAATCCGTATCGTTGCAGCTCGCGACGGGATAAAGCGTCTTATCCGGATACGTCATCGCGTTGAGGAACGTATGCAGCGAACCCTTGACGAGCGACATGAACGGATCGCGGGACGGGAAATGCTCGGAGCCGTTTAAAACTGTATGCTCGATTATATGCGGCACGCCGGTGCTGTCGGTCGGAGTCGTGCGGAACGCGGCGCAGAAAACCTTGTTTTCGTCGCCGTTTGACAGCACGCATACGCGCGCGCCGCTCTTTTTGTGGCGGAACACGAGTCCGCAGCTGCTTATGTCCGAAAGGTATTCTTCTTTAATAAGCTCATACGCCGGAAGCGGCGCAAGCTCCTTGCTCGATTTGATGTTTTTTGCCATTGATCTTCTCCCTTTATATAGACTTCGGTGTATAATCAAGTATAACACATACGCGCGCGCGATTCAAGTACATAAAGCGGTCATTCGGCGCTTTTTTGAAGCGCGCGGCGTCGTCCGCGTTAGAACTTTAGAAAATATTCCGCGAAAAGGGCGATAATTTCAAAAATAACTCTTGACACGGGACGGGGAGCGGTGGTATACTTGTACTACCTCTGCGGGGGTTCTTTTTTTGCTGCACGCCGCGCCACGGCGAACGCGGGGAAAACGCCCGCTTGAGGGAGGTACAATTTTATATTTTTAGGAGGTGCCGATTTAAATGAGAGTCAAAGTAACACTCGCCTGCTCCGAATGCAAGCAGCGCAATTACGACACGAAGAAAAACAAGAAAAACGACCCTGACAGACTTGAGATGAACAAGTACTGCCGCTTCTGCCGTAAGCACACTCTTCACAGAGAAACCAAGTAAAACGGGAGATTCCGAAGAAATGAAGAGAAACGTATGGAAGATATTCGCCGCGGTGCTTGCCGCCGTCGTTCTTCTTTCGCTGTCAGCCGTAACTGTATTTGCAGAGACGGAACCCGCGACAGAGGCGTCCGACGCCGCGACAAACGAGCCTGCCGGAACTGACGCCGCCGATACGGACGCAGCGGACACCGACGCAGCGGACACCGCCGAGGCGGAGAATGAAGCCGCAGACACGGGAGCCGCAGACGACGACGCCGAGGATGAACACGATCACGATCATGAGTCGTCCACGTCGAACTACTGGCTGCTGACGCTCATCATCTTAGCGGTCATCATCGTCGGATGCGTCATTTGGATCCTTGCGGACCGCGAGCGCGCCCTTAAGATGTGGCGTTCGTTCAAGAGCGAATTCAAAAAGATAGTATGGTTCGATCCGCACGAGACGCTGAAAAGCACTGTTCTCGTCGTCATCGCGATAATAGTGTTCGCGGCTGTGATCGGCCTTGTAGATTATCTGCTATCGCTCGGAATCGTGACGCTCGGCAGAATATTCTGATTTTTGGCGCAATGAGCGACATAAACGAAATGAATCTCGGCCCGCGCTGGTATGTGGCGCATACTTATTCGGGCTATGAGAACAAGGTCAAGGCGAACCTTGATAAAATCGTCGAAAACCGCGGACTCGGTCACTTGATATTCGAGTCCGTGATCCCGACCGAGCTTGTCACCGAAACGAACGGCGACACGACAAAGACGGTCGAGGAAAAGATATTTCCGAGTTATGTGCTGATCAAAATGATAATGACTGACGAGAGCTGGCACGTCGTGCGAAACATCACCGGCGTGACGGGATTCGTCGGCCCGGGGTCGAAGCCGATACCGCTTACCGACGAGGAAGTCGCGGCGATCAATCTCGAGACTCATACCGAGCGCTCGACAATCGAGGCCGGCGACGTCGTCGATATCATCGACGGCCCGTTCGTCGGATTCTCCGGCACGGTGCAGTCGATCTCGCAGGACGGCACGAACGTCACCGTCGTTATCACGACGGCGGGACGCGATATGCCCGTCATGATGGAGCAGAAGCACATCAAAAAGAAATAAGCTTTTCCGCTTTTACAATCGTGGGAGGGAGAATAATTTGATTTGCGGTTCTCCCGTAAAGTCACCACATCGGAGGTAATTTAAAATGGCAAAGAAAATAATGGGTTATATCAAACTCCAGCTTCCTGCCGGCAAAGCTACGCCCCAGCCGCCCGTCGGTCCGGCGCTCGGTCAGTATGGAGTCGCAATTCCCGTGTTCACGAAGGAATTCAACGAGAGAACGAAGAACGACATCGGACTCATCATCCCCGTCGTCATCACAGTCTACGCGGACCGTTCGTTCACGTTTATCACAAAGACTCCTCCGGCGCCCGTTCTGATCAAGAAGGCGTGCGGCATCGAGTCCGGCTCCGGCGTCCCGAACAAGACGAAGGTAGCGACGATCAAGAAGGATCAGGTTCGTCAGATCGCTGAGACGAAGATGAAGGATCTCAACGCGGGTTCCGTAGAGGCCGCGATGAGCATGATCGCCGGCACGGCGCGCAGCATGGGCGTCGTCGTCGAGGACTGAACGGAGGTGCTGTGCAATGTTTAAGGGTAAGAAATATAAGGAAAGCGCAAAGCTGATCGAATCCTCGAAGCTGTACGACGCATCCGAGGCTATCGAGCTTGTCCAGAAGACGGCAAAATCAAAGTTTGACGAAACGATCGAGCTTCACGTCCGTCTCGGCGTCGACTCGCGTCACGCAGACCAGCAGGTCAGAGGCGCGATCGTCCTGCCGAACGGAACGGGCAAGACTGTTCGCGTCCTCGCTATCGCGAAGGACAACAAGGCCGACGAGGCGAGAGAGGCCGGCGCCGACTACGTCGGCGATCAGGACATGATCGACAAGATCCAGCACGAGAACTGGTTCGACTACGACGTTATCATCACGACGCCCAACATGATGGGTATGCTCGGCCGTCTCGGCCGCGTACTCGGTCCTAAGGGACTCATGCCGAACCCGAAGTCCGGCACGGTCACGATGGATATCGGCAGAGCCATCAAGGAAGCTAAGGCCGGTAAGATCGAGTACCGTCTCGATAAGACGAACATCATCCACTGCCCGATCGGAAAGGCATCGTTCGGCACGCAGAAGCTTCAGGAGAACTTCGACACGCTGATGGACGCCATCATCAAGGCAAAGCCGGCAGCTGCGAAGGGCCAGTATATAAAGAGCTGCGTCATCGCGTCGACGATGGGTCCGGGCATCAAGATCAACGCCGCAAGACTCGGTTAAGTATAGCGCCGTTTGTCATATGCAAAAAACGAGGGAAAGCGCAAAACGTTTTCCCTCTTTTTTGCGCGCTCAAAGCGCCGGCCGGTCAAAAATCGAGTATTTTCTTCATCAAACACAACTTTTTCCTTGCCGCGCAAGACTTTATTCCGGCGCGTTCGTCCGCAGATTATACTGCCTTGCGAGCGCGTCCCACGTCGATTTGTCGACACAGTCCGATTCGGCGATGAAATTGCGCCGCTGGAAGCAGTGAATGGCGCGCGTCGTGCGCGTATCGTATATGCCGGTCAGCGGTATCGTGCCGAATTCGTCGTAGACGGCGCACAGCGCCTCGAGCATTATCTGCAAAATCAGCACGAGATTGCTCCGCTCGCCGCATATGATCCTGTATCCGCACAGATTCGGGAACGGCGCGATCCCGAGCGGCGCCGACGTCTCGGCGCCGTATTTGTCATAATCGGCCTCGACGGCCCGCCACGTATCGGGATCGACGACGCCCGTGATGGGCAGCCGCTTCTCTGCCTGATACTGTCTCACCGCAGCCTCCATTCCGTCGCCGTAGACGCCGTCGACGGCGACGGGCGGCAGCGTGCCGCTCGCGAGCGATACGGCGCGCAGCATTTTCTGAAACGCGCGGACTCTGTCCGGCTCGCTGTTTATGTCGTAGTAGATTCCGTCTGCCATAATGCACCTCAAGAATTATATAGCGTCCCGCCCGGCGACTGCGTGCCGGAGGCCTGCGCCCCGTCGTAGATATCGCGGTACAGCGACGCGATCGTGTTCCATGTGGCGCTTGAAACGACGCCGGTCACGTCGAGTCCGAACCGCGCCTGTATATCCTCGACGGCGTCGCGCGTCGTCGTATCGAACGTACCCGTCACCTCCGGCGACGGGATATCGGGATATACAGTCGCGATGAGGCGCAGATATTCCTGCAAATACCGCACAGGCTCGACGCGCATCCCGATCCGCAGCGGATAGCCCGGGTACGGGCGCGTCACGCCGTCGAAATAATCTGATGGCAGCGATTCTATAATGCCGCGGTACGCGCGGTATATGTAGTCCCACGTCTCGACGTCGACGACGCCTGTCACGGGCAGACCGTACAGCGCCTGCGCCGCCTCGACCGCGGCGCGCGTTTTAGGCCCGAAGATGCCGTCTGTTTCGATATACGGGACGGACGCGTTGTAATTCGCGATGAAATTCAAAAAATATTGCAGCTCGTAAACGCCGCGCCCGCGCGACCCCTCCATAAGCGTCTGCGTGAACAGATTCGTCACCTCCTCTGGCGTCAGTCCCTCTGATGCGAGATCGTTCAGCCGCTTGACAGCGGCGTAGACGCGCTGGATCGCGTACCATGTCGCGTTGCCGACAAGGCCGTCGACGGTCAGGTTGAATATCGACTGAAACGCGCGCACGGCGGCGTCCGTCTCCTCGGCGAATATGCCGTCGACGGGCGATATCTTCGGTATGGCGGGGTAATTTTTCGATATCCTGTTCAGGCGCATCTGGATCTGCGTCACCTCGTTGCCGGTGCTGCCGAACCGCAAAATCACCCCGGGCGTCAGATCCTCCGTACCCATGACAGGCACGTCGACGACGATCTCGATGTTGTCGCCGTAATAATAGCGCAGAATCTCGATCGGCGAATAGCCCTGATTCGCAAGCTCGACGGTCCCCCACTGTGAAAGCCCGCCGCACGTAACAGTCGTGCCGTTGCAATACTGGGTGAAATACGGCTCGACGGTGCCGACGCGTCTCACGTAGCTGTTGAAGATTTCGTCGACGATCTCGCCGATATTTTCAAATATGTCCCGTCCCGGGACGAACGATTGATCGAACGCGGTGCTGTTCGTTATGTCGAAATCGTAGCCGCGGCTCGGGTAATACTGCGTGTAGACGCGGTTGAGGGCGAACGATATGATCGCGTATATATTGGCGCGGAGCGACGAATCCGGCCATGTCGGGTATATCTCGCTCGACGCCGAATTTTTTATGTACGACGGGAAATCGACCGTTATGTTTCCTGCGTCCTCGGTCGGCGCGCCGAGATGCACCGTGATAGTTTCGGGGATGAATGGAAGATTGAGGCTCGGCGCGTCGTTCACAGCTGATCCTCCATGCTCTCGTCGATGTAGACGGAATCGTCGCGGATGTAGCTTTGCGGCAGCGATTCTGCGCGCGGGACGAGATCGGCGTCCTGTATCGCGGTGATGCCGGCGAAGATGCGGACGTTGACGTCGGTGACGGCGTAAAAGCCTTCGCGTTCGATCTTGACGTTGTAGAGCGCGAACGGCTCCGTATACGGGCGCGCAGTTCCGTCGCCGGACGGAGTCAGCGACAGCGACGCCGGAGGCGTCGGCATCGCGATTTTTGGAGTGCGTCCGCTTTTGTCCGTCGTAATCACGGCGTATGGGGACGGCATGGCGGCGTCGGCGTAGGCGACGGTGACGAGCGCGTTCGGGATCGGGATCGCGCCGCGCGCGGTGAATACGCGCACGATGAGATAACCGACGCCGTCGAATCCGGCCGGAGCCTCGCCGATTACGGTTGGGGTATTGTCCATTTCAATTCCTCCTTGAATTGCGCCTCTCGCGCTTTATAGTATTGTATTCAAAAGCGCGCGCAGTCGTGAAAGGAAGGAGTGGCGGGGCAAAGCCCCGATGCCCCGCAATCAAAGGGTGAGCCTTTGCGAGGCTCGCCGATTCTAAGGTGAAACTTTTGTAAAGGTTTAGATCAAATTTTCTCTTTCGCGGTACTCGCCATTCCTCATCTATAACTTTTGCAAAAGTAAAAAAGAGTTAAGGGTCTCTTTGCTGGCCGGCAAAGAGACGCGCGGGCAAAGGATGAGCCTTTGCAATCCTATCATTTCTTTTCTGCAAACTTTATAAAGTTTTTAAATTATGTTAAGGGCCTCTTTCTCGCAAGAAAGAGGCCCTTAACGATCCCGAAAGAGGCTCCCGTGTGGCATCGATGTTATTCAATCGGCGGAAAGAATTGCTTGGGGCGTAAACCGCGATGAGATGTCAACAAAAACTTTCGTGCCTCCGCGCGGCGGGTCGAGATCGAGTTTATTCTGTCTTGGTTAATCGATTCCTGACAGCGCCAGATTCCGCTCGTGTCGTGCGAACAGCTCCGATTCACAATGAGATACAAGACGGTTCGCACCGGTTGGCGCGCAATATCGTGCATCCGTGAGGGTTTATGTCAGTGCGAACGCGGGGTTGTATTGGCAAAAGCGTTAGGGCTGCGTCGCGGACGGGTCGATATTAAGGCGTCAGCGTCGTGGGTAATCGATAATGATTGCGTCAGATTATCCTCGCGTGATGCGAACAAAGGGGATGCACAAAGGGAAACAACAGGTTTGCTTTGGTGGGCGTAGGTTGAGTAGGGCAACCGGCGATAGCTTGCCTTTCGCCACGCAAGCGGGCGATGCGTTTCTTTTCTTGAGGGTGCGCGAGGGAGGTTCTTTTCTTTTTAAAGAAAAGAAGCTCATCTCGTGAAATAAGTAAACGCGCGTTGTTCTTTTGGAGAGGGGGTACGGGGGAGGACCCTTTCTTTTGAAGAAAGGGTCCTCATCCCAAATGCGTATTTTGCGAAATGAGAAATATCGATAAATCTAAAACGTTTTCAAGCTTTTAGACAATGAGGCGCCTCCCTCACATCTTAAACCCTGACAGCATCCATTCGCCGCCCCTTTTGACCCAGACCATGACGTATGTGCCGTCGCCGGATTTCTCGTACTTATAATATGTGCCGTGGGACTTGAAATCGACCTTGAGCGCCATACAGTCGTCGGAGAATTTCGCGATGTCGCGCACTGTCATCTCGAGCTTGTCAACCTTGAAATTGCTGTTGTATATCATCGAGGACAGCGTCGGGGTGATGATCTTGTCGGCGGCGGAGCCGGCGACGACGTGCGCCATCACATTGTCGAAATTCTGCTGCGTGTATTTCGTTCCCTCGTATGAATACTTGACGAACAGCCGCGTGAAATTCTCGGCTGCATCCGTCACGGACGCGGCCTCGGCCGCGCTCGGCACGGCATAAAACGTGTACTCGAACGAGCCGTCGGCGTGATCCGCGGCGGCGTTCTTGTGCGCGTCGTCGAGGGTGAAAACGGGATCGTTATATAAGCCGATCTCGTATGTCCTGTACCGTGCCGTCGGGGATACGCCCGATGCGCCGTCGGGAAGCTCGTATACGCCGTCGCCGCCGTCAAGCAGATATTTTTCGCCTACGGCAAATCCGTTGCAGAAAAGCTCCGCGCCGACAGGCACGCGAACCGTGTAGCGCCGCCTGTACGAATCGGGATAAGAATAAAACGAGGATCGATCGCCCGACTCGTCCGGCGTCAGCGTCTCGCCGCCGAGTGTGACGGAAACGCTCGGGGACGCGCAAAGCTTCGGGATCGTGTAGATCGAAAGCTCCGGCGTCGCGTCAGGCTCGAATTCCGATTCGACGCCGCCGACGCGCTCCGTCCCCGTTATATATGAGCCGCCGACCTCGACGCCGTTCAGCGTCACGACGGCGTCCGCGGGAGCCTTGAGCGTATAATCGGCGCGCGACGAAAGATCGTAGTCGGAATAGTAAATGCCGCCGAGATACGAGATCAAAAGCGGCTCGCCGCCATAGACGGCCGTGACGTCGACGTCGCCGAATACGTTTTCGATCTTGTATTCGGAGAGCGAATGACCGTCCCGCTCGAATTCGGACAGCGACGCGCTGTCGTATGTCATGCCCGTCAGACGGTCGCCGCCAACCTCGACGCCGTTCAGCGACAGCGATGCGGACGACGGCACGACGACGGTCACGTCGGTGACGCGCGCGTCGAACCATTCGTCGTAAATTTCGGCGGACGCGATCTCGTAGCGCGAGAATCCGTACCTCATTTTTTTTGACGGCGACAGCGTCAGCTTCATGAATCTGCCGCCGCAGTAGACGTCGTAGACGCCGCTGCCCTCGCCTATGGCCTCGGTGAACGTCACGCCCTCGCCGAGCGCAGACGCGACTGTTTTGCCTACGGCGTCGGGAGTCTCAAATCCGGAGCCGGACTCGGCCAGCTTTTCGGAGATCAGCGACGAGAACGCGGCCCCGTCGAGTCCGTTTATATATTCCTCCGCGATATGCTCTGGCAGACAGCTCTCATAAACGCGGATAAAATCGTAAAATATTGCGATCCCGACGACGATCAGCGCCAAAAGAGCGGCGCAGAATATTGCGTATCCGAGCCTGAAGCCGCGAGGACTCTTTTTGCGGTACGGATTTTTGATCCGCCTTTCATTAAGCTCGTCCATGTTACCCCCTTATGATTCGGGCATTATGAGAAATACGTCCGGCAGCTTCCGCTCGCCGAAGAAGTAGGCGCTGCGCGTCAGCGTTTCGCCGTTATAGATGAGGAGCGACGACGATCCGCCGTCGAGATTCGCGGCGTTGACGGCGCCGAACGACGCCATTATATTGCACGTATCGGCGTGCGTCGCGCCGAGCGAATCGGCCTGACGGCCGTTGATGACGAGCAGCAGTATCGCGCCGTCGGCGCGCTGACCGATCGCGGTGCGCGGATTAAGTCCGCCGTTGAGCTTGCGGCGCGTCGTCTCCGGCACGCCGTTGACGACGAGAAGCGGACCGCCCTCGAAGCTCAGCCCGTCGACGATGCCGTCGGCGAGCGCCTGCGCGCCCGTCATATTGCCGACGTGGAGGATGTGATTTTTGTCAAAGCCGATCACGCATTTGTAAAACGTGTCGGCGCTGCCGTATACGATCTGCCCGCCGCGGATCACGATCCCGTCGGGATCGGCGCCCGAGCCGTTGCCGCCCTCGTCGAGGAATCCGCCCGCGTTGATGCCGCCGACGGCGCCGTAATCCTCGATGAATTTGCGCAGCGTCTTGCCCGAATGGCCGCTTCCGTATTCGGGAAGCGTGCCGACGACGACGCGCGACGGATCGCGGACGACGATCATTTTCCCGTTATAGGTATCGCCGTCGACGTCGTAGATTTCGACGCCGTCGCCGTCGGGATCGTTCGGATCGACGGGGTCGCCGCCCGTGGACGGCGGCGTATCGGGCGTACCCGTATCGACGGGAGGCTCGGTTTCGACGCCCTGCATAAACGGAGGCTTTTCATCCTTATCGCCGCTTTGACTGCCGCCGTTTTGAATATTGATCAGATCGGCGTTCGTGCGGTCTGCGTCGGAGCCGTCGTCAAGATCGAGGATTTCGTTTATCTCAGCCTCGGAAAAATACATCCGCGCGAGGAATTTCGCCGCCGACGTCTCCATAACGCTGCGCACGAAAAGATCGCGCGCCGTCGGAGACGGCCCCTTCGCGAGTACGAGCATGACGCAGTAAAGCGCGATCACGAGCGCTATAAGCAGCGTCAATATAATAAGGCCGGCGCGTCCTGCATACAGGAGCGCGCGGGACTGCTTTTTGCGATTTTTCATGTGCCGCACCGAATTTCATAATAATAATTCAATTTACATTATATATCAACGCGTCGCCCGTGTCAACCCGTCCGCCGCCGATTTTGTCCGCATAGTCGTGAGTATCTTCAGGGGAGGGCGGGGATTTTCAGGTAAATCGCATAAAATTCCGATTTTTTGACTCAGATTGTCAAGTGAAGTGCAACGATTTGTTGAAAAAAACTTCCTCAGGAGATTTCC
Source organism: uncultured Clostridia bacterium (assembly GCA_947630015.1). GTDB lineage: Bacteria > Bacillota > Clostridia > Oscillospirales > CAG-272 > DTU064. The sequence continues at coordinate 28,965 of CANRFY010000027.1, forward strand.
AGCCTAAACAT
>CANRFY010000028.1 GCA_947630015.1 uncultured Clostridia bacterium
TCCGCGAAAATTTGCGTTTGAGGGGGCGCCGGTCTTTGGGAAGAAAAGCTGTGGAGATATTACCGCCCCCTGCGGCGGAGACAGCCTACCTATATAAAAGGAGAATCACATCATGCCAACATTGGAATGGATTGGAAAGAGCAAGGTCGTGAACCATCATCTGGATGTGCCTTATCATGTTCTCGACCGGAAATACAGTTTTGATGAAAGCGGACAGCATGAAGAGGATAACGGCAGCGAGAACATGATCATCCATGGGGATAATCTGCTTGCCCTGAAAAGCCTCCTGCCGCAGTACGAAGGTCGCATTGATTGTATCTACATAGATCCTCCATATGCCACAGGAAATGATTGGATTTATAACGACAAAGTAGATGATCCCATTATGCGAAAATGGCTTGGCGCTGTAGTCGGCGCTGAAGGTGAAGACCTGTCCCGGCATGATAAATGGCTTTGTATGATGTACCCGCGTATGCGTCTATTAAAGCGGCTGTTGGCACCTAATGGCGTATTCTTTGTGTCAATTGGCGATGATGAATTAGCAAATCTTTTGTTGTTAGTTAAAGAAGTTTTTGGAAATCCTAACGCTGTTTTTGTCTGGAAGTCGCGTTCCAAACCTACAAATGCGGGAAATGCCAAATTCCGTCCGCAAAAAGTTTCAGAGTATATTATTATGTACACACAGGATAAAAATAGGGTTTTCAATGTCGGTGAAAAAGAAGATGATTACTCCTATCCTAACGAGGATGAATTTGGTAAATTTAGAACATCAACCATACTTACATCTAATTTTGGAACGTACCAAAGAGAAACTATGCGTTTTGAGGTCGCAGGATATACTCCGCCTGCTGATAAAAGGTGGAAGGCTGGAATTGATACAATACAAGGATTGTGGAACAATCATCGCTTGCTTTTCACCGCTGACGGTAGCCCTATGGAAAAAATATATGAACAGGATAATGAGAGTGTTGTAACTCCATTGTATACGCTTATTGATTCAGAAATAAGTGGTACCGCTGAATCAGGAAAAACAGAGTTAAATAGTATTATTGGATCAGGTCATGGATTTGATACTGTAAAGCCTGTTGGATTAATACAGTATTTAATATCTGTTTGTACAGATTCAAATTCAATTATCCTTGATTCGTTCGCTGGCACAGGAACAACAGCGCAGGCCACTATTTGCCTTAATAAAATAGATAATGGCAATCGAAAATTTATTCTCATCGAAATGATGGACTATGCTGACAGCATAACAGCAGAGCGGATAAAACGTGTCATCACCGGATATTCCAGAGACGAGGAATCCGTTCTGTATGACGAAGAGATAACAGCAAAGAATCTGTCAAAAGGCGCAGAGATACTTGACCGGGCAAATTGCACTGTCAAAGAAGCAAAGGATAGTGGTGAATACTCAACTGTCAAACAGCCTAAAATCGAAGATGGGCATTTACGTGTAGTGGCAATAAAGAAAGCGAAAGATCAGGAACCGGGGATTCCCGGCAGTTTCAGCTATTACGAACTCGGAGAACCTCTGCTGAAAGACGGTTTGCTCAATGAAACGGTCGGAGTGGATAAAATCCGTGAATATGTGTTTTTCACGGAGACAAAGCAGAAAATAGCGCCCAGCAAAGCGGATGAGCCGTACTTCCTCGGCCAGCACGCCGGAAACGCATACTATTTTTACTATCAGAAGGACAGCCTGACCACACTTGACCGGGACTTTCTGCATACCGTCAAAACCAAATCCACAGGCTACGTGATCTATGCCGACCTGTGTACGCTGAGCGACCGTGAACTTGAACAATACCACATCACATTCAAGAAAATCCCTCGCGACATATCGAGGCTTTAAGGAGGCAGATTATCATGGAGTTAAAGAATTACCAGAAAAAAGTCATGGACAACCTGTCCTCGTATATGGCCTGTCTGAATCGTTGCGAAAACCTTATCTCCGCATGGCGGGAGTATTGGTTCCGGCAGGACATCAATGTCGGCTTTGGCGGCGTGCCGTCCTATAAAGATAACATTCCGGGCGTGCCTCATGTCTGCATGAAGGTCCCGACCGGGGGTGGCAAAACCTTCATGGCGTGCTCCGCCATAAAGCGCATCTATGACGCGATGCCTCTTGATAAACCGAAAGTCGTGGTCTGGCTTGTTCCGTCCGATCCCATTCTCAGGCAGACGATCCACACCCTGTCGAACACCTCCCACCCGTATCGGCAGAAGCTGGATATGGATTTCTCCGGCAAAGTTGGGGTATATACAAAAGAGCAACTGTTAAACGGACAGAATTTTTCTCCCGATACCGTCCGGGAGATGCTGACTGTATGTGTGTTAAGCTACGGTTCTCTGCGTATTGACAGCAAGAAGAAGGATGTCCGCAAGGTTTATCAGGAAAACGGCAATCTTTTGCGCTTTGCGGACTATTTCAAAGCCAGAGATATTCTTCTCGCCGACACGCCGGATACCGCTCTGATTCAGGTGTTGCGCCAGCTTTCCCCGGTAACTGTGGTGGATGAAAGCCATAACGCCGGATCTGACCTCAGTGTGGAGATGCTGAACAATCTGAATCCGTCCTTTATTCTCGATTTGACGGCTACTCCACGTGAGAACAGCAACATTCTGTCTTATGTGGACGCCCGTGAGCTTAAGAAAGAAAACATGGTGAAGCTCCCGGTCGTTGTATTTAACCGCACGTCTTTGCAGAGCGTTATACAGGACGCTATCCAGCTTCGCGGCAGCATTGAAAAACAGGCGCGGGAGGAAGAAGCCGCCGGAGGAGAGTACATCCGCCCTATCGTACTGTTTCAGGCGCAGCCCAATATCAAGGGCAAGGATAACGAGACCTTTGACAGAATAAAGCAAAAGCTTGTAGATATCGGCGTGGCAGAAGAAGAAATTGCCATCAAAACATCAGATGTCGATGACTTGAAAGACACCGATCTGATGAGCCGGAATTGCAAAATCCGATATATCATTACGGTTAACGCCCTGAAAGAAGGATGGGACTGCCCGTTTGCCTATATTCTGGCGTCTCTTGCGAATAAGACGTCAAAAGTTGATGTGGAGCAGATTGTCGGCAGAATCCTGCGTCAGCCGTATACGAAAAAGCATACATCGGCGCTGTTGAACACCTCCTATGTGCTGACCTGTTCCAATGATTTTCACACCACGCTTGAAAGTGTGGTATCGGGTCTCAATCAAGCCGGATTCAGCAGAAAGGACTACCGTATTGGCGAAACCGTCCCCACAGGGGCAGATGTGCAGGAAAACAATGCCGATACGCCGACAGGCGAACAGCAGAATGTTTCTGATTATTTCAATGATCAGGCAGACGATGATGCGTCAAATCCCCAAAGCGAGACAGGAACAGAGGATTTTGACGATGTTTCCGCTGAAGATATCAAAGAACACCTGCGGACATCCGCTGAATCAGGCGGCGCTAATGAGACTGTGAATCATATGATCCATCAGGCGGAAAGCCAGTCATCGGAATATGAGCGGGAATCTGATGAGAGCGAATCGGAGGGATTTGTAGGAGGCGAACTCGGCAGTATGCTTACGCAGAATGGAATACAGCCACAATATAAAACAGATGCCGAGACGGTACATATCCCACAGTTCTTTCTTGAGACGTCTCCTGACCTTTTCGGTGACGCATTTAATCTGCTTGAGCCGGAGAATCTGTCTAAGGGATTCTCTCTGTCCGGGCAGGATGCGGATATCAGCTTTGAGCTACCAACCGGAGAAATGTACCGTGTAGATTTGCAGGAGCAGGGAGATGCCGTCCCTAAATATATACGAGTCTCTAAAAAAGACAGTGAATACCTGAGAGAATATCTTGCCCGTCTCCCACAGGAGAAAAAGGTTAAAACGTGCATCGATAACATTTGTGGGATCATTAACCGTAACAACCGCTATGCTGCCGGGGAAATCGCGGATTATGTACGGCGTGTCGTATCCAATATGACAGAGGATGAATTGACCGCTATGGAAACTTCTCTGCCTGTGTACGCAAAGAAGATTCAGGACAAGATTGAAAAGCTGGAGGATGCGTATCGGGAAAAGCAGTTTGACAAATGGGTAGACAGCGGGAAAATTATGTGCCGCGACAGTTATTCGTTTCCTGCGGTTATCACGCCTGCCGATACAATCGATTCTATTCCTCACTCGCTCTATGTCGCAGAGAAAAACGATATGAACAATTTTGAGCGCCAGCTGCTTGATGTTATAGCTTCACAGGAAAATGTTCTGTGGTGGCACAGGGATATAGAGAAAAAAGGATTCCGCCTCAATGGTTATATTAACCACTACCCCGATTTCATTGTAAGAACCAAATCCGGGAGAATCGTATTGATTGAGGCAAAGGGCGATTATCTGGATGGCGATGACAGCAAGACAAAGCTGAAACTTGGCCGCAAGTGGCAGTCACTGGCCGGACGTTTGTACAGATATTTTATGGTGTTCAAAGACAAAGAACTTGGATTGGACGGAGCGTATACGATAGATAAGTTCGTGGAGATGTTCAAGGACTTATAAGATGAACAGCCGCATGGGGCGTTACCCCCCCCTGTGCGGCTGTCCCTTTTAATCCGTTTCCCCAGTTATTATGAAATGCACATATTCCCGGCGGTGTTCCTCGATATAACAGACCAGTTCATAATATCCGTTTTCGTAGGCCAGCCGCTGTACCACGTTCGTGTCAAACATATTTGTGCGTCCGCTATCCCGGATGGCGAGCATCTGCTCTCGAACAATGTCAGTCATCGGCCTCCGCCACCTTTCTCGCACGGTCGATGCCGTAAAGGACATTCAGGCCGGAACCATTGCTCCAATTAACCATAATTGAGCCTGTCGAATCAATTCCGATGACTGTTCCCGTGGTGCCGACAGGCGGCGCGGTCGCATCGTCCATCTGCAGCAGTTCTACACGGCAGCCAACCGGGTATTCCTGGCGTAACCGCTCCAGTACATCTTTATTCAGCACTTGGCGCACCTCCCTTCCATGCGCTGTTGCCGGAAAGATTGCGGAGCAGGATTTTTCGCGCGGCCTTGTACTCCTTCCCGATGAACCCCAGCCGTAGCAGGAAACAGCGGAACGCATATTTCTCGTTATCCGGCTCTGTGGTCTTTGGGCTGATTCGCTTTTGTTCCCTGCTCATTTTGCACATGGTGGCAATCAGCCGGGTATAGGCATCCGCCTCATCTGGCTCCGGCACATGCTCAAACCATGGAAAAGCGATGGTCTCTTCTGTGATTTCAATCGGCAGGCTGTCAATGCACAGCGCCTTTTTAATGAGCGCACCTTTTGCGTCCAACAGATTCGTAAGGTTTCCCACATTTGCTTTGTCAAGCGGCAGGCTGATCGTCAGCCCCAAAGGCGCCTCCTGCGCAGCGGATGTCTCGGCGTGAAAACCCTCTTTTTCAAGTTCCTCAAGGAGCGTCTCGACCTCCTCGCTGTCGGCCCTGTCATCAAAAGTGATTGTGCCATCCTTGCTCACCTCGATATAGCCCACCTGATAGGCGAAGCCGGGAGCGCCGAGGTATTCCTTTTCGCAGCCGAGGAACCTGGCGATGCAGTCCGCCAACCGCTTTCTCTCGCTGCCCGTCACGTTGTAGTTGATTGTCATGGTGATGTCCTCCTTTGAATTTGGTAGTGACATATTCGCTCTAAACCGTAAATATATCAAGCGGATTTCCAGAATAATGTAGACAAACATAACCGCTGGTTATTGTTTAATTTGTGCATAAAGAAAAGCGACCATGCAGGAACATTTCTGCTCTTGCATGGTCGCTTTTCTTTTTTCCCGCTTGAAGAAGGTCGGCCTAAATTTATTTGTTTCTGTAAATCCCTAAGTCCAACCCTCAAATGTGAGCGCATTGTTTTTTCTTGGATATTTGATTTGTTCGTGCGTTGTTGGCGCTTGGACGATAAAAGCAATCGCCTTGCGATGAGCTGTTCGCACACAGCGAACGCGCGTTGTTCTTTTGAAGAAAGGGTCCTCATCCCGGACAGTCTTTTGGCGAAAAGAGTAATTTAGCTCAAGCTTAAACTTTTCAAAAGTTTGAAAACGGAAAATTTTCCGCGCGCGCAGTTACGCTGTTGCAAACGCGCGCGATATCGTGTATAATATGTGCGCCAATCTGTTTGCATTTTAATTTTTGCATTTACGGAGTCCGTATGCTGTTAAAAAAATTCGTCGGCGATAAAACGTTTTATCGCCGGCTGTTCGCCGTTATGACGCCCGTTCTCGTCCAGAACGTCATAACAAATTTCGTAAGTCTGCTCGACAATGTAATGGTCGGTCAGGTCGGCACGGAGCCGATGTCGGGCGTCGCGATCGTGAATCAGATATTGTTCGTCTTCAACCTCTGCATTTTCGGCGGTCTGGCCGGAGCCGGTATATTCACGGCGCAGTTTTACGGCAAGGGCGACAACGCCGGCATCCGCGACACGTTCCGCGTCAAGCTCTACATCGGCACGGCGTCGGTGGCCGTTTTCGCCGTCATTCTTGCGTTTTTCGGCGGCGATCTGATCTCGCTGTTCCTTCACGAGGGCGAGGAAAATCTCGATCTCGCCGCGACGCTCGGGTACGGCGTCGATTATCTCGGCGTCATGATGTGGGAGCTGTTGCCGTTCGCGCTGTCGCAGGTTTATGCAAGCACGCTGCGCGAGGTCGGCGAAACGATGCTGCCGATGAAGGCCGGCATCGCTGCCGTCGTCGTCAATCTCGTGTTCAATTACATTTTCATCTTCGGCGTCGAGCCGCTTCATATCCCCGCGATGGGCGTCGTCGGCGCCGCGATCGCGACCGTGATCGCGCGATATACGGAATGCGCCATCGTGGCGATTTGGACACATATCCACCGCGAGCGCAATCCTTATATCAAGGGCGTTTACCGTTCGATGCGCGTCCCGCGCGCGCTGCTCGGGCAGATCGCCGTCATCGGCGCGCCGCTCCTTCTCAACGAGGTTTTGTGGGCGAGCGGCATGACTGTTCTAAATCAATGCTATTCGCAACGCGGACTCGAGGTCGTGTCGGCGCTGAACATATCCTCGACCGTGTCGAATCTGTTCTTCTGCGCGTTCATGGCGATGGGAACGACTGTCTCGATCATGATCGGGCAGCTTCTCGGCGCGGGCGAGCTTGACCGCGCCGTCGACGAAAACGTGAAGCTGATCGCGTTCGCCGTCGTGCTGTCCGCCGCCGTCGGCGTCGTTATGGCGGCGCTCGCGCCGTTCATCCCGCGAATCTACAACACCACCGACGTCGTGAAAAATCTCGCGTCGCGGCTGCTCGTCGTCAGCGCCGTGATGATGCCGCTGAACGCGTTCGTCAATTCGTCTTATTTCACCTTGCGCTCCGGCGGCAAAACGGTCATAACATTCATCTTCGACAGCGGATTCGTCTGGTGCCTGTGCGTGCCGCTCGCGTTTGTGCTGTCGCGGTTCACATCGCTGCCAGTCGTGGAAATGTTCATTCTCGTCGAAGGTTTGAACCTGATCAAAGCCGTCCTCGGATTCATCCTCATCAAGAGCAAAAAATGGGTCAATAACCTCGTCGAAGAAAACGCAAATTAAAAAGAGCTGCGGCGCCGAACAGTGTTCGGCGCCGCAGTTTTGAGATGCTTCACTTCCCGCCGCGCTTCATTATCGCGACCGCCTGCATATTGAGCGAATTGTACGCGAGTACGGACTCGTCGACGCCGTATCTGACGACGCCGTTTGAGCCGTAAGGGTCGGCGAAGATGTAGACGTCCTCGGCTTCGTCGTAGCCGACGAACACCATGCAGTGTTCGTTCGCCGGATACATGAAGCTCTCGCCGCCGTCCGTCGACTGCCAGAGAACGATCCTGTCGATCTCCTCCATCCCGACCGTAACCCATACCGCGACGGGAATTCCGCGGTCTATGTACTGCGTCTTCAGCATATTGAGCGACAGTCCCGACACATTTTTCGCCGAGTAATCCGTCCCCGACAGGTATTTGTTCAGCGCGCGGACGATGACGGGCGAAAAGCAGCCGTAACCGTCGTTTTTTGAATACGGATCGCCCGCGTAATGCAGCTTCGGATTCGGCCCGTACCTGCACCCCCACTTTATCGTGACAGGCTCGCAGTCGAGATATTCGTCGACGAACGTCTCAGGCTCGATATCAAATCCGCAGTATTGCAGAAGCATCGTCGCCGACACGGATTCGCATCCGTTCGGCAGTCTGCCCTCCTGCGAAATGTACGGCACGTCGATGCATACGCTGCGCTGTCTTACGGGGTTAAAATCAGGCAGCTCGGTCCCGAGCATAAAGAGAAAGTCCGATTTCATCTCCGCGATAAAATCTTCTTTAGGAAGCCTGTCGTATATGTCGGCAGCGTATGAGAAAAATCCGGAAAGAGCCGAGATTGCGCCGTCGAGGGGGGATGCTGTGTATTCCCACGAGTCGTCTCCGGCTTCTGAGACGAACGGATATTCGTATTCGACCGTATCCGTCAGAAATTGCTCCGTGTTTATTTTATTGTAGTCATACGTTACGTTGCCGGTCGCGTAATCGAGCGTCAGATATCCGAGTGGGGTGCGGAGCGCGTCGATCTTGCCGACGGCCTCCATGAGGCTCTCCACCGCGTATGCCCTGTCGCTCACGTCGGCCGGATATTCGGCGTTTTCGCCCTCATTGCCGCGGTCGTCGTTGAGGGAGAGAAAATAATTGTTGTCGACGAGAACGCTTTTGATAAAGAGATTGTTTTTATTCAGCTTGTCGACGACAAAAAGCGTCGCCGTAAGCGCCGCCGTCAATATGAGTACGATAGTTATAAGCACCGCGATCGCGATCCTCGTCCGATTTCGGCGCCGTATCTTTTTGTTTACGGTCATAAACGTATGTGTGGTTTGAGATAGGAAAGTTTTTGAAAAATAGGGGGTTAGGGAAAACCTCTTTACATTTTGGGAGAACCTTTTTGTAAAAGGTTCCCCCTCCCCTTCCAAAAGCGGACCAAATCGTGTTTATCTTAAGTCCGCCCTGAAGATGGCCGTTATATTCGCTTTGGCTAAAAATAAACTTGTAATAAAAGTTCTTGAAAAATAGGGGGTAGGGAAAACCTCTTTACATTTTGGGAGAACCTTTTTGTAAAAGGTTCCCCCTCCCCTTCCAAAAGCGGACTAAATAGTGTTTATCTTAAGTCCGCCCTGAAGATGGCTGTTATATTCACTTTGGCAAAAAATAAAACTTGTAATAAAAGTTCTTGAAAAATGGGGGGTTAGGGGGGGAAGAAAACTTCTTTCAAGAAGTTTTCTTCCCCCCTTGAAATTTACTTATAATACACTTCGCCTATCATGAGCTCGCGTTTGAGGGATTCCATTGTGGTGCCCTCGCCGATGACGACACTCTCGATGCCGAAGTAGTCGCAGAGATCGACGACGTTTTCGCGAGTGAGGTCATAGGTGAACGCGGTATGATGCGCGCCGCCGCAGGTGAGCCAGCCCTCGGTACCCGTCTTGAAGTCGGGAAGCGTGCGCCACAAAGCGGAGGCGACCGGCAGATTCGGCATCGCCTTATCCTGCGGAATGCATTCGACTTCGTTTATTATCATACGGAAGCGCGTGCCGAGATCGACGAGCGAGCAGGCGACGCCGCGTCCCGGCTTCGCCGTGAACACGAGGCGCGCAGGGTCCTCGCGATTTCCCATCGAAAGCGGGCATACGCGGATCGCGGGCTTCGCCGACGCGATCGTCGGGCAGACCTCGAGCATATGCGCCTCGAGTATCGCCTCGCGCCCTGGCGTCAGATCGTATGTGTAATCCTCCATGAACGACGTTCCCATCGCATCCTTTTTGCCCGCCGTCATAAGCTTGAACAGACGCACGACGCCCGCCGTTTTCCAGTCGCCCTCCGCGCCGAAGCCGTAGCCGTCCTGCATCATGCGCTGCATCGCGAGTCCCGGGAGCTGACGCAGCCCCGCCAGCATCTGGAAGCTCGTCACAACGGCGTGATAATTGTGTTCCTCGACAAAATTGCGGAAGCCGATCTCGATCTTCGCCTGCTCCGCGACGTGCGCGCGGAATTCGGCGGGATCGCGTCCGTCATAGATCAGATCGTATGTGTCGTAGTATTCGTCCGTCAGCGCGTTGACCTCGTTTTCCGGCACCGCGCGCACGTATTCGTCCACGTCGGTGATGTTGTACGCGTCGATCTCCCAGCCGAACACCTGCTCGGCTTCGACCTTGTCGCCCTCCGTCACGGAGACGTCGCGCATATTGTCGCCGACGCGCAGAATCCGCATCGAACGCGATTCGAGCGCGCCGATCGCGGTGCGCGTCCATTCCGCTATGCGATCCTGCGTATCCGCGTCGGCCCAGTACCCCGACACGGTCTTGCGCTTCGTCCCCATCCGCGTCAGCATATGCGCGAATTCGCGGTCACCGTGCGCGGACTGGTTCTGATTCATGAAATCCATGTCGATCGTGTCGAACGGAATCTCGCGGTTGAACTGCGTGTGCAGGTGCAGAAGCGGCTTTCTGTATTCGTTGAAGCCGCGTATCCACATCTTCGCCGGCGAGAACGTGTGCATCCACACGATGCAGCCGGCGACGTTCGGATCGGCGTTGGCCGCCGCGAGCGTTTCGCGTATCGACACGCTGTCGATCAGCGTCGGCTTCCACACGACGGGATACGGTATCCTGCCGCCCGCGTTCAGCGCGTCCACGATCTTGTGCGAATGCTCCGCCACGATGCGCAAGCACTCGTCGCCGTAGAGGTCCTGCGACCCCGTCAGAAACCAGAATTCGTAATTCTTCGTTTTAAGCATATGTTCCTCCGTTTTTTATCGTGATCTGCGGCTCCGCCGCATTGTGCCAGCTTATTTTTCAAATATCTTCGGGTCTATCCTTCTCTCTCGGAAATAGTATTCGCGGTCGCGCTCGCCGATCTCGCGCATGACGCGGCACGGATTGCCTACGGCGACGACGTTCGCGGGGATGTCGCGCGTCACGACGCTGCCCGCGCCGATGACGGCGTTCTCCCCAATCGTCACGCCCGGCAGTATTATCGCACCCGCGCCGATCCAGCAGTTATCGCCTATATGCACCGGCATATTGTATTGCAGCGCACGCGCGCGCAGCTCCGGCAGTATCGGATGACCCGCCGTCGCGACGGTGACGTTCGGCCCGAACATAACTCCGTCGCCGACGTAGATGTGAGTGTCGTCGACGAGCGTCAGCGAGAAATTTGCGTATACGTGATCGCCGAAGTGGACGTGGCGTCCGCCCCAGTTCGCGTAAAGCGGCGGCTCGATATAGCAGCCGTCGCCGATCTCGGCGAACATTTGACGCAAAAGCTCCGCCCTGCGCGCCTGTTCGTGCGGACGCGTCGCGTTGTAGTCGTAAAGCAGTTCGAGCGCCGCGAACTGCTCGGACAGTATCTCCCCGTCCTCGGGGAAATAAAGCTCCCCCGTATGCAGCTTGCCGCGCTCGCCGCCGATATTTTGATTATTGACGCCGTTTTTATCCACGTTCACGGTTCCTCTGCGCCTCGAGCATCATGTCCTTGACCTTCATCAGTCTCGTCGTATTGCCGCGCTCGTTCTCGTCCAATTTCATCGAGATCGATTTTATCGTCTCCTCGTACTGCGGGATCATGATATTTTCGAGCGCGTTGACGCGCCTGCGCGTGCGCTCGATCTCCGCCGCCATCAGCTGCGCTGATTTTTCAAGCTCCGCAAGCTTTACAAGATCCGCCGTCATAGCCGACAGCTCCGCGACTGCGGCGTCAAGCTCGCCCGACGTATACGCGAATCCGTAGCCGCAGCCCTCGGCGGCCTTCGACTGCTCGTACTCAAATTTCGGCACCGTCACGCTCATCACGTTCTGCTCCGATACTGTCAGCCGTCCCTCTGATCTTGGCAGCAGCAGCGACTCCGTCAGCACGCTTTTGCTCATCGTCGCCGAGGCGACCGCAAAGCTGCCCTTGACGCGCGAGAACCGTTCCTCCAGCTCCGCGCGCAGCGCCTTTTCCTCGCGCACGACGTCCAAGAACTGCTTCATCAGCTCGTCGCGCTTGTCCTTTAAGAGCTTATGTCCCCGACGCGCGGTGGTGAGTCGTCCCTTGAGCTTCTTCAGCTCCATGCGCGTCGGATTTACGTTTATCTGCGGCAATGTGCCTCACCCTGCCTTTCGTCTCACCAGTATTTTTCGAGTATAGCCGGTTTGATGCGCTTCATCTCCGATTTCGGCAGGATATGGAGCAGCTCCCAGCCGAGATCGAGCGTCTGTTCAATCGTGCGGTCCTCGTAGAAGCCCTGATTTACGTATCTCGCCTCGAATTCGTCGGCGAATTTCGCATACATTCTGTCGATCGGCGTCAGCGCCGATTCGCCGAGGACGACCATCAGCTCCTTCGCTTCCTTGCCGCGCGCATATGCGGAGAAAAGCTGGTTCATCGTGCCGGAGTGATCCTCTCTCGTGCGTCCCTCGCCGATGCCCTTGTCCTTGAGTCGCGACAGCGACGGCAGAACGTCGACGGGCGGCAGATAGCCTTTTCTGTAAATATCGCGCGAAAGTATGATCTGCCCCTCCGTGATGTAGCCTGTCAAATCGGGGATCGGGTGCGTCTTATCGTCTTCGGGCATCGTCAGTATCGGGATCATCGTGATGCTTCCGTCGCTGCCCTCGCGTCTGCCGGCGCGTTCGTACATCGTCGCGAGGTCGGTGTAGAGATAGCCCGGGTAACCGCGGCGTCCCGGCACTTCCTTGCGCGCCGCTGACACCTCGCGCAGCGCTTCCGCGTAGTTTGTGATGTCCGTCATTATGACGAGGACGTGCATATTGCAGTCGAACGCGAGATATTCCGCCGCCGTCAGCGCCATTTTCGGCGTTGTGATGCGCTCGATCGCGGCGTCAGACGCGAGATTGATGAACAGCACCGTTCTGTCGATCGCGCCCGTCTTTTTGAAGTCGGAGATGAAGAAATCCGCTTCCTCAAACGTGATGCCGATCGCGGCGAACACGACGGCGAATTTCTCGTCGGTGCCGCGCACCTTTGCCTGTCTTGCGATCTGCGCCGCCAAATTCGCGTGCGGCAGACCGGAGCCGGAGAATATCGGCAGCTTTTGTCCTCTTACGAGCGTGTTCAGTCCGTCGATCGTGGAAACTCCTGTCTGTATGAATTCGGACGGATATTTGCGCGCAGCCGGATTGATCGGCGTGCCGTTGACGTCGCGCACAGCCTCGGGGATTATCTTCGCGCCGTCGTCGATAGGCTCGCCCATGCCGTTGAAGACGCGGCCGAGCATTTCGCGCGACACGGGCAGCTGAACGCCGTGACCCGTGAAGCGCACCTTGGAATATTCGAGGTTTAGTCCCGACGACGCCTCGAACAGCTGAACGAGTACGTCGGAGCCGTTGACCTCGAGGACGCGGCAGCGTCTGATCTCGCCGTCGGGCATAACGATCTCGCCAAGCTCGTCGTATTTGACGCCGTCGACGTCGCGCACGAGCATCAGCGGACCCGCGACTTCTTCTATCGTTCTATATTCTCTGTACATTATCTGCCACCTCCGATCGCGGAAAGCTCCGCGTCGATCTCGGTTCTGATCTCTGCGTATTCGCGCTTATAATCCGCCGTCGGCGCCGATTTCGCACGTCCGATGCGTTCGCGCACGGGAAGCGTCGATATCGCGTCGATGTCGGCGCCGCCCTCGATGGCGCACGCCGCCGCGTCGCGGAAATAGAGGATGAGTCCGAGCAGATCGTGCTGCTTTTCCGGCGGGCAGAACGAATCGTCGGGCGACATCGCGTCCTGCTGTAAGAAATCCTCGCGCACCGACTGTGCGACGTCGAGGGTCAGTCTGTCGGACGCGGACAGAGCGTCGATGCCGACGAGCTTGACGATCTCGTCGAGTTCCGCCTCGGCGGACAGTATCCTCATCGCCTCCGTTATCTGATCCATCCAGTCGGCGGCGATGTTTTTCTCATACCACGGCGCGAGTCTGTCTTTATATAATGAATACGAATTTAGCCAGTTGATGGCGGGGAAATGACGGCGGTAAGCGAGCGCCGAATCGAGTCCCCAGAACACCTTCACGATGCGCAGCGTCGCCTGCGATACAGGCTCGGATATATCGCCGCCCGGGGGCGATACGGCGCCGATCGCTGTCAGCGCGCCGATCCTGTCGTCGGAGCCGATGCATTTGACCATTCCGGCGCGCTCGTAGAACTGCGCGAGTCGCGACGTCAGATATGCGGGATAGCCCTCCTCGCCCGGCATTTCCTCGAGACGTCCCGACATTTCGCGCAGAGCCTCCGCCCAGCGCGACGTCGAGTCGGCTATGACGGCGACGGAGCAGCCCATGTCGCGCAGATATTCCGCGATCGTGATGCCGGTGTAAACGGACGCCTCGCGCGCCGCGACGGGCATATCGGACGTATTCGCGATAAGCACCGTGCGCTTCATCAGCGACGATCCCGTTTTCGGGTCCGCGATCCCGGGGAATTCCTGTAAAACGTCCGTCATCTCGTTGCCGCGTTCGCCGCATCCGATATAGATGACGAAATCGGCGTCGCTCCATTTTGCAAGCTGATGCTGAACGACTGTCTTGCCCGAGCCGAACGGCCCGGGAATGCAGGCAGTTCCGCCCTTCGCGACGGGGAACATCGAGTCGACGTTTCTCTGACCCGTAATCAGCGGCTCGTTCGGAGGCAGCTTTTCCTTATACGGACGCGCCTTTCGCACCGGCCACCTCTGCATCAGCGTTATCGGAACCTCGCCCTCGTCCGTATCAAGCTTGCCGATCGTATCGGTGACAGTATAGTAGCCGGACAAAAGCTCCTCGATCCTGCCGCGCGTCCCGGGAGGCGCCATGATCTTATGCTCGACGACTTCGTTTTCGCGGACGATGCCGTAGACGTCGCCGCCCGTGATCCTGTCGCCGCGCTTCGCCGTCGCCTCGAAATACCATTTCTTTTCCCTGTCGAGCGCAGGCAGATCGATGCCGCGCGTTATGTTCGGTCCGACCTGATTCTTTATCGCTACGAGCGGACGCTGGATGCCGTCGTAGATATTCTCCATCATGCCCGGGCCAAGCTCGACCGAAAGCGGCGCGCCCGTCGATACGACGCGGTCGCCGCGTCCGATGCCGGCCGTTTCCTCATATACCTGTATGGACGCACGGTCGCCGTGCATTTCTATTATCTCGCCGATCAGGTTCTGTTCGCCGACTCTGACGACGTCGAACATATTCGCCTCGCGCATCCCCTCGGCGATGACGAGCGGTCCCGATACCTTAACGATTCTTCCCTCAGTCATATCAATCACCACGCATTTTATAAATTATTGTCAGTCGCGGAACAGGATGTCCGCACCGACGGCAACCTCGACGTTTCGCTTTATCCGTTCCATGCCGTAACTCAATCCGCCGTCCTCGCCGGCGCCGTCCGGCAATATCGTGACGGCAGGCATAACTGCGCCGTCATATTTCGCGATGTCGCCGCCGATCTGTTTCGCAAGCGATTCGGTCACGAATATGATCGCGTATCCGTCCTCGCCGTTCTCGCCAGCGAGCGTATGCAGTATTTTTGCCGCGTCGGCGGCTGTTTCGGCCTCGTGGACGGTGTAGCCGAGAGCTATGAAGCCCGCGACTGTCGCGCGTTCGCCGATCACTCCGATCTTATACATATGATCATCCGCAGCGCGTCCGCATCCGGCCGCGCGCCGTCATCCGCGCTCCTTTTTTGCAGTTTCGTTTTGATCGTTCGCGCGTCAAACCGCGCGGATGCGCGAGGCAATGTCGTCGTCGGACATTCCCGCGCGCTTGCCCGCTATGATGATGCGGGCGTTTTTGGCGTTGTATTCGCGCTCGACAAGGAAGAAGAACGGCACCTCCGCGCCGAACGTCACCCGCTTTGCGTCCGCGGCGTATGATATATACGCCTCGTCTGCGAGCCGTTCGGCCGCCGACAGCGGCACGTCGACGCCGAGTCCGTCCGTAAAGCGCGCGGGCAGTCCTAATTCGGGCAGCGCCGCAAGCAGCTTCGCCTCATTCTCGTCGGACGCCTCGATCAGCGCCTCTTTTTTTATCGAGCCGTATGGATAGATCGCGCGTTCGAGCAGCTCGCGCCGCGACTGCGCGTCCATCCTTATTATGCGTATCGCCGTTATGACGTTCGTCGCGTCGACTCTCATGCGCGTCGCCGCCGACAGTATCTTCGATCCCGACGCATCCGCGCCCGCCGTCGTCATTTCAAACGACGCGCCGTCGATCGTAAGATCGATCGACTGCGGATCGCCCGTCTTGGCGTATTCGTCGGCGGCGCTTGCCGCAGACGCCGCAAAGCTCCCGGGCAGCGCCGAATAATCGTGTTCGGACGTCATTTTCGCGTATGCGGCGACGGGGACCGTCCCGCATCCGAAATAAAGGCCGTCGGCCTTTATTCCCTTGATCGCGCATTTTATCGCCGTCTTGATATTGTTGCAGTCGTACTGGTATTTCATAAAATCAAATACGTGTACGTCGCGGACGATATTGCCGACAGTCTTAAACGACGCGTTTACGAACGCGTCGATCAGCTCGTCGGCGTTCATGGCAGAGACGGCGGCAGCGCCCGCGTCGAGCGATCCCGCGGCCTCGCGCAGAATCTCGATCGCCGCGTCGGCATCGTCGGCCTCGAGCATTTTCCGCACCGTCTCCCGCGAAAGTCCGCGATCCTCCACGGACTTTATATACGCGGTCGCGTACAGATAGTCGTCGTCCTTATATTTCGGCTTAATTTTTTTTGCCAGAGGCGGGAATTTCATTCATTACGCCGTGCGGCTGATCCGTGCGGATCGCAGGACGCCGCGTTCCTTCCGTTTTGATTTTGATCCCCGATCGGGCGCGGCGGCGCTTTTAACTATTTTCGGGGAACAGTGTTTTATATACGATCGGGTCGAGAGTGTCGTGCAGCGAATCGACGAGAAGCGAAAACGAGCAGTTTTCCTCGACCTGTCCCGCTCTCACGATGACGCCGCCGTCTATATTCGCCGTCGATTCCGACAGCATTATCCTGCGGACGGCGTCCGCGCCGAGGGCGCGTTTATAGTTGTTTTTCACCGCAAGCACGACGGTCTCGCCCAATTCCTCGCGGTCGCGGGCGTTCAGCACGATCTCGAACTGTACGTGTCCCGTGTCCTCTCCGTAGCGTTCGCGCTTCTCCTCCGCGCGGTCGACATGGCTTTTGACCGCCGACGCAGACAGCGCCACGAGCAGCGACGCGTATTCGTCGCGCGGGAGAGAATAAAGCTTCGCAAGCGCCTCCTCGAACGCCTTGTCGACGCCGCGGCTGCGCGCGCCGGAAATAATGTTTCGGCGCGTCATGGACGCCGACGATTTCGCGCGCGTGATGATCGCCTCGGCCTCATGCTCGGTTCTGTCCGCGAAATCCGATTCGATCTGCGAGATGCGCTCGTCGTATTCGGCGCGGATGCGCTCCGCCTCGGCCTTTGCCGCGCTCATCATTTCGGCGCATTCGGCGTCGGCGTCGCTCCCGATCCTTTCTATGATTCTGTCAAGTCCTTTCATAGCCGCGTTCAGGTCATCCTTTCGCGTGCCGTCAGCCTACGTTTGCGAAGAGAACGGCGAGAAGCGAGATCAGAAGCGCGAAGATCGCGTATGTCTCGACGAGCGCCGCCGACGTCATCGCCTTCGCGACCTCGCCCGGGCGCTTCGCTATGAGGCTGACGCCGGCAACGGCGACTCTCGCCTGTTTGATCGCGGAGAAATAGCCGACGATCGCGATCGGCAGGCACGCGCAAAGGAAGAACAGACCCTGCGCCACCGTAAGCTCGACAAGTCCGCCGAACAGGCCGATCTTAAACAGAACGAGGAACGCGGTGACAAGGCCGTAAATGCCCTGCGTACCCGGGAGCGCCTGCAAAAGCAGCGTGCCGCCGAACTTCGACGGATCGTCGGTCAGAAGTCCCATCGACGCCTCGCCGACCATTCCGACGCCCTTTGCGCTTCCCATGCAGGCGAGCAGCGCCGCGAGAGCGGCTCCGAGAACGGCAAGCGCCGTTCCGGCCATGCCGGCCGCCGTACTCATGAAATAATCAAACATTGTCATTCCGGTTGTTGCATCCATTTTCTTTTTCTCCTTTGAGATTATGCTGTTTTTGCTTTTTCTTTGTAGACGTAGTATTTGAGCTTCGGTTCGAGCGGGACGAACGCGCGTCCGCCCGATTCGTAGAATTTGCCGAAGAACTCGATGTACTGGAGCCTGCTCGTATGAACGAACGTGCCGAGCAGGTTGATCGCTATGTTCAGCGTATGGCCGATCAGTATCGCGATCACGAAGATGATTATTCCGAAGAAGCTCGGCCCCGCGAGCGTCCCGAGCAGGTTGAACACGCTGCCGATGACGGCGGACGCCAGTCCGAGCGACAGCACGCGCGAATACGAGAGCAGATCGGACACGTATGAGATCGTGTCGTAGAGCGACATAAGCCCTTTTCCGATCTTCATCACGATACTCTTTTCGGCGCGTCCCTGCGTCGCGATCAGTATCGCGTATCCGGCCGCAAGCACTATGATCCCGGGCAGCTTCAGCGGCGCGAACATCATAAATCCGACGATCGCGAGCCCCGCGCCGATGAAGACGAGTATCCACGATCCCGCGTCGAATATCGCGTCCCATATCGATTTTGTGTGGCAAAGCACATAAAATTTTACGCACAGAGCGCCGACAAGATGGACCGCGCCGACGGCGATCGATACGATGAGGAACGTCATGGGATCGTTGATCGGGTTGAACCAGATCGCAAGATCGGGTTCAGTCTCGGCTCCGAAAAAGCCCGTCGCCATTTTCGCCGGAAGATCGCCGAGATATCCGCCGAGCAAAATTCCGAAGAACATCGACGATATCCCGCATATCGCGAACATACGCAGGAATTTGTTAAGCGTCCCGCGCGGCTTCATGAGCTTAAGTCCAAGCACGCATACGGCCGATACGATCAGTCCGTATCCGAAGTCGGCGAACATGAGTCCGAACAGGATCATGTAGAATATGCTCATCACGAACGTCGGATCGTATGAGCCGTATTTCGGGAGCGAATAAAGCTCGACGACAGGCTCGAACGATTCGGCGAATTTGTTGTTTTTGAGCTTAACAGGTATGTCGTCCGTTTCGGGATCGGGCGTCGTAAGCTCATACGCGCATCCGGCGGCTTCGAGCGCCTCTACGACTTCCCTTTCGGATTCGGCGGGCGCCCATCCCGACACGTACATCGTCGATTCCGTCTCCGACATACGCGATTTGGCCTCGGAAAACGTCAGATTCGTTCTCTCGACGTCGGAATAAAGCTCGATCTCCGGCAGCGCGGACGCCAGCGCGTCGGCGTCCGCCGACAGCTTTTCGGCCGCCTCGTCAAGCTCCTCGAGGCGCGCCTTGCAGGCCGCAAGCTCCTCGTCCGCCGTGCCGTTTTTCGCCGACGCGGGCGATTTGACGAATCCGATCGCGGACAGATACCGCATCGCGGACTGCGTGTCGCTTTTGTGCGTCATAACGGCGATATACGCCGTGCCGTCGACGCATTGACTGTATGTAACGACGGCGCCCGTCTCGTCAGTCAGCTTTTCCAGATCGGCCTCGGACGCCGAACCCTCCGGCAGGCTTCCGAGCGTTATGTCCGTGTATTTCGTTCCCGAATACGACAGCGGCAGATCGTACTGACGCCACGGCACGATCGCCTCGGCCTCGCCGGCGACGCGCGCGCGTTCGGCGCGCACCTCCGACTCGCGCTCGCCTATCCCGATCGCGCGTCTCGTCGATTCGAGCGCTTCATTTGTGCGCTCCGTGTCGACAGACTCGCGTTCAAGCTCCGGCTTCGGCGCGAACAGTTTCTTTCTGACCGTGGAATGGGGCGACAAAATATCGATCGCCGACGACGCGTCCGCTATGCGTCCCTCGATGTCGCGGCGTTCCTTTGACGTATCGGTCGGACGCAGCAGCTCCGCTACTGCGTCGGGCGCGGATACGTCGACGTCGACGCATGAGAGCCACACGAGCCTCCGGCATAATTCGTCGCACTTGTCCCGCTCCACTATCGCGGTCAGACGTTTCATTTCAGCTATCGGCATTTTTCCTTATCTCTCCGATTATGACCTCGACGGCGTCGTCGAGATTGCGGCGCGCCGAGCGCCACATCTCCGCCGCCTCTCCCTCGGCGTCCGCCCTGCTCTTTTCGAGCAGCGCGTCCGTCTGCTCCGTTATCAGTTTTAGCTTATCGTTCATGTCGCGCGCCGCCGCTTCCCTCGCCGATTCGAGCCTCGATTTGCCGTCCTCGGACGCCTCCGCGATCATCTTCTTCGCCTCGGCCGCCGCGCGCGCCTTTTTTTCCTTCGCCTTTAATTCCGCCGCAAGCACGGCGTCAACAGCTTCCTTTGACAATCGGACACCTCCCCACATTGTCGACTGAGCGGCCGGCGAAATCAAAGCTTTCGCCTTTTACCGCTTATATAACAGTATAGCACAGCACGGATGATAAATCAAGCGTGATGCCGTGAATATTACGTGAATAATGTAAGCCCGTCGGGGGAGCCGAATACGCTCCCCCGACGGCGCGGTAACGATCCGCCGTGCGGAGTTTATTTTGCAAGCTCGTCGAACAGCTCGTCCGAATGCTCCTTTACGATCGCCGCATAGCGCGCGGTGACGATGACCTCGAGCGCCTTTGCGAGGCGCGCCTTTGCATCCGGAATGAGCGGATTCAGAACGTCGTCGTCGATGCAGGCCATGATATGCTCGCGCAGACGCACGTCGTCATACGAATCGTCGCCGAGGATCGAATCCGTTATGCGGCAGATATAGTCGTAAAGCTTCGACTCGGGGATGATGTCGTCGGCGCGGTTGTCGGGACTGCCGTTGATGTACGACAGCAGAAACGATATCTTCGACAGCTGCATCGTATCGCGGAGCATATTGATTATGATGATGCGCGCGAATCCGTCGATGGAATAGAGCTTGTTCGTTGTGTTCGATATCCA
Organism: uncultured Clostridia bacterium; assembly: GCA_947630015.1. Lineage (GTDB taxonomy): Bacteria > Bacillota > Clostridia > Oscillospirales > CAG-272 > DTU064. Next base: position 21,005 of record CANRFY010000028.1, read on the forward strand.
TCCGCGCTTGACCCAGTTCTGGAGCGTAGAGCCGTCGACGCCGGAGATGTTTCTGACCTGCGTCAGCAGTATACCGTCCTTAAGGAAAAATATCTTCTTGAGAAAGTCCAGACCCGTCGAGCCTTCCATGTCCCGCTTATAAACGACGGTTCCCGGGATTTTGTCGTCATTGATTGCCAAATACATAAATTTACCTCTTCTCTTATTGACACGTTTTTATTGTATATCTATTTTAGCATACAATCCTGCGAACGTCAAGTATTATTGTCTGCTTTCAAAATATTTTATTTGGAGTAAAGCTCAATAAAGTCCGAACAGCCGCAGCAGCTTCTGCCAGAACGTCAGCCGCTCCGACGACGCCGCAGGAGCCGCCGGAGGCTCCTGCGCGGCGATGCCGTCAGCCTTGATGACGAACTGCACCGATTTCACATTCGTGTTCTTCTCCGACACGAACGAGCCTGTCTCGACGCCCTTACCCACGACGGACGATATCATCGCGTCGATCGCGTCGGACACTTTTTCGTCCATGCCCTCCGTGCCGCCGCGCAGCGCGCGCGTCCCGTCGGTGAGCGCTTTCGCGCCGTCAGACAGCTCGTCGACTCCGTCAGACAGTCTTCCTATCCCGTCCGAAAGCTCGCCCGATCCGCCTCTGATCGCGGAGATACCCGACGACAGCTCGTCGATGCCGTCCGAAACGGCGCCGATCCCGTCGCACAGACTGCCCGCGCCGTCTGACAGCGCCTCGCCGCTTTTTGACAGCTCGGCGGCTCCCGCCGATACGGCTCCGTATCCTTCCGCGACCTGCGCCACCGAATCCGTATAAGTCTTGATCCCCGCCTCGAGCTTTGCGTATTCTTCCGACAGCATTTCGATCGCGTCCTTGATCGACGCCATCGCCGACGGGAGTCCCGAGACTGCGCCCGCAAGCGTATCGACGCCGCTGTCGTATTCGGCAAATCCGCCGTCGAGCGCCGATATTCCGTCGTAGAGCGCGCCCGCGCTCTCTCCGAGAGCGTTCAGATACTGCCTGATTCCCGTGATGTTCGCCGTGCTTGCGTCTATAAGCTGCTTTATCTGAGTGTACTGACTAAGCTCGCCCTTGAGCTGCGCCGATTGAGCCTCGAGCGCCGCCGTATCCTCGCCGTTCGCCTTGGCAGCAGCAATCTCTTGTTCGAGCGCCGCGATACCGTTTTCGGCGGTCGTGATCTTACCGCCGAGGACGACGGATGCGAGCGAATTCATCGTGCTGACGTAATCGAGATCGAGTCCGTTGTCGAGCATCACTTTTTTATATGCATTGTAGTTAGCCGCATCGCGCAGCGCCGCGGCTCCCGCCATAAGCTCGTCGATGCCGGACGATATCTGTCTTGACGCTTCTCCGAGTCTGCCGAGATCGCCGTCCGCCGCGGTCATATCGTCTATGCCGGCGGCGAGTCTGTGCAGCGCGTCCGCGATCGCCTCGGAGCCGTTTACAAGCTCGGGCGAATTTGCGTTGATCTCGTCGAGCGCGATCTTGACCTTGTCTATACCGGCCGACAGCTCGTCGATTCCGCCCGACAGCGCCGATGCGCCGTCCCTTACGGCTTCCGCACCCGCCGCCGCGTCGGCGGAGCCGTCCGCAATCGCGTCAGCGCCGCCCGACAGCTTCGATATTCCGGCCTCGAGCGCGTCGGCTCCGCTTTGAAGCTCGTCAAATCCCGCCTTGATCTCGTCGATCCCGTCGCCGAGCGCGGCGGCTCCGTCGTCGAGCTTCACCGCCGAATCGGCCAACTCCGAAAGCTTATCCGTTACGGCTCCGTCGTCGATCTCGATGCCGAGGGATAGCGGCACGCCGTTGACGGACAGCCCCGCCGCCTCGAAATCTGTCACCTCCGCCGTTATGACGATATTCGCGCCGTGTCCGGGCAAAATCGTATACGACAGCTGCTTGTCGCCGCCGACGTTGGCCGCCGTCGCGCCGTCGGCCTTGATGTCGCGGCATTTATCCGTATCGAGCGTGACGGATGCGAGCAGCGCGTAGCCGTCGAAGAATCCGCCGCCGTGTTTTGTGTACGATTCGTTTTCCGTTATATCGACGGTCATTTTAAACGATCCGTCGAGGCCCGCGATCTCGCTGCCCTTGTATTCCCTGCCGTCAAGATAATACCGTATCGATATGTTCCACGGCATCTCGGCGTTTTTGAGCTTGCCTTCATAATAGAGCCGTCCCGCCGAGGCGTCGATCTTTATCTTCCCGTTCTCGTAGTCGACGCCATCCGTCGTCGTCATGTTGCGGACGCTTTCGTAGTCGCCGTAGTCGACGATCCCGCCGGCCTTATCAAGCTCGAATATGTTGACGACGTTTATCTCGCGGACGCTGCCGTCGTCGTTCAGACTGACGTATACGACCTCTTCCTTCGGCGTCGGCGTGTCGGCTGCTGCATCTGCCGCGAACGCCGGCGTTCCGAGCAGCGCCGTCATCACGACCGCCAAAACAGCCGCCGCGATCCTTTTATACAGCGCCGCGCGCGGCGCTTTTTCATCGCTTTTCTTCATATTTGTTTCATCAGCCTCCGAAGTTATTTTGTGATCAGGCGTCCCGCGCCGTGTAAGTCTGTCGAACAGCATCAATAGCCCAGGCAGCACGAACAGCACTATTCCGAGCGAGAACAGCGCGCCGCGCCCTATGAATATCCCGAGCTGCGCGAGCAGCATATTTGACGAGATGTATCCGAGCAGGAAGCCTACGACCGTAAGCACGCTGCCCGATGTAAGTATCGATACGGCGACATCGCCGACGGTCTTTTCCGCGGCGCGCCGTTTGTCGAGCGTCTGTCTGTTTTCGCGATAGCGCTCCGTCAGAAGTATCGCGTAATCGACCGTCGAGCCGAGCTGTATCGTGCTGATTATCAGATACGCGATATAATATATCCTGTGATCCATGAAATACGGCGCGGACAGATTCAGCCATATCGCCGTTTCGATCGATATGACGAGTATGAACGGCAGCGTCACGGAGCGCAGAGTCACAAGCAGCACTGCGAACACGGCGACTATCGCGATCAGATTGACCTTTATCATATCGGATGTGATCGTGTCCATCAGATCGTATGTGCCGACGCCCTGACCGGCCAGATAGTATCCGTCGCCGTAATGCGCCGCCGCCGTTTCCCTGACGCGCTCGACGAGACGGAACGTCTCGTCGCTCTCGATAGGCAGATCTGTCGTCAGAATCATCCTGCTGTATCCGTCCGATTCGAGCTGCGACAGCGTGCCGCCGTCAAGATACGACGTCGGTATCTGCGCGCCGACTGTGTCGACATATGAGATTATCGACGTTATGTGCGGGATCGCGTGCAGATCGGCCGACAGCGACGATTCGTTCGCGGTGTCGCCGCGCGGCACGAGCAGCGCGATCGTATCGCTTTCGCCGAACGCCTCATCGATCGCGGCAGTATCGGCGCCGAGGCGCGTATTTTCTCCGAAAATATGCGACGAGCCGAAATAATAGCTGTTCGCGTTGGAGGCGAGATACGCCGGCGCGATCGCGATCAGAAATACGATCACGAGCGGTATCGAAGCTTTGCGCACGAACCGTCCGAACGGATGGAAATCGGGCAGAAGCGCGCGGTGGCGCGTTTTGTCCGTCAGCTTCACAAACGCTAAAGTGAGCGCCGGCATGAAGAACAGCACCGTCACAAGGCTGATCGCGACGCCCTTCGCGAGCGCGAGTCCGAGATCGGGGCCGATCCCGAACCGCATCAGCACGAGCGCCAGAAATCCGATCACTGTCGTCAGTCCGCTCGACAGTATCGACGACGTCGACAGGCTAAGCGCCTCCGCCATCGCCGCCTCCGGATCGCTTTGGCGAGTCCTGCATTCCTCGAAGCGATGTATCAGGAATACGGAATAATCGAGCGACACCGCGAGCTGAAGTATGCTTCCGGCCGCGTTCGTCACGAACGATATCTCGCCGAAGATGATATTTGTGCCGCTGTTTATCACGATCGCGACGCCGAGTCCGCCGAGTATCAACAACGGATCGATCCACGAGCGCGTCGTCAGTATCAAAACGAAAAGCGCGAACAGTACCGCGAACGCCGCAATTTTATAGATTTCCTTAACCGTGTTCGTCGTCGCGTCCGAGATCGAGACCGCGATGCCCGTCGCGGCGTTGTCCTCGCCGATCAGTCCGCGTATCTCGGCGGTCGCCGAGATATACGCGTCCTCCCTTACGGTCACGCTGAAAAGCGCGTTTTCATCCTTATAATATGTTTCGACGGTCGCGGCGTCGAGCGTCGCCATCGGCTCCGTTATGTCGACGGCGTCGTCGAGCCATGTCACGCTCTCTACGCCGTCGATGGCGGCGAGCCTCGACTTATATTCGAGCGCCTCCGGCACGCTGACGCCGCGCACCATGACGCGCGCGTTCGGTATGCCGCCGCCGAATTCCTCCTCCATCTTTTCGATCGAGATCATCGACTGCGTTTCGGGCGGCAGATAGTCGTTGACGTCGTAATTCACCGATACGAGCTGCCAAAACGCAAGGCAAAGCACGAACATGACCGCGAACGCGGCAAATACTGTTTTTCTGTATTTTACCGTATGCGAATAAAATTTGAGCAGCGCGCCTCCGCGCGCTTCTTTATTCTTGCGCATCAGACAGCTGCCTCCGATCTCCCCGACAGCTCGAACGTCATCCCGCCGTTATCGGCGCGCACGCGAAGATAGACGTCGTCGTCCGTGATCTTCCCCTCGGCAGTAAACGTGATCGTTTTGAGCAGCGTCACGATCGCGCCACTGATCGTGCAGACGCCGTCGCCGTCGACGACGCCGACGAATTCGCGTTTATGTCCGAGCATTTCAAGCGTGCCTGTGAGCGATTCGCCCGCCGTCGACGCCGTCATGATCCCGTGTTTTTTGCCGAGCGGCGTATTCAGGCACACATGATATTCATGTTCCGTCATAATATTCTCCGAATTTGAATTCGTTTTACTGTTTGATTGTACTATGATACGCGTCCGCAGAAAACGGACAAACGGCGAATGTTGTGTATTTATCGGACAAATGTCCGTATTTGACGGTCAATTTATTACACATCTGACCGGCATTCCGCTTGCAAATCCGCGCGATCGTGGTAAAATAAGCACAGTCGGGATCGAATAACGCGAAAGGACGACGCAGATGAAGCACGAGGAAATATCGCTTAAAACGAAGCGCGAGCTTGCGACAGCATTGAAGGATGCGATGAAGAAAAAGCCGTTCGGGAAGATCACGGTCAGCGAGCTGATCTCCGCGTGCGGCATGAACAGGAAGACGTTTTACTATCATTTTGAGGATATATATGCACTGCTAAAATGGGTCCTCGAGGAGGAATCGATCGAGGTCGTCAGGCATTACGATCTGCTCGTCGACTATGAGGAGGCGATATCGTTCGTGATGAACTACGTCGAGGAAAACGAACATATTTTAAACTGCGTCTACGATTCGATCAGCCGCGACGAGCTTAAGCGGTTCTTCCGCGCCGATTTCATCGAGATCAGCCGCAATTTGATCGAGCAGGCCGAATCCGCCTCGGGCATCCGCCTCGACGACGGATACCGCGAATTTTTGAGCGGATTTTACACGGACGCCGTCACGGGCGTTCTGATCGAATGGCTCCGCGACCGTTCGAGCCGCGACCGCGAGTCAGTCGCGCGGTACCTGTCCTCGACCGTGCGCGATTCGCTGTCCGGCATTTTGTCAGCCCAGGGGGAGAAGGAATAAGGGCCGCTTCTGCGGCCCTTTTGGTTTTTGGGGGATAATCACTGAATACTACCGGCGTTTAAAACTAAAATTCAATGCAGTCAAGGCCGGAAAATTCTACGGTGGGATAACTTTCGTCACCGATATATGTCACACAGAATACGTTCTTTTCGGCATTGTATGTTTCAACAAATTGCCGCTCACTGATAAATGCATTTTCAAGATCCTCGCCATATTCTTCTTTTAAATACGGCTCAAATAATTCTATCGGATCGTATTTCATTCTTCCGGTTTCGATAACTCCGTCGTTCAACCTGTGTACCGTCAAGAAGCTTCCGCCGTCTGCAAAACACGTCGGAGTAATAAATTCTTCTATACCGTCTCCATCGACGTCTTTACTTACAGCGTCGAAGCTAAGGGGCAGTTTGCCGAACCCATGCTGCGTATAAATAACGATCGAATTTTTTTCATTATTTTCAACAGCATTGCATGAAAAATAATACAAGCCGTCCATGCAAACAGAAATATCTACGCTCCGTATGTTATACCCGAGTATCTCGGTCGGGAGCCAATGAGAATCTGTAAAATCAGCTTCCTCCGTACCAAATAGATAGGTTAGCATTTCATCCATACGATTTTTGCCGCGTTCACTTATGACCTCATATTTTACACCGTCATGCTCAAATAAATAGTAATAAAACTCCCAGTCGCCCGAGTCTGATAAATAATACGTTTTCATTTCCGTATCATAATATTTCAATACGTCGGATGATATTAAGGGTACATCGTCAATATCCCAATATAATACCGTAAAATTGTCAAGAAGTTCCCGCACTATTTCTTCTTCGGTATGTTTTCCCTTGCTGACATAGATGATGATCTCATCCCCATCGGAAAGCACGTCACCGAATTCTACGCTCGCGCGGATTACGTTTCCGTCGGCAACGTCGTCGTTGTATTCATATTCAACATTTACGACGACGCCAAGCGTCTCAAGCATAACCCTTGCATCTTCTTCCGTACAGTTTATCACATTCGGCATCAACTTTTCCTGCGTCGACGGTTCATCTGTCTCGACGCCGCGCTCTGTCGTCTCACCGCGTTCCGCTTCATCAGTTGCCGCACTTTGTGGCTCGCCGCTGACTTCACCGCCGATCTCGCCGCTTGTCCCGTCTACAATCACGTCAGTTCCGTTTTCTTCGCCGCGCTCGCCGCAGCCCGCAAATATGCATACGCACAAAAGCGCAGCAAGAATGATGATAAGCGATTTTTTCATGTTTGTTCTCCGTTTCGCAATACCGTTGATCTGTATGTAGTATAGCACATTTCGGCATAGAATGACATATAAAATTAAAATATTTCAAGCGATTTATCCCCCCGCAAAAGCCGCGCGGCCTGCCGTTTTCGGCAGGCCGCGCGATCGATTTTTCGAGCGTATCGATATTATTACTTAAAATATCTCTCCAGCAGGCCCTTGAAGGCTTTGCCGTGACGGGCCTCGTCATCAGATTATAACGGAAAAGCCTTGATTTGTCAATAAAAATCGGGATTCCAAAAAACAGTTTAGCC
>CANRFY010000029.1 GCA_947630015.1 uncultured Clostridia bacterium
GCCGCCGAGGAGAACATAGGCGTTCTCTCCGACGACAGAGGCGACGCATACTGCGGTATGCTCAACGCAAGCTACAATCTCAAGCTGCGCGGCGTGCGCGCGTACATACCCGAATATCCCGTCGGCGACGCCGGCGAATGCGCGGACATGATCCACGACTTTCTGCCGATCGCGAGAGCGATCATCGGTCTTTCCGATCTGAAGCTCATCTCGTTCGGTCCGCGCCCGCTCAACTTCCTCGCGTGCAACGCGCCCATTTATCAGCTCTACCGCCTCGGCGTCGAGATCGAGGAGAACTCCGAGCTTGATCTGTTCGAGTCGTTCAACGCTCACGCGGGCGACGCGCGCATCCCCGAGGTCGCCGCTGATATGGCGAAGGAGCTTGGCGACGGCAACAAGAAGCCCGAGTTTCTCGATAAGCTCGCGCAGTATGAGCTGACGCTGCTCGACTGGATCGAGGCGCACCGCGGCTCGAAGAAGTACGTCGCGATCGCAGGCAAATGCTGGCCCGCGTTCCAGACGCAGTTCGGATTTGTGCCGTGCTACGTAAACAGCCGCCTGACCGGCCGCGGCATCCCTGTGTCCTGCGAGGTCGACATCTACGGCGCGCTGTCCGAGTACATCGGAACGTGCGTATCCGAGGATGCGGTGACGCTGCTCGACATCAACAACACTGTCCCGAAGGAGCTCTTCGACGCCGACATCGCCGGCAAATACGGATACACGCTCAAGGATACGTTCATGGGCTTCCACTGCGGCAATACGTGTTCGACGAAGCTTTCGGCCTGCTCGATGAAGTATCAGAAGATCATGGCGCGCAGCCTGCCCGTCGAGGTGACGAACGGCACGCTCGAGGGCGATATCGCACCCGGCGACATCACGTTCTTCCGCATCCAGTCGACGGCTGACGCTAAACTGCGCGGCTACATCGCAAACGGCGAGGTGCTGCCAGTCGCTACGCGTTCGTTCGGCGGCATCGGAATATTCGCGATACCCGAGATGGGACGCTTCTACCGTCACGTTCTGATCGAGAAGAACTTCCCGCATCACGGCGCTGTCGCGTTCGGTCATCACGCAAAGGCGCTTTACGAGGTATTCAAGTATGTGGGCGTTCCGGTAGAGGAGATCGGCTACAACAGACCGGCGGGCGACAGATATCCGACGGAGAATCCGTGGGGCTGAAAACAGGAAATTGACCTTTAAAGGGGGCGGCGTCCGCGCCGCCCCCTTAAAACGGATTTTGGAGGCGCGTTATGGCGTATTACATAGGCATCGATCTCGGCACATCCGCGGTCAAAATGATAATGATGGCGGAGGACGGGACGATCGCGCGCACGGTGTCGCGCGATTACCCGATAAGCTTTCCGCGCGACGGATGGGCGGAGCAGGACCCGCGCGACTGGTGGGCGGCCGTCTGCGACGGCATGACGGAGCTTGTCGGCGTCGACGGCGGTCTTGTGCGCGGGATCGGGATAGGCGGTCAGATGCACGGGCTTGTGACGCTCGACGAAAACGACCGCGTCATACGTCCCGCGATCCTCTGGAACGACGGGCGCAGCTCGCGCGAGTGCGAATATTTAAACGGCGGGATCGGCAAAAAAACGCTCGCGGCCGAGACGGCGAACATTGCGTTCGCCGGATTCACCGCGCCGAAAATACTGTGGATGCGCGAAAACGAGCCGGAGCTTTTCTCGCGCATACGCAAAATAATGCTGCCGAAGGACTACATCGCGTATATGATGACGGGCAGCTTCTGCACAGATATGTCGGACGCGTCGGGGATGCTTCTGCTCGACGTGAAAAACAGGCGCTGGTCGAAGAAAATGCTCGATATCGCCGGCGTTACGGAGGATATGCTGCCCGCGCTTTATGAAAGCTCCGACGTCGTCGGCACGCTTTTGCCGTCGGTAGGGAAGCGATTCGGCATGAGCGGGAGCGTGCGCGTCGTCGCCGGCGCGGGCGACAACGCCGCGGCCGCGATCGGCGCGGGGACGGTGCGCGACGGGATGTGCAACATCTCGCTCGGAACGTCGGGGACGGTGTTCATCGCTCGCGATAAATTCTCCGTCGACGACAACTGCGCGCTTCATTCGTTCGCGCACGCGAACGGAAGATATCATCTTATGGGATGTATGCTGTCGGCGGCGTCGTGCGAGCGCTGGTTTGTGAAAAGCATCCTCGGCGGCGGCAGCTACGACGCGGAGGAGGCGGCGATCGGGCAGCTCGGCGAAAACCGCGTATTTTTCCTGCCGTATCTGATGGGAGAGCGTTCGCCGCACAACGATCCCGACGCGCGCGCCGTATTCTTCGGCATGAGCATGGACACGACGCGCGCCGATATGACGGCGGCCGTACTCGAGGGCGTCGCATTTGCGCTCCGCGATTCGATCGAGGTGGCGCGTTCGCTCGGCGTCAGGATCGAATGCGCGACTATATGCGGCGGCGGCGCAAAAAGCGCGCTCTGGCGCAGGATCATGGCGAATGTGCTGGACGCGCGCATCGTTACGCTCGAAAAGGAGGAGGGACCCGCGTTCGGCGCGGCGATCCTCGCCGCCGTCGGCTGCGGCGAATATCGCGACGTATACGAGGCGGCGGAGAAACTCGTCGCATATAAAAATGAGATAGAGCCGGAGGCGGCGCTAACTGAGAAATATAACGAGCGGTACGCGCAGTTTCTGCGCATTTATCCGGCCGTAAAGGAGCTTTACAAGGCTTGACGGAACGAAAACGACTCATATAACAGGAGAACATACGATGGAATATCATGTTGCGAAAACTGGCTCCGACAAAAACGACGGGACGCGGGAGCGTCCGTTTCTGACGATCTCGCGCGCGGCGGCGATCGCGGAGGAGGGAGACGTCGTCGTCGTCCATGAGGGCGTATACCGCGAATGCGTTTCGCCCGAAAACGGCGCGCGCACATCAAAAGGGCGCATCACATACGAGGCCGCCGACGGGGAACGCGTCGTTATAAAGGGTTCCGAGATCGTGGACGGCTGGGAAAAGGCCGACGGCGTTTACAAGGCCGAGGCGCAGAATTCGATCTTCGACGGCGTGAATCCGTATTCCGAGATAATAGAGGGCGACTGGTACATGACGCCGCTCGATCACAGGCTGCACACGGGGCAGGTCTATATCGACGGGGAAGCGCTCGCCGAGGCGGCGAGCGTCGAGGAGGCGCGCGGACGCGCGATGTCGTGGTATGCGGAGGTCAACGATTCCACGACAGTGTTTTATGCGAATTTCGGCGATAAAACGCCCGACGGCGCGCTCGTCGAGGTCAACGCGCGCCGCTCGTGCTTCTGCCCGCGCCATACGAATATCGACAATATAACGGTGCGCGGATTCGAGATGGCGCAGGCGGCGACGCAGTGGTCGCCCCCGACATCGGAGCAGACGGGGATATTGTCCGTCAACTGGTCGCGCGGATGGATAATCGAGGACAACGTCTTCCACGACGCGAGATGCTGCGCCGTCTGCGTCGGGAAGGAGCGCTCGACGGGGCATAATCTTAACACTCGCTATCACAGAATGCCCGGATATCAGGTTCAGCTCGAGGCCGTGTTCGCGGCGCGCAGGATAGGGTGGAGCCGCGAGCGCATCGGATCGCACATCATCCGCAATAACACGATCTATGACTGCGGTCAGACAGGCATCGTAGGCCATCTCGGCGGCGCGTTTTCCGAGATATACGGCAATCACATCTACAATATCGCGAACAAACACGAATTCTACGGCTACGAGATCGCGGGCATCAAGCTGCACGCCGCGATCGACACGCAGATACACGACAACCGCATCCATGACTGCCTGCTCGGCACATGGCTCGACTGGGAAGCGCAGGGCGTCCGCGTGTCGCGCAATCTCTACTACAACAACGAGACCGACATCTGGATCGAGGTCACGCACGGGCCGCATACGGTCGACAACAACATCTTCGGCTCCGAGCATAATTTCCTGAACGCGGCGCAGGGCGGCGCGTATGTGAACAATCTCTTCTGCGGCGCGACGAACCGCTACGACGTTAGGGACCGCTCGACGCCGTATCATCTGCCGCATTCGACCGAGATCAAGGGATGCGCGTGCGTGTACGGCGGCGACGACAGATATTATCAGAACATCTTCGTCGGCGGCTCGCACGACAACGTGTGGAAGCGCGGGACCGTGATGTATAACGGATTTACGGCGTCCGAGGAGGAATTCATCAAAATGGCGACCGAACACGGACGCGGCGATATCGAGCGCTATGCGAACGTGCGCCAGCCCGCATATATCGGGAACAATCTCTACCTCGGCGGAGCCGAGCCGTTCGAGCGCGAGGACGGCGCAGTCGTCGACGAAACAGATCCGCAGGTGAAATTCATCGAGGACGGCGGCGAGGTCTACGTCGAGATAACGCTGCCGGCGTGCGCGTCGGACGTAAAGGCGAAGATGATAGGCGCCGACGATCTGCATATGACGCGGCTGTCGGAGGGCGAATTTGAAAATCCCGACGGCACGCCGATATCGACGGGAAGGGCGATATTCGGCGGCGAACGGCTGCTCGGCTGCGCGGGACCGTTTGAGTCCGCGGAGGCGGGACGCAGACGGATCAGAGTCTGGTAAATGAAAAATCCCGCGCGGCCCCGCGCGGGATATTTTTTTTATTTCTTGCCGAACAGGCCGCCGAGCGCGCCGCCGATCTTGTCAAGGCTGACCTTCGCCTTGACGCCGTCGACGACTTTTTCAAGCTGATCGTCGGGAAGATCGACGCCGATCAGTCCTTCAACAGTCTTGACAGGGTCTTTTTTGAAATTTTCGGCGACGTCCTTGTCGTTCTTGATCTTGTCCGTAAGCTCTTCGATTTTTGCTTTGATATCCATGATTTCGCTCCTTTTTTGTTTTTTATTATTCTACCACGCACAGACGCGAAAGTCAAGATAAGAACTCGCCGCCGTAAGTAAACTTAATCCGCACGCACAAATCAAACGATATCAGCCAAACCAAAATGTATAAAAAGGTTTGAAAGGGGTCTGGGGGAAACTTTCCTTAAAAGTTTCCCCCAGATTTAACAAAAATCCACTTCTAATCCGCGGCGCGCTCGCCGAGGACGACGCGGTATTTGTCGTAGAACTGCTCGAAATAACCGCCGTCGAGGGCGTCGCGTATCTTCTCCATAAGCTCGTTATAGAACCAGAGATTGTGCATGACGGCGAGGCGCATCCCGAGCGCCTCCTTCGCCTTGATGAGATGGCGGATGTAGGCGCGCGAGTGCGCGCGGCACGCGGGACATCCGCAGCCCTCGTCGATGGGGCGCGGATCGCGCAGGTATTTCTCGTTTAGGACGTTCATCTTGCCGTGCCATGTGAACAGGTTCCCGTGCCGCGCGTTGCGGCTCGGCATCACGCAGTCGAAGAAATCGACGCCTAAATGAACAGATTCGAGTATGTTCACCGGCGTGCCGACGCCCATCAGATATCGCGGCTTGTCCTTCGGCATATGCGGCTCGACGACGTCGATGATGTGATACATCGTTTCGGTGTCCTCGCCGACGGCGAGACCGCCGATCGCGTAGCCGTCAAGACCGTATTCCGCGATCGTGTCCATGTTTGATATGCGCAAGTCCTCGTATGTCCCGCCCTGATTTATGCCGAACAGGAGCTGGTTCGGATTTATCGTGTCGGGCAGCGAATTGAGACGCGCCATCTCGTCGCGGCAGCGCAGAAGCCACCGCGCCGTGCGCTCGCTCGACGCCTTCACATAGTCGTAAGGCGCGGGATTCTCGACGCATTCGTCGAACGCCATCGCGATCGTCGAGGCGAGATTCGACTGTATGCGCATACTCTCCTCCGGCCCCATGAATATGCGCTTCCCGTCGATGTGGGACGCGAAATAGACGCCCTCCTCCTTTATCTTTCGCAGTCCGGCGAGCGAGAATACCTGAAATCCGCCGCTGTCGGTCAGAACGGGTCCCTGCCAGTTCATGAAGCGGCGGATGCCGCCGAGATCGCGGATCAGCCCGTCCCCGGGGCGTATGTGGAGATGATACGTGTTCGACAGCTCGACCTGACAGTGAAGCTCGGCGAGCTCCGGCGCGGATACGCCGCCCTTTATGGCGGCGCACGTGCCGACGTTCATGAAAACAGGAGTCTCGATCGTCCCGTGTACTGTTTCGAGTCTGCCGCGGCGCGCGCGGCCCTCGGTTTTTATAAGCGTGAACATTGCGATTTCCTTTGTCTTTCGTTTATTCGGTGCGCTTGAAGTAGCGGTCGAGCTGCGCGTGAGTCAGCTCGAGCGCGACGGGACGACCGTGCGGGCAGTATTTGATGTCGGGCAGACGGAAAAGCTCGTCGCAGAGCCATTTTATATGCTCGATGCCGTATACGCGCCCGCCCTTGATCGCGGCTTTGCAGGCGCACGTATAGAGCGCGCGCTCGAAGACGACGTCTCTTGCGTCGGACGCGGAGGTGCGAAGCTCGGAGCCGAACGACTCGAACACGGGCTTTGCGTCGGCGGGATAAAATCCCGCCGGAAGCGCCGTCACGGAAACGGAAGCCTCGCCGACGTGGAAATCGAATCCGGCGGCGCGAATGTCGTCGGCGTAGCCGACGACGGCGTCAAGCTCGTCGGGAGTCAGCGCGACGGAGACGGGAACGAGCAGCATCTGCGACGGAAGATCGACGGTCTCGCGCCGCAGTCTGCGGCGCATCTGCTCAAACAGTATGCGCTCGTGGGCGGCGTGCTTGTCGATGAGAATCAGTCTGCCCTCGCACATGACGATAATGTAGCAGTCGAAGGCCTCGCCGAGTATCTGATAATCTGGTATCGGCAGCGTTTCGCGGCCACCGTCGGCGGCATTTTCATCCGCGCTGCCCTCGCTTTCGGCGGACGGCTCCGGCGTCGGCGTCTGCGCTTGCGTAGGCTCAGGCGTCTGCGTCGGTGTCTGCGCTTGCGCAGGCTCAGACATCTGCGTCGGCTCCGGCGTTTGTGTCTGTGTCTGCGGCGGGCGCGCCGATCTTGCGATCTCGGCAAATTCCCTGACCGTTTTATACGACGGGATCGGATCGACCGCTGCCGGCATCTGTATCGTTTTAGGCGCGTTGTGCGCGCCGGCCGGCACGAACGCGTTCGCGGTCCTCTGCGCGCGCCGCATATAATCGGTCGCGGCGTCGGGAAGCCGCAGCTCGCCCGTCGTCATGTTGCGCTCGATCGCGGGTCGGACCGCATAGTAAAACGCCTCGAAAACGAGCTTTTCGTTCGAGAATTTGACCTCCAACTTGGCCGGATGGACGTTTACGTCGACGGCGTTCGGCGCGATCGAAAGCGACAGAACGCACGAGGGGAACCGATCCTCGGGAATATATGTGCGGTACGCCTGCTCGAGCGCGGCGCTCGCCGTGCCGGAGCGGATATAGCGCCCGTTTATGAAAAAGATTTCGCCGTTGCGGTTGGCGCGCGCCGTATCGGGCATCCCGATAAAGCCGGCGACGCGGAGGCCGTCATGCTCGTAGTCGACGGGTATCGTCCGCGTCTGGAAGCCGCGCCCGAGAACGGAATAGATCGCGCCGGACAAATCGCCGTTGCCCTCCGTGCGAAGCTTCATCTCGCCGCCCGATATGAATCGGAACGAGATGTCGGGGCGCGAAAGCGCTATGCGTTCGACGACGGTTCCGATCGCGGCGGCCTCCGTTGCGTCCTTTTTCAGGAATTTGCGGCGTGCAGGCACGTTTGCGAAAAGCTCCTCGACAATCACGTTCGTGCCGGCGGAGCAGCCCGTTTCGGCGTGTTCGACGATCTCGCCGCCCTCTGCGGCGAGGATGCCCCCCATCGGTGAGTCGGCGGGGCGGCTTATGATGCGCATTTTCGATACGGACGCGATCGCGGCGAGCGCCTCGCCGCGAAAGCCGAGCGTGCCGATCGAATCGAGATCGGACGACGTTCTGATCTTGCTCGTCGCGTGGCGCAGTATCGCCGTCGGGAGATCGTCAAAATCGATGCCGCAGCCGTTGTCGGTCACGCGCATATATGAAATTCCGCCGTTTTTGATCTCGACGGTGATCATGTCCGCGCCCGAATCGATCGCGTTTTCGAGCAGCTCCTTTATGACCGACGCGGGGCGGTCGACGACCTCGCCCGCCGCGATCAGATTCGCGACCTCGAAGTCGAGGACGCGTATTTTATGTTCGCTCATAAATCTGCCCTCGCTTTTTGACTTCCCGCCGTTACTTTTCGGCGTCGAGCGTTCGTTTCAGCTCGAAGATGAGATTCATCGCCTCGATCGGCGTCATGGTGTTGATGTCGGCGGCGCGCAGACGCTCGGCGGCGTCGTGTTCACACGACGAAAACATCGATATCGCCGGCGTCTCCTCGACTGCGGCGGCAGCCGGCGCGCGCGCGCCGGATTCGACGTCGCGCAGAACTTCGCGCGCACGGCTTATGACTTCCTTCGGAAGTCCCGCCAGCTTTGCGACCTCGATGCCGTAGCTGTCGTCGGTGCCGCCGCGCACTATCTTGCGCAGAAACGTGATCTCGCCCGCGCGCTTTTTGCACGCTATATTGTAATTTACGGCGCCGTCGAGCCTGTCCTCAAGCTCGCACAGCTCGTGATAATGCGTCGCGAACATCGTTCGCGCGCCGATGCGCCGCCCGTGTGTGTATTCGGCGACGGCGCGCGCGATCGCGAGTCCGTCGAACGTACTCGTGCCGCGTCCGATCTCGTCGTAGATGATGAGGCTCTTTCGCGTCGCGTTGTCGAGGATGTAGGAGACCTCCGACATCTCGAGCATGAAGGTGGACTGCCCGCTCGACAGATCGTCGGACGCGCCGACGCGCGTGAACAGCTTGTCCACGATCCCGATCCGCGCCTCCGCGGCGGGGACGAACGAGCCGATCTGCGCCATTATGACGATGAGCGCGACCTGGCGCATATACGTCGATTTACCAGCCATGTTTGGCCCCGTGATGATCATGAGGCGGTTTTTGTCCGTGTCGAGCGTCGTATCGTTCGGCACGAAATATCTGTCCTTTACGAACTGCTCGACGACGGGATGGCGTCCGTCCCTGATCTCGATCACGTCGGAGTAATCGACCTCGGGACGCACGTATCCGTACTGCTTCGCCGCGTCCGCAAGCGAGCAGTATACGTCGGCGCGCGCGAGCAGGGCCGAGACGCTGCGCAGTCTCGGCGTCGCGGCGCATACCTCCGCGCGTATCTTGCAGAAAAGATCGTATTCGAGCGAGCGGAGCCTGTCCTCCGCGCCGAGGATCGTAGCCTCGCGATCCTTTAATTCTTCGGTTATATATCGCTCGCCGTTGACGAGCGTCTGTTTGCGAATATAATTGTCCGGCACCTGCGAGGAAAACGACTTCGACACCTCGATGTAGTAGCCGAACACCTTGTTGTAGCCGACCTTGAGCGTGCGGATGCCGGTCGCCTCGCGTTCGCGGGCCTCGATCTGTTCGACCCATCCCTTACCGTCAGATTTGACCGAACGCAGATAATCGACGTCGGCGTCGTAACCGGCGGCGATGACGCCGCCCTCGCGTATCGTGAACGGGGCGTCCTCGGCGATGCCGGCGCGGATCAGCTCGCGTATTTCCTGCATTTCGTCAAGATTGTCGTATATGGAGCGCAGCTCGGCTGATTTGCACGTCGATAAAAGCGAGCGCAGCTCCGGCACGACGTCGAGCGACGTCAGTATCGCGCGCAGATCGCGTCCGTTCGCGGTGCCGAGTCCGACCTTCGTCGTGAGCCGTTCGAGATCAAGCACCGACGAAAGCAGACGCGAGCATTCCTCGCGCAGCATGAAATTGTCCGCAAGCTCCTCGACGGCGTCCTGACGCGCCGAGATCGCCTGCGCGTTCCCGATCGGATGCTCGAGCCATGCGCGCAGCATACGCGCGCCGAGCGACGATTTCGTCTTGTCGAGGACCCAGAGAAGCGTGCCGCGCTTTTCCTTTGAACGCATAGTCTCGCAGATCTCGAGACTGCGCCGCGTCGACATATCTATTTCGAGATACTGCGAGCCGGAATAGATGTTGAGCTTTTTTATGTAGGAGATGTCGCAGAGCTGAGTATCCGCGACATAGGACAGAAGCGCGCCGGCGGCGCGCACGATGTCGGGGTCGTATTCGGCGGGATCGCCGAACTGCGCCTGTACGCGCGCGCGGCATTCGTCGGCGGTGAATCTGAATTCCTCGTGCTGCCCGATGAGCGAGCCTAATCGCTCCTCGGCGTATGTGAGCGCGCGCGGGAGCGCGGATTCGTCCGCGTTCGTTATTATCTCGCTCGGCTCATATACGGCGAATTCGTTGATGAGCCGCGATTCGTCGTCCAAAGGAAACGACGTCGCCGCCATCGTATCGGACGTTATATCGCAGAAGCAGACGGCGGCGACGCCGGAGGCGGCGTCGTAATAGACAGTCGACAGGTAATTGTTCTTTTCTTCGGATAAAAGATCGCCGCTCGTGACGGTGCCGGGCGTTACGACGCGGACGATCCTGCGTTCCATCGGCCCCTTGGAGGCGCCCAGGTCGCCGATCTGCTCGCAGATCGCGACCTTATAGCCGCGGGAAACGAGCTTGCCTATATACGGTTCGCACGAATGATACGGAACGCCGCACATGGGGGCGCGTTCCTCCTCTCCCCAGTCGCGGCCCGTAAGCGTAAGCTCCAGCTCCCGCGACGCTGTCTTGGCGTCGTCGAAAAACATTTCGTAGAAATCGCCGAGGCGGTAAAACAGGATATGATCCGGATACCGGCGCTTTATCTCAAAATATTGATCCATCATAGCCGTAGCCATAAAGCGTACCTCCTCATCTCCGGATCGGAAACGACCCGTCAGTCGTAGATATTGGCGTCAGCGGATTCGGCCGTGGAGCATCCTGCGCCGCAGGACGCGCAGTCGCCGGTGCAGGCGGCGTGAGGCGCCTCGCCCGTCAGGGCGAGATAAATTTCGTCGTTGACGCCCTTAACGAGCGCATCAAGATCTGCTTTAGCCTCGGAAAATTCGCGGTAGACCTCGTTTTCGGTTATTTCGAGATAGAGAGTGTTCACGCGTCCCTCGATCGCGGTGATAAGCTCGCGGTCGACCTCGGGCTTTGCATAGACGGAGCTGAGCGCGGCCTGCTGCGCGTTATATTCTGTGATGAGCCGCGAAAGCTTGTTTTCGTTGGAAAACGCCTTCTGCGCCGCGTCATAGCGGATGAAGCGGCGGTCGGCCTTGATAGTCTCGCCGAGATGGTGAGCCATTTCGATTATCATGTCGTCAAGTCTGTCTTCCATAGTATATATACTCCTTATAAATTAGTCGATCGCTTTGCCTCGGAGTGAAAACGTATCGGCGTCGTCGATAATAACGGTGCAAAATTCGCCCTTTTTGACGTTCCCCGAGATATGTACGAGCTTTCCGCCCTCGGTGCGGCCCGTGGGCGAGTCGGGATCGTCGAACTCGTCGTCGACGAGGACGCGCAGAACGGAGCCGACGGCGGCGCGGTTCCGTTCGAGCGAGACTGCGTTCTGCGTCTCGATCAGCCGCGCGAAACGCGCGGATTTCACCTCGTCCGGTATCTGATCATCCATGTCGAACGCGGGCGTTCCGCGCCTCGGCGAGAAGATGAACGAATATATCATATCGAAGCGCGCGCGGCGTATCACGTCGAGAGTCGCCTCGAAATCCTCCTCCGTCTCGCCCGGGAACCCGACGATGATGTCGCTCGTGATCGTGATATCGGGCATGGCGGCACGCAGCTCGCGCACGATATCGAGATATCGGGACGAATCGTAGCGGCGGTTCATCCGTTCCAGCACGCGGTCGCTGCCGGATTGCAGTGGGAGATGAAAGTGATGAGCCGCGACGCGGCTCTTCGCCATAGCCTCGATAAGATCGGACGTCGCGTCCTTCGGATGCGAGGTCATGAAGCGCAGGCGGAAATCGCCGTCGATGGCGGACAGACGCGTGATCAGATCGGCGAACGTGACGCCGGAGGCGAGATCGTGTCCGTATGAATTCACGTTCTGCCCGAGCAGCGTTATATCGCGGCAGCCGTCCGCGACAAGGCCGCGTACTTCGGATTCGACATCCTCCGGCGTGCGCGAACGCTCGCGGCCGCGCACATACGGTACGATACAGTATGAGCAGAAATTGTTGCAGCCATACATCACGCTGACCCATGCGTGCGTGCGCGAGGAGCGCGCGACGGGGATATCTTCGGAAAAATCTGTCGCCTCGAGCGCGTCGGCGCTGACGGAGAATACGCGTCCGCCGCCGGCAAGCCGCGCGGATATAAGCTCCGGCACGCGCCAAAGCTCGGTCGTGCAGAAGGAGAAATCGACGTAAGGATAGCTGCGCTTCAGCGTTTCGGCGCGATGCGGCTGGGATACCATGCATCCGCCGACGCCGATTATCATTTCGGGGAATTTTGCTTTTTGATGCTTGAGCTGGCCGATCACGGACAGCGCGCGTTTTTCGGCGTGTTCGCGAACCGCGCAGGTGTTGACGAGGACGAGCGAGCATCGCTCGGGAGTCGGGGACAGCTCATATCCCATCGCGCGTGCGAGTCCGGCGAGCCGTTCGCTGTCGGCCTCGTTCTGCTGGCATCCGAACGTCATAATATGCGCGAGCGGACGTGAGCCGTCGGCGCGCGCCGCATCCGTATATGCGCGGACATCGGCGACGGCGCTCCTCATCGCGGCCGTCTTTTCGGGAGAAATTATATTGTTTTCGCGTTTTGTCATTACAGGCTCAACTTCGATGTGACGCCGCGTCCCGCGGCGATTTTGCCGTACTATATATTATACAGTTAATTTGAAGTAAATTCAAGTATTAGGAAAGGTTTTTTGCGGGGAAGTTGTTTTGAAAGGGGATTTTTTAAAATGAGGGGGGAAGGAGGGATTCATGATGGCAAGGTTTTAGAAGGAATTGTGGCTTTGAATAATGCTTAAATTATTATTGTCTGAAAAATTTGGTGGCAGGATGAGGAGCCTTTCTTCAAAATACGCATTCGGGATGAGGACCCTTTCTTGCAAAGAGGCTGTTTTGGATGAGGACCCTTTCTTCAAAAGAAAGGGTCCTCCCCCGAACCCCCTCTCCAAAAGAACAACGCGCTGAAGCTGTGTGCGAACAGCTCATCGCGGGGCGATTGCTTTCACTGACGCGCTAAAATCCATAAGGCATATAAATTCCAGCGCCACCTTTTTTACGAGGTGAGCTTCTTTTCTTTAAAAAGAAAAGAACCTCCCTCGTACACCCTCAAGAAAAGAAACGCGTTGCCCGTTTCCTTGGCGAAAAGCAAGCAACCGCTGGTTGCCCTATCTCACCTACGTCAACCAAAGCGAAACTGGCGTTTCCCTTTGTGCGTCGGAGCTGTTCGCACTACGTGAGGATTATCTGGCCATCCAAGCCACATTTTGTTTGCGACTTTTACGCTTTCATCTCGACCCGTTCGCGGTGACGCCCTATCGCTTTTACCAAATCAATCCCGCGTTTGCCCTGAAATAAACCCTCACGGATGCACGACATTGCGCGCCAACCGGCACGAGCCGTCTCGTATCTCATTGTGAGTAGGATCTGTTCGCACGACACGAGCGGAATCTGACGATGTCAGTAATCGATTAACCAAGACAGAATAAACTCGCTCTCGACGCGCCGCGCGGAGGCACGGACGCGCTTGTCGACATCTCATCGCGATCTACGCCCCAAGCGATTCTTTCCGCCGACTGGAGCGGAATCGACGCCACACGGGAGCCTCTTTCGGGATCGTTAAGGGCCTCTTTCTTGCGAGAAAGAGGCCCTTAACATAATTTAAAAACTTTTTAAAGTTTGCAGAAAAGGAAACGATAGAATCGCAAAGGCTCAACCTTTGCCCTCGGGTCTCTTTGCCGGCCGGCAAAGAGACCCTTAACTATTTTTTAACTTTGCAAAAGTTTTAGAATAGGATTGGCGAGAATCGCAAAGTCCCCCCTTAACTCTTTTATAAACTTTTGCAAAAGTTTCAGCTCAGGCATTGCGCGAGCTGCGCTCATCGCAGCCGCGCGCATTATTCTTCACGTTTATTTTTTGCGCCGCGGCGCTTGACGCGTCTGTGTCTGATCGCAAATGCGATCCCTATCGCCGCCGCGATCGCCACAGGCACGGCCAAAAACGGCGCCGCCGCCGCTATCGCGATCCCTATCCACTGCATCGTGGAAACGAACGCCTTGACGGACCCGTTAAACGCGCTTGCCACGCGCCCCGAGAACGACTCCGCCTTCGGCTCCGTGTATTCGCCGACCTCGTCTACATATACGGTAACTGTCGAATACGCGATCAGGGAATCATATCTGTTCTTCGTCGTCGTATAGCTCTCGATCTCGTAGATCACATCCGACAACGCCTTCGTCAGCTCCACGACGACATACATATCCTCGGCCGAATCGAGCAGCTCCATATATTTGTCGCGCTGCATTTCAAGCGACGCAAGACGCGCCTCGATGTCGAAATACGACGCCGTGACGTCATCCGACGTCGTACTCTGCGACAGCACCGTGCCGAGACTGCATACCGACGACGTAAACGATCCCGTTTCCACCGCCGGTACGCGGAACACGAACCTTGCGTATCTCGATCCGCTCTCGTACACGGACGCTCCCGACACCTCCGACGACTCGACGTATCCGCCCGATGCTTCCGTGCGCGCTTGCAGCTCGTCTACGGTTTTGTCGAAATCGAGCGTCTGCATCCTGATCGTGACGTATTCGATCCGCTTTCGCTCTGCGGCGGCCTCGATATCGACCCCGCTCGGCTCCGCCTCCTCCGGCTTGCCCGTATAGCTCTCGTCGTAATATCCCCCGCCAGGTGCGTCCGCAGCCGGATATTCCCCGTCCGCCGTCATGTTCTTTGAGCCGGAGCATGACGTCAGCGCCAGCGATATAAGCATCGCCGCGCATACAAATTTGATGATGATTCCGCGTTTCATAATTTTTCTCCCCCGAAATCGGCGTTTTTTGTTTTCTGCCATATAAGACGGACGCGGCGGGCGTTTTGTTCCGCGCAGGCGGAAATTTTTTATAAAAAATCCG
Source organism: uncultured Clostridia bacterium (assembly GCA_947630015.1). GTDB lineage: Bacteria > Bacillota > Clostridia > Oscillospirales > CAG-272 > DTU064. The sequence goes on from CANRFY010000029.1 coordinate 15,038, forward strand.
CACGCGGGCGCGCGGCTCACACGCGCCGGAGGCGCGCATATAATGATATCGGGGGCGCAAAGCTTCGCGCCTCCGGATAAAGAAGAATATGATCCGAACGGAGAATTATAGATTTGGAACATGAAAACGACAACAGGACTCCCCGCGACCGCGTATCGCAGGAGTTCATGCTCGATCTGCTGAAGGAGAGCGGCGCATCTCCTGTCGGCGCGTGCAGCGCGTCCGTCGTCGACTGCCTGCCGCTCGCCATGGTATACGCGCCGATGCAGAAATGGCGCGGCGCATACGCGCCCGACGAGGCGCTTTCGCGCGGGACGATGTTTTCGGAGCTTGACAAGCCCTTTTACCCGCCGAAGACGTGCGGATGCGCAAAAAAGTGACGGAGGGCGGAAATGAACGGAAGCAACAATAACGGAAGACCTGACTGCGGCGATCTTTTATACGCAGTGCAGATGTACGGATTCGTGCTTGACGAGGCGCGTCTGTTCCTCGACACGCATCCGCAGGATCAGACCGCGCTCGAATATTACAGTAAGTACGGCGAGCTTTACCGCGACGCCGTCGCAAAATACGAGTCGTCGTGCGGTCCTCTGACCGCGAACAGCCCCGTCTCGACCATGGGCGGCAGATGGCGCTGGATCGACGGCGGATGGCCGTGGAACGGCCCGAATGAGTGACGGAGGTAGCACAGTATGTGGATATATGAAAAAAAGCTGCAATTTCCCGTCAATATAAAGAATCCCGATCCGAATCTCGCCTCGCTCATCATCACGCAGTTCGGCGGGCCGGACGGCGAGCTGACAGCGTCGCAGCGCTATTTGGCGCAGAGATATTCGATGCCGTATAAGGAGGTCGTCGGCGTACTGACGGATATAGGTACCGAGGAGCTTGCGCACATGGAGATGATCTGCGCGATCGTGCATCAGCTGACTCGGAATCTCACCGAGGAGCAGATAAAGAATTCAAAATTTGCTCCGTATTTTGTCGATCACACGACGGGGCTGTACCCCGTCGCGGCGTCCGGCGTGCCGTTCACGGCCGCGTATTTCCAGTCGAAGGGCGACGCTGTCGCCGACATCAACGAGGATTTAGCGGCAGAACAGAAGGCGCGCGTGACGTATGACAATCTGCTGCGGCTCGTCGACGATCCCGACGTATGCGCGCCGCTCAAATTCCTGCGCCAGCGCGAGATCGTCCACTACCAGCGCTTCGGTGAAGCGCTGCGCGAGGTCCAGGACAATCTCGACTACAAGAATTTCTACGGATACAATCCCGAATTTGATAAAAAGAAATAACCGGCGCTGCAAATACGGCAGGGGAAGCAAACGCTTTCCCTGCCGTTTTTTGCGGGAAAATCATTTGAGGCGATTATACTGCGGCGAGTCGAAGGGAGTTGCGCAGGCGCATTATGAGCGACGTTGAATGGAGACGTCCGCGATGCGGCAAGGCGGCGCGCGATCTTTGTCAATTGCATAATATGATTATGCAATTGCATAAAATCGCGGCGGGGGGGGGTTGTCCGCTGATTCACACGTCGTCGCCGGATTATTGAATCCCGCGCTGCGGGTCAGGCGGCGTGCGCGCGGCGCTTTCTTATCGCGACGATCGCCGCGCCGCTGACGACAACAGCGGCAATCAGCATCGGTACACGGTATACGATATCATCGGTCCCATACTCAGCCAGTTGCCGCCCGATGCGCTGTATGCGGAGCCCGTTTCTATCGAGAAGAATTTATACGGTTCGTCGGAATGGAGTCTGTATACGCTGTCGCCGTATCTCATATATTCGAGATTGGTACCGCCGGTTCTTTCATCCAAGAGCCACATACCGAACGTAAAATCACCGTTCCCGGGACTTACACCCGTATCTATGGCATAATGTACTTCGAAGTCATCATCATTATCTATCGTATAAAACATTCCGTCAAGACCGTCATAAAACGTCGGAGGAGATATTTTCTCGCTTTCTTCGTCGAGCGGGCGAAACTCTCTATAAATCCGAGTTGCGGACTGCCCGTTACGCCATTGACCAAGTCGCCGTCGAGCTTGAATGCCCGATAAGCCCGTCATGCGGGACATCTGCGGCAAAGACGTGCATCGCAAACGCAGCAAAAATGGCGAGCAGAATTTTGACTGATAAAAATTTTTCATGACGTCCTCCCGAAACGATAGTTTAAGCTTTCGTGAATATTGCAGCATATCTTCGCCGCCGGCCCGACGGGAAATTAAAATTCCCCTTTTGCGCAAAAGGAACGGCGGCGCGATAAATCACTTCAAATTGTCTATCAATTCGACGCCGCAGACGCCGCATTTTGACTCGCCCTTCAAATTCTGCGTGCCGCAGAAAACGCAGATCGGCGCTTTATCGTCCCCGATCTTCTGCATATATTTCGTGCCGTAATAATGGCGAACGTGATCGCCGGCGGCATAGATCGGCGCACTTTCATCCTGACGCCGCTGAAGTCTGACTCTTATAATATTTCCGTTTGATTCGATTATTTTAATATCCTGCGCAAATACATATATCAATTTATTGCCCGGCGCTACGTTAGCCAAAGTCGTTCTCTCAACGTGTTCGGTTTGTTTTACGTCCGTGACCTCGCCCTCATAAGTGCGATCCGTGAACCAGTTCCAATATTTGAACTTCACATACGGAGCGATACACAGTATCGCGACGAGCGTTATGTACGCGGGCGAAAACGATCTCGTTGCGACAAGCACCGCGATCAGGACAGCGTCGATGCCGACGCATATCAAGGTCTCTTTGACAAGTCGATTGCGCACGCACGCTCGCACGTCTCGGTTCGGGATGGACGACAGTTTCATAAAAATCTCCTCGATTCTAATATTATTCTTTATTCATATGCTCGAAAACCGTTATGATATTTTCCCTGCTCGGCGACGTCACAGAATATACGCTGCCCTTATACGACATCGTACCTGTAAATAAGCCGTCATGTTCTTCAATATACACGTCAAATCCGTTTATCTTCTCTTTCATCTCCGGAGGGATAAGATCATCCGGCGTATCAATTTGGATAACAAAAGTACCGTTTCCGTCTGCAAAATAAATGAAAATCGTGTTAACTGCCGTAGTATACTCTACTCTTTTGATCCTGAGTTCATCGGGCAGGCCCTCGGGTAAAATGACGCCGCATCCGCTCAGGCCCTCGGCCTCGACGAGTTCGTCGATTGACGAATACGTGGCAGTTTCGCCGTTGTTTATGTACGTGACGCCGTTATTCTCGACAGCTGCGCCGACCGGCATACGCAGCAGACGCCTGAACATATCGCTGATCGGCGGCACCGTCGCGTATGCGGTGATCGTCAGCACGCCGAGGGTGAGAACAACGCACGCGGCGGCGGCCGATATCCGCTTTATACGGCGGCGGCGCGCCGTTTTTCTGTCCTCTCCCGTTATGGCGCGGAGCTTTCGTTTAAGCTCATGTTCGCTTATGTTTACATATCCGTCGAGCGACGCGAGCGCGCGTTCGCATTCCCCGACGAGTTCCATGTCCGCTTCCCCGTCCGGCTTCGACGTCTCGCGGTATATGATGGCGCCGAGGAGCGCCGCCGTCTTTTCGATGTCGTTTTGTTTTTCACTGCGCATAATTCTCACCCGTGTTTTTTGTGTGCGCCGAAAAACGCCCCCGAGCTTTACATAATCTATATGGCGTTTTTTCGGCGAATCCTTAAAGAAAATCAAAAATTATCGGAAAATTTTTTTCTTTGGCGGAGCCAACAAAACAGCAATGTACCCGCATCTTATTATATGGTAAAATTCCTTTTATTTTATGTCGCTGCATCCGCAGCGGCTCTAAGGTAGGAATTTATGGTATAATACTTCAAGAGGAAGGAGATGCCCAATGCAAAACTGTGATATAAAAAAGATTTTGGAACTTGTAAAAGAAAAAGACTCGTCAGGATTTGAGCTGCTGTATCAACATTATTTCCGTTTTCTGTTCAGCGTTGCATATTCTGTGCTGAACAATCAAGATGAAAGTTACGATGTGATTCAGTCGGTCATGATACGTCTCTATCGGCTGGATCAGAGCTTGTTTCCCGTTGACCATGAGCTTAGTTGGCTCAGAACTGTTGTAAAAAACGAGGCTCTGATGTACCTCAGGAGAGAGAAGTCTGCCGTACCTTTAGAAGAAGCGGCAGATTTTCCGGTATCGGATCAGAGAATCGAAGACTTTGCGGATATGGACGCTTTCCAAAAGTTGATCGCCCCGTTGAATGAGCGGCAGAAGAAAGTCGTCAGCATGAAGATTTTGGGGGGCATGACCCACAAGGAAATTGCTCAAATACTGTCCGTTCCCATCGGAACTGTACAATGGATCTACGCCACATCCATCAAGAAACTACGCCGTTCCCTGACTGTACTTACCTCACTGGTACTGATTTTTGGCGGCGGGTTTGGGTATCATCTGGCGAAATATTTTCAGGCGGCGTCGGAGGCACCCGGCGACATAGGGATCAGCAGCATTCCCGATGTGCAGCCGGTCATATCTCCCTGGCTGATCGTATTCTTGGTATTGTTTCTGTGTTCGTCGGCCGCTTGCATCCTATTGTTGATTTTTTCCGACCGAATCCCAACAAAACGCTTGGTTTCCCGCATCAGATAAGATGAAGTCCAAAAGCAGTGAAAACATAAAGGAGTATTTATCAATGAAAAGATTGCTAACAATGTGGATCACAACGCTGCTGACGATCAGTATGATGACGGGATGTGCCTCGTCGGTAAAAAAATCAGATGGCACAAATTCTGTCAAGTTCGATTTTGAGAAGGACGACGCTGGATTTACGCCGATTTATGCCGACTATCCGTACAGCGAGGGCGTAGAGGAATTTTATGAATTTCAGCACAATTACGGCAAGGTCCCTATTGATGGAGCGGGAAATGGCATTTTCATTTCCGGCAACAACCACAGTGACGACCTGTTTATGGGGTATGTGAAGGCGCTGGAAGTATTTGCTCCGACAAAAACATACCACTTTTCAGTATCGTTTAAACTGGCAACCGATGTAGAGGGAGGTTTGGTCGGTGTAGGCGGCGCCCCAGGCGAGGATGTCACGGTCAAATGCGGCGTCACACAGATCAAACCGGAAGCCCTGCCTGTTGAGAGCGAAGGCATCACTTACTACCGCTTGAATATTGACGCCGGTCAGCAGGGAAACGGCGGTCAGGATATGGTAGTTGTTGGCGATATGGCCAAGACAGAAAATAACCGCCCCGGCGAATACGAATTCAAGGAGTTCACCGCCGAGTTTGATGTTACAGCGAATGCTCTGGGTGAGGTCTACTTGGTGATTGGCACAGATTCCGGCTTTGAGGCCTCAACATCCTACTATCTGGACGACATATCCGTTACTTGGGACGAGGCGTCCAAATAGCCCTAAGTGACCTGCGGGCAGTCGGCGCAAATGAGGTATTCCGGCCGGCGTTATTTTTCTTCGGAAGCCAATGACCGTTGTTCTGCGGATGGCGTCGGTCTTTATGAAAATCTCTCGTTCTGCCGGTTCACGGACAGCGAGCAAAGGACAACAGTGTGTGAAACCGGATAATGGGATACGATGAGGAAACTGCGGCAAGCTCTTAATTTACAAAGCTTTTGCAGAACTTTATCGTCGCACTGTAACGGGTGGCGGCACTCTGAGATTTTGTCGAGTTCAAACCGAAAATTATCGGAAAATTTTTTTCTTTGATTTCGATATTTTGGCGCGTATGTTCGTCATCATGACATATACGTTATCGACGCTTTTCCCGATGCTGTCCGCGGCTTCCCTATACGACATCCCGTCCGAAACGACGCGCACGAACAGCTCGCGCTCCGCCGGCGACAGTATCTTTTTTGCGCGTTCGACGTAGACGTCGTAATCGTATTTTTCAAACAATTGCGCAAGCTCGCCGCCGGTCTCATCCCCGAGCGTTTCGATGTAGTCGTCGATATTCTGCGGCGGCGGCCCGCCGCTCTTTTCCCGCTCGCGGATTATGTAATTGATCGCGTTGTAGAGCCACTTTTTGCGCCGCGCGTCGTCAAATCCGGCGCATTTGTCCCATGCGCGCCACATTCGGACGAACGCTTCGTCCGCGATCTCGTCCGCGTCGGCGTCGCTTAATCCGCGCGCTTTGCAGTAGGCGACCATGACCGCATACGCGCCGTGAAAGAATCGTTCAAATTCGAGCTTGTCCGCGTCCATGCCCCGCCTCCCGCAAGTAATTGTGTGATTCAATGATACAATATTTTCGCGGAAATTTCAACAGTGGGGTGGAAATAGGGGGAGAGGTACGATCCCCCTCCCCAAGCGGAGTGCTTTAATTGAAAGGTGACGATCAAGTTGTTTCTTTTGCGGTACGCGCTGTGTAAGGATAAAGGCTTTGAGAAGGAGCAGAAATGTAACTCATTTCACCCCCTTCCCCTTTTTCTCCTTCACCCCACACTCCCTTGCTTCTCTCCATCCCCTCCCCCATCCGACATTCCACCCTGCCGCTATTGCATATCGCAAATATTTATGATATCTTAATGTTGCAGATGCCGCCGGAGGCGGCGAAAAACAGGAGGGGCGCATGGAAAATATCAATTACGAATCACAGGAGTAGGGCAATCCGTTTTTGCCGCTGTGGGAGCATATCCCCGACGGCGAGCCGTATGTTTTCGACGATCCCGACAATCCCGGAAAGCGCCGCGTCTATATTTACGGATCGCACGACACGCACAGGGATTCATACTGCGGCGACGATCTCGTCGTATGGTCGGCGCCGGTCGAGGATCTCTCCGATTGGCGCTGCGACGGCGTCATATTTGAGTCGATCGTGGACGGAAAGCCGGACACGCTGTTCGCGCCGGATGTCGCGCTCGTGACAACAAAAAACGGCGGGAAGAAATACTATCTCTACCCCAACAATCAAAGCTGGGGCAGAGGCGGGATGGCGGCTGTGTCGAGCCGCCCCGACGGCGGCTTCAAGGTGTGCAACCTGCGCGCGGGAAACGAATCCGAAACGGACGGATGCCTCGGATTTGATCCCGCCGTGCTGGCGGACGACGACGGCTGCGCATACGGGTATTGGGGATTCCGCCATTCCGAATGGGCGCGGCTCGATCCCGATACTATGGCGACGCTGATGGCGGGAGAGACAGCGCACAGCAACATCCCGAGCTGGGACGAACAGGAGGCCGACGGCTACGATCCGTCCGAATACAACATCGTCATCGACGAAAACGTAAGAAAATGGGGATTTTTCGAGGCGTCCTCGATACGCAAGGTCGGGAACAAATACGTATTTATTTACAGCCGCAACGGCCGGCCGGAGGAGCCGACCGGCAAAAACTACAACCAGCTCGCATACGGATATTCAGACAGTCCGTGTGGCCCGTGGAAATGGGGCGGCATCATCGTCGACGCGCAGGGAGAAGCCGTAAAATCGCCGAGCGGCGGATATGACAGGTCGTTTCAGGGCGGCAACACTCACGGCAGCATATGCGAGATCGACGGGCGATGGTACGTGTTCTACCACAGGAACGTCAAGCCGTTCGCGCGTCAGGCGATGGCGGAGCCGATCGAGGTCGAATGGGATTGGGAACCCGTATCGCTCGGCGGCGGGGTCAGAATTTCGACGGCGGAGGTCACCACGAGCGGATTTTATGCCGACGGCATGAATCCGTACAAAAAGGTGAAAGCGGCGAGGGCGTGCTATCTGCGGTTCGGCGGCCGTCTGGAGCCTGTATACGACAAAAACGCCGACGCGGCGCCGATCTTTGATCTGCCGAACGGAGCCGTTGTGGGATTCAAATATTTCAATTTTGATATTGAGCCGCGTTCGCGCGGCATAAAACTGATGCTCGAGCTTGCGCCGAAATGCGCGGACTGCGGGGTCGACGTCTACATGAGGCCGCCGGAGGCGGCCGGCACGCCCGTTGTGCGCGGCGCGGACGGGGAAATCATGTCGGTCGGCGACGGCAGCAAAAAACTTTGCTCGGTCAAATTCGACGGCATGGCCGGAGGCGGCGCGCCGGAGATAATAAAGATCGATGTTCCCGAGATCGCGCAGTATCGCGGGCGCTGGGGCGTATTTTTCGTATTTCACGGCAGCAGCGCCGCGCCAGTATGCGATTTTTATTCGATGATGTTTTCGTCGTGAGAAAGGGCGCAGGGAGGCGCTTGTGGTTTTGAAAAGCTGCAAAGCTTGCGAAAACGCACGGCAAGAATCTCCCCCTCATTTTAACCAAATCGTTTACGCCGCGCGGATGAAACTTTTTTAAAATTTTACCACTTGCAAAACCCCTGCGGCTCGGCTATAATATATTCGCTTTCGGATAAGCAAATTTAATACTGCGACTGTACGGCGTGTGGCCTTTGGCATAAATCCAGCAAAAGGGCCGCGCGCCGTATTATTTTTTTGAAAGGTTGTGATTTTTATGGAAAATTTGACGCAAAACGCAATCGATCGTTCGCTCGGGGATGCACCCGTCGGCGCATTGATGCGTCGATATGCGATCCCCTGCGTGATCTCGCTTTTGGTCGGCGCGCTCTACAACATCGTCGACCAGATCTTCATCGCCAACGCCTCCTATCTCGGCTCATACGGAAATGCTGCGAACACCGTCGTGTTCCCGCTGACCGTGATCGCGCTCGCAATTGCGGTCATGATCGGCGACGGCTGCTGCGCGTTTGTGAGTCTTTGCCTCGGCGGGGGGCGTCCGGAGGACGCAAGAAAGAGCGTCGGCGGCGCAATCGTCATGATGATCGTCTGCGGGCTTTTGCTCTCGGCGCTGTATCTCATCTTCGACGACAGCATCATCACCATGTTCGGCGGCACCGTCAACGTCGAGACGTTCCGTCACTCGAAGGAATACTTCTTCTACATCGCGCTCGGCGTGCCGTTCTATATTTTCGGTCAGGGGATGAACCCCGTCATCCGCGCGGACGGAAGTCCGCGCTTCGCGATGGCGTCCACGCTCGCGGGCGCCGTCGTCAACGTGATCCTCGATCCCATATTCATCCTCATATTCAAGTGGGGGATGATGGGAGCCGCAGTCGCGACCGTGATCGGTCAGATAGTCACGGCGGCGCTCTCCGTATTCTACATTTTCCGCATGAAGCAGATAAAGCCGTCGGCGGCCGATTTCAGACTTGATCTCTCCGTCTGCAAACGGACGCTCGCGCTCGGCGTGACGAGCTTTCTCTCGCAGATATCGCTTGTCGCGGCGATGGCGGCGATCAACAATATGATCCGCAGATACGGCGCGCTCGACGCGATATTCGGGCAGGAGCAGTACGCGCAGATACCGATGGCGGTCGTCGGAATCGTCATGAAATTTTTCCAGATCGTAATTTCGATCGTCGTCGGAATGGCTGCCGGCTGCATTCCGATCGTCGGCTTCAACATGGGCGCTGAAAACAGATCGCGCGTGCGCGATCTGTTCACGCGGCTGCTCGTCTCCGAAGCCGCCGTCGGCGCTGTCGCGCTTCTTGTCGTCGAGCTTCTGCCGCGTCAGCTTATCGCCGTCTTCGGCGCGGCCAACGAAAGCGCATATTACGCCGATTTCGCCGTCAAAGCGTTCCGCGTCTATCTCTGCATGATAGTTTTCGCGTGCGTGAATAAGGCTTGCTTCATCTTCCTTCAGGCGATGGGGAAGGCCGTTTCCTCCACGGTTCTGTCCATGATTCGTGAATTCGTGTTCGGCGTCGGACTCGCCGTCCTGCTCCCGCTGTTTTTCAATCTTGACGGCGTCCTGCTCTCAATGCCGCTCTCCGATATTCTCACCTTCGCGATCGCCGCATTCCTCATCGTCCGCACCTACCGCGAACTGTCCGCGGGCGTGGATGGCGCAGCCTCTCGCGGCGTTGCCCCGCACCCGGTCAAGGGAGGCTTTTGAAGGGGAGATGCGGTGAGCGTGGGTATAGGGGAGGGGGCGGGCTCGCAATTTTATTCTGAAACTTTTTCAAAGTTAAAAAATAGTTAAGGGTCTCTTTGCTGGCCGGCAAAGAGACCCTTAACAATCCCAGAAAGCGGCGTGCCGGTGGCGTCAATTCGGCTCCAGTCGGCGGTGAGAGCGTTTCGGGCGTAAACCGCGATCTCACTAACCGCAAACAGCTCCCACGCGGACTTATTCGACTGCGCCGCCTGAACCGTCGCGATCATTCGGACACTGGCAGCGACGAACATCGCACGCGCGTTGTGCGCGCAGGTGAGGCTGGAAAGCCTACGGCACAGGGAGTGAGGTGTGGCGATAGAGGGTGTGAGTCACGGTTGCTGTAAAACTAATGTTGAGGCAAGTTGCGCGCACTCGCAAATAAGCGCGTTGCCGTTCGCGTGGCTATAAGCAATCATCCGCTGGTTGCCATGCTTCATCTACGCCAGCCAAAGCAATATTGGCGTTTCCCTTTGTGCGTTCAATTTGTTCGCACCACGCGAGGAGGATTTGACGCAATCATAATCGATTAACCACGACGCTGACGCCTTAATATCGACTCGTTCGCGGTGAAGCCCTAACGCTTTTGCGGACACAACCCCGCGTTCGCACTGACACAAATACTCACGGAAGAACGACATTGCACGCCAACCGGCACGAACCGTCTCGTATCTCGTTGTGAATCGGAGCTGTTCGCACGACACGAGCGGAATCTGGCGCTGCCAGTGATCGATTAACCAAGACATAATAACCTCGCTCTCGACCCGCCGCGCGGAGGCACGGACGTTTTGTTGACATTTCAGCGCGGTCTACGCCCGAAACGCTCCTACCGCCGACTGGAGCCGAATTGACGCCACCGGCACGCCGTTTTCTGGGATTGTTAAGGGTCTCTTTGCCGGCCAGCAAAGAGACCCTTAACTTTTTTTAACTTTGCAAAAGTTT
>CANRFY010000030.1 GCA_947630015.1 uncultured Clostridia bacterium
GAATAAAGGATTAAGGGGGATTTTGCCATGCAAGCACTAAATTTTGTGATATTTGTTTCGGTGGTATTGAAATGGGACAGCACAAGTTCCATAAATAGGAAATTAGACGTATTTATGCAAATAACGCTGCGTTTGAAAGGGAGTGAATCGGCGGCGCGCTGAGCGGCATCACGATGAGCAAACGAGCTGCATAAGTTTCTACTCATTTTCGCAAATGAAGCAGCCTCCGAACCTGCATTCACGCTTTTCGATACGCTCACTCTCAAGCAAAACGACCCGCAAAAGTGCGGGTCGCTGCGATCTTTCATCAATCCCTCACGCCCGCCCGCGCTGCGTCCATGAGCGTCGATTTGTCAATGCGCCATCACTGCGTTCATCACCCTTTCTGCGTCACATACACGACACTGGCGTAAATCCATTGCGTTCCCCGTCGCGCTGTCAATATTATTTTGATAAACATCAAATTACTTCTTGACAAATCCGCGCATACGGTGTATACTATACGCGTACTGATTTGATATATATCTAATCACTCGCGAAAATCAGGCGTTATCGTGGCCTCGCCGCCACGGGGTACGCAAAACAGAAAGGAAATAAATCATGGACAGCACAAGCAAAATGGCATACGACCGGCTGTGCCGGATGCCGGACGCGGCGGAATACGCCAAAACGATAGGATCATTTCGCGCGTTTGCCGAGATCGCGGAGGCTCGCGCGGCCGAATACGCCGCGGAGCGAGCGGCGCAGAGACCCGAAAACGATCTGCGCCGCCGCACCCTCCTCATCGCAGAGCGGATCGCGAACCACTGCGCCGCCTTCGTCATCATGACGTGGGATGCGAAAACGGTCGGGGACGCCGTCGCTATGCGGATGGTGAAGCTCCGCCGCGAGCATATCACGGACGGACTTGAGGACGCGATATCCGAGCTTTCGGCGGACGATCTCGGCGTATTCGCCGTATTCGCACACGGAACGTGGTTTTTGCACAACGCGATGCTCGACAAGCGCGAGGCCGAGATCGCCGCCGCATACGAGAGCCGCCATCCCGAGCGCGCGTTCGAGGCGAACGTCATCGTCGACGCCATATACTCGGTTTGCCGCGGCTGGCTCGACTGGTATCGCAAAAACGGCTCCGTTCCGTTTGAAAAATGGAGCTACGACGCGCATCCCGCCGAAAAATACGAAAAGGAGGCGCAACAATGAACGCCGCATCCGACGCGCTCGCAATTTTCAAGGCTCTCGGCGACAGTTCGCGCCTCCGCATCGTCTGTATGCTGACGAGAGGCGAATCATATGTGGAGCTTATCGCGAGCCGTCTCGGGCTGACGAGCGCCACTGTCTGCCATCATTTGAAAAAGCTGGAAGAGGCCGGCCTTGTCGAGTGCAAGAGAACGCAGTTTTACATGATCTATTCGCTCGTCCCGGGCGCGCTTTCCGCGACGCTGTCCGAGCTTGTCGCGAGCGCCGCCCCGCCCGTCGACGACGACGCCGAATACCGCGACGGCGTGATAAACACGTTTATGCCGTTCGGCACGCTGACGCATCTCCCGTCGCAGAAGAAAAAGCGCGAGATCGTCCTTCGTCGCATCGTCTCGGAGCTTGAGATCAAGGATTCCTACACGGAGGCGGAGATCAACGAACACATCAAAAAATATCACGACGACTACTGCCTCATCCGGCGCGAGATGATATCGTTCGGACTGCTCGCGCGCGAACACGAAAGCGGCGTCGAGCTGTATCACCGAACGGACGGATGAGGCGCATTCCGCCGAAAATCAAACAAATATAGGAGTTTCATATGTTTGAAAGAGAAATTAAAAATTTATATGAACAAATACCGGCGTCCGTGTGCAGATCGGACTGCTCTAAATGCTGCAAGGATATGATCCAGTTTTTTCCGAGCGAGGAAAAGAATATGGGCGGGTATATATGGGATGGGAAATGCTCCCATCTGAAAAACGGTCGATGCTCGATCTATCAAAATCGCCCGTTTGTGTGCAGGCTGTACGGGACGAGCGCGATGCTGACGTGCGAGGGCTGCACGCCGGAACGGCTGCTTTCCGTGGAGGGCACGCTTTCATTGGTGCGCGAATATAATAAATACAGAAACGGGGAGATCGCCGACGCCGCCAAAGGCGAGCGATATCGCTCGTAAGCGTAGTTTGCGAGAGGGCGATGGCGATTTGCGCGATTTTGGCGATTGCCTTAGATCGGCGCGATGTTTTAGGCGAGAGTATAATATTGTTATGCGGGGGTGGGGGATGGAAAATCCCCGCCAGCTCCAATGAAAGCCATTGAAAAGGATTGAAGCAAATTTGTCCCTTTGCGATACTCGCTATTCATCATCTAAACCTTTGAAAAGGTTAAAAAGAGTTAAGGGTCTCTTTGCTGGCCGGCAAAGAGACGCGCGGGCAAAGGATGAGCCTTTGCAATCCTATCGTTTCCTTTCTGCAAACTTTATAAAGTTTTTAAATTATGTTAAGGGCCTCTTTCTCGCAAGAAAGAGGCCCTTAACGATCCCGAAAGAGGTTCCCGTGTGGCGTCGATGTTATTCAATCGGCGGCAAAATTTATTCGGGCGTAAACCGCGATATCGTCCCTGCTAACAGCTCCCACGCGGACTGATTCGACTGCGCCGCCGAAATGTCGCAGTAGATTTGACGCTGGCAGCGACGGACATCGCACGCGCTCGGTGCGCGCAGGTGAGGCTTGAAAGCCTACGGCACAGGGGCGGGGGGTGTGTCGATAGGGGGAGCGCCTCGCGATGAGCTGTTCGCACACAGTCTCAGCGCGTTGTTCTTTTGGAGAGGGGGTTCGGGGGAGGACCCTTTCTTTTGAAGAAAGGGTCCTCATCCCAAACGCGTATTTTTAAGAAAGAGTCCTCATCCCTAACCGCATCTTTGCAAGAAAGGGTCCTCGTCCCAAATCCGTCGTTTGAAGAAAACGTCCTCATTACATTGCAATCTTTTGATGATATAGTACTCAACCAAATCAGCTCTTTGCAAGAAGCAATCCTCATTCCAAGTCAACACTTTGTGCGAAAATGTATCCGGATAAACTTCTTCAACAAATCGTTATACTCCGCTTGACAATCAGAGAAAAAAGCCCTCATCCTAAATCAGCTCTTTGTAAAGAAAAAGTCCTCATCCCACGAATCCGTCTTTGCCGAAAACCTGCTCCAAAATTACTCTTTGCGTACATGAAGCACTTATCAAACTCTGCAAAATCTGCATCAATACCAGCCGCAGCCAGCATCTCGCCTCTCCCCTACGCCATTTCAAATCTCGTCGCGCCTATGACGGTACCGGCGGGGATGCGGCTGCCGTCGGGAACGACGGCGCCGGATGCGATCACGGCACATTCGCCAAAAACGCAGTTTTTCCCGACGATGGCGCGGTCGCCGACTGTGACGCCGCGGCAGAGGATCGAATCTGTTACGACGGAATCGACGCCGACAGTCACGTCCGGATAAAGAACGCTGCCCGGCGTCCGCGACCCCATCCCAACATGGCTCGACGACGCCGCGATCGCGCCTGTCGGCGAAATTTTCGCACCGACGCCGCGTATCATGTTTTTCGCCGCGTCAAAATTCGCGCGCCGGAGCGCCTCCGGCGATCCGATGTCGCACCAATATCCGCTCCCCGCGATCGCGTTTATCACCCCGCCGCGCGCCATCATCGCGGGAAAAATATCGCGCGCAAAATCGGATTCGCCATACGGGATCGCGTCCATCACGCGCCGAGACAGCACGTAAATGCCCGTATTCACGAGCGCGGGCGGCCTTTTTCCCTTCGGCTTTTCGACAAATCCCACAACGCGGCCGCATTTCCCGCCGCCGTCCGGAGCCAGCTCCACGTTCCCGTACAGCTCCGGCGTATCCGATTCCGCCATCACTATCGTCGCATCCGCGCCGACTCGTCGATGATAAGCCAGAATCGGACGCAGATCATAGTCGCAGACGCCGTCGCCGGACAAGATCACGATCTCGTCCACATCTGCTCCGCACCGCTCGCGCACGGCGGCCGCCGCGCTCCCCGACGTCCCCAGCTGTTCGACTTCAACGTAAAAATCCACGTCGACGGGCGTCTCGATCGCCCTGACTGCATCCGAGATGCTGTCCGGCATATAATGCACCGTCGCTGTCGCGGAACCGATCCCGGCCGCCTCCACCATCTTTATCGCGTATCCGATCGCGGATCGTCCCGCCACTGTCAGCGCCGGTTTCGGCTGCGTATCCGTCATAGGCCGCAGACGCTCCCCGCGCCCGCCCGCCATTATAATCGCGTGTGTCATATCAAAATCTATCTCAAAGCGCGGCGGCTGCCGCGCCCTTTCATTTTTCGTTGCTTTTTTATTTTATGGAACGAAAGCGCCGCATATACGCGTGAATATGCGGCGGCGGATTGGCAATAATAGTTAAAGAACGAATGAAAGGAACGGAAATATGATAAAGGGCTGCGAGCGGCGCATGATAAAGATCGAGAACACGGAAAGCGAGCTGTTTGAGTCGGCGTATTTTATAATTCGGCAGAATGCGCCGCTGCCGAAGAAGACGCGGCGGGAGGATATAATGCGCGAGGCTGCGCGGATCGTGGGAGATAAGATGGAGCCGCAGAAACGGCTGCGTCGTGAGCGGCGGCGGATGTGGATCGAGCGCGGGATCGTATTCGGCGTGGGGGTGATCACCGCCGCGGTGTGCGCGGTGGTGATCGCCGCGCTTGCGCGGGGATAAGCAGCGGGGGCGGCGTATAGTTTTGGGGGGGTGAGATAGATTGCGTGTATAAATTTATGGAAGAGTAGAAAGTGTTAAGGGTCTCTTTGCCGGCCGGGAAAGAGGTGCGGGGGCAAAGGATTTTCCTTTGCGATTCTATCCTTTGCTTTTTTACAAACTTTTTCAAAGTTTTTAAATTATGTTAAGGGCCTCTTTCTCGCAAGAAAGAGGCCCTTAACGATCCCGAAAGAGGCTCCCGTGTGGCGTCGATGTTATTCAATCGGCGGAAAAATTTGTTGGGGCGTAAACCGCGATATTATTTAAGCAAGCGCGTCCGTGCCTCCGCGCGGCGCGTCGAGAGCGATGCGATTCTGTCTTGGTTAATCGATTACTGACAGCGTCAGATTTCGCTCGTGTCGTGCGAACAGCTCCGCTGCACAGCGAGATACAAGACGGTTCGTGCCGGTTGGCGCGCAGTTTTGTGCATCCGTGAGGGTTTATGTCAGGGCAAACGCAGGGTTGCTTTGGTTAAAGCGATAGGGCGTCTCCGCGAACGGGTCGAGATTAAAGTGTTAGCGTCGTGGTTAATCGATTATGGTTGCGTCAGATCATCCTCGCGTAGTGCGAACAAATTGAACGCACAAAGGGTAACGCCAGTGTCGCTTCGGTTGGCGTAGGTGGAACAGGGCAACCAGCGATTGATTGCTTTTTCGTTAAGGAAACGGGCGATGCGTTTCTTTTCTTGAGGGTGTACGAGGGAGGTTCTTTTCTTTCTAAAAGAAAAGAAGCTCACCTCGTAAAAAAGGTGGCACTGAAAGTCTTCACTTCGTGGATTTTAGCGCGTCAGTAAAGCCAACCGCCCCGCGATGAGCTGTTCGCACACAGCGTGCGCGCGTTGTTCTTTTGGAGAGGGGGTATGGGGGAGGACCCTTTCTTTTGAAGAAAGGGTCCTCATCCACATCAGCCTCTTTTCCGCGAAAAGAGGCCCTTAACAAAATTTAAAAACTTTGCAAAAATTTGCGAAAAGGAAGCGATAGAATCCCCCCCTCCCTATCCGCTCAAAATGCAGCTTCTCCCTCCCCGTTATTGCATTTTCTTTCATCATATGATACAATAATCGCATAATAAATGCATGACTGCAGGGTGAACATATGAACAAACGGCGCGTAGTCGTAAAAGTTGGCACGTCCACGCTCACGCATCCCTCGGGGAGCTTCAATCTGCGCCATATCGAAAGCCTTGTCAAAACGCTTTCCGACATAAAAAATTCCGGCGTCGAGATAGTTTTGGTGACATCCGGCGCGATCGGACTCGGGATGTCGAAGCTCGGCCTTCGCGAACGGCCGAAGGATACGCCGTCAAAACAGGCGTGCGCCGCCGTGGGACAGTGCGAGCTTATGAATATGTACGGCCGCCTGTTCGGCAGCTATAATATCACCGTGGCGCAGATACTCCTGACGAAATACGTCATCTCCGACGAGCGGAAGGAAAACGTTTTAAACGCGCTCGAGGCCGTGATCGATTCGGGCGCAATCCCGATCGTAAACGAAAACGACGTCGTCGCGATAGACGAGCTGGAACTCGAAGTCGGCGAAAACGACAGCCTCGCCGCGATCGTATCCGTACTCGTCGGCGCCGATCTTTTGATAATCATGTCCGATATCGACGGACTCTACGATAAGGATCCCAGAAAATTTGCCGACGCAAAGCTGATATCGCGCGTCGACGGCGTGACGGCGGAAACCGAAAAGTATGCGGCCGGCGCGGGATCGGCGCTCGGTACGGGCGGGATGACGACGAAGCTCGCGGCGGCGAAGATCGCGAATTCGCACGGGATCGATATGCTCATAATAAACGGCTCGCGCGCGGAAAATCTCTACGACGTTTTCGACGGGATAGAGATCGGGACGCTTTTCGCGGCCCATTAACTCCGGAGGTTTTGTATGTTTGATTTTACGCCGACAGGCATCGCGGCGCGCGAGGCGGCGCGCGCGCTCGCCTCGACAGGCTCCGATAAAAAGAACGAGGCGCTCATACTCACCGCCCGCGAGCTGATCGCGCAAAAGCGCTCAATCCTCGAAAAGAACGAAGAGGACGTGAGAGCCGCCGAGGAAAAATGCGTCAAAAGCACGCTTATCGACCGGCTCCGTCTCGACGAAAAACGGATCGAGGGCATCGCGGAGGGCGTTTTAAAGGTCGCGGATCTGCCCGATCCCGTGGGCGAGGTGATCTCGGGCGAGACGAGGCCGAACGGACTGCAAATCCGAAAGATCAGAGTCCCGCTCGGCGTCGTCGGGATCATATACGAATCGAGGCCGAACGTCACCGTCGACGCGGCGGCGCTCTGTCTCAAATCGGGGAACGCGGCCGTTCTCCGCGGCGGCAGCGACGCGATCAGGACGAACGTCGTCCTCGCCTCCGTCATGCGCGACTGCGCCGAAAAGGCGGGACTGCCGCGCGACAGCGTCATCCTTCTCGCCGATACGACGCGCGATTCCGCGAACGCAATGATGCGCGCGCACGGATTCGTCGACGTGCTGATCCCGCGCGGCGGCGCGGGCCTCATCCGCTCCTGCGTTGAGAATTCCACGGTGCCGGTCATTGAAACCGGCGTCGGGAACTGCCACATCTACGTCGACAGGGACACCGATCCCAACATGGCCGTCAACATCATCGACAACGCGAAAACACAGCGCCCGGGCGTGTGCAACGCCTGCGAAACCGTGCTTGTACACAGGGACGTCGCGGAAAATTTTCTCCCCATGCTCAAAAAGCGTCTCGACGAGCATAACGTCGAGCTTCGCGGCTGCGAGCTGACAAAAAAGATCCTCGGCGACTGCGTCGTGGACGCGACGGAGGAGGATTGGGCGGCGGAATATCTCGACTATATCCTCGCCGTCAGGGTCGTCGACACCATCGACGACGCGATCGAACATATCGGAAAATATTCGACGGGGCATTCGGAATGCATCGTCACCGACAGCGTTTCCGCCGCCGAAAAGTTCACGTCATCAATCGATTCCGCCGCCGTTTACGTAAACGCGTCGACGCGTTTCACGGACGGATTTGAATTCGGCCTCGGCGCCGAGATCGGGATTTCCACCTCAAAGCTTCACGCCCGCGGCCCGATGGGACTGCGCGAACTCACGACGGTAAAATATATCGTCAGCGGCCGCGGTCAGATCAGACGGTAATAAAGCAGCGGTGGTACCGCAGCCCAGCGAAGTGGGGGCGGGGGGTTCTTTAGTTTTTCACACCTACCTCAAATCAACCCCTCTACCGCCGCGCCTCATCCCCTGTGCCGTAGGCTTTCCAGCTTCACTTGCACGCACCGTGCGCGTGCGATGTCCGTCGCTGCCAGCGTTCGATCAATCGCGACGTTTCGGACGGCGCAGTCGAATCAGTCCGCGTGGGAGCTGTTAGCAGGGACAATACCGCGTTCGCACTGACATAAACCCTCACGGATGCACAGAACTGCGCGCCAACCGGTGCGAGCCGTCGCGTATCCCTTTGTGAGTCGGAGCTGTTCGCACGATACGAGCGGAATCTGACGCTGTCAGGAATCGGTTAACCAAGACAGAATAGCCTCGATCTCGACGCGCCGCGCGGAGGCACGAAACTGTTTATCAAAATAATATCGCGGTTTACGCCCCAAACAATTCTTTCCGCCGACTGGAGCCGAATTGACGCCACCGGCACGCCGTTTTCTGGGATTGTTAAGGGTCTCTTTGCCGGCCAGCAAAGAGGCCCTTAACTATTTTTTAACTTTGTAAAAGTTTTAGATGTGGAACGGCGAGTACCGCGAAAGAATCGCTTTAACTATTTTCTAACCTTTTCAAAGGTTTTTTATACAGCACCGCGCATCCCGCTGATGAATCCCCCTTCCTCTTTCCTAACCTTTGCTAAAGCTTATCTGCGCCGCCTCGCCCCGCACGCGGGCGCGGGCATCCTGTCCCGACGCGGAAAACAACGCGGGAGCCGCCGCGCGGCTCCCGTGTTATCTTATGCCCCCGAGAGGGGTCATTTCGATTCGGGCTTGAAGAGCGATTTGATCGGGCCGATAAAGGAGAATTCGTGCAGACCGGCAATATATGCAAGCGCGCACGTTAAAATCGACGGCAGCGGGATCAGCAGAAACGCAAACTCGGGTACGAGTCCGATCGTCTCCGCCCCCGACCATCCGAGCATAACGCCCCAATACATCGCCTGTATTATAGCGGCGATCAGCTTCGACGTACCGGCGATCTCGCCGGCCCATTCGATCGCGGGACCGGATGTCGAGCCGAGCAGTCCGAAGATCACGATGAATACGGCGAGCAGCAGATTCAGCGCCGACGCGCAAAGCGCGATTTTGAGTCCGCGCCACGGATCGCGCGTAAGACGCCCCGCGTCTATGCGGATCTTGTCGCGCTGTCCCTCCTCCTTGATCGCCATATAATTGATGAACATATAAAACAGAATCGAAAACACGCTGACCCAGATCATGCAGGTGCGCTGAACGACGCCGTCGCCCTTTGCGAGCGAGACGTCGATGGCGGACGCAGCCATCGCGGTCATTATGCCGAATACTGTCATGCCGAACTGATTGAGTACGAGACGCCATATAAACGCGCCGTTTTTGCTGAAGAAATTTTTCATCGCTTCCGAATACGCCCTCGCTTTCCGGCTTTCGCGGATAAAATCATATATGTATATTCTATACAATTTCCGCGCGGAATTCAATAGGAAGCGGAATATTTTTGGCGGCGCGGACAAAAAATCGAAAAAATGCGGCGGCAGCCGCAGATTCGCGCATTTATTTGCCGCGCACCGATTGACATCACGGCGGGGTGATGATATAATAACAAGATACGGAACATATGTTTAAGATCGCAGAATGGAGCCTTGACGTGACGGATCGCGACGATTTTTGGGATTTGACCTCGCTTGTGCCGAAGAAAAGGCCGCCGACGGCGCGCCGCGAGCGCGACACAGAGGCGGTGACTGTCGATATAGACGTGCCGCCTATCGCGCAGGATACGGAGCCGAAACAGCTGTCGGCGCGCTTCCGCGAGGTCACGGACGCCGGCGCCTCCGGCGCGCGCGGCGTAAACAGAACGGAAAGCAGATCCTCCGGCGACAGATTGAGACTGCCGCCGAGGGAGTCCGTATCGCGCGCCCGCGCGTCCGAATCGGCTGAGCCGATCCTTGAATACGAGCCGCAGGACGGACTGATCAGACGCGTGCGCGTCATGCAGTGGCCGTCGAGATACAGCTTCTACGAGCAGTTCAGATTCGACGCGAAAAAATATCAAAACGTGATCGGCGAAAAATGCGACGAGGTCGAATTTTTCTCGTATACGCCGCAGTACAGACAAATGACGCGCACACAGCTCGACTACTATTTCTGGTGGCGCGAAAACGCGCGGGCCGGCGTATGGCTTCCGGCGTCGTTTTCATATGTGCTTCTTTATATATACGAGATCATAAATCTGCGCGAGATAATAGAGCCTGCGGCGGGCGCGGAATCGCTGTGCCGCGTCTGGCTCGCGTATCGCGGCAAATATAAGGTCCTCGATAAATATCTGTCCGAATGGGTCGCGGATTACTGTCTCATCAATAAGCTGAACGCGCCGCGCGAGCTGCTCGCTCCCATCATGCACGAGATCATGGAGAATTCCACGCTCCGCGAATTCTATATGACGGGCGGGATCGGCGGGATCAGCGCGGAATCGCTGTGCGAGATATTCTCCGATTACGATTGGAGACGTGGCAAATTCGCACAGGACGAGAATTATTCGGCGCTGTATAAAACGCATATGCCCGCGGCGCTCGCCGCGGGCGCGGATGCGGGTGGATTTTCGTGCGGCGAAATGAGAGCCGCCGTCGTGTCGCGGGACGCGTTCTGTGGTTCGCTGTGCGCGCATAACGTCAAATGCCGCATCGATATCGAATATCTGTCGTATGTGCGTTCGCGGGAGCTTCGCGCGCAGATCACGGAGCTTGTAAAATATACCGAAAACAAACTGCGCGCATCGGTCGGGATAAGATCGAGACTGCGCGCCGCCGACGCGAAGGAGGATACGGAAAAATCCGGCCGCAGCGTCGGGGACGATAAATTAAAGGCCGCGTTGGCGGCCGTGGACGAATATTTCGCGCGCGAATTCTCGAACAGACAGCAATCGGCGAGCAGACGCCGCGCGGATGAGGAAGAATACGACGAGAGTATGTATGAGGCGCTGTCGGTCGGGATCGACGCCGATTCGGCGGCGGAGATCGAGCGCGCGTCGTGGGCGTCGACGGAGCTTTTGACCGATACGGAAACGGCGGCGCAAGCTCCAAAGGAGCAAATTCCGCAGGAGCGGACAATGCCGGCGCAAATTCAGCCGGAGCAAGCTCCGCCGGAGGCGGAATCCTGCGGCGGGATATATTCGCGGCTTGACGGGGACG
Source organism: uncultured Clostridia bacterium (assembly GCA_947630015.1). Taxonomy (GTDB): domain Bacteria; phylum Bacillota; class Clostridia; order Oscillospirales; family CAG-272; genus DTU064. Next base: position 11,140 of record CANRFY010000030.1, read on the forward strand.
CGGCGGAGTTTCTGCGGCTCGTGCTTGCAGGCGCGGACGAGACGGAGCAGTCGCGGTTCTGCCGCGAACGCGGCGTTTATGCGGATGAGATCGCGGCGCGCGTCAACGACGCGGCGGTCGATACTGATGCGATCGGCGATATCGTGCTGGAGGCATCCGCCGCCGGCGGATATTCGATCGTGGAAGATTACAGATCGGATTTAGAGTAAAACGGTCGTTGTAAGATATAAAAGTTAGGAAAAGTTTTTGAAATGGGGCGCGGGAAAACTTTTTTGGGGACAAGCCGGATTCCCATCCCCAAAAGCGATTGGCGGCTCGCCGCTGCGCTCTGAGCCGCATTGAATTTCACTTAAGCAATAATTAAAAATTGTCAATAAAAGTTTTTGAAGGAGGGTTCGGGAGGGAACTTTTATCAAAAAGTTCCCTCTCGGGAAAATAATATGCCCTATATCAACACACAATCCGCGGAGAGGGTGCCGAGGCGGATACTGTCGCAGCTGATGAACTCGCTGTCGGCGGGAGTCGTGCCGCGCGCAGGCGCGCCCTATATCGCGATAGGCAGGACGGACGAGATCGCGGCGATGACGGACGACATGAAGCGCGTCGCGGACGGCGAGGGCGCGATGAGGTTCCTCATCGGGCGCTACGGCTCGGGCAAAAGCTTCCTCATACAGCTTCTGCGCGGATACGCGCTCGAGAGGGGATTCGTCACCGCAGACTGCGATCTTTCGATCGAACGCAGACTGTGCGGATCGTCGGGCGCGGGCGTCGCCACGTATCGCGAGCTTGTGCGCAATCTCGCGACGAAATCGTCGCCGGACGGCGGCGCGCTGCCGCAGATTCTGGCCAAGTGGATATCGGATATAAAATCGAAGACCGCCGCCGACGGCTTTGAGATCGGCAGCGATGAATTCGACAAGACAGTGCGCGCAAGGATATTCGACACGGTGCGCGAGCTGGAGGGCGGAGTCGGCGGATTCGATTTCGCGCTCGTGCTGTCGAGATATTTCGACGCGTGCGAGGATGGCGACGAGTCGTCGAAGAGCGCTTGTATGCGGTATCTGCGCGGCGAATTTACGACAAAAACGGAAGCGAAGGCGGCGCTGCGTGTCGGCGGCATCGTAAACGACGACAACTGGTACGAGTACATCAAGCTGATCTCGCGCCTCGCCGCGGGGATCGGATATTCGGGACTCGTCGTCTTCATCGACGAGTGCGTCAACCTTTATAAGATACCGAACCGCACGAGCCGCGAAAACAACTACGAAAAAATTCTGTCAATGTACAACGATACGCTCGAGGGCAGAGCCGAACATCTGATGCTCGTTTTCGGCGGCACGCCGCAGTTTTTGGAGGACAGGCGGCGCGGCCTTTTCAGCTATGAAGCGCTGCGCGGCAGACTCGCCGACGGCAGATTCGACAGCGGCGAATATCGCAATATGCTCGGCCCCGTGATCAGACTGCGCAGACTGTCCGACAACGAGCTTTTGGCGCTCGTTCTGCGCGTGACGGCGCTTCACGCGCTCTACTATAACTGGCAGCCGCGCGTGTCGGAGGGCGATCCCGAGACGTTCGTCCGCGTCTGCCTCGAAACGGCGGGTGCGAATATAATGATAACGCCGCGCGAAATAATCCGCGATTATATATCGGTGCTGAATATCCTCTACCAGAATCCCGAGGCGGAATTTGCCAATATCCTCGGCGACGCGGTGAAGCTCACGCCGGTAGGGGACGCCTCCGAGGGAGGCGATGGCGACGATGGCGCGGTCGATGAGGGCGAGGCGGCCGGCACGGCGGAAACGAAGCCCGCGCGCGGCGATTTCGACCCGAACGATATTGTGATATAGTCATAAAAGTTTTTGAAGAGAGGGAGGTCCGGAGGGAGAGGGACTTTTTTCAAAAAGTCCCTTTCCCTTCGGATATAAACTAAACCATGAGATCAGCCGAAGAGGTGATGGAGCGGTTTTCGCCGTTCATACAGGAATACATATATTCGCACGGGTGGGAGCGGCTGCATGAGATACAGCTTGCGGCGGCGGAGACTATACTTTGCACGGACAACAATCTGCTCATCACGTCGGCGACGGCGTCGGGCAAGACGGAGGCGGCGCTGTTTCCGATTTTGTCGGAGTTTTACTCCGACCCGCCGCAAAGCGTCGGCGCGATCTATATCGCGCCGCTCAAAAGCCTCATAAACGACCAGTTTCTGCGCGTCGACGAGCTGCTCGACGCGACGGGGATCCCCGTCTATCACTGGCACGGCGACGTCGCGCAGTCGCATAAGGCGAAGCTATTGAAATCGCCGGCGGGCATACTGCAAATCACGCCGGAATCGCTCGAATCGATGCTGATGAACAGACCGAACGACATCCCGCGCATATTCGCCGATCTGCGCTACGTCATCATCGACGAGATACACACGATGACAAACACCGACCGCGGCAATCAGGTCATATGCCAGCTCGAACGCATCTCGCGCGCGATCGGACACCGTCCGCGAAGGATAGGGCTGTCCGCGACTGTCGGCGACGTCGAGATCGCGGCGAAGTGGCTTTCGGGCGGCGACACGCGCGTGTGCGACGTGCCGGAGGTGAAGCCCGTGCCGCTGCGGTGGCGGCTCGGACTCGAGCATTTTTACCTTGCCGACGAGGAGACGCTTCACGTCGGCACGCATGAGATACGCAAAACGCCGTCGCAGGGCGATCTCGGACTCGAACCCGACGAAATGCCGAACGAGATCGATCCCGGGTACGAGTACGTCTACGACTGCGTGAAGGGACGGCGCGCGCTCGTGTTCTCGAATTCGCGCGAGGAAACGGAATACGTGTGCGCGACGCTGCGCCAGATCGCGGAAAATCGCCGCGAACCCGACATTTTCCTCATCCATCACGGCAATCTGTCCGCGTCGATACGCGAGGAAGCGGAAACGCTTCTCAAAAGCGACGAGGAACGCATGGTGGCGTGCGCGACCGTGACGATGGAGCTTGGCATCGATATCGGCAAGCTCGAACGCATCGTGCAGATCGGATCGCCGATATCGGTGTCGTCGTTTCTGCAACGGCTCGGCAGATCGGGGCGGCGTGGAGAGCCGCCGGAGATGATGATGGTCTTCCGCGAGGACGCGCCCGTGCCGAATACGCCGCTGCCGCAGATGATGCCGTGGGAGCTTCTGCGCGCGATCGCGATAATACAGCTTTATATAGAGGAACGGTTCATAGAGCCGCCGCTGACGAGGAAAATGCCGTTCTCGCTTCTTTTCCAGCAGACGCTGTCGACGCTCGTCGCATCCGGCGAGCTGTCGCCAAAACGGCTCGCGGACAGAATTCTGTCGCTGCCGCCGTTCGATGCCGTCGATCGCGAGGATTTCCGCACGCTGCTCGTCTCGATGGTGAAAAACGACTTTTTAGAGCTGACCGACGAGGGCGGTCTCATCGTCGGCATGAAGGGCGAACGGCTGACGTCGGGCTTCAAATTTTACGCCGTGTTCAAGGACGCGGAGGATTACACGGTCCGCTGCGAATCGGACGAGATCGGCACGATCTCGGAGGCGCCGCCGGTCGGGGACAGATTCGCGCTCGCCGGACGCGTCTGGGAGGTCGAGGAACTCGACCTCGCTCGCAAGCTGATATATGTCAAATCCGTCGGCGGCAAAATGGAAATATCGTGGCCGGGCGAGCTTGGCGAGATACATACGCGCATACTCGAGCGTATGTACCGCGTGCTTGCGGAGGATACGGAGTATCCGTATCTCAAGCCGGGCGCGGCAAAACGGCTCGATCTCGCGCGCCGCGTGGCGCGCAATACGGGGATGCTGTCCTCGCCGCTCGTATCGCTCGGCGGACTCACATACTGTATGTTCCCGTGGCTCGGGACGAAATCGTTCCGCACGCTGCGGCGGTATCTGTCCAAGAATGCGACGCGGTTCGGACTGTCCGGCATCGAGTACGAGGGCTGCTGCTTTATCACGTTCAAGATGGAAAAATCGATGGCGAACGCGCTGCTTGACAATATTGCGGCCGATTTCGCGGCCGGCGTCGACGTCGCCGATCTCGTCGGCGGCAACGAGACGCCCACGTTCGATAAATACGACGATTACGTCCCGTCGGAGCTTTTGCGCCGCGCATATATGACCGAGCGCCTGCGCACAGACGAGATAAAAGCGAGATTTGTCGATAAGAAGCTGTAACTGTGTGTGCGATATCTCGCCGCTGCCGCGCCGAGCTATTACACGTTTTCGCTCCGCGAAAAGTGTGCGATATCTCGCCGCTGCCGCGTGGAGATGTTACACGTTTAAAGTGTGCGATATCTCGTCGCTGTCGCGTGGAGATGTTACACGTTTAAAGTGTGCGATATGGGGGAAAACTTTTTCGCTTGGGAGAAACTTTTGTTGGGAAAGCTTCTTTCGTTTGAGAGAAAATTTTTCGAGTTAAAGAAATTATTTTCGTTTGGGAGAAATTTCTTGAATTGGAGAAACTGTCTTAGTTTGGGAGAAACCTTTTTTGAGTTGGAAAAACTGTCTTAGTTTTTGGGGGAGAGAAACTTTTTTCAATTTAGGGAGAACCTTTTTGTAAAAGGTTCCCCCTCCCCCTCCAAAAGCGGACTAAATCGTGTTTATCTTAAGTCCGCCCTGAAGATGGTTAATTAAATTCGCTTAGTCTAAAAATAAAACTGTAATAAAAGTTCTTGAAAAGAGGGGGGTCAGGGGGGAGAAAAACTTCTTTCAAGAAGTTTTTCTCCCCCCTAAAAAAACAAACTAAAATAACAATGATCACAGTCACAGTTACCGAAATAGTGAATATCGCGGCGCGGAGCGGCGACATTGGCGGGCGGATGACGGGGGTGACGGTTGAGGACGGGAAGCTGGCGCACAAGCGCGTCGAGGACGGCAGGCCGGCGATGGCGGAGGTCCCGCTCGAGTTCGAGTACGAGCGCGGGGGGATCGAATACCACGTCGACGGCAGAGCCGATCTGATCTACACCGACGGCGAATACGACACGATCGAGGAGCTTAAGACTGTCTCCGGCACGTTTTTCGGCTCGAACGGATCGATCCCCGAATCCCACATAGCGCAGGGGATCATATACGCGTTCATGTGGTGCCGAGGCACGGGACGGCGGCGCGCCGCCGTCAGGATCACGTATGTGCCGCGCCGCGAGGGACGCGAACGTAGCTTCGAGTCGCTGTTCTCCGTCGAGGAGCTTGAGGCCGAGGCGATGGCGATCTTCGCGCGATATGAGAGATGGCGCGCGTTCGACGAGGGTCGGAAAAGCGCGCTCCCTGCGGAGGCCGGAGGCCTTCGATTCCCGTATCGCGGCGTGCGCGAGGGCCAGCGCGATTTCATGGCGGCCGTCATGAGGACGTGCCGCCGCGGCGGCAGAGTCATGATCCAGGCGCCGACGGGGATCGGCAAGACGATGGCGTCGCTATATCCCGCGATCAAGGCGCGCGGAAACGGATACGCGGACCGCATATTCTATCTGACGCCGAAGACGTCTACGCGGCTGGCGGCGGAGGAAGCGATGGCGGCCGTCTGCGCCTCGCTGCCGTCGCTGCGCTCGATAACGCTGCTGTCAAGAGAACGCGTCTGCGCGAACGGGAGCGGCGGCGAGCTGTGTTCGCCCGAGACGTGCGAACGCGCCGCCGGTCATTACGACCGCGTCGGGGAGGCGCTTTGGGAGCTGGCGTCGAAGATAGGACAGGGCCGCCACATTACGGCGCGCGACGTCGCCGAAACGGCGGCGCGGCGCCGCGTCTGCCCATACGAGCTTGCGCTCGACGCATCCGAATTCTGCGACGTTATCGTATGCGATTACAACTATGTGTTTGATCCGCGCGCGTATTTGCAGCGGTTTTTCGGTCGCGACAGCGGACACAAAACGGAAAAATACGCGTTTCTGTGCGACGAGGCTCACGACCTCGTCGACAGGGCGCGCGATATGTATTCGGCGTCGATCTCGCTTTCGGCAGTGAAAAGGGCGGAGGCGGCGTCGAGGGACGAGACGGCGCGCGAGGCGCTTTGCAAGGTCGCGGACGCAATAACGGAGGCGGCGGGCAAATGCGACGAGCTGACGGAGGACGCGAACGGCAAAAAACGCGGATTTTATTCGGGCGGCGAGCCGCTTTCACGGCTCGCGGAGGCGTGCGGCGAGGCCGCGGACGCCTGCCTTCGCGAATCGTTCTTCCTCCGGCGGAGCGATGACGCGGACGAAAAGCGCGCGGCGTCCGCAATCGCGAACGCGTCCCGACTTATGCGCGATTTTGCGTGCGCGGCGGAAATCTTCGACAGACGCCACACCTCGACGGTCGAGGTGTCGGGCGGCGATATAAAATGCTCGCAGCTTTGTCTCGACGCGTCCGCGCATCTCGACGAGCGGATGAGATGCGCGTCGGCCGTCGTGATGTTCTCGGCGACGATGGAGCCGCCCGATTATTTCGCGCGCGTCCTCGGCTGCTCCGGATGCGAGACGCTCGAGCTGCCGTCGCCGTATGAGAGCCGCAATCTCTGCCTGCTCGTCGCCGATAAGATCAGCACGCGGATGCAGGACAGAGCCGCGACTGTGGGCGACGTCGCCGATATGATATACGCGGTCGCGAAGGCGAAAACGGGTAATTATATCTGCTATTTGCCGTCATACGCGTATCTTGAGCTGATCGTCGGGGCGTTCGGCGAGAGGGACGGGATATCGACGGTCGTACAGAAGCGCGGGATGTCGGAGCGCGAGCGCGAGGAATTTCTCGCCGGCTTCACGCCCGATCCGAAATCGACGAAGGTCGGCTTCTGCGTGCTTGGCGGCGTATTTTCCGAGGGCGTCGATCTGCCCGGGGACAGGCTGTCGGGCGCGATAATCGTCGGGGTCGGAATGCAGCAGATATCGGCGGAGGCAAATCTTCTGCGCGATTATTACGAGCGCATCTGCGAGCGTGGGATGGAATTCGCGTATGTGTTCCCGGGGATGAACAAGGTGCTTCAGGCCGCCGGCCGCGTCATACGCGGCGAGCGCGACCGCGGCGTCGTGATGCTCATCGACGACAGATTCGCGTCCGCCGAGTACAGGGCGCTGTTCCCGTCGCACTGGCGTCGGCTTTACTGCGTCGGCGACAAATACGCGGCGTCGCGCGCGCTTTGCAGATTCTGGCTCGGGGAGGACGGATTTGAATAAACTCCCCATAAAGACGGTAAAACTTTATAAACAATTATGAATATTGGATATTGCAAAGTCTGCATATGTATACTATAATGTATGCGGCATCCACGGGAAAATGAAATTGCGGCGAATCAAAAATTCAAAACGCCGGAGAGGACAGGTGGTATTGTCATGGAAAGAAAAGACTTAACGTCAATAAAAAGCATATTCGCGTCGCCGGAGAGCTATACGGGACGGACGCTTCACGTAGCCGGATGGGCGCGCAAGCTGCGCGCGTCGAACGCATTCGGTTTCATCGAGCTGAACGACGGCACGTATTTTACGAACATACAGATCGTATTCGAGGCGTCCGCGCTCGCAAATTACGACGAGATCGCGCGCCAGAACATCGGCTGCGCGCTGCACGTATGGGGTTCGCTCGTGCTGACGCCGGAGGCGAAGCAGCCGTTTGAGATACACGCCGAATCGATAACGGTCGAGGGCGCGTCCACGCCCGATTATCCGCTCCAGAACAAGCGTCATACAATGGAATATCTTCGTTCGGTCGCGCATCTGCGCCCGAGAACGAACACGTTCAACGCCGTGTTCCGCGTCAGAAGCGAAGCGGCGTATGCGATCCACACGTTCTTTAACGAGCGCGGATTCGTATACGTACACACGCCGATCGTGACCTGCTCCGACTGCGAGGGCGCGGGCGAGATGTTCCGCATCACGACGCTCGATTTGGAAAACCCGCCGCGCGGCGAGGACGGAAAAATAGATTATACGAAGGATTTCTTCGGCAAGCCTGCAAATCTGACAGTTTCCGGTCAGCTCAACGTCGAGACGTTCGCGATGGCGTACTCGAACGTGTACACGTTCGGGCCGACGTTCCGCGCTGAAAATTCCAACACGACGCGCCACGCCGCCGAATTCTGGATGATAGAGCCTGAGATCGCGTTCGCCGATCTCGAGGACGACATGGAGCTGGCGGAGGCGATGATAAAGCACATAATCCGCCACGTCCTCAAAACGTGTCCCGCCGAGATGGAGTTCTTCGACAAATTCGTCGCCCCGGGCAAGCTCGAGCAGCTGCGCGCGCTCGTCGATAGCGATTTCGGCCGCGTGACGTACACTGAGGCCGTCGAGCTGCTTTCAAAATCGGGCGCGGAGTTCAAGTATCCCGTATTCTGGGGCATGGATATGCAGACGGAGCATGAGCGGTATCTGACCGAGAAAATATTCGGCAAGCCCGTATTCGTCACCGATTATCCGAAGGAGATCAAGGCGTTCTATATGCGCCAGAACGACGACGGCAAGACTGTCGCGGCGTGCGATATGCTCGTCCCGGGCGTCGGCGAGATGATAGGCGGCAGCCAGCGCGAGGAGCGTGCCGACTATCTTGCGGCGGCGATCGAGAGATGCGGACTTCGTCCCGAGGATTACGACTGGTATATGCAGCTGCGCCGTTACGGCAGCGTGAAGCACGCCGGCTACGGACTCGGCTTTGACAGACTTCTCATGTACATGACGGGCATGAGCAATATACGCGATACGGAGCCGTTCCCGAGAACGGTAGGCAACGCGGAATTCTGATATTCTGATAAATTTGAAAAGAGGCAATCGTCTTGAACGTAAACGTAAACGTCGGATTAAATATTGAGATAAACAAGGACGCGCTTTGGCGCAGTTATGAAAAGGTAAGGGAATCGGGACTTGCGCTCGATCTGACGCGCGGCAAGCCGGGGAAGAGTCAGCTTGATCTTTCGATGGGGATGCTCGACGTCGTGAAGAACAGCGCCGACTGCGTGTCGGACGCGTGCGACTGCCGCAATTACGGCGTGCTTGACGGCATACCGGAGGCGAAGCGCTTATTTTCCGATCTGCTCGGCATACCGGAGGAGAACATACTTGTCGCGGGCAATTCGAGCCTGAATCTGATGTACGACAGCATCATACGAGCGATGCAGTTCGGCGTATACGGGAGCGTGCGTCCGTGGGGACGCGAGCCGAAGGTGAAGTTCCTTTGCCCCGTCCCGGGCTACGATCGTCACTTCGCGGTATGCGAATCTCTCGGGATCGAGATGATACCGGTCCCGATGACGCACGAAGGCCCCGACATGGACACGGTCGAGAGGCTTGTCGGCTCCGACGAGCTTATAAAGGGCATCTGGTGCGTGCCGAAGTATTCAAATCCGACGGGCATAACGTACAGCGACGAGGTCGTGCGCCGCTTTGCGGCGCTCAAGCCGAAGGCTCCCGATTTCCGCATATTCTGGGATAACGCATACGCGGTCCACGATCTTTATCCCGACGATAAAACGGAGCTTTGCGACATATTTGCGGAGGCGAGACGGCTCGGGAAATCGAGCGAAAACATGATAATGTATTTCGCGTCGACGTCGAAGATCACATTCCCGGGTTCCGGCGTCGCGATCATGGCGGCGAGCCGCGACAATCTTGCGCAGATAAAGAGTCTCATGTCCGTGCAGACGATAGGGTACGACAAGATAAATCAGATGCGTCACGTGAAATATTTCGGCAGCGCGGATGGTATTCTCCGTCACATGGAGGAACACGCGGCGATACTGCGTCCGAAATTCGAGATCGTCTGCGGCACGCTCGAGCGCGAGCTTGGCGGTCTCGGCATCGCAAGCTGGGAGACGCCGAAGGGCGGCTATTTCGTCAGTCTCGACGTGCTGCCTGGCTGCGCGCGCAAGGTCTATGAGCTTTGCCGCGGCGCCGGCGTCAAGCTGACAGAGGCGGGCGCTACATACCCCTACCACTGCGATCCCGAGGATAAAAATCTCCGCATCGCGCCGTCTTTCCCCGAGAACGACGATCTCGAAACGGCGATGAACGTGCTTTGCCTGTGCGTGAAGCTCGCGTGCCTGTGAGGCAATCGGGGCAAGGCCCCGAAGACCCCGCGCGCGAGCAAAGGGTGAGACTTTGCGATACTCGCCATTCCCCATCTATAACTTTGCAAAGTTAAAAAAGAGTTAAGGGCCTCTTTCTTGCGAGAAATATTATCCGTCTACTGCCATTGTTCGCATATCTGTGCGTATCTCCTCAAATGCCTTATATAAAAGCATTTTCACATGCGCACGCATTTCCTTTTTCCGCATAACTTTTCATTTTGCGCCGTAACGGCGCGGTGAAAAGTAGTAAATTTGTAGTACTATGCATTGATACGCTCCATTTCCGCTTTCGCTGAATCGTATGTGATATGGGTGTAGTAATTCATCGTCATTGTAATGCTCGAGTGACCCATGATGTATTGAAGCGACTTCGGATTCATGCCCGACTCCGCCATTCGAGTACAGAACGTGTGACGCAGGATATGCGGCGTGATGTGCGGCAGCTTTTCAACGTGCAGCTTATTGTATTTACTTGTGAGCTTATCGAGCATCGAATCGTAATTTTTGCCGACGCGAGGCTTGCCTTTGTCCGTAAGAAAAAGAAAGTGCGTGTATTCTCCGACACGAGTGTCGGTATCGCGTGTTCGTTCAAAAACTCGAAGGAATGATTCATATACGCCGCCGCTCATAGGTACTTGTCTGACGCCATGCTTCGTCTTAGGAGTTTCGATATAGTAACCGATTTTGTTATCCGCGATAAGTTGATGGTCGACGTTTATGACCGCCTTGTCAAAGTCAACATCTGCGGCTGTAAGACCGCATAATTCAGAAATACGAAGTCCTGTTCCGAGAAGTATTACGAGATCGTCGTAATACTTATTGTACGTTCCGTCATTTTTGGCGAACGACAGCAGTGCTTTTTCCTGCTCACATGTCAGCGCCGATTTTGACGTTCCCGTGTCTGTCATGACCGTACTCAAATCGAAGTTGAAGGAATTTTTTCTGATGCGGTCGTCCTCGACAGCGGCAGCGAAAGCAGAACTCAAATTCCGCTTCAGCAGCTTTATTGACGAGTAGGCGAGCCCGCGTTCGGACATTCGAACCGCGAATTGCTTAGCGTCCGACTGCTTTACTCGGTCGATACTTGCGGCTCCGAGCGGATCGTCGCGCAATATGCTCAGTGTGTATTCATGAACACGGCGCGTACGCAGTTTGAGATTGCGCTTGATGCCGATATGATTTTCATAAAGCTGTGTAACTGTGATTTTTCCGCCTGCCGTGTTGATGCCGTCCTCGATATCGCGATTCACTGCCTTTTCTTTCTCGCGCAGCGACGCGCTTTCTCGCTTGCCGTCCGGCGTCTTGTCTGTTGAAACTAACTTCCATGCATACAGAAACCGTGTTTTTCCGTTTGCGTCGCTATATTTATACGCATACCTTCCGTCCTTTCGTTGACTTTCTCCAATACGAAGTATCCGTCCTTTGTTGCCCCGCCTTTTTTCTGACATGATCTTATGCTCCTTTCCGTATAGTGAAACGAGCCTCGATACGATACATATATTGTATCACATATCGGGCTCACTGCAACTATATAACGTCGAGAGAATCTATCATTTTTTCAAACTGTCGGCGCTTTATCTGTATTCTGTTCCCGTTCATTATGAGCCATGACGCCGTCGGATTTTCCTCCGCCAACCGCCGCAGCTTTCCTTCGCCGATACGGAAATATTTTGCCGCTTCTTCTATTGTCAGTGTGTATTTTTCCCATATCGGCACGTTGTTCATATTTGTCTTATTTTCACGTTCCATCTCTATCACTCATCTCCCTCCGCCGATAAGCATTGATATCTCATAATAGAAGCCGAGGCGCTTGCCGCAGTACGCGCATACGGACGACTCGTTCTGCTTTTCATACAGTCTGCGAAGCGCGTATGCGTTCGCGCGTCTGAAATTTGCCGCGCATGTACTGCAAAGGGACATAACTATGCTGTTGCCGCTTCTCGGAACAAGGTCGACGCTCACCGAGAGCGCATTATCTATTTTCTCCATACTTCGTGCGTTCAGATGGCCTATATACGGACCTATACGTTTTTTATCTACCGTTCGTATCTGCTCAAGCAGAACGACAGACGGATGCACAAGACCGCCTTCGCGGTCGATATAGCAGTGTGTGCTCATTTTCGGTTTAGAATCGATCTTGCTCGATATAGATGCGACTATCAGCGTCGGACTGTATCTGTTACCGATATCGTTTTGAATAATGACAACAGGGCGGTATCCGCACTGTTCAGAGCCTTCGCCGACTCCGAGGTCGGCATAGTATATTTCCCCTCTAAAAAAATGACGGGATTCGGAATGCGCTGTCTTGTCAGTTTTATTTTCGGCAGCTTCTGTCATGGTTTTTGTCCTCCGTTTCAAATAGAATATGTATCTGTCAAACGGCTAAACGCCGTGTAATGCGAGATGATATACTGTATCAACTGATGCGTTGTTTCGCCGTTTGACTTTTTTGAACAGACTTGTTTGCCGACGTCAGATCTGCTGACGCTGCGATCAAAGTCCGTGTTTGGGAGGTCATCAAACGTCCGGCGGTTGACCGGCTCCACGGGTACCGAATCCCCGCAAAGATATTATACTTTGCGAGGCGGCGTCGGCGCCCTCACGTGGTTCTCACGCGACCGCCCCCATTGCCTGCGACGGCTTAACGTCGTAAATAACGCTTATCACGCTCGGACTGTGGCTGGACGGGAGTATCATTGTCACCATCGTCTGTTATCGCCTCGCGGGGGACCGCCCCGCGCTCACAGCATAACTGTTTGTCGCTCTCCGCTTTTGCAGACTCGGAGCCTATAATGCTTTGGCGTTCCTTTTCTGTTTCGGCGGGTCATGGCGCAGTTGCTGATGTGGCTCGTGCTCATCGCACAACGATGGGAATGTATTTGATGACCTTGTATTCAGTTGTAAAAGATCGACCCGATGCACGATGGGCAACAGGCGGAGGTTTTTATCCCTCTATCTATTACCCAACTAAAATGCCAAAATGCAAGTCACAAATCAAAAATTTTTTCGCCTCTTGTATTGAGTCCTGCACTGCCTGACGGCTGCACCCTTCACGCTGCGCGATCTGGTCGTATGTAAGGTCAAAAAAATAACGCAGCGTCAATGGGCAGTGTTCGTAAAACAGTAACCATGAAATGAACGGCAACCGCCGTACAGGATCGGTTAAAAATCAAACTGTTTTACGGAGGAAACACCATGAAAGGACTAAAATCTTGTGAATTTAATATCGACAGTGGCTGCGTGGAGATTTGCTTTTCCGATGGGTCAATGCTCGCCATCAACTGCACTGCTGTGGAGAATGGCATCGAAACGGCCATGAATGGACGATCAGAGCTGGATTGGCTCGTCTACAACGCCCCGCTGGATTACGCTAAACTTGTTCTCAGCGGAGAGTTGGATGGATACCTGAAACGGGTATCCGGGCCATACAGCGGCATCGGCTGGGAGTCCTGAAAATGTAGAAGCGCCCACCTCGGTCAGACAGAATTGTTTGGCTGAGGTGGGCTTTTCTGTTTATTTGAGCGTATGCGCTTCTCCGATAGCCAAACGGTGAAATTCGTTCGCCGTCACCAGCAAAGGACATATCGAATCGTTACCCCATGTTTTGGCAGACGCTGCGCAGGGAGTCGCAAACCGCGACGCCCTATATTATCATTCCTGTAAATTGAAATAGCCATACCCGCTATTTCCGCTTCCGTTTGCCTTTTCCATGTGCGAACTGCGGACTGGCTTTTCCGCGCTGGCTGCCTTGTCTGTCTTGCAGTTTCTTGGATTTCTTCAATATTCCAATCAGTGTGACGAATTCCTCTTTCGTAAGCGTGTCATAGTCTATCCCCAAAGTGGTCAGATACCCTCTGATACGTTTCTCCTGCGGACTGCCCTCAAAGTCCATTGCCTCTTTCAGACTGCGGGCTACCTCTGCGGCTGCCGAATCTTCATCGGCGGTGGTAGTATCTTTCTTATGCGCTTCCCGGATGTCGTTCAGAATGGTAATGAGATCGCCGGAAATGACCGGGGCGAAGTAGCCTTCCGGCTG
>CANRFY010000031.1 GCA_947630015.1 uncultured Clostridia bacterium
ACGGCGCGCTTCATCTCGATCTGGCAGTTCGTCATGCCGCCCTTGACGCCGTGCATCTCGCAGGGCGCATAGCCGATGACGAGCGACGGGCCGTTATAAGCCTCAGCCTCTGTCAGAGCCTTGATGGTCTGGTTCATGTCTGCGCCCATCGCGATCTGCGCGACGTAGACGTAGCCGTAGGACATCGCGATCTCGGCGAGATTCTTCTTGCCGATCGCCTTGCCGGCTGCCGCGAACTGCGCGACCTGACCGAGCTGGGATGCCTTCGACGCCTGTCCGCCCGTGTTGGAGTAGACCTCGGTGTCGAATACCATCACGTTGACGTTCTCGCCGGAGGCGAGGACGTGATCGAGTCCGCCGAATCCGATATCGTATGCCCAGCCGTCGCCGCCGAAGATCCAAACGGACTTCTTTCCGAGCATATCGCCGTTTTCGACGATGTACTTCGCGCGCTTTCCGACCTCGCAGTCGCAGTCGATCTTCTTCGCCTCGGCGAGAAGAGCGGCGGAGACTTCGTCCGTCTTAGCGCTGTCGTCCTTGGATTCGAGCCAAGCCTCGGCCGCTGCCTTGAGCGATTCGGGGCAATTTTCGAGAGCGGCAAGCTCCGTCACCTTGCCCGCGAGGACCTCGCGGCGGTACTTCTGAGCGAGGTACATACCGTAACCATGCTCTGCGTTATCCTCGAACAGAGAGTTAGCCCATGCGGGTCCGCGTCCCGTTTCCTTATTGACCGTGTACGGTGTAGCCGGAGCCGAACCGCCCCAGATGGAGGAGCAGCCCGTAGCGTTCGAGATGTACATTCTCTCGCCGAACAGCTGTGTGATCAGGCGCGCATACGACGTCTCGGCGCATCCTGCGCAGGAACCCGAGAACTCGAGCAGCGGCTGCTTGAACTGGCTGCCCTTGACGGTGTTGTTGATAAGCTCTTTCTTCTCCGACACCTTCGCGACGCAGTAGTCGAATACGGGCTGCTGCGGGAGCTGCGTGTCGCGCGGCACCATTTCAAGCGCGCCGACCTTGCAGACCTTGACGCAGAGAGCGCATCCCATGCAGTCGAGCGGGCTGACGGCAAGCGAGAACTTGTAATTCGTCTTGAGAACGGGCTTAGCCGCGTACTTCGTATCTGCGGGAGCCGCTGCCGCTTCCTCCTCCGTCATAGCGAACGGACGGATCGTAGCGTGCGGGCAGACGAACGAACACATATTGCACTGTACGCACTTTTCGGCGTTCCAAACGGGAACGTTGACTGCGACGCCGCGCTTCTCGGATGCGGCTGCGCCCTGCGGGAACGTGCCGTCCACGTACTTTTCAAACGCGGATACGGGCAGCGAATCGCCGCGCATAGCGTCGACGGGTTCGACGATCTCGTTTACGAATTCGTCAAGCTCGGGACGGTCGGACTCGAACGCGGGAGCCTTTGCATCCGGCGTCGGGTTCTTCCACGATTCGGGAACGTCGACCTTGACGTAGGCGTCGCCGCCTGCGTCGATGGCGTTGTAGTTGAGGTCGACCATCGCCTGACCCTTCTTGATGTAGGACTTATACGCCATCTTCTTCATGTATTCGATAGCGTCAGCCTTCGGCAGGATGTTTGCAAGCGAGAAGAACGCGGACTGGAGGACCGTATTCTTGACCTTCGCGTTGCCGATGCGGTTCGTCGCGATGCCGGTACCGTCGATGATGTAGAAGTTGATGTTGTTTTCCGCTATGTACTTCTTCACCTTGGCGGGGATGTGAGCCTCGAGTTCGTCGACGGTCCACGGGCAGTCGAGGAGGAACGTGCCGTTCGGCTTGATGTCCTCAACCATATCGTACTTCGTCAGATATGCGCAGTTGTGGCACGCGACGAAGTTCGCCTTTGTGATGTAGTACGGAGCCTTGATGGGCTGATCGCCGAAACGCAGATGCGATATCGTGATGCCGCCCGTCTTCTTCGAGTCGTACTGGAAATATGCCTGAATATACTTGTCGGTATGGTCGCCGATAATCTTGATCGAGTTCTTGTTCGCGCCGACGGTGCCGTCGCCGCCGAGGCCCCAGAACTTGCACGCGATCGTTCCCTCGGGAGCCGTGTCGGGCGCGGGCTTCTCGGAAAGGGACATATGCGTCACGTCGTCGACGATGCCGAGCGAGAACGAATTCTTCGGCGTATCGGACGCGAGGTTTTCGTATACCGCGAACACGGATGACGGAGGCGTATCCTTGGAGCCGAGGCCGTATCTGCCGCCGACTACCGTCGCCTTGATTCCCGCCTGAGCGAGAGCAGTCACGACGTCGAGGTAGAGAGGCTCGCCGAGCGCGCCCGGTTCCTTCGTTCTATCGAGGACCGCGATCTTCGTCGCCGTCTTCGGGATAGCTTCGATGAGCTTATCGGCGCGGAACGGACGGTACAGACGCACCTTAACGATGCCGACCTTCTCGCCGTGCGCGTTCATGTAATCGATGACTTCCTCGGTCACGTCGCAGATGGAACCCATCGCGATGATGACGCGGTCGGCGTCGGGCGCGCCGTAGTAGTTGAACAGCTTATAATCAGTGCCGATGCGCTCGTTGATCTTGTTCATGTATTCCTCAACGATCTCAGGCAGCGCTTCGTAATACTTGTTCGCCGCTTCCTTGTGCTGGAAGAAGATATCGCCGTTCTCTGCGGAGCCGCGGAGCGTCGGATGCTCGGGATTGAGCGCGTGAGCGCGGAACGCCGCGAGCGCGTCGTAATCGATGAGGTCGGCGAGTTCTTCGTTTTCCCAAGCCTCGATCTTCTGGATCTCATGGCTCGTTCTGAAGCCGTCGAAGAAGTGGAGGAACGGGACTCTTCCCTTTATAGCCGAGAGGTGAGCGACTGCGCCGAGATCCATGATCTCCTGCGGATTTGACGACGCGAGCATCGCGAAGCCTGTCTGACGGCACGAATAAACGTCGCTGTGATCGCCGAAGATGTTGAGCGCGTGAGCGGCGACTGTGCGCGCGGATACGTGGAACACGCACGGAAGCAGCTCGCCCGCGATCTTATACATATTCGGGATCATGAGAAGCAGACCCTGAGACGCCGTGTACGTCGTGGTGAGCGCGCCTGCCGCGAGCGAACCGTGAACGGTTCCGGCAGCTCCGCCCTCAGACTGCATCTCGGAGACCTTGACGGTATTGCCGAAGATGTTCTTTCTGCCCGCCGCAGACCATTGATCGACATAGTCCGCCATCGGGCTTGAGGGTGTGATGGGGTAAATGCCCGCGACTTCCGTAAACGCGTAGCTTACGTGAGCGGCCGCCTGGTTACCGTCCATCGACTGTTTGTTTCTTTTGATAGCCATGTGGTTTATATCCTCCTGCCATAGTATATGAAAGTATAAAACTGACCACACATTATAATATCACGAACCGTGCGATTTTGCAATCGGGAATTTGTGTCGCGGTACGGATTTTATGAAAATTTTTTCACATTTTGCGAAAGTTCGCGCCGAAATCGCCCGTTCGCGCGGCGATTTCGGCTGTGTCAGCGGCGGCGCGCGCCGAATATCATGTTATCGTATCACAAAACCCCGGAGCCTGTTATATTATTATGAAGAAAACGAAAGCATCAAAACCTCATACGGCGGCGCTCGCCGGCAATCCCAACGTCGGAAAAAGCACCGTATTCAACGCGCTGACGGGGATGCGTCAGCATACCGGCAACTGGCCGGGCAAAACGGTCGGCAGCGCGGAGGGGACGTTTTCGTCCCTGGCTGCCGATTACATACTGTACGACATCCCCGGCACGTATTCGCTGCTCGCCGGCTCCGCCGACGAGATCGCGGCGCGCGATCTGCTCGAATCGGGCGTCGCGGAGGCCGTCGTCGTCGTATGCGACGCGACGTGCCTCGAACGCAATCTCAATCTTGCGCTTCAGATCACGGAGCTGACGCCGAACGTGATTTTGTGCGTCAATCTGCTCGACGAGGCGCGTTCGCGCGGTATCGCGCTCGATCTCGAGCTTCTTTCGCACAGGCTCGGCATCCCCGTCGTCGGCGTGACGGCGAAGAAAAAGCGCACTCTCGTCCCGCTCGTCCGCGCGCTCGACGCGCTCGTCGAGGGCGGCGAGCAGCCCTCGCCCGTCAGGATCGAATACGACCCCGAAACCGAATCGCTCATATCGACGCTTGCGCGCGATCACGGACTCGATCGCGGGCGCGCCGTCCGCGCCATCGCCTCCGGCGAATACGGCGACGCTCATATGCGCGACGGGATCGCAAACGCTCTCGTCCGCACCGCGGAGGAGCTGTGCCGCGGCGTCGTCTCCGTGACAGGCGCCGCCGACGCCCGCGACCGCGCGCTCGATAAAATTCTGACCGGACGGTTCACCGCGTTCCCCGTCATGATGCTTTTCCTCGCGCTCATACTCTGGATCACCGTATCCGGCGCGAACGTCATATCCGAATATTTGTCGCGTGCGTTGTTCGCGCTCGAATCCCCGCTCAAATACGCGCTCGACGCGCTCCGCGCGCCCGCGTGGCTGTCCTCGATGCTCACCTCCGGCGTATACCGCGTGATCGCATGGGTGACGTCCGTGATGCTGCCGCCGATGGCGATATTTTTTCCGCTCTTCACGCTGCTCGAGGACGTCGGATATCTGCCGCGGATCGCATACAATCTCGACAGACCGTTTCACAAATGCGGCGCCTGCGGCAAGCAGGCGCTGACGATGTGCATGGGATTCGGCTGCAACGCCGTCGGCGTCGTCGGATGCCGCATAATAGATTCGCCCCGCGAGAGGATGCTCGCGATCCTGACCAATTCGTTCGTGCCGTGCAACGGCCGCTTCCCGACGCTGACGGCGCTGTTTTCGATGATGATCGCCTCGACGCTCGCAAGCTCGCTTTCGCTCGCCGCCGCCGTGACCGGCGGGGTGATCGCGTCGCTGCTCGCGACGCGCATACTGTCGTCCACGATCCTTCGCGGCGAGACGTCGTCGTTCACCCTCGAGCTGCCCCCGTACCGCCGCCCGAAGCTGTGCGAAATCCTCGTCCGCTCCGTCTTCGACCGCACGCTGTTCGTGCTGCGCCGCGCCGTGACTGCGGCGGCTCCCGCCGGACTTCTGCTCTGGATCGCGTCCAACGTCGCCGTCGGCGACGGAACGCTGCTGACCGCAATGTCGCGCGCGCTCGATCCCGCCGCGTCCGCGATCGGACTCGACGGCGTCATTCTGCTGTCGTTCATCCTCGGATTCCCCGCGAATGAGATCGTCGTTCCCATCATGATCATGGCCTACACCTCGTCGGGCGCGCTGACCGATTACACGAGCCTGTCCGAGCTGCACGGACTGCTCGCCGCCAACGGATGGACCGGCGTCACCGCCGTCTGCGCCGCCGTTTTCACCATGTTCCATTGGCCATGCTCGACGACGCTTTCGACTGTCTGGGCCGAGACGAAGAGCGTGAAATGGACTGCGCTCGCCGCCGTCATCCCGACGGCGGCCGGCGTTCTGATCTGCGCCGTGATCGCCGCCGTCTTCCGCTGACGCTCCGACTCCCGCAGCACGCATAAGGGGAAGGGGACTTTAAGTCCCCTTCCCCTTTTTTCCCCTTATTCACCATCTGCGCGGGATATCGGGGCAGATCTGATTCGCCTTTACGGCTCTGACCTCGACAAAGCATCCGCACAAGGCGCACATCCCGTCCGCCAAATGATCGCACGCGCGGCACACCGACAGTCGCGCCGCGTACTCGTCGCGCGTGCATTTCACCGCATCGTCGAGCGCCGCTATATATTCGCGCACGGCCTTATACGTACCGTCGCGGTCGATCTCTGACAAAAGACAGCGCCGGCACGGCTTTCGCGCCGCTGAATCCGTATCCATAATCTTACGCTTTCAGCGTGAGCTTTACTACCGAGCAGGGCGGAAGCGTGAACGATACGCCGTCGTCCGTCAGCTTTACGCCGTCGAACGGCTCCGCCTTTACATTGTTCCCGCTCTCGAACGTGTTGAAATCGTCCATTCTGCCCGTTACGATCTCGCCCTCGACGGACGCGGGCTTCATCCCGACTACGATCGCGTCGATGTCCCGACTCTCCGTGCAGGAGATGTTGCAGACCGTGACGTTTATGTTCCCGTTCTCGTCGACTGACGCCGACTCGGACAGATCGTCAGATTTAACCTTATCCTCGACGCCGATCTTTCTTTTCTCGATGAAGCTGCCGAGCAGCGTCGCGTTCTGATGGCACGCGTACATCTTGAATACGTGATACGTGGGCGTCAGTATCATGCGCTCCCCGTCCGTCAGAATCACGGCCTGAAGCACGTTTACGAGCTGCGCGATATTCGCCATTTTGACGCGGCGGCTGTGCTTATTGAAGATGTTGAGATTGATGCCGGCGACGACGGCGTCGCGGATCGTATTCTGCTGATAGAGGAACCCGGGATTCGTGCCGGGTTCGACGTCGAACCAGTTGCCCCATTCGTCCACGATCAGCGCCACGCGGCGGCGCGGATCGTAGCGGTCCATTATATGCTCGTGACCCGTGATGATATCGTCCATCTCGAGCGTTTTCTTCATCGTGAGATACCATTCGCTCTCGTCGAACGCCGTCGCGGAACCCTTGTGATCCCAATCGTGGCAGATCGTGTAGTGATGCAGCGACAGGCCGTTCATGTGATGTCCCGCCTGCTTCATCAAAACCTCCGTCCAGTTGTAATCGGCCGAATTCGGTCCGCACGCGATCTTATAAAGCTTATTCTCGCCGTAATTGCGGCAGAACGTCGCATAGCGGCGGAACTCATCCGCATAATATTCGGGACGCATCGATCCGCCGCAGCCCCAGTTCTCGTTTCCGATCGCGAAATAGCGGATGCCGAACGGATCGGGATGGCCGTTTTCGGCGCGCATCGCCGTCATCGGCGAGACGCCGTCGAAGTTGAGATATTCGACCCACTCCGACATCTCCTGCACGGAGCCGGAGCCGACGTTTCCGTTTATGTACGGTTCGCATCCGATCTGACGGCAAAGCTCGAAGAACTCGTGCGTGCCGAAGCTGTTGTCCTCGGTCACGTCGCCCCAGTTCGTGTTCACCATCTTTTTGCGGTTCTCCTTGGGGCCGATGCCGTCCATCCAGTGATATTCGTCCGCGAAGCATCCGCCCGGCCAGCGAAGCACCGGCAGCTTCATATCGGAGAGCGCCTTCACAATATCCGACCGCATCCCGTTTTCGTTCGGGATCGGCGAATTTTCGCCCACATATACGCCGTTATAGATGCAGCGTCCGAGATGCTCGGAGAAATGTCCGTATATGTTCTTGTCGATACGGCTCTGTTTGTCGTATGCGTTGATAACGAGCTTGCTCATGTCATAAAGCGCGCAATGCGCGTCCTTTCCGTATGTCTTATTCGTTCGGCCGACGCCTTTTCACATTGTAACCGAACGGGATGCGTTTGTCAACCGCATTATCGCGCAATTATCGATTTCTTTTCAAAAAAAGAAAGGCCCCAGCGCCGCTGGGCCTTTCTTATCAAAGCTTAATGCCTGTCGGCCTTATTGCCGGCCGCGATTCAGTGCTTCTTGACTATTGCGCAGCCGAGAACGCCGGTAAGAGCGACTATAACAGCCGCAGCGCCGAGCGTCGAGCCGCATCCGCCGGAAGACGAGCTGCCGTCGCCTGTCGAAGCTTCCGTACCTGCGGGAGCTTTCGTGCCTGCGTCATCGGGAGCGTCCGTCGTCGGAGCTTCCGTGTCTGCGCCGGCGGGTTCTTCGGTGTCATCGGATGTGTCGGGTGTCGACGGAGCCTCGAGGCCCTCAACGCCCATAGCCGTAGCGAGTTCGATTACCTCAGCCTCTGTCATGTAGTGATCGTAGATCACATAGTCGTCGACGATGCTCGAGGAGTATTCGCCTGCGTTCCAGTTACCGAAGCCGATGAAGAGCTTGCTGTCCTCGCCGAGGATATCCTGAACGCCGTGGTTCGGATACAGATCGTTAAGGCCGCCGTCGTAAATGCCGAGCCATTCGCCGTTTACGTAAAGCTCAAAAGCGTCGGGGCTTACAGACAGAGTAACGAGTTTCCAATCGTTGGGGCCCTCGAACGTCTGAGTTGCCGTCGTTACCGTGCGTGCGCCGGTGCAGTTGTAGCGCTCAGCCGCGATGTCGGTTGCCGTCTCAAGAATACCGATGTATCTCTCAGAAAGATACGTCTGCTGACCCATAGCGTTCAGATCGGCGATATCGCCCGGAACTGCGAAGAAGTTCCAGCCCGTTGCGGCTGCGTTCTTCGACCAGTAGGATACCGTGAAGCTGTCGAGACCGGAGAGCAGAGGCGTGCCGTCTTCCTTAGTTACGCTAAGGAAGTTCTGGCCGCTTGCGCCGAGGTCGACCGCGCCGCCCGAATGAGCGTCGTCAGTCGTGATCACGATTTCCGGCTCAGCGTCGGCAACGATCGTAACAGGAGTTGCGATTGCGCCAGCGCCCTTCATGCCGGCGTCGGTATCGTCAAATGTGAACTGCGCTATCAGACCTTCCGTCGGAAGCTCCGCAGCAGACGTCGTGATGGCGAGAGCCGCTATCATGGCGATAACCATCACGAGCGAAATAAACTTTCTCATGACTTTTTTCCTCCAAGAAAATTTCTGTGGTTGTTGCTTTCGGTTCCCGCATCGGCGCTGAGGGAACCGTTGATATTATCATTTTAATCGATATGCGCGTCAATGTCAAGCGATTTCGTCAAAATTTACAATTTCGTCACAATTGTGTCGCATTTTGTCGCGTATTTTTTTACGTCCGCGCCCTCTTGCGCATTATTCTGCGCCGCGCGCGGTGCTTTTATACGGCAAAAATCAAAGCGCTTTCGTTTCGACCTCGTTCTTCGCCATATCGACGAATTCCTCGACGCTCATCACGATCGCCTTGTTTTCCTCCTTGCGCGAGCGCACCGACACTGTGCCGGATTCGCGTTCGCGGTCGCCGACGACAAGCACATACGGGATGCGCGCAAGCTGCGCCTCGCGAATCTTATATCCGATCTTCTCGTTTCTGTCGTCGAATTCGACGCGGAAGCCGAGCGCGTCGAGCTTATCGAACACGGATTTTGCGTAGTCGTTGATCTCGGTGCGGATCGCCATGACGCGAATCTGTACGGGCGCGAGCCAGAGCGGGAACGCGCCGGCGAAATGCTCGGTCAGAATGCCTATGAAGCGTTCGATCGAGCCGAACACGACGCGGTGGATCATGACGGGGCGGTGCTTTTCGTTGTCCGCGCCGACGTAGGTCAGATCGAACCGTTCGGGCAGGTTCATATCGAGCTGGATCGTGCCGCACTGCCACGTTCTGCCTATGCAGTCGCGGAGGTGGAAATCTATCTTCGGCCCGTAGAACGCGCCGTCGCCCTCGTTGACGACGTAGTTGACGCCGAGATCGTCGAGCGCTCCGCGCAGTCCGTCCGTCGCCATCTCCCACATCTCGTCGGTGCCGATCGAATTCTCCGGCCTTGTCGACAGCTCGACGTGGTACGTGAAGCCGAACAGCTTATACACGCTGTCGATGAGGTTGTAGACGCCCTTTATCTCGTCGCGGATCTGATCGGGGCGCATGAAGATATGGGCGTCGTCCTGCGTAAAGCAGCGCACGCGCATAAGTCCGTGCAGCGCGCCGGACAGCTCGTGGCGGTGTACGAGTCCAAGCTCGCCACATCTGATCGGCAGATCGCGGTAGCTCCATATCTTGCGCTTATAGACGAGCATTCCGCCTGGGCAGTTCATCGGCTTGATGGCGAAATCCTTGTCGTCTATCTTCGTCGTGTACATATTTTCCTTGTAGTGGTCCCAGTGGCCGGAGCGCTCCCACAAATCGCGCGAGAGCATCATCGGAGTTTTGATCTCCTCGTAGCCGGCTTTTCTGTGGACGTCGCGCCAGAAATCCTCGAGCAGATTGCGCAGCACCATTCCCTTCGGGAGGAAGAACGGGAACCCGGGGCCCTCGTCGTAGATGTCGAAGAGGTCCATTTCGCGGCCGATCTTTCTGTGATCGCGGCGCTTTGCCTCCTCGAGCATCGTCATATGCTCGGAGAGCAGCGTCTTATTCGGGAACGCGACGCCGTAGATGCGGCGCAGCATCTTGTTTTTCGCGTCGCCCTCCCAGTACGCGCCGGTGAGCGACGTCAGCTTGAACGCGCGCACCGCGCCCGTCGAGAACAGATGCGGCCCCGCGCACAGATCGACGAATTCGCCCTGACGGTAAAACGATATTTCCTCGCCCTCGGGGACGCGCGCGATGAGCGCGACCTTGTACGGCTCGTCCTTTTCTTCCATGAATTTGACGGCCTCGTCGCGCGGCAGCGTGAAGCGTTCGAGCTTGTAATTCTCGTTTACGATCTTCTTCATCTCGGCCTCGATCTTCGGCAGATCGTCCTGCGTGAACGGCTCGTCGCGGTCGATGTCGTAGTAGAAGCCCGTCTCGATCGCGGGGCCTATCGTCAGCTTCGACTCCGGATACAGGCGCTTTATCGCCTGCGCCATGATGTGGCTCGCCGTGTGGAAGAACGCGTGCTTGCCCTCCGCGTCGTCGAACGTGCAGAGCTTCACCGTGCAGTCGCCGTCGAGCTGATGCGTGAGATCGACAGTCTCGCCGTCGACGACGGCGGCCAATACCTCGCGGGAGATGACCCCCGCCTCCTTCGCGGCGTCGTATACCGAGATCGGACCCTCGCCCGCATACTCCGCGCCGTTCGTGAATTTGATAGTGATCATGAGTAATTTTTGTGGGGGGACTTTTAAGGGAAGTCCCCCCACACCCCTTCAAACCTTTTTATTAAAATTTTTTTATTTGAAACCGGTATAAGACCGGGAATCAATGATGTTAGTGCTTGAGCGATGATTTTTCGCGTGAGCGGAAATCAAGCATTACAATTTTTGCAATTATTTTTCGCAGGGCGAGGCGCAAACGCGACGCGTTCTGCAACGAAGCAATGCGGAAAATAAGCCAAAAGATAAAAAACCGACAGGGATACAGATGATTACTCATCAACATACCTGTCGGGGTGCATGACATATCGTCCTGCACGGTTCCACCCGTACTTTTAACTTGACTATAGCGTATTCTTGATATTGTCGACGGGAAAGCGGTATCCGTATGCCGGTCCGGCGGCGCGGTTCCAGCGGCGTATATACGCCCCGCGCGTTCTCTGCTGCCTCCGCTGCATATGGACTTGTTTTTCCCTGATAATTCATGCCCGCGTACTCGCGCGCTTGCGTCTGTTGTATTCCGAATGCGGATTCACGATCTCGCGCCAATCGAGGTCGCCGCGTTCGAGCGCGTGTATAATGACCTCCGCAGTTGCGATATTTGTCGCAAACGGGATGTTGTGAACGTCGCACATACGGAGCAGATTATATTCGGCCTCGTCGAATTCCGGTTTCGGCGTCGACGAACGGAAGTAGAGAAGCACGTCGATCTCGTTGCAGGAGATGCGCGACGTGATCTGCTGCTCGCCTCCGTGGCTGCCGAGCAGCAGCGTTTCGACGTGAAGGCCGGTCGCGTCGGAAAGCACCGTAGCCGTTTTTGCGGTCGCGCATATGTTGTGTTTCGACAGCACGCCGCAATACGCGATGCAGAACTGGATCATTAACTCTTTTCTCGTGTCGTCAGCGATGATAGCGATTTCCATTACTGTTATCTTTCTCGGACGAAAGTCCGCGGCAGCACTTGATATATTAAAAAGATAGGAACCTGGGTCAAGGTATCACAGTTTTAAACTTGGAACGAGGAACTAAAATTTAAATATAAGAAATGCTTCAACATTTTTTTGATTTGATTTCGGGCGAGGGGGGATCACATCGTATCCGCCTCACGCCGCCGCGTCTGCGGCAGCGCCTTTCTCACTCCTTTCACACGTATGCCTGCAAGAAGCGGAATTTCATGTCCCAGAGTGCGCATCGCGATGTTGTAGAACGCCCGCGGCGTCGTCGAATCCTCTACGGCCGCGGCCGGCATACCAAGCTCCTGCCCGCGTCTCATCCGTTCGTCATACGGTACGATCCCGAGCAGCGGCACTCGCGCGCCGTCTATCATCTCGTCGATCGTCGCCGCATCCTTATCTGCGGTGAACTCGTTGACGATGAGCCGCATCCTGCGCACTCCGTGCGCGGCAAGCTCCGCGCCCGTCCTCTCGGCGGCTCTCAGAGCCGGCGTCGACTGCGTTGAGACGATGACGGCCTCATATGCGATGTCGTCGGCGACGGAAAGAGGAAACTCGATCCCGCCGGACGTATCCATTATGAGGCATCCCGCGTTCACCGCGTCGGCGCATTTTGAGGCAGCGTCGGCGATGTCGGACGGCGGCAGCGTCTCGCCTGTCGGCGGAACGGTGCAGTAGTAGAGTCTTTCGCATCTGGGATCCTGCAGTATCGCCTCCGGCGCGTCGACTCTTCCGAGCGCAACGTCGGAAAGATCGAACATTCCGACCCCGTCATATCCAAGCATCAAATCGGCGGTACGGTTCTTGGTGTCGCAGTCCGCGAGCAGAACAGTCTCGCCGCACAGCGCCAACGCAAACGCGAGATTTACGGCGACCGTCGACTTACCGACGCCGCCCTTACAGGACGTTATAAGATATACGTTTCGTCCGTCGGACGCCATGATGTCGTCTCCCGTTTTTGTTCAACGCCGCTATGCGAGAATATTATACCACAGCCCGCGCCGCTTGTCAACAAATAAAATGTTTATATTGACCAAATTGTTCCCCGAAATCAGAAAAATTTTCCGCCACGCCCGATTTTTACCGCTCTCCGAACAGCTTCACCGCGCCGTCCGCGTCCGCGGCTCCGATAAATCCGCGTTCCTCGAGCCGCGCCAGCTGCTTGCCCGCCTTCTTCGCGCGCTCGTATACGGCGACGTCATAGCCGTCGCCGCGCAGCTTATCCGCGGCGCGGAGCGCAGACACGATCTCGCCCTCTCCGTAAAGCACCGCGATCCGCCTGCGGGCGTCGCCGCCCGCCGTCATGCCATGCTCGGACAAAATGCCGAAAATGCGCTCGAACCCTATCGAGAATCCGACCGCCGGCGTCGGCGTGCCGGTGAATTTTCCGATCAGATTGTCGTATCTGCCGCCGCCCGCGATCGCGCCCTTGAAATCGACGCTCTCGACCTCGAACACTGCTCCCGTGTAATATCCCTGTCCTCTGACGAGCGACACGTCGAACACGACGTCATATCTGCCGCCCGCAAGCTCGCGCGACGCCTCGATTATATAGCGCAGCCGCTCTACGGCGTCCGTCTCGTCCGTGTATTCGCCGATATCCTCGATCGAGATCGGACACGCGGACAAAAACGATTTGAAATTGTCTATCGTCGCGCTGTCGAATCCCTTTTCGGCAAGCTCCGCGACGACGCCGTCAGCGCCGATCTTGTCGAGCTTATCGAAGCTGACGCAGACAGTGTCGAGCGCGTCGTCGGGGAATCCCGCGCGGCGCAGAACTCCGCGCAAAAGCGCGCGGTCGTTGATCTTTATCTTGAAGCTGCCGATGCCGACGGCCTCGAGAGCCTTCGCCGTCGTCGCGATCAGCTCGATCTCGCAGTCCGGCGACGACGATCCGATTATGTCGATATCGCACTGCACGAACTCGCGCATACGCCCCTTCTGCGGGCGCTCCGCCCTGTATACGCGGTCGCACTGGATCAATTTCGCGGGACTCGGCAGTCTCGCGCTGTTCGCGGAATAATAGCGGCACAGCGGCAGCGTCAAATCGTATCTCAGCCCGAGATCGGACAGCGCGCCGCCGTTCGCCTTCGCTTCCTCAAGCTTCTCCCCGCGCTTTAATATGCGGAATATCAAGTTCAGATTGTCGCCGCCGTCGCTCTTGTCGAGATTCTCCGCATCCTCGATCGCCGGCGTTATTATATGCTCGAATCCGTGCGACGCATATACCCCCAGTATCGCCGACTGCATCCTGTCGCGCAGCGCCGCCTCCGCCGGCAAATAATCACACGTCCCCTTTACAGGTGTAGTTTTCATGGCATTTTTTCGAGGGGAAAACTTTTTGAAAAAAGTTTTCCCCTCGAACTCCCCTTTCAAAAACTTTTACTGACTTGGTTTTTTTACTTTCAATTATATCTGTGCGTTGATTTTATATTTATACGTCCCGTTCGATGCTCGACTCCGTCTGCGCATAAGTAAAGCCTAATCCCCAAAAAAACTTATGTAACAAAAGTTTTCGCGGGGGTTTGGGGACGCCTTTTTCAAAAGGCGTCCCCAAATTTATTAAAATCATCTCACAATCTCGACAGCGTGAAGCCGCCGTCGACGTTGATGACAGCGCCGGTCGTATAAGCGAGGTAGCCGCGCGCGAGGGCGTAGACAGTTTTCGCGATATCGGACGGCTGCCCCATACGCGCGATCGGCAAAAGCCCGCCGTCTATCATGCGCTCGTATTTGTCCTTGACGCCCGCCGTCATATCCGTCTCGATTATGCCCGGGCGTATCTCATACGAATTGATGCCGTATGGCGCGAGCCTGTCCGCAAACAGCTTCACCATCATCGAAAGCCCCGCCTTCGAGATGCAGTATTCGCCCCTGTTCACGCTCGACGTCTCCGCCGATATGCTCGTCGTCGTGATGAGCATACGCGGCGCGTCCGTCGGCGCGTCGTTTATCATTTTCGAGGCCGCATACTGCGAGAGGAAGAACGCGCCGCGCAGATTAACGCCGAGAACGCGGTCGAAGCTTTCCTCCGTCATTTCGAGCAAATCCGCGCGCACCTTCGGCGCGACGCCCGCATTGTTCACAAGCACGTCGAGCCGCCCGTACCGCGAGTAGAACTCGTCCACGATGCGGATGCGATCGTCGTGCGACGATATGTCGCCCTGTATGTACGAATTGTCCGCGCCGAACGCGCGAAGCTCTGCCGTAAATTCTCCGACGTCGGATTCGCCCCTCGTCCCGACCGCCGCGACCGTGAAGCCGCGCTCGGCGAGAAACAGCGATATCCCGCGCCCGATCCCGCGCGCGCCGCCGGTCACAAGTACGAACGATTTGTATTCCATGCTGTCACCTCATAGTTATGCAGTTATACAGTTATGCATCATCAGCCGCCGGCGATTTTTCGCCCCGCGAGTCAAAAAGCCGACGCAATACTGACCCGTATTGCGAGGTTTTTTAACGAAGCGCGGCGGAAAATCGGCAGGCTAAAACAGATTCTCTTTTCCCCCGCACGCTTCCACGTAGATCGGCGTATATACCTTATCCCTGACGGGGCAGCCCGCCGTCGTGATGCGCCGCATCAGCTGCACGCACTTGCCGCAGCCGAGGCACGTCTTTTTTGCGTCGAATTCGCCCGCGATCATGTCGCGCGCAAAATCCGGATACGCGAACGCCATGCGCCCGAATCCGACCATGTCCGCTTTGCCGGACGCGAGCGTTCCCGCCGCCGCGTACATCGCCGACCCGCGCAGATACGAATATCCCGTGCCGATCACGCAAAGCTCCGGCAGCACCGACTTTATCTCCGCCGCCGTGTCTATCATTCTCGCCACGCCGACGAGCGGATGCTCCGGCGGCTCGTAACCGCCGCTGTCGTAGGGGCGGTTGACGTGCGGATTATAGTACGGCGTCCCCATCGACACGTTCAGCACCGACAGCCCCGATTTTTGCAGTATCGACAGCAGCTCTATCGCCTCGGATACATCGACGCTGCCGTCCTCTCGCGTGCAGAATCCGTAAGGATACGGTATGCAGTCGGAGACGCTCATCCGCGTGCAGACGAGGAATTCCTCGTCCGCGAGCGTGTCCGCGACGTCTTTCACTACCTCGCGCAAAAGGCGCGTGCGGTTCTCGAACGAGCCGCCGTATTTTCCCTCGCGCGTATACGCGGACAACAGCTCCGACATAAGATAGCGATGGCACGATTTTATGTCGACGCCGTCAAAGCCGGCCTCCTTCGCCAGCTTCGCCGCGTGCAGATATTTTTCATGCAGCGCGTCGAGGTAATCGTCGGTGACGACGGGACGCGACGTGTCCACCATCATGCGCTCGTTTAAAAGCGGATTGTGGTACGCGATGAGCGGCTCCGGCACGTTTTCGGGCTTTGAGAATCGCCCCGAATGCGTGAGCTGGCATATGACGGGCGCGCCGTCCGACAGCGAGTGCATCATCTCGACCGTGCGCTTGTATTCGTCGACGTTTCCGTCGTTGATCCAGAGCTGATGCGCCGACGAACGCCCTTCCCTGCACACCGCCGTCGCCTCGAACCAGAAAAGCCCCGCGCCGCCCGACGCGAATCTCTCGTACCGTCTGCGCGTCAGCTCGCCGGGCGCGCCGTTCACGTCCCCGTCGAAGCCCTCCATCGGATGAACGGCGAGACTGTTTCTCGCTGTCACGCCACGCACCGTCACGGGGCGCGCCAGCGGCGATATATCATCCGATACCGCGATATCGACGCCGGCCTCCGCCGCCGTCCTCGCCAGCGCCTCTTTCGTTGCACATGAGAATTTGTATGGCATGATTAGTTTTTACTTTTTGGGGGGAAGAGAAACTTCTTGAAAGAAGTTTCTCTTCCCCCCCACCCCCCATCTTTTCAAGAACTTTTATTAAAAATTTTATTTTTAGACAAAATGAATTTATTTCACTATCTTCAGGGCGGACTTAAGATAAACACGATTTAGTCCGCTTTTGTGAAGGGAACATCTCCTCGCTTTGCTCGGAGCTGTCACACTTTCCGCACAGCGGAAAGTGTAATAGCTCGACGCGTCAGCGGCGAGATATTCCCATCTTTTCAAGAACTTTTATTACAGGTTTACATCTTTTCTATCAGCGCGCGGAGCGTATCCGCGTCGCGGAGAAGATCGTCGCGGGTTTCGGCGGGCAGAAATTCCAGAAACGCATATCCCGCGCCGTGCGCCGACAGAATGTCGAAATACCGCCGCCACGCGTCCGTATGCGCCGCAAGCGGCAGTCTCCGCTCCCCCTCCCACGCGAAAACGTGGACAATATCGACGCGATCCGCCACTTTTTTGAGCGCGTCGAGATTATAGTCAAAATCGCGAAATTGATTCGGCTGCCAATGCGTGTACACGTTCGGACGCTCGATCTCGTCGAGCAGCCGTAGCGCGCTTTCGGCCGTATCCGTCAGCGTATTCGGATGAAACTCAAACGACACCGACATCCCGTGCGCGGCGGCCGTATCGGCGGCAAGTCTCGCGCTTTTGACGATCGCGGCGCGTTCGTCCGCGCTCGCGTCTCCGCTGCCCTTAGTTCCCGCCCATATGCGGATGCATTCGGCGCCGAGTGCGTCGGCGGCAGCCGCCGCCGGCTCAAAATCGCCCTCGCACCGATAATATGAGCCGTATCCGTATGTTCCGATCCCGTATCGCGCGCACAGCTCCCGCGCGTCCCGCGCGGCGTTCCGATCCCCGTGGGGGACGTGGATATCGCCTCCCCACTGTATCTCTGACAGTCCGGCGTCGGCCGCGAGATTTGCCGTCTGTTCTCTCGTTTTCGATCTGAACGTGACCGAGACAAGCCCCGCTTTTATATCGCTCATATTTTCACCGGCCGGCCCGTTCTTGCCGATTCATACGCCGCCTCTACGATCCTTACGCTCTTCATCGCCTCGGTCGGCGTTATTCTCGGATCGTGACCGTCGAGGACTGCGCCGATCATATCCTCGACGACGGCTCTGTGGCCCGTCAAGATCGACGGATCGCGCGTCTCTGCGCGCCCGTTGCCCGAGTATTTTTCGATCATTTCCTCCTCTTCCGCGTCCTCGTCGTCGGAATCCGTCAGCTTCCACGTCTTGATCAGATCGGCGTCGACCTCTATCGTCCCCTTTGTGCCGTAAAGCTGTATATCCGTCGATACGCCCGGGTATGCGCACGTCGTCGATATGAACGAGGCGACGGCGCCCGATTTGAATTTTACAGTCGAAACGGTCAGATCCTCCGTTTCGATATCGTGATTGCAGACGCCCATCACGGTGCTGATCTCGTCGGCGTCGCCCATCAGCCACTGCATAAGATCGACCGTATGCACGGCCTGATTCATCAGCGATCCGCCGCCGTCCATATCCCATGTTCCGTGCCAGCTTCCGTCGAAATAGCTCTGTTCGCGGTACCATTTGACCGCGAAGCAGCCAAGGATGAGTCTGCCGAGTCTTCCGTCCTCGACCGCCTTCTTCATCGGCCCCATCGGGACGTTGTATCTGTTCTGATGAACGACGCCGGCGACGCGGCCCGTGCGAATTCTCGCTTCCTCGATTTTTTTCGCCGCCTCGACGGTGATATCGATCGGCTTTTCGATCAGAACGTGCTTTCCCGCCTCCATCGCGCGCACGGCGAATTCGGCGTGCATCGCGGACGGCAGACAGATGCTGATCACATCGATGTCGGGGCATTTTATCAGCTCGTCAAACTCACGATAGAGCCGCAGCGACGGATATTTCTTTGCCGCCGCGGCAAGTCTGTCGTCGCGCAGATCGCATACGGCCAAAAGCTCCGCCCGCGTCGATTTCGCCGCGGCCTCCATATGCGCCCGGCCGATGCCGAGTCCCACGACGGCATAACCGAGCTTTCCGCTTTCCTTGTCCATTTTCATGTCCTCGCAACTGAAATTATTTGTAGGGAACCGCAATTCTGCGGCCTTTAATATTTGCTTATGTCGATCTGCTCCGCGTGGCCCGCGAAGTCCCCGCCCATGAACGCGCCCGCCGACGACTCGAAGCTCTCAGGCGAATCGGTTACATAGAATCTCACCGTTCCGGCTCCCGACTGCGTGCCGCCGACCGCGTCCGCGAGCGCCTTTGCGGCGGCGCGGCCGCTGCTGATCAGCTCGACGCCCGGCATCGCCTCCGCGATCGCCCAGCTTATGATCGGATAATGCGTGCATCCGAGGATCAGAACGTCGACGCCGGCGCCGTCGAACGCGGACAGATACCGTCGCGCGACCTCGCGCGTCACCGTATCGCCCGCCTTTGAAAATCCGTTTTCGACGAGATGGACGAACAGCGGACACGCCACGGTCAAAACGTCGATCTTATCGTCGAGTCGCCGGACTGCGCGCTCGAACGAGCCGCTGTTTTTCGTCGTCTGCGTGCAGATCACGCCGACCTTGCCGGTCCTCGTCTTTTCCGCCGCTTCCTTTGCCGCCGGTTCGATCACGCCGAATATCGGGATCGTATATCTTTTTTTCAATTCCTCGAGCGCCGTCGACGACGCCGTACCGCACGCCACGAGCGCGGCGTCGATGCCGAACGTCGACAGAAACGCCATATCCTGGAGCGAATATCTGATTATAGTGTCGGCCGATTTCGAGCCGTAGGGGACGCGTCCCGTGTCCCCGAAATAGACGATATCGGCGTCGGGCAGAAGCCGTTTAAGCTCATAAAGTCCCGTAAGCCCGCCGAGTCCGCTGTCAAACACTCCTATCATCCGAATACCTCCCCGCCGGCGTTCACAGGTTTTATAATCCTATATATTATACAATATGCGCGCGCGGAATACAACTGTTTTTTCGATGCGATCGAAAAAACAAAAGAAAAGATCGGGACGGAATTTTTCAAATTTAGTGTTGACAAACGCAATCCCTTATGATATAATAGCGACTGCCGCAGTGAAGCGGCGCTATGCTGGTGTGGCTCAATGGCAGAGCAGCTGATTTGTAATCAGCAGGTTGTTGGTTCGACTCCGATCACCAGCTTTGCGGCAGATCGCCGCATCAATAATAAGGGGGAATTCCCGAGCGGCCAAAGGGGGCAGACTGTAAATCTGTTGTGCTTTCACTTCGGTGGTCCGAATCCACCTTCCCCCAAAAGAAAAAGGGTGAGCTTCGCTCACCCTTATTCTTTTGGTGAAAGCGGCGGCCGAGGACTGCCGCGAGAATCCGCAAAAAGCACAAGCGATCTTCGCCTGAGCGTGACGCGGATTCTCTTGTTCCTTTTGCGCTCGCGCAAAAGGAACCGTGGTCACGAATCCACCTTCCCCCAAAAAATCGGCACGGCTGTCAAAGCTGTGCCGATTTTTACTTATTCACTATTCACTTTTCACTATTCACTTCGCCCGATAAATCCGATTTTTTGGAAGTGAATAGTGAAGAGTGAAAAGTGAAAAGGTGTGGTACGTTTCCTTCGGAAACGGATTTATTTAAGTGAATAGTGAAGAGTGAAGAGTGAAAAGGTGTGGTACGTTTCCTTCGGAAACGGATTTATTTTAAACGCTTGTGAAAGGAGCAAAGTGATGGCTGACAGTCCGTTGATCGACAAATCGAAACTGTTTGCGCTGGAGGTGATAAGGGCGTGCAAGGCGCTGCGGGAAGCAAAATGCGAGGGCGCGCTGATAAGTCAGTTCTTGCGTTCCGGAACGAGCGTCGGCGCGAATATTCGCGAGGCGTTTTACGCGCAGGGGAAAGCGGATTTTATCGCGAAGATGCAGATCGCGTTAAAAGAATGCTCCGAGACAGAGTATTGGATCGAATTGCTTTTGGAGAGCGGATACTATGACGACGCGTCGATGCTTGAACGCTGCACCGAGATCAAGCGTATGCTGATCGCATCGCTGAACACGGCGAAGAAAAATAATATATAATATGTAAGCGATCACTCCTCTCCCACAATGAAAACGGTTACCTTTTTATCCCTCGCGCGGCATTCGTCGATGACGTTTTTCGTCCCGCGCGATTTTCCGTCCCAAATGGCGACGACCTCGTCGGCATATTCTATGATTTGTATATTTCGTTTCAGCGGCGCGCCTTTTTTGTACCTTTTATAGTCCGGTCTGAAAACCGTCAGCGCCAGTCCGGCGCTTTTTGCGTATGCGACCGCCGCCATATCTATCCCTCTCGCCCCTCCGGTGACGATCTCGGTCGTGTGCGGAGGGATATATTTTTTCAAATCGGGAATATCAAGCGTTCGCGAACCTATAACTGCAATTTTCATGTGTCCTCCGAATATTGTCTACTTAATTCAAGTATACTTTCAACATTATAGCACAAAATATACTTAAAATGTACTTGAAATAAGATCACATTCGGAGTTTTTTCTGTGAGAAACAAGAATAACAAGCATCTCGGCATAGAAATTGACCCGGAGCTGCACTACAAGCTGCATTATATCGCGGATTATGAAGGACGCTCCGCGAACGGGCAGATACTTTATCTTATACGCAAGTGCATACGCGAGTTTGAAGCCGAAAACGGCGAAATAAAGAAAGTCCCCGAGGACGCCTCGGGGAAGGAGAAATGAGATATTACTATGGTTGAATTTGGAGAAATACTGAAAATGTACTTGAAATAAGAGCATATTCGGAGTTTTTCGTGAGAAGCAAGAACAACAAGCGGCTCGGCATTGAGATCGATCCGAAGCTTCACTGCAAGCCGCACCATATCGCGGACTGTGAGGGACGCTCCGCAAACGGGCAGCTACTTTATCTCATACGCAAGCGCATTCGCAAATTCGAGGCCGAAAACAGCGAAAGAAAGAAAGCCCTCGAGGACGCCTCGGGGATGTGCCGACGGATTTTCCGCTCGCCGGCTAAACAACTTGTTTATTTTTCAACAATCAATTGATTGTTGACTCCTCATACGTTCCCCGATATAATGAACTTACACTGGTGAATCAATTTCAATTATTTCGGAGGTATCCGTATGCAGCTTAAATTAAGCGAACAATTGAAGCTCCTGCGCCGCAAAAACGGCAGAACTCAGGAGGATCTCGCCGCCGCCCTCGACGTCACCCCGCAGGCAGTCTCCCGCTGGGAGCGCGGCTTCTGCTGCCCCGATATGGCCCTCATCCCCGCGATCGCCAACTATTTCGGCGTTTCGATCGACGAGCTTTTCGGCTACAAAAACGACCGCGATAAAAAAATCGACGCCATCATCGAGCGCGTCGCGAATTTCCACATCGACAGCCGCGGCGACGACGAATGGGTCGACGAGTGCCTCGGCATCATCCGCTCCGGACTCGCCGAATTCCCGCAGAATGAACGCCTTCTAATCCTGCTCGCCGAAACATTGTCGTCCGCCGGCTGGCGCCGCCATCACGAATGGCTCTACTACGACGAGGAGGGCTGCATCCGCCACGACTACGACCGCCACAGGAAAAATATTTACTGGTCGGAAGCCGTCGAAATCTGCGAAAATCTCGCCTCGACCACCGTCGACAACACGATCGCGACGCGCGCGATCAAGACCCTCGTCCTCCTTTACCGCAACTTAGGCGAATATGAACACGCCGTCGATTGCGCGAAGCGTATGCCGGAGCTGAAAAACTGCCGCGAAGTGTTGCTTGCCGCCGCCGTCGACGGAAAGGATGAGTCGCGCTATATCGGCGAGCTTTTGCTGGGGCTGGCGCACAAATTCGCGGAACAGCTCGTCTACGGGCTGGTCGCGAACGCACGCCACTACGAGAGCGATATGCCGATCGAAAAGCTGAAATTCGCGATTTCCATGTTCCACACGCTCTGCGACGACGGAAATTTCGGGCAGTACAACGGCATCCTCATCGAGCTGCACCTCTATTTATCGCGTGTGCAATGGGAACGCGGCTGTCGCGACGACGCGTTCGCGTCGCTCGATGAAGCGCTCCGCCATGCGCGCGCGCTCGACGCGCTCGCCGACGGGGAACCGCACGCGCTGACCGCGCCGCTCGTGAAATTCGTCGTCTGCCCGCCGTTCACCGAATCGAACGCCGCGCGCTCACTCCCCGACGACTGGCCGTGGTGGACGAATCCCGACTATGCCGAGGTTGAAGCGCAGATCAAATCCGACCCGCGATGGGATGCATGGGTCGATCGCTGCCGCGCTGTCCGGGGCTTCGCCCCAAACAGCGCAAAGGAAACTTCTTAATAAAGAAGTTTCCTTTGATCCTTCAAGAATTTTCAAACAACTCTTGCAGGGCGCGATGCAGCTTCATTTATAATAAAAGCTTTGAATGGGGTTCGGGGGATCAGAGTTTCTGAAAGAAACTCGTGCGGCTCCGAAGGAGACGCTGCTTTTATTCAAAAGTTTCCCCCGAAAAAACCTCATCCCGCCGAATTGCGCGGGATCAGCGCGAGAATAAGCACGATCACCGCGATCGCGATCAAAATCGCGATCACGATCCCCACCACGGCGGTGCTGTCCCTGTCCATCGCGCCCAAGACCTCGCCGGCTTCGTCCGTGGCCGCGTCCGTAACGTCCGTGACGCCGGCCGCGCCCTCGTCCCCGCCGCCGTTCGCGGCGGGCGAATTATCGTTCTCGCCGCCTCCGGCTAAATTCCCGCCGAGTCCCGTGTCGGCTCCGTATGCGTATATGTCGGCATCGTTTGCGAGCGCGAACGCGTGAAGCGGCAGAAGCGCCGCCGTCAGTATCGCAAACAGCGATACTGACGCCGCGATCGCACATCTCGCGATCCCCGATTTTGTAATTCTGTCGATCATTTCGGATTTTACGCGATTTTGCGTTGTCCTTTCGGAAAAAATATTGTATAATCAACCGAGGCGGCGGAATGTTCCCCGCCGCCCTGTACATATTTTTTCTCCGTCGGGACGGAATTACGCTGGAAATTACAGGAGAATACGAAATTGAACGAGAAAAGATTTCGCAAAAACGATCAGGGCTTCGTCTGCGCAAACTGCGGACTTAAAGTCGAACCGCTCGGATATACGTCGCGGAACCATTGTCCGCGATGCCTTTGCTCGCTGCACGTCGACGTCAACCCCGGCGACAGAGCCGCCGAATGCGGCGGCATCATGCGGCCGATCCGCGTCGAAACCGATCCGAGACGCGGATACGTCATCGTCCATAAATGCGAAAAATGCGGCCATATAAGCCGCAACCGCGCCGCGCACGAGGCGGCCGTTCAGCCCGACGACATCGAGCTTTTGATCTCGCTGACGCGCGGCGGCTGACGGATCAATCGCCGCCGGCGGCGGATATGTCGACATCCGCAAGCTCCTGCGGCTTGATCTTACCGTGCGTCCGCTCAAAATACGAAATGTTCTGGCGCAACAGATAGATAATGTGATTGTTCGGCGTGCGGTTCTCCGCGGCGGCGATATAGCACAGTCTGCGCAGCATATCGTCGGAGAGACGCAGCGCGATCGTTTTGTCGTTTTTCATTTTGGCGCGATCCTCGCTTGATTTTATCATTATATGATATTTTACACCGATTGCAGCTTGTTGTAAATATACGCGCCATAAACTTTTCTTTCGGATTTTGACGGAATTGTATGATTACAATAGAAGTGTCACAGCAAGGAAAAAAGGAGTGGCGAAAGAGAAAAAACTGTGATACAGTATAGTTGTCCAGGCCAACTGTGTACAGGAGGATCTCAATCGCCAT
>CANRFY010000032.1 GCA_947630015.1 uncultured Clostridia bacterium
TAAAATCCCTGACATACATTCTTGATGTTTCTATCTGCATATTAGTCACCTCACTAAATTTGAAATTCCATTTCAAAGAACCCCCGATCAGTAATCAAATGCGTTTTTGTTCACGTCAATAGTGGTCGATAGCTTTTCATCCTTATATGGCTTTCTGATTTCGATCAGATTCAAAACAGTGTATCCTTTGGCGCGGAGGAATTGGATCATACCGTCATTATTTGGATGCACATAGTTATAGACGGTATCTTCGCCCCTGCTTTCGGCTATTTTCTCAGCCTTTTCAAAGAGCATCGTCGCCACGCCTTTTCGTCTGTATTCGTTTCGGACATAAATGTGCTCCACCCAAAGGCAGGGACAGGGGTCGTCGATTCTGCATACGATGTAGCCCACCAAATTGCCTTCGTCCTCCGCAGCAAAGACAGGATACCCGGACTCCAAAAACTCCAATATCTCTTCCCTGCCCGCTTCAATATCCGGCTGCGATTCGATTCCTTTATATGAGCAAAGCGTCACTCGAAAATCGGCAACCAATGGTGCAATCTTATTTGCCAACTGTCTGTCCACTTTGATTACGTTCAAAGCCATCCCTCCTAAAATCCCGATTTGTCGAACAGTCGCACACTCGACATTTAATATTATACCACTCGAACATGAAGAAATCTACTGCCCGTCAAGACGGCCCGTCGAATTTTCCGAAGCTTTTGTCCGCCGTCACGGTTCGTTTACATACAGGCTCAAATGTTATGGCCGGCCGGCAAAAGCTCGTCCGCTTTTATGCCGTAAAATTGCGCGCCGCGCGCTTTTTTTGCTCCGCACGGTTGAAACGCGCGCGCGGTTATGGTAAAATATATGCGGAGAAATTCTACGCCGGAGGCGGGACCTGTGATTTGCGCGATCCTGCCGCCGGATAAAACCGAGGTGCGATATGGCAAATTACAGGATCGGCTGCACGATCCCGGGCGCGTCGTTTATGCCCGAGGGCGAGGCCGGATTGTCGCGCGGCGCGCTCGACGTGATAAGAGCGGGATGCGGCGCGATCGTCGGGGCCGGATTCGATTACGCAGAGGCGGGCGTCGGCGCCGTGATGGAACTGTCGGACGCGGACGTCGCATCCCTCGCGGGAGAGGGATTGCCGATCGAGGCCGCGAACAGCTTCATCCCGCCGAAATTCAAAATTGTGGAGCAGGGCGCGTGCGATTCCGGCAGTCCGCTTTACGCATACGTCGACGAGGCTATGGCGAGAATGTCCGCGATCGGCATCCGCGTCGCGGTGTTCGGCTCCGGCGGCGCGCGGCATATACCCGATACGATGACGAGGCGCGAGGGCCTCGATCTGATCGCGGTTTTCCTGCGGATGTGCGCCGGACTCGGACGAAAATACGGCGTCACTGTCGCGATCGAGCCGCTGCGCGCGCTCGAATGCAACGCGATCAATAAAACGTCGGAGGCGATCGCGCTTGCGGACGAGATCGGCGACGTAAACGTCGCGTATCTCGCCGACGCGTTCCATATGGCGCACGGCGGCGAACCCGCCGACACGCTCCGAGGGGCGTCGCGCCTGCCCGTTCATATCCACGTGTCGGAGCCGCCGGACAGACGGTACCCGGGCGCCGACGGCGGCAAATACCTGAAATCGTTCGCGGAATCGCTCCGCATGACGAATTATGCGGCGCGCGTCTCGGTCGAATGCGGATTTTCCGACTTCGCCCGCGAGGTGCGGCTCGCTTACGACTTTATGAACAGATATTTCTGATCCGTATAAAAGGAGGACTGTATGAGCATCAGATATAAGACGACACGGGCGCTTTATGCGGAGCCCGTGACGATAAGACCGAAGGAGGGGATCGCGGCCGACGGCGCGAACGCGCTCAGATGCGTTTCGTGCGGCGCGATATTCCCCGCATCGTTCGAGAACGGCGCAGTTACGGCGATACTCACGCTGCCAGCCGGCGAATATGAATTTGAGCCGGCGACGACGGACGGGGAAACGCCGGTGACGCTCTCGGGCATCGATAAGCTTGCGGACGGCGCCGAAAGCTTCGATATTCTGATCGGCGGGGACAAATTCGCATCCTACGTCTTCAAAAAATCGCTCGCAAAACCGTATCTCGGCCCGATCGCGACATCGTTCGGCGGCAGCTATACGCGCCTCGATTTCGAGACGAAGGAGCATCCGCATCACAGATCGGTGTTCTTCGGCGTAGGCGACGTTTCGGTCGGGAATATAAAAAACGTCGATTTTTGGAACGAACCCGCCGACTGCGGCATACAGACGCACGCGGGGATCGCGGAATACGCGGAAAACAGCGTCGGCGCGTCGTTCGTCGCAAAAACTGTGTGGCGTTCTCACGACGGGGAGCCGATGATAGACGCGGCGTGCAAATATAAGTTCTACGCCCAGCCCGCGTCCTGCCGTTACGTCGATCTGGAGCTGACATATACGGCTTCATACGGCGACGTCGCGTTCGGCGTGACAAAAGAGGCGGGACCGCTCGGCGTCCGTATGGCCGATCCGCTCCGCGCGGAACGCGGCGGATATATCGCGAATTCATACGGCGCTGTGGGCGAGAGCGAATGCTGGGGACGTGAAGCGGAATGGTGCGTGTACGGCGGCACGCTCGACGGCCATGAGATCGGCGTCGCTGTGTTCGACAACAGCAAAAACGAACGGTATCCGACATCGTGGCATATACGCGATTACGGCTTGTTCGCGGCGAATAATCTGTATTTCAGGGGCGGACTTACGATCCCGTCAGGGGAATCGCTCACATATAAGTACAGACTCGTGTTCTTCGAGGGCAGCGTCGGGGACGCAAATATCGCGGACAGATTCATTACATACAGAGGCTGAAAAAGCGCTCGGGGAATCCCCCGAGCGCTTTTAATCAGCAGCGGAAACGTGCGATGCAGAGATGAAAACATTTGACAAACAACCCTTGTAGGGAAAGTTTTGAAGAGTTCTTAGAGGGACTTTTACAAAAGTCCCTCTAAGTGGGGTTTGGGGCAAAGCCCCAAGAAATCGGTGTTCGCGCTCGCGTGACTACTTCGTTGACGCACAAACGTGCGATGCAGAGGCGAACACACTTGCCCTATAACTCATGTAGGGAAAGTTTTGAAGAGTTCTTAGAGGGACTTTTACAAAAGTCCCTCTAAGTGGAGTGCGGGGCAGCGCCCCGAAAATCGGTGTTCGCGCTCGCGCGACTACTTCGTTGACGCACAAACGTGCGACGCAGAGATGAACACACTTGCCTATTAACCCTTGTAGGGAAAGTTTTGAAGAGTTCTTAGGGAAACTTTTACAAAAGTTTCCCTAAGTGGGGTTTGGGGCAAAGCCCCAAAAACTCATCCCTCCGCACCATCGCGGACGAGCTTTGCGAAGCTGGCCATGAGGCGTTTTGTGCCGACGTCGTCGAAGATGATCTCGTACATGACGTCGCCGCCCA
Organism: uncultured Clostridia bacterium; assembly: GCA_947630015.1. Lineage (GTDB taxonomy): Bacteria > Bacillota > Clostridia > Oscillospirales > CAG-272 > DTU064. Next base: position 3,447 of record CANRFY010000032.1, read on the forward strand.
TGGGGGAGGCGGAGATGATCTCGCCGCGTCCGAACGTGCGGTGGCGCACGATATCGCCGGGGGCAAATATTTCCGCGGGAGGCGTGACGACGCGCGAAGTCTGGACCTTGACGCCGAAACCGTTTTTGTATACGGGCGCCGGCGGCTTCTGCCGCGGCTCGAACGTCCGCCTCGGAGTTTCCCTTTTCTCGGTTATGTCGTTAATGCATTCGGGCGGGATCTCGGAAATGAAGCGCGACGGCGGATTGAACCGCGTCTGCCCGAACAGCATACGCGTATGCGCGTGCGTTATGTAGAGGCTCTTTTTCGCGCGCGTGACGGCGACATAGGCGAGCCGCCGTTCCTCCTCCAGCTCGGCATCGTTGACCGCAGCCTGCATCCCTGGGAAGATGCCCTCCTCCATCCCGGGCAGAAATACGATCGGGAATTCGAGACCCTTCGCGCTGTGTATCGTCATAAGCACGACGGCGTCGGCGCTTTCGTCGTATCTGTCGACGTCGGAGACGAGCGCGACTTCCTCGAGGAAGCCCGACAGCGTCGGAGATTCGCTGCTTTCTCCGTATTCGTATGCGTTCGCGATAAGCTGCTCGACATTTTCGAGCCTGTCGCGCTCCGCGTCGCCTCCGGCGACGAGCATTTCGCGGTATCCGGTCAGCTCGAGCGTCCTGTCGATCGTTTCGGCAACGGACGCGGTCGCCGCAAATTCGCGCAGCGCCTCCATCATGCGAATGAATTCGCGCATCGCGGACGACGTCCGCGCAAGCGCGATATAGCCGCCGGCGTCGGCGACGACGTCGTAGAGAGGCCGCCCCTCCGCCGAGGCGATCTGCTCGGCCGCCGCGACGGCGGCGCCGCCGATCTTGCGCTTAGGCTCGTTGATGATGCGCTTCAGACGCACGGAATCGTTTTTGTTTTCGATCACACAGAGATACGCGATCAGATCGCGAATCTCCTTGCGGTCGTAGAACCGCATCCCGCCGAGCATACGATACGGCATCCCCGCCTTCGCAAACGCGGTCTCGATCGGGGACGACTGCGCGTTCATGCGGTAAAGCACCGCGAAATCGCGGTATTCGGCCTGACCCGACGCGACGAGTCCCTCGACGGTGTCGGCGATGAATTTGGCCTCGTCAAGCTGACTGTCAAGCTCGGACAGCGTTATCGGCGCGCCCGCCTCGCCGTCGCACCACAGATTTTTACCGCGCCGTCCCTTGTTTTTCGCGATGATGGAGTTGGCGGCGGTCAGGATCGTGGACGTCGAACGGTAATTCTGCTCGAGCTTGATCACGCTGACGTTGTCGTATTCGCTGTCGAAGCCGAGAATATTTTCGATCGTAGCGCCGCGGAAACGGTATATGCTCTGGTCGTCGTCGCCGACAACCATCAGATTGTTGTGATCGCCCGTCAAAAGCGACGTCAGCTTGAATTGCGCGCGGTTCGTGTCCTGATACTCGTCGACGGAGATATAGCGGAACTTGCGGCAGTAATTGGCGCGAACGTCCTCATTTTCGGATAATAGCCTGACCGTCGACATGATGATATCGTCGAAATCGAGCGCGTTCGAGGCGAACAGCCGAGATTCGTACATTTTATATATCTCCGCGATCCGCTCGCGGCGGAAATCGCCGGATACTGTCTCGGCGTACCGATCGGGATCGAAAAGCTTGTCCTTGGCGCGCGAAATTTCATTCTGCACCGTTTTTACGGGCAGCGTTTTTTCGTCGATCGAAAGATCCCTCATGCAGTCGGCGATCAGACGCTTGGAATCGTCGGCGTCGTAGACGGTGAAGCCGCGCCTGTACCCGACAAGCTCGCCGTGAACGCGCAGTATGCGCATACAGATCGAATGAAACGTCCCCGCCCAGATCTCGGACGCGTCGCCGTAGGATTCGCCGCTGCCGTTGTCGAGAGCCGCCGAAAGGCGGCTCTTGATCTCGCCCGCCGCCTTGTTCGTGAACGTGATGGCGAGCATCGCCCACGGCGGACATTTTGAATGCGCGAATTCGGGCAGCACGAGCCGTTCGATATCGGCGGGACTCATCGACGAAAGCGCGTATTCGTAGCGGATCAGCGTCGATTCGTCCGCGCCGGACGGCACGAAATCAGTTTCGTATGCGTCGCCGAATTTGATTATATGAACGATGCGGCGCACAAGCACCGTGGTCTTGCCGCTGCCCGCGCCGGCGAGAACGAGCAGAGGCCCCGTCACGGTCGTGACGGCGCGCCTCTGCATCTCGTTCAGATCGGAGTAAGCGCGGTCGAAGAGCGCGCGCTTGAGGCTCAGATATTTAGTCTTAAATTCAGAAGCTGTCATAAAAGGCGTGGAGATTCCCCTTATTCCTGCGCGCGCAGATCGAATACGGGCGTCCCGTCGCCGTCGAAGGCGACCTCCATCACATGGGCGTGACGGTTGGGATCGTAGAGCGGATCACCCACGATCTTCTCATACGGACGCGCGTGGTAAATGCAAAGCACAGTTTTCCCGTCCTCGGCGATGGTGAAGCAGTTGTGGCCCGGGCCGAAAATGCCGAGTTCGGCGTCGGTCTGCATCACGGGCTGACGCGATTTCTTCCATGAATTGCGGTCGAGAAGATCGGAGCCGCGATCGGCCTGCATCATTCCCATGCAGTAGCAGGCGCCCGTCGCTGACGAGGAGAACGTGAGGAATATCTTTTTATCCGTGATGAGGGCGTAGGGGCCTTCGTCGACCCAGAAGCCGACGCGCTCCCAATCGTAATCGGGCGTCGTAAGCTCCATCGCGGGCGTCGCGAGCCTGCACGGCGACGCCATCTCGGCGATATAGAGATTCGACGTCAGATGTCCGTTGCCGAAGCCGACCTTTTCGGCCCAGCAGTAGTAGCGTTTTCCGTCGACCTCGAATACGGTGCCGTCGAGGGAGAAGCCCGTAAACGACGCGGGATCGCCATCGGCGCGCTGCATCATGCCGAGTTCGCGCCATTCGTCGCGGAGCGGGTCCTGTCCCGTGCATTCAAGCACATAGGGGCGCAGCGCCCATTTGTTTTCGGCCTCGCCCGCGCCGAAATATATGTAGAATTTTCCGTCGAGATAGTGGAGTTCCGGCGCCCAGATGTGGTTCCCCATCGGGCCGTGATCGTGCTTATGCCATACGTCGACGGGTTCGGCGGTCGAAAGACCGTTCACGGTCTTGGAGCGGCGAAGCTCGATTCTGTCGTATTCGGGAACGCTGCCCGTGAAATAATAGTATCCGTCTGTGTGGCGGTATACGTGCGGATCCGCGCGCTGCGGAACGAGAGGTTTGTTGTACTTCATGGCGAAAGCTCCGTTTCTGTCAAAGATTTGATCCATATATACAGTATACCATAAAAGGATGCGGATTTCTACAACGATATGAAAAAATCTGCTCTTTGGCTATTGACAACGCGCGGGGAATATGATATCATATTGATATCAAAGGAATATGTGAGGTGCTTATCATGAATGAGATCATCCTTTCAAAAAAGAAAAACGGACTTTTGGCGATAATCATCGTCATTCTCGTCTACGCAGTCGCGATAACGGGATTTGTCATCGGCGTGAAAGGGCTTGACGCCGCGGAGACCGCGGGCGAGGCTCCGTCCGTCGGAACGATCGCGCTTTTCGCCTCTTCGCTTTTCGTCTGCTTTATTGCGTGGATACCGCTTATCGGCCTGCGCCTCCTTGCGCCTAACGAGGCGCTCGTGCTGACGCTGTTCGGCAAATACATCGGCACGCTTAAGGAGAACGGCTTTTACTGCGTGAATCCGTTCTGCGTTTCGGTCAATCCGGCGGCGAAGACGAAGCTGAACCAGTCCGGCGACGTATCGTCGATCACGACGGTCGTATCGACAGGAAGCGGTCAGACCGCACAGCAGCCGACAGTCTCGAAGAAGCTGTCGCTGAAGATCATGACGCTGAACAACAGCCGCCAGAAGATCAACGACTGCCTCGGCAACCCGATCGAGATCGGCATCGCGGTGACATGGCGCATCACGGACACGGCGAAGGCGGTGTTCAACGTCGACAACTACAAGGAATTCCTGTCGCTCCAGTGCGACAGCGCTCTGCGCAACATAGTGCGTCTCTATCCCTACGACGTCGCGCCCAACGTCGACACGACGGGCGACGGCATCGCCGACGACGGCAGCCTGCGCGGTTCGTCCGAGCTTGTGGCGTCCCGCATCCGCGACGAAATTCAGGCACGCGTCGACGAGGCCGGCATCGAGATAATTGAGGCGCGCATCACGTATCTCGCATACGCGACCGAGATCGCGGCCGTTATGCTCCAGCGCCAGCAGGCGTCCGCAATCATCGACGCGCGCAAGATGATAGTCGACGGCGCGGTCGGTATGGTGGAGATGGCGCTTGAAAGACTCGCGGAAAACAATACCGTGACGCTCGACGAGGAAAGAAAAGCAGCGATGGTGTCGAATCTGCTCGTCGTACTCTGCGGCAACCATGACGCGCAGCCCGTCGTCAATTCGGGCAGTCTGTATTGATGCCGGAAGCAAGCCGCGACAACGAAAAAAAGCAGGTGCCTCTGCGCCTGTCGCCGAAGCTGTACGCCGCCATCGCCGCGTGGGCGGAGGACGATTTCCGCTCCGTGAACGGACAGATCGAATATCTTCTGACGGAATGCGTCCGTCAGCGCAAGAAAAACGGAAAATATGTGGGCGAGGAAATCGACGTCCCGCCCGAGCTGGACATATGATCCCGAAAAAAACATGGGACTTTTTCAAAAAGTCCCATGTTTTTGTTTTTATTCGGTCACTGCTTGTTGATGATCTGACCCGGGACGGGTTCCGTCTTGCTGTACTGGAGCATATCGGAAACGGTCACGAGCTGATAGCCCTGTTCGAGAAGCGCCGGAATGACGAGTCTCATGGACTCGACGGTCTCCTTATGGATATCGTGGCAGAGGATTATGTTGCCGCTCTTGGCGTGGCTCATGATGTGATCGAACGTGGCCTGCGCGTCCCTCGTTTTCCAGTCCTCGGGGTCGACGTTCCAGCGCACGATGAGGAATCCTTCCGCGACCGAAACGGCCTTGACGTCGTCGTTGGTGCTGCCGTAAGGAGGACGCACGATGCGCGGCGTGACGCCGGTGAGACGTCTTATCTCGCGTCTTACCGAGTCGATCTCCTCCGTGATCTCGGAGGGCGACAGCGTCGTCAGCTTTGTGTGATCCCACGTATGGATGCCGATCTCGTGTCCGTCCGCGATCTCGCGCTTGATGATATCCTCGCGGCCCTTTATCATGTTGCCGACGACGAGGAATGTGGCGCGGACGTCGTATTCGGCGAGTATATCGAGCAGTTCGTCCGTGTAGTTGCCGGGGCCGTCGTCGAACGTGAGTGCTATCATCGGCTTATCGGGATCGATATCGTCGTGGACGGGAGCCGGCGGCAGCGGTTTCGGCGTGCCGGGGTTATAATCCTCCGCGACGGAGACGGCGACTGTGACGAGGACGGAGCCGTTATAGGCGATGTCGATCGTGCAGGTTCCGAACGCTTTGGCGGCGACCGTCATCTCCGGCGTGCCGGAGTCGGAAACGGAGATCGACGCCGTCGCGATCGAGGCGTCGCTGACGTTCGCGGCGAGAAGCGACGCGTCCGATCCCTCGCTCGGGATCAGTTCGAGCTGCACCGTCTGCGTTTCACCCTCAATAAGCGACATCGACGGCTCTGTCAGCGACATTTTAAGCTCCGGCAGAACGATCGGAGGCTCGGTGACGGGCGGTTCCGTCGGCGGCTCGGTCTGAGGCTCCGTAGGCATATCTGTCGTCGGCTCGTCGGTCGGCGCATCCGCAATATTCGATTCATCTATTTCCCCGGGCGGGGAGCTTTCATTCGTATTCGCGCCGCCTCGCCGTTCGTCGGCGTATTCGGCGATTCCAACGATCAAAAATCCAATAATCAGCAACAAACAGACCGAAGCGATGCAAATGAGCATCGCTGACTTAGCTTTCGTCATCGTTCACTCTCGTTATAAAAATAAAATTCAAGAGGTGATAGACATCTCTCTAAGATAGAATTATAGACCCGCCCGAGCGCGCTGTCAAGAGTAAAAATCAAAAATTTCGTCGATTTTTGGACGGCGTCCGCGGCGGCCGCCGTCACCCTGAAAAAATCCGTTTTACATAGGCGGCGTCGCGTTCGGTGAGGACGTTTGTGACAGTCAGGATCATGATGTAGAGCGCCGCGCACGACGTCATGAACAGCGAAAGCGAAAGCGCGCCGTCGGCGCGGTAGAGGCGCGGTGCCGCCGATATCACGTATCGCACGGCGGAGCAGGACAGAACGGACGCGGCGGCGGGGCCGAGGGTCCATTTGATCACATGAGGCTCGACGTCGGCGACGCGGAGCAGGCGCAGTATCGACAGCGTCGCGTTGAATACTTCGCAGGCGACGACGGATACAGCGTATCCGTAAACGCCGAAGCGCGGCACGAGCAGCCAGATCAGCGCGATGCTGATCGCGGCGTCGGCGATATTGACGCGCATACAGAAGAGCTGCTCGCCGAGTCCCTTCAGCATCGAATCGACGGCCGTATCGAGATACATGACGGGGATCACGGGCGCGAGCAGACGGATATAGAGTCCCGCCTCCTCGCTTTTATAAAGGATCATTCCAAGCTCATGCGAAAACGCCGTCATCAGTCCCGATACGCCGACGGCGAACAGCAGCGTGACGCGGAACACGGAGCGCGCGATATGGCGGATGCGTTCGCGCTGGCCGCGCGCGCGCGATTCTGACAGCTCCGGCACGAGAAGCGACGAAAACGGGCCGATCACGGCGTAGGGGAACATGATCACGGGCATCACCATGCCGTGAACTGTCCCGTATGAGGCGAGCGATTCGGTATAGGAGCTGCCGCTTCTGCGAAGCGCGTGCGGGATCATGATGTGTTCGAGCGTTACAAGTCCGCTTCTGAGATATGACGACAGCGCCACGGGAAGCGCGGCGCCGCACAGACTCCGCGCGGCGGCGGAGGCCGTCGCGGCGGACAGCTCCGTGCCGCCGTCCGCGGCGGGAGCGGCGCTTTTTGCGTCAGCGCCGAAATGGCGGCGTCTGTCGCGGACAAAGAGGAACGCGGCGATGAAGAACGACATCGCCTCGGCGACGGCTCCGCCGCCGACGACGGCAAGAAGCGAATATTCTTCGCCGCGCGGCAAAAGCGCCGCCAATAATGTCGAGGTCGTGAAGATCTTGAGCGTCTGACCGACGAAGTCGGAGACAGCGTTTTTGTATACGCGGCGGCAGGCGTTGAAATATCCCGATATCGCGGATGCGAGCGCGGTCGGCGGAAGCGTGAACGACAAAAGGCGCAGACAGCGCACGGTGCGCGGATCGCCGAGCAGTGCGCCGCCGATGAAGTCCGCCCCGAAATAGAGCGCGGCCCCCGCGGCCGCGCCGAATATAACGCAGTACGCGGCCGACGACCGCGCTATGTATGAAAGGCGGCGGGACGCCTCCCCGCCGTCGGCGGTCAGCACAGTCTCGGCCGTCATGCGCGTCACGGCGAGCGATATCCCCGACGTGGCGAACGTGACGGCGAAGCCGTATGCGGACGAGACGAGCGTCAAAAGTCCCATCCCGTCCGCGCCGAGACGGCCTGTGACGAATACGTTGAACGATACGGATACGGCGCGCATCAGAAGCGAGACCGCCGTCATGAGAATCGCGTTGTAAAAGTATTTCCTCGCCGCCGTCATCGCAAAAAGCCCGCTTTCCCGTAATCGTTTCATCATAAATATACGGCGCGCGCGCCGATTGTATGACACGTCGATTTTTCGTGATTTTGCGCAGATTTTGTTGACATACGCATATAAAGGTGGTACAATATAATGTGAATAATCCTTGTGAATCGAGGGCGTATATGTCAAAATCATGTCTTAACTGCGGACGGGAGATAAGCGGAGAGGGCAAAAACAAAGTTTTTTGCGACGATTGCTTTTCGATAATGGCAGCGTTTTTGCGCCAGCTCCCCTCGTCAAACGAATCCGCGATGACGCTCTACGAGCGCAACAGACCGAGATTCCGCGCGATGGGGATCAGCGACCGTGCCGCGCTTTATATTGAAAAATGCTGTCAGCGTTACGATTCGGGGCCGCAGGCGCGCACGGCGCGCAGCGCGGTACGCGCACCGGCAAAGCCGATCCCGCAGGCGGAGGAAACGACCGATTCGGGAGCGGACGATTATCCCGATCCGATAGAGCTGCCGAGACGGCGCGGAGGCGCTGCCGGCACGGCGGCGGGTGCGGGATTTGCCGCCGTATCGGACGCCGACAGATACGCGCTGCCGAAAAGAGAAACGGACGAGGAGACGCCGTATGTGCCGACGCCTCCGTATCAGCCGCCGGTGAAAAAACGCGCCGACGAGCTTACATATGACGATCCCGACGACGACTACGACGGCTATGACGGCGGCGGCGGAAACGGCGGGGCAGGCCCCGGCCGTCCCGCGTCCGGTTCGCCCGATCCGAAGCGCAGACTTTATATAATCCTCGCCGCGGCGCTCACGGCGGTCGTGATATTCGCGCTGCTCGCATTTTCGGGCGCGCTCAGCGGAAAACGTCCCGCGCCTAACGGCGGCGACGAATCGACGAGCGGTTCGCATTCGGACGATACATTCAACGCCGGCGATACGGGCGGCAGCGGCACTGCTGCCGGTCCTGCCGACACCGACGGCCCAGTCGGCACCGGCCCTGTCGGTCCCGCTGATACGGACGAGCCGCCGGAGACGGAATGCGTTCATGAATGGGCGGCCGCGACCTGCACGGAGCCGCAGAAATGCGTCAAATGCGGCGCGACGCAGGGAGCGCCTCTCGAGCATTCGTATAAAGCGGCGACCTGCACGGAGCCTGCCGTCTGCACGCGCTGCGGTCAGACGACGGGACAGGCGCTCGGTCATTCGTTCACACAGCCGACGTGCGCCGCTCACGGCAAATGCACGCGCTGCGGCGTCGAGAACACGGCGGACAAGCTGCTCGATCACGATTATGCGCCCGCGACCTGCACGACGCCCGAGACGTGCCGCGTCTGCAACGCGGTAAAATCGGGCAGCACGCCGCTCGGCCACGACTGGCTCGCGGAGGCGTCGTTTGAATGGTCCGAGGACGGGGAATCCTGCTCGGTCACATATACCTGCTCGCGCGACGCGAGCCATACGAGCATCGGCGCGGCGACAGTGACGGAGCAGATCGTGAAGGAAGCGACCTGCACCGAGACCGGCGTCCGCACGCAGACGGCGTCCGCGTCGTTCGACGGCAAGGAGTACAGGACGAGCCGCGACGTCGAAATCCCGCTCGCTCCGCATACATACGACGAGGGATCGGTGAGCTGCAAGGTGTGCGGCGCGTTCGCGGAGGGCATCCACGCGACCGACTTCAGCGAGGTGCAGTTCAGAGGCACCGACATCAAAGTCGCCGTCGTCCCGCAGGGACAGTCCGGAAATAAATACACGCTGACGTATACGGTCATAAATTCCTCGTCGAGCGAGGGATACGCGGAGGGCTGCGTCAAGCTCATACTCTCCGACGGAACGGCGCTCTCGCCGTCGTCGGATGAATCCGAGACGCATCAGGCGGGCGAAAGCGAAATTTTCGCAAGCGGCAGCTGCACGCATACGCTGACGTTCGATATCCCCGAGGGGGAGACCGTGATCCTGATCGAATACTACGACGCAGATTTTTCAAGAACGCATTTCTTCGGCGAGGATCGCGATAAGGCTATATACTGGGCTCCGTGATAAACGGGAAAACGCCCCGACGCGAAAGCGTCGGGGCGTTGTTTTGCGAAAGAGAAGGGCAAAAAAAGCGCCCCCGTGAAAGGAAAAAAAGCGGGAGCGCTCCACTCAGGATAGCGATTTTATATGCGGGATGCGGCCTCGGCGTTCGCTATGGCGCTTCCCGATCTTCTTGTCTATATTATACACATTTTTCGGAACCTGTAAAGGGGTATTTGTAAATTTCGTCGATTTGACTATTCACCGGCTAATATATTAGTGAAAAATGTCCCACTTCTGCGATTCGTCGGTATTTACAATGGCGGCGCACAAAAATTGGGCAAAGTTCCGATTTTATCCGATGCGGGCGAAAACGGCCGCGGCAATTCAAAAAATCAATAATTTTGTCTTGCGGCGCGGCCGATTTTGTTGTATAATCTCTTTGATTACAACGATATATAAAGAAGGATGAAACAAATGAAACGCACGATCGCATTTATCATCGCACTCATGCTCGCGGTCTCGACGCTGTTCGCTTGCGCGTCGCCCGCCGACGAGAAAGGGACAGAAGGATCGACGGCGGCGCCGTCTCCCGCCGGCACGTCGTCCGAAACGGACGCGCCCGTCGCAGATGAGGAGGACGAACCTTACGCGTATCTGTTCGCGTATTTCACCGGCAACGATCCCTCGCAGGAGCGCATCTGCTTCGCGGTCAGCACCGACGGCTGCAACTTCAAGCCGCTCAACTACGGCAAGCCCGTCGTAACGCAGACGCAGGGAACGGGCTGCGTCCGCGATCCGTACATATTCCGCGGCAACGACGGCGCATACTACATGATCGGCACCGATATGAAATCGTCGCTCGGATGGAGTTCAAACCGCCATCTGATCAGCTGGAGATCGGAGGATCTGATCACATGGACCGACGAGACGATAATAAAGATCGACGGCGAATATAAGTCGACGAGAAACACGACGCGCGCGTGGGCGCCGCAGGCGCTCTGGAACGAGGACCGCGGCGAATACATGATTTATTTCGCGCTCCAGTCGGCGGCGACGGGCGGCAGAACGATCATGTACTACGCGTACTCGCCCGATTTAAAGACGCTCTCGACCGAGCCGGCGCTTCTGTTCGCTCCGACGAACGGCCATGACGCCATCGACTCCGATATCGTTTACTATGACGGCCTCTACTATATGTTCTTCAAGGACGAGACGTCGGGAGGCATCCATCTTATGACGTCCGAGCATATGGACAGCGGCTGGAACTACGACGAGGCGAAGCTCGTCACGCCGCAGGGACTCGCGGTCGAGGGTTCGAGCGCGTATCCTCTCATCGACGGCAGCGGCTGGATCCTCATCTCCGACGCGTATATGTCGGGATATTTCATAATGGAAAAGACGACCGATCTGGCGTCGTGGAATTTCAGCCAGCTCGGCGCAGATGAATTCAGCTTCAAGAATTTCACGCCGCGCCACGGCTCCGTCATCCACATCACAAAGGAGCAGTACGACGCGATCACAGAGGCGTTCCCCGTGATGCGCACCCGCGACTGACGACGCCGCGCCGGCCGGCGCGGGAACTGATAATGAACTGACAAAGGACAAGACAAAATGGAACTGATCAAAAAATTCTGCAAACGGTACTTCATCGACGCGATGAGTTCGATGGCGCTCGGCCTTTTCGCCTCGCTCATAATCGGGACGATAATAGGGCAGTTCGCAAAGATCGAAGTGCTGTCGTTTTTGAAGCCGCTGGCTGAAAATCTCGGCGCGTCGTCGCCCGTCATAGGCGCTGCGATCGGCGTCGCGATCGCGGCGGGACTGCACGAAAAGCAGCTCGTCATATTCACAGCGGCGGCGACGGGCGCTATCGGATACGTATACGGCGGACCCGTCGGCGCATATCTTTCGGCCGTTGTCGGCAGCGAGATCGCGTCGCTCGTCGTATCGAGGACGAAGCTCGACATAATAATCACGCCGCTCGCGTCGCTTCTGACGGGCGGGCTGCTCGGCGTCTACGTGGGACCGTATATAAACGATCTGATGCAGGCGCTCGGCGCGTTCATCAACAACGCGACGACGTATGCTCCGCTTCCGATGGGGATCGTGATCTCCGTCGTCGTCGGAATGGCGCTGACGGCGCCGATATCGTCGGCGGCGCTGTGCATCATGATCGGCATCGACGGGATCGCGGCGGGCGCCGCGGCCGTTGGATGCTCGTGCCAGATGATAGGCTTCGCGGTCGCCTGCTACCGCGACAACGATATCGGCGGCTCGATGTCGGTCGGCATCGGCACGTCGATGCTGCAATTCCACAACATTCTCCGCCATCCGCAGATTTGGCTCGCGCCGACGCTCGCCTCCGCGATACTCGGCCCCGTCTCGACGGTGCTTCTCAAGATGACGAACACCCCGACAGGCGCGGGAATGGGTACGGCGGGACTCGTCGGACAGTTCGGCGCATACGAGGCGATGTCGGGGACGTTAGGCCCCGCGATCACGCTCGCCGAGATCGCCGTCATGCATTTTCTGCTGCCGGCGGCCATCACGCTCATGTTCGATTTCGCGTTCCGCAAGCTCGGCTGGATCAAGCCCGGGTACATGAAGCTCAGAACGAACGAATAACGAATAATCGCATAAGCCTCGATTTTATGTGCGGCGAAAATGAATTTCGCCGCACATATTTTATTCATATTTGGCGAATTTGTAAACAATTTATGAATAAAGCATTTTGGTATTGACTTTTTGCGCCAAGGTGATATAATGCAGATAATTCAAGAACAAATTATATTTGTTCCGGGGAGGAAGAAAAAGATGGGTGAAAGAAGAAGCAATTACACGGGAGCCGAACACAACGAGCTTATAAAGCGCACGATTGAAGCGGCTGAAAAAAAGGAGCCTGTAGCGGTCACGCCGATGATGATCCTTCAGGATATCGCGCGTATTGCGCGGTGCCAGGTGGAATGCGGCGCGCAGACTCAGACGATGCAGAACAGCAGCAGACAGATTCTGCGCGAGCTTGGACGCCACGGCGGACTCTGCCAGCTCGATCTGGCTAAAAGCACGCACTTAAAGCCGCCTACGATCAGCGTCGCGCTCCAGAAGATGGAGAACGACGGGCTTGTGACGCGCATCATCGACGATGCGGACGGCCGCGCCACGCGCGTCTATCTGACGGATAAGGGCAACGCGATCAACAAGGAGATCGCGAACCGCATCCGCGATATCGACGCGGCGGCGATCGAGGGACTGAGCGAGGAGGAATGCGCCGCGCTCGCAGCAACGCTTGAAAAGATTCGCGATAATCTGAAGAAAATGGTTGAGAATAAATAATTACAGTTTGCGGGAGTTGATATTAAATTGAGGCACAAAACATTACGGGGATATCTTAAGCCGTACTGGCTGCCGGCGATCATATCGCCGCTGTTCATGCTCGGCGAGGTATCTGCGGATCTTGTCCTCGCGAGACTGATGGGACTTATCGTCAACGAGGGCGTTTTAGCGGGCAATCAGGATGCGATTATACATTACGGTCTCCTTATGCTCATCGTCGCCGCGGCAGGCGGCTTCATGGGCATATCGTGCGCATGGACCGCGAGCGTGGCGGCGCAGGGGTTCGGAAACGATCTCCGCGTCGACATATTCAAGCGCGTCATGTATTTGTCCGAGCAGCAGACGGACAAATTTACGACGGGATCGCTTGTCACGAGACTTACGAACGACGTCACCGTACTTCAGGACATGGTGAACATGATCCTGCGTATGTTCGTGCGCGCGCCGATGTTTTTCATCGGCGGCATATTCATGACGCTGATGCTGAACGTCAATTTCGGCTACGTCGTTATCGCGGCGCTGCCTGTTCTGGCCGTATCCGTCGTGGTGATGCTCAAGGTCGTAAATCCGATGTTTTCAAAGATCCAGACGAAGCTCGACCGCGTAAACGCAGTCGTGCAGGAGAACGTATCCGGCGCGCGCGTCGTGAAGGCGTATACGCGCGAGGAGCATGAGATCGAAAGATTCGACAGCGCGAACACGGATTTCCGCGACACTTCGTACCGCGTGTTCAAGATCATGGCATATCTGATGCCGCTGATGAGCCTTGTCATGTACGCGGCGACGATCGCGATCTACTACATAGGCGCGCATCTCGTCGACGAGGCGGCCGTTAACGCCGCAAACGTGGCGCTGGCGTCGTTCCAGGCCGGCGACGTGATGGTGGCGGCGTCGTATATAACGCGCATACTGTCGTCGATAATGATGGTAAGCATGATGTTCCAGCAGATAGCGAGAGGAAAGGCGTCCGCGGACCGCGTCCGCGAAGTGCTTGTGTCCGCGCCTGTGATAAGCGGCGGAGAATATAAGGGCGAATCGGGCGAACGCGCAGGATCGGTCGAGCTGCGCGGCGTATCGTTCCGGTACCCGGGAGCCTCCGGCGATTACGTGCTGAAAAACATCAATATGGAAGTGAAGCCCGGCGAGATCGTCGCCATCATAGGCGCGACGGGATCGGGCAAATCGACGCTCGTATCGCTTCTGCCGCGTTTCTATGACGCCGACGAGGGCGAGGTCCTGATCGACGGCGTAAACGTCCGCTCATACGATCTTGACGCTCTGCGTCATAAGCTCGGATTTGTGCTTCAGAAGGCGGAGCTGTTCTCCGGTTCTGTCGCGGACAACATCAGATGGGGCAACGAGGACGCGACGGATGAGGAAGTGATCGAGGCCGCGAAGACGGCTCAGGCCGACGATTTCATCATGGGCTTCAACAACGGCTACGACACATACGTCGCGGAAAAGGGAACGTCGCTTTCGGGCGGTCAGAAGCAGAGAGTTTCGATCGCGCGCGCGATCGTGCGCAAGCCGGAGATACTCATATTCGACGATTCGACGTCGGCGCTCGATCTGACGACGGAGGCAAAGCTGCAAAAGGCGCTCCGCGAGAATCTGCGCGGCATCACGATCATTATGATCGCGCAGCGCATCGCGTCGGTGAAGAACGCGGACAGGATCGCTGTCATCGAGCATGGCGAGATCACGGCGTTCGCGCCGCATGAGGAGCTTTTGAAGACGAGCGCGACATATCGCGAGATATACAGCTCGCAGATGAAAAATTCAGAGGGAGGCGGCGCTTTATGATCGACGGCGATAAGACAAAAAAGGGCGCGTCACCCGAGACCGAAAACGAAAATAAGGGCAAGCGGAATCTCTACCGCGCGCAGAGGCGCGAGATATCGATCGACGAGCTTCGCGCGGCTCAGAACCAGAACAGAGGCCCGGGAGGCGGCGGTCCGAGGGGCCGCGGCGGCATGATCCGCGAAAAGCCGAAGGATACGAAGGGGACGATAATGAAGCTCGTCCGCTACGTGGGAAAGAGCGGCGGCGCGCTGATCGCGGTGCTGTTCGTCATAATGCTGTTCACGACGGCGACGACGCTTATAACGCCTCGCATCGAGGGCAATCTCATCAACTGCATGACGCTCGGCGAATTCGAGGACGGCACGGTGCGTCTGCGCGTCGATTTCGACGGCGTGATGATGTGGCTCGGCATTATGGCGGTCATTTACGTGATCAACTGCGTGCTTTCGCTCGTGCAGTCGCTCGTTTCGGCAAGGCTGTCGCAGTGGACGGTATACAGACTGCGTTCCGATCTGTTCCGCAAGATAGAATATCTGCCGATCAGGTACACGGACACGCATCCGCACGGCGATTTGATGAGCCGAATGACGAACGACGTCGACAACGTATCGAACGCGATCTCGCAGTCGATAACGTCGCTCATATCGAGCGTACTGACGCTTGTGGGCGCGCTCGTCATGATAATCGTATCGTGCTGGCACGCGCCGCTGATGATAGTCATAGCGATGTGTACGATCCCGCTCACGTTCTTTTTGTCGGCGATGCTGTCGAAGTTCATGCGCAAATATTTTGTCGAGCGTCAGGTGCTGCTCGGCGCGCTGAACAGTCAGATCGAGGAGATGGTGACGGGACACAAGACCGTCATGGCATACGGCAAGGAGGAGATGGCGATCGACTCGTTCGTCGAGGTGAGCGAGGATTTCCGCAAATGCTCGATAAAGGCGAACGTCTGGGGCGGCGTCATGGGACCCGTCATGAACGTGATCTCGAACCTGAACTATCTGCTTGTGGCGGCGTTCGGCGGTTATTTCTGCATCAAGGGCGCGCTGTATGTCGGCGACATCAACGCGATACTGAAATATTCGCAGCAGTTCTCGTTCCCGATCTCGCAGATAGCGAACCAATGGGCGACGATTCTGACGGCTGTCGCCGGTGCGGAGCGCATTTTCGCGATCCTCGAATCGAACGGCGAGCCTGACGCGGGTACGAGCGCCATCAAGGTCGACGACATCCGCGGCAAGATCGAACTCAAAAACGTCGATTTCTCGTACAACGAGGGCGAGCGCGTGCTGAAGGGGCTTGATCTTACGGTGCAGCCCGGGCAGAAGATAGCGATTGTCGGCGCGACCGGATCGGGCAAGACGACGATAGTGAATCTGATCACGCGGTTCTACGATATAGACGGCGGCACGATCACGCTTGACGGAGTCGATCTGTACGACATACCGAAGAAGACGCTCCGCTCGGCGATAGCGATCGTGCTTCAGGACACGGTACTGTTCTCCGACACAATTGGCGCCAACATAAGATACGGCAAGCTTGACGCGACTGACGATGAAGTCTGCGCGGCGGCGAAAACGGCGAATGCGGATTCGTTCGTATCGCGTCTGCCGGACGGCTACAACACGATGCTGGCGGAATCGGGATCGAACATCAGCCAGGGGCAGAGGCAGCTTTTGTCGATCGCGCGCGCGGTGCTTGCGGATCCGAAGATACTGATCCTCGACGAGGCGACGTCGTCGGTCGATACGCGCACCGAGATGCGCATCCAGGAGGCGATGTATAAGCTGATGGAGGGACGCACCTCGCTCATAATCGCGCACCGTCTCTCGACGATTCGCGACGCGGACGTGATCGTCGTGATCGCGGACGGCCATGTCGTCGAAGCGGGCAATCACGACGAGCTGCTCGCGGAAAAGGGCGAATACTACAAGCTCTACCAGTCGCAGTTCGCGGGCTTTGCGACGTGATGATTTGAGATTATTTATTATTAACTTAAGGGGAACTTTTGAGGAAAGTTCCCCTTAAGAATCCCTTCAAAACTTTTTATT
Source organism: uncultured Clostridia bacterium (assembly GCA_947630015.1). Lineage (GTDB taxonomy): Bacteria > Bacillota > Clostridia > Oscillospirales > CAG-272 > DTU064. The sequence continues at coordinate 20,360 of CANRFY010000032.1, forward strand.
ACAGGGTTAATTTGGCAAGTGTGTTAGATTTTGCGCTGCGCGTTCGTGCAAGGACGAAGTAGTCGCGCGAGCGCGAACACCGCTCTTTTGGGGCTTCGCCCCAAACCCCACTTAAGAAACTTTCCGCAAGCGGAAAGTTTCCGCTAAGAATTCCTTCAAAACTTTCCTTACAAGGGTAGGCAGAGCAAATGTGTTAGGTTTTACGCTGCACGTTGGCGCGTCGGCGAAGTAGCGCGGACACACGCCTCGCGGGGAGATGCCGCGAAATGAATTTAACAAAAGCGTTCATGGGGCGTTCCGATACGGGACGCCCCTGCTTTTGTCCCCGCGGGCGGGGGAGAAATTTCTGCCGAATTTTATTTTGTGTGAAAATCACCAAAAAATTTTGAAGTTTTTCTGCCTGCGAATTTACGGCTCGACGCTTGACAATACTATATATAGTGTGGTAGAATTACATCCGTGCTACAAAATGTTGTATCGCATCAATGCGGACTGAATAATAAAGAAACGGAGAGGAATCATGTACGAGGTAGTTAAGAGAGACGGAAAAATCGCGGAATTTGACATTTCCAAAATAAGCACGGCGATAAAGAAGGCGTTCGACGCGGAACACGTAAACTATCATCCGTCGGTGATAGATTTTCTCGCTCTGCGCGTAACGGCTGATTTTGAGCATAAGATAAAGGACGACAAAATAACCGTCGAGGACATCCAGGACAGCGTCGAGGAGGTTCTCGGACAAGCCGGTTACAGCGACGTCGCGAAGGCGTATATCCTCTACCGCAAGCAGCGCGAGAAGATACGCAACATGGGTTCGACGATCCTCGACTATAAGGAGCTTGTCGACAAATACGTCAAGGCCACCGACTGGCGCGTCAAGGAAAACAGCACGGTCACATATTCGGTCGGCGGACTGATCCTGTCCAATTCCGGCGCGATCACGGCGAATTACTGGCTGTCGGAGGTCTACGACCGCGAGGTCGCGGACGCTCACCGCAACGCGGATATCCATCTGCACGATCTTTCGATGCTGACGGGTTACTGCGCGGGCTGGTCGCTCAAACAGCTCATCCGCGAGGGACTCGGCGGCGTCACGGGACGCATCACATCGGCTCCGGCGTCGCATCTTTCGACGCTGTGCAATCAGATGGTGAACTTCCTCGGCATCATGCAGAACGAATGGGCGGGCGCGCAGGCGTTCTCGTCGTTCGACACGTATCTCGCGCCGTTCGTGAAGGTCGACAATCTCTCGTACAAAGAAGTAAAACAGTGCATCCAGAGCTTCATCTTCGGCGTGAACACGCCGTCGAGATGGGGTACGCAGGCGCCGTTCTCGAATATAACGCTCGACTGGACCGTTCCGTCCGATCTTGAAAATCTCCCCGCCATCGTCGGCGGCCGCGATATGGACTTCACCTACGGCGACTGCAAGGCGGAGATGGACGTCATCAACAAGGCGTTCATCGACATCATGATCGAGGGCGACGCGAACGGGCGCGGGTTCCAGTATCCGATCCCGACGTATTCGATCACGCGCGATTTCGACTGGTCGGAGACGGAGAACAACAAGCTGCTCTTTGAAATGACCGCGAAATACGGCACGCCGTATTTCTCCAATTATATAAACAGCGACATGGAGCCGTCGGACGTGCGTTCGATGTGCTGCCGTCTGAGGCTCGATCTGCGCGAGCTGCGCAAGAAGTCGGGCGGATTCTTCGGCTCCGGCGAGTCGACGGGTTCGATCGGCGTCGTTACGATCAATATGCCGCGCATCGCGTATCTGTCGAAGGATGAGGGCGAATTCTATTCGCGTCTCGATCACATGATGGACGTTGCGGCGCGTTCGCTCGACACGAAGCGCACCGTCATAACGAAGCTGCTCGACGCGGGACTTTATCCGTACACGAAGCGGTATCTCGGCACGTTCGCGAACCATTTCTCGACGATAGGTCTTGTCGGCATGAACGAAGCCTGCCTCAACGCAAACTGGCTCAGATGCGATATGACGGATCCTCGCGCGCAGCAGTTCACGAAGGACGTACTCAATCATATGCGCGAGCGTCTGTCCGATTATCAGGAAAAGTACGGCGATCTGTTCAATCTCGAGGCGACGCCGGCGGAGGCGACCGCATACAGACTCGCAAAGCACGACAAGGAGCAGTATCCCGACATCATCACCGCCAACGAGCGCTGCGGGACGCCGTATTACACGAACAGCTCGCATCTGCCCGTCGGCTACACCGACGATATATTCTCCGCGCTCGACATTCAGGACGAGCTTCAGACGCTGTACACGTCGGGGACTGTGTTCCACGCGTTCCTCGGCGAACGTCTGCCAGACTGGAAGTCGACGGCGGCGCTCGTGCGCAAGATAGCGGAAAACTACAAGCTGCCGTATTACACGATGTCGCCGACGTATTCGATCTGCCCCGAGCATGGCTATATTTCGGGCGAGCATTTCGAGTGTCCCGAATGCGGGGCCGAGACGGAGGTTTACAGCCGCATCACGGGCTATTACCGTCCCGTCCGCAACTGGAACGAGGGCAAGGCGCAGGAGTTCCGCGACAGGCTCGAATATGACGTGACGGGCTTCATCGAGCAGACGGAGCCGCAGGCGGCGTCTACGCCGATCGCCGTCGAGGAGCAGGTCCCGATGGACGTCCGCGCGGCGGAGGATATGAATGTGTATCTGTTTACGACGGCGACTTGCCCGAACTGCAAGATCGCGGTCTCGCTGCTCGATCGCGCGAGCGTCGATTATGAGAAATTCCTTGCGGAGGAAAATCGCGATCTCGCCGCGGAATTCGGCATCCGTCAGGCGCCGACTCTCGTCGCCGTCCACGGCAGCGAAATCGAAAAATATGCCGGCGTCGCTAATATTAAGCGATTCATCGCCGGCGAACCCGCGAAGGCGTAAGGCGCGGGGGGACACTTTCTGAAGAAAGTGTCCCCCCGTACCTCCCTGAAAAGACTTTTCCTGCATTTGCTTTTCTAAAATTAAAACAGTAATAAAAATTTTTGAAAGATGAGGGGGTTTGGGGGAGAAGGAAACTTTTTATCTTGGATTATAATATGAAGTGCAACAAGTGAAAAAGATATAGCAACTCAGAGAGAAATCCTTTATAATGGTAAATG
>CANRFY010000033.1 GCA_947630015.1 uncultured Clostridia bacterium
CTTTTTAATTGTTCTTTTCAATGTTCTATTCCTCCATTCTTTCACAGCGGGGTATTAGGGGACTCCCTAACGAGATATACCGTTTTTGCGACGATAGGAGTAAAAACGGTCTGCTCGCTGAGATCATCCGCGCGCCCCGTCACATCTTTGTTTGTCCGGCTCGCTCTTTTGCAGATACGTCAAAAGGTCTATGCGCTTGACCGCCTCGATTTTGTCAGACGGTATGTTTGACATTGTTTTGTTGCCTCCCTTTGCATGAAAAAAGCCGGGAAGTTTTCGAATGAAAACATCTCGGCTGTGTTGATATTTTGTTGTTGTCAGAGCGACATTTCAACGTCGGAGTTGGTGCAGATCATAAATTATCCTCCCGCTTCATTCTCAAATACTTCTCGCGCAGATACCACGCCTGCTCGGATGATATCTCCTGCTCGACCTCCGCCGAATTTATGTCGGCGTTCAGCTCGCACCAGTTCAGGTCCCACCAACTGTCCTTCCCACCGCTGTCGACGATATTCCACGAAGCGTTCATATGTTCTATTGAAGATCGCAGATATTGCGGCAGACCACGTTCGAGATAATCTTTGTTTTCGGGAAGTCCCGTATTGTCCGCACCGTCATTTCCATACGGCTCCCGCTCATGATCCCAATCGTTCTGTAATTCGGCAGCTGTCGCCGTTGTCATTATCATATCTCCTTTTCGTGTTATCTGTATATAATATACGATGGATCAGCTATTCTGTCAAGCTATGGGAATAGTCAATATCTGCTATCTTTCCTCGCCGCCGCTCCTGCACCTGTCGGATATTTCTGCTTCATCATAGTCGGGTTCGCCCGCGACTATCTCGTTTTCGCACCTGTCGACGTTTAACGATCGCTGCTTTGTTTTCTCTCACGCGTATCCGATGTAGATATTGAAGCTGCCGTCCGTGTTTGCTTCCGCCCATATCCACACGTCGAATATGCTGCCGTCTTTCGCATACCTGTTGATACGGCTCTTGATATCGCGTTCGAGGTACGCGCTCTTTGCGCTCGCCGTGATGGGGTTGTCCCAACATCCGACCGCCGTTTCATCAAGATTTAGATCGACACTTTCGGCGTAGCCTCTTGCGAACGATATCCGGTAGTCGATATTGAACTCTGCTTCGGGTATCGGTTCGTTTTCGGGCATTGTGTCGGACGCTGTTTCTGTTTCGGCTGTTGTCGAAGATGATTCGGCTGTTGTCGAAGATGACGCTGTTTCGGGTATGCGCTCTGTTTCGGGAGCCACTGTTTCATGCACAGGCGGTTCGGTTTCAGTGACAGGAGCAGTCGTTTCCGCTTCCGTGACGTGAGCGGTCGTTTCAGCGTCAGTCTCTTTTTCCGACCTCTCCGAGACTTCAAACGTCACACTCAAAGTCAACTTCGGCGGTTCGGGTTCGGCTTCGCTTTCTGCGGGACCTGTCGTTTCTTCTGCGCGTTCCTTTTCTGTCGGTGCAGTCGTCTCGAATTCGGTCTCATGCTCTGTTACGTACTCGGATACTGTTTCTGTCTCAGTCTCTGCCGTCGTTTCTTTTTCCGTTTCGAATACAAGCTCAAATTCGACTGTGAACTGCGGTGCGTCCGTTGCGGTTTCGACTTCTGTATCGGTCATGTTTGTCTTTGCCGAAAAAGAAACTTGTGCCGTATCGGTCGCTTTTACCGTTCCCGTTTGTGCGTCCGTTTCTGTATTCGCCGTCTGTCCGAACCTCATCGACGCGGCTGCTGTCAGCGCCATAACTATTGCGGCAATTTTGATCTTCATCTTGCTTTTCCTCCCTCGTTTTTTCTTGATCATACCCCTTTCCCGTTACTTTGACAAACGTGCGACAGATATATTTATATATCTTTTTCGGCGGGTAAATATACGGGGGTTAGGGTACGGGGAAGGGGGAGCGACGCCGTATGTTATCTCGAATCGCGGTCGGATCGGCTTTTCAGAAACTTGCGATAGTGTTCGAGCGCCTTGCAGACATAGTCCTCCGTCTGACTGAGCGGGACGCTTTTCGGTATGAGCTCGCGGACTCTTGCTCCGCTCAGAATTATGCGGTCGCGCTGATTTGGCTTCTGCTCGGACATGACTGCGCATATCGCCTCTGTCGTCAGCTTGCCCTCCTCGAACAGTTTACGCATACGTATCGTCTGTTCATGCGACGGCGTGCAGTCGTTGCGGTCTATCTCGTCGACGATATCGCGTTGACAGTCCTCGTCGAGATACGACAGCTCTACTGCGGGGCGCATCTTGATTTTCCCCTCGTCCACGAAGTCGAGCAGTTCCGGCACAAGATTTGTCAAACGGATATACCGCTGAATTTGTGTGTTACTATCAAGAGATTCATTTGCCAAAAGTTCCCTTGATTTTCCTATCGCAAAATGGTGTCCCACTGGGACACCATTTTCTTTTCCCGGTCTGCCGGATTGCCTTTTCATCGCATCAAGCCGCATCTTGTACGCGAACGCTTTCTCGCTCGGAAGTATCTCCGACCGCTGAAAGTTGCTTTCCACCATCAGTATCGTCGCTTCGTCCTTCGTCAGATCGACGACCTCGCAGCGAAGCGTATCGAGTCCCGCAAGCTCACACGCGCATTTTCGCCTGTGTCCCGATACGATCTCGTATCTTCCGTCTTCTTTTTGCCTGACCGAAGCGGGAGTAATGACGCCTCGTTCCTTTATGCTTTCAACGAGTCTCATCATGTCCTCGTCGTCGCGGACATGAAACGGGTGGTCGGGGAAGTCGTCTATCTCGCATATCGGGATATCTCTTATCTTTGCGAGCTTTGCCTCGTCGCGCTCCGCCTGCGATGAAAAAAGTTCATCGAGCGTCGGCAGAGTGAAGTCGCTCTTTCGTCCTGCCAATTTCCGTCACCTCCCTCGTAAACTCCGCATACGCCTTTGCCGCGCTGCTGCTTGGCGCGTACTCGTAAATGCTCACCCCCTTTGAGCTCACCTCCGCCGCCTTGACCGCGACAGGTATCGAAGTGTTGAATATCCGTATCGCGCCGCCGTAGTTTTTGCGAAGCGTCTCCGACGTGCTTTTGGCAAGATTCGTTCTGCCGTCAACGAGCAGCACACGCTTTCCCTGTGACGCAAGTCCGACGCCGAGATTCAGCGCCGTCGTCGTTTTTCCGACTCCGCCTTTTTGATTGCATATTGCAATCGTTCTGCATTTCGCCATAAAAAATCCTCCTTAAATAGATTTAGCCGTCCGTGGCGAACGAACGGCTATGTATTGACTGCAAAAGGAAAAGCACGGTTTCAGCCGTGCTTTTGAGGTATGTTTAGTTTTTGCGGTTATCTGTAAAGCTCTCATATACTCGCATAACTTCGTATCGAGGCGGTTTCAAAAGTAGTAAATTTGTTGTAAAAACCGGCGCTTTGCGCCTCGTTATGCCCGGTAAATCAAGTATTTACAGAGTTTTTCTTTTTTGGTCGACTTTCTTGCGAGAAAGAGACCCTTAACATATTTAAAAACTTTGAAAAAGTTTGCAGAATGAAATGCGAGAATCGCAAAGGCTCATCCTTTGCCTCCCCCCTCCGCTCATCTCCCCCGCGCGTTCTGCGACAGCTCGAACCAGCCGCCGGAGGCGGCGTCGGACGTCATATCGTAAAGCCGCGTCATATCGACGCCGCAGACGCGGGCGTCGAACGATCCGCGCCCGAACGAAAGATCGTTATCCGCGATCATGCCGTCCTCGAGCTTATCGAGGATCGCGCGCAGCTCGATCTGCTCCGGCGACGCCTCGCCGCTGTCGACAAGCTCCGACAAAAGGACATATCCGCCGCCGCGCTCGTATCTTACATCGAGAAACACGGCGTCAAGCACGCCATAGTCGTGGGCGTATCCGAGCTGGAACGCGTAGCCGCCGCTCATCTTTTCGGCCAAAACGTCGTGATCCTGCCAATGCGTGCGCTCGTATTCATAGCGTCCGCAAACGGGCGCGCTGTCGTTTTCGATCGCGAGCGCTTCGCGCATCAGCTCCAAAAACAGCCCGCCGTCAAGCGATTCAAACCCGAGAGAATCGGCGTCAAGCGCCAAAAGCGCATCTCTTTCGGCGTTCTTGCCGTGCGGACGCAAAATCGACGACGCGCGCGCAAGATCGCGCGATTCCGCGTCTGTCGGCGACGCGTTCGCGTGCCTCAGATCGTATACGCAGAACGTGTACTCGTAAATGTCGTCGCTGACGTCGGAGCCGTCGAAATAATACATCCGCGAAAATTCGTATACGACGCCGTCGGGATTGACGGCGCGCACGCTGCCGACCGCCCAGTCGGCGTCCTCGCCGTTCACCATCGTTATGACTCTGCCTTCGTAATCGTACATTTTTGGGATGTCATTGTCGGCGCTGACGCGCAGCGCGCAGACGGCGGCGGTCGTCATTATGACCGCGGCGGCGCATACAGCCGCCAAAATAACGGTTGCGCGGGATTTGAAAACGGACGATTTCATATTCTGCCTCCCGATGCTGCGGGCGTCCCGCCCGCATTTGATTTAAAGCGTCAAAATCGGATCGCGCGAGTGAATTTTTACGCCCGAACGGACGCGGATCAGCGCGCATTTATTCGGGCGCGCATTCGATTTTGTCATCTTCATTTTATCACGCAAAACGCGCGATTCAAGCCGTGAAAGCTGTCAAAATTCTTACAAAATTCTTTCATCGGCGCTCGCGTCTCTGTGCCGTTTGCTTGACAACGGCGCGCGCATATGGTATGCTTTAATCGTAAACAAAACGAATACAGCAAAGGCATGGCCGAAACATGAAAAATCAACTGCTCGTTTATACACGAACGCCGCTCGACGGCGCCGTCTATTCGGAAAATCTTGCGTACAGTATGCATCTTGCGCTCGATACCGGCGACGGATTCCGCGCGCTGAATCATAATTTCGGCGTGCTGTTCGCGCTTGCGGCCGAAAATGAAAACGGCACGCTCGCGGCAAGATGCCTCGACATCCCGTACATATTCAGACTCCAAAGCGGCGGCTTCGGCGTACTTGCCGTATGCGTCCGCCCCGAGGGCGGGACGGCGTCGCCCGATCCGGACACGGCGGGATCAGCGCTCGTGTTTGCGACGCGCGATCTTTGCAGGTACGACAGACTTCCGCCGCTCAAGCTTGGCGGCTCCGCGATCGAGGACATTATGTGCGAGCCGGACGGCGACGGCTACGTCGTCAGATGGCGCGACCGCGACGGCTGTCACGAGGCGGCGACGCGCGATCTTCTCACCGTAGACGGCGTACATGATATAGACGCGGACGCGCCGTTCTGCGGCGCGATCTCGACCGATATCGAGGGCGCGCACCCGAGAAACGTCGTATCGCTGACGGACGCGGAGGCCGATTACATTTACAAAAAATTGACGACGCCGCACAATACGAGCGTCGATATCCCGGATTCCGTCGTCGTCGGCTCGCGGGAGGAGCTTGACTCATTGCGCGCCGTCGCGCATTACAGCGACGGGACGTCGGCGATAAAGAGGCTCGTTTTCTTCGACGACGTCGATTTTTCGCGCGCGGGTACGTATAAGATTTGCGGCGCGGTCCGCCGCGACAGATACGAATTCCCTATCGCGTGGGATCGCGCCGACCCGTGCATAGGATACTGGGAGGGGCATTATTACTTCATTGCGACAAACGACCGCAACGGCAACAGCTCGCTGTCGATACGGCGCGCCGATTCGATACCAGAGCTTGTGACGGCGCAGGAGGTCGAGATCCTGAATACGCGGATGTATCCGCATATGAAGGCGCTTTTATGGGCGCCGGAATTCCACGAGATCGGCGGCAGACTGTACATATTCCATGCGGCGACGCCGGACGATTTCTTCGGCGAGCAGTCGCACGTGATGGCGCTCAAGAAGGGCGGCAATCCGATAGTCGCGTCGGATTGGGAGCCGTCGCGCCGCATAGTGAAGAAAAACGGCGATCCGCTCTACACGCTCGGGATCACTCTCGATATGACCGTGTTCTCCGACTGCGGCAGATATTACGCCGTATGGTCGCAGCGCAGATATAATCCGGTCGATTACGGCGCGTGGCTTTATATAGCGGAGCTGTCGGCTGAGGAGCCGTGGCGCATTTTGTCAGAGCCGGTGGCGATATCTCGTCCCGATCTCGGATGGGCGAACAATCACACGTTCGTCGACGAGGGACCGTATGCGCTCATCACGGACGATAAAATATTCCTCACGTTCTCGTCGTCGGCGATCGACAGCACGTATGTGGTGGGAATGCTGACGGCGGAGCATGGCGCCGATCTGCTCGATCCCCGATCGTGGACGAAAAAAGGATATCCGCTTTTGTCGTCGGCGTCGGTGCCGGGCGAATACGGCACGGGACACAATTCATACGTCACGGACGAATACGGCGATATCTGGAACTCGTATCACGGGCGGCCGGGGATCAACGCGCCGCGTTCGGCGGGCGTGCGCCGCGTCCATTTCGACATAGACGGCGAGCCGCGGCTCGATCTGTACGAGGACCTCGACGTCGACCCGCGCCTTGCGTGCTTTGAGCTTTGCGTAACGGTGAAGTGAGGGATGCGCAGGCAAAGGCTGAGCCTTTGCGATTCTTGCGATTCAATTCTGCAAACTTTACAAAGATTTATATTCTATCTGAATTTCCTTTTCTTGCAAAGAGCTGATTTGGGATGAGGACCCTTTCTTCAAAAGAAAGGGTCCTCCCCCATACCCTCTCTCCAAAAGAACAATGCGCGGTTGCTTATTTCACGAGGTGAGCTTCTTTTCTTTGAAAAGAAAAGAACCTCCCTCGCGCACCCTCAAGAAAAGAAACTCATCGCCCGTTCCCTTGGCAAAAAGCAATAAATCGCCGGTTGCCCAAGAAATAGCAATGCGCTCACTTCGGTGGGCGCAGTTTTGCTTCAACATAAATTTTCACAACAACCAAGGAATACAATCTCTATCGATGCACTATCGCCCCTGTGCCGTAGACTTTCAAGCCTCACCTACACGCACCGAGCGCGTGCGATGTCCGTCGCTGCCAGCGTCCATATTAACCACGACATTTCAGACGGCGCAGTCAAATAAGTCCGCGTGGGAGCTGTTTGCAGAGATAATATCGCGGTTTACGCCCGAAACAATTCTTTCTGCCGATTGAATAACATCGACGCCACACGGGAGCCTCTTTCGGGATCGTTAAGGGCCTCTTTCTTGCGAGAAAGAGGCCCTTAACATAATTTAAAAACTTTGAAAAAGTTTGTGAAAAGGAAAGAGTGGGATTGCAAAGGCTCAACCTTTGCGTGGGCGTCTCTTTGCCGGCCGGCAAAGAGACCCTTAACAATCCCAGAAAACGGCGGTCAGGTGGCGTCAATTCCGCTCCAGTCGGCGGTGAGAGCGATTGGGGCGTAAACCGCGATATTGTTTCGGCAAGCGCATCCGTTCCTCCGCGCGGCGCGTCGAGATCGATGCGTCAGTATCGCAAACGGGATGAGACTGACAGCGTCAGATTCCGTTCGTGTCGTGCTAACAAATGGGATTCCCAGCGAGATACGAGACGGTTCGCACCGGTTGGCGCGCAGTTATGTGCATCCGTGAGGGTTTATGTCAGTGCGAACGCGGGTTTGATTTTGCAAAAGCGTTAGGGCTGCACCGCGAACGGATCGAGATCAAGGCGTCAGCGTCGTGGGTAATTTATTATGATTGCGTCAAATCATCCTCGCGTGGTACGAACAAATGGGACTCACAATGAGATACGCGCCGCGTTCGGCGGGCGTGCGCCGCGTCCATTTCGACATAGACGGCGAGCCGCGGCTCGATCTGTACGAGGACCTCGACGTCGACCCGCGCCTTGCGTGCTTTGAGCTTTGCGTAACGGTGAAGTGAGGGGAAAATAAAACCTCGGATGCAAGTCCGAGGTTTTATTTTTGTTAAGATAAATTCTTTCTTATGTCAGAAATGAGTCTTGACAGCGGCCGCACATATGATTTCATGCCGATATGCTCAGAGCATCGCTTATATATTTCACTTGAATCCATAAGATAAAATATCTGACCTTGTTCGCCAAGCCTCACTATTTTATCGTCGCTCAAGTCCGTATCAAACGTGATAAGATGCCATAACTCTTTTATTTTAAAGTGCGAAAGAGTTCCTCTGTCTGCTTGGCTCAATTGCTTCCAACGCTCGCGGAGCGTTCTTTTGCAGCTTATTCCTATCGTCCAGCCGTCACGGCATTTAAACCATTTATCGACTTCAAGATCTTGATCGAAATGATCCGGCGCGCCCGACGATGGGAACCCATAGTAATCAAATAGGAATGAAGCGACTGTTTCAAGAGAATGACCGCCGCGCTCCTTCCGCTTTTGCGCCGCACGGCGTTCAAATTCCTGAATGAAGGCCGTCAATATTATGTAATCGTCGAGAGTCGAATGCTCAATAAGATCAAATGTTGACAAATTATCGATAAGTCTTATAAATTCCTCGACAACGGCGGCGCGTTCTATGTCAAGGCATCCCTTCACGCCCATGTCGTCCCACGTTGCTATCACAAGGCCGACGCGTTCCTCTCCGAGCGAGTTAAGGATATCGGATGCCGTCGTATGACAGAATTCTCTGTCGCTTTTCGGGATTGTTTTAAGCGCGCGATTCGTGGGTGCGACGATATACTTCATCGTGATACAGAATACTGCGACATCCTCAACGGACGTTATCTCTCGGTCGAGAACGTCGGCGAGATTTTTTGCAAACAATGCAGTTTTTGTATTCGGCTTTGCCAAAAGGCCGAGTTCCTTCTGCAATTTGCTTTTACAAACGATTACCTTTTCCAAATCGGACAGTCCGTCTTGTTGAAGCATCGCGTCGATCTGACCGACCAATTGAAGCAGAGCCTCCTCTTTGAGCTTTCCGAGCGCACCGTACTGATCCGTATTGAGCAGATATCTTGCAAACCAGTATACGTTCTTGTATGGAGATTTACTAATTCTCTGTTGAATTGTAGCCGGCATTTCGCCAATCCTCCTTGCCGTCAATGCGCGCTTTGGCCATTGAACAATAAAATTCGGATTTTTCGATCAATATGAAATCTCGCCCGTCCTTTAAGCTTGAAACGGCGGTAGTGCCTGATCCTCCGAACGGATCAAGTATGATCTGACCGTCGACGCTCGAAACAATGCGGTCGATCAATTCCTCCGGGAACGGCGCGGGATGGGGATTGTTCATCTCCTGCTTGATCTCCCAGACATCGGTCCATTTGTTTGCGCCTTTTCTAAGCCGGAAGGGCTTTTTGCATATAAGATATATCTGTTCGGTAGTCGGCAAAAAATATCCGGGGTTAAAATTTATAGCGCCGCTTCGTTTCCATGTTATAATCTGCCGGAGCGGGAATCCGCGAACTATTTCTCCGCGATCCTGTAAAAGTCCGGCTTGAACACGGTTTTTATTGTTGTAAAATACAGCGCCGTCATCCTTTATAATCCTGCACATTTGTGCAAGACATTGCCTTTGCCACTCGACATATTCATCATACGGCATATTGTCGTTGTAATCCTTGTAGCCGTTTTTGATCTCCGCATTCTTCCATTTGCCGCACTTTGTGTTCAGTTTCAGACCGTTTCCGGTGGAATTTAAGAGATTGTACGGCGGGGAAGTGATGATTATATCTATACAATTGTCCGGCAAGGCGCTCATTATGCTCAAACAGTCGCCATTGACTATTTTGTTGCGAATCGCTTCCACATCGATTCGAGATGGTACCGTGTCATAACAAATGATGGGAGTATCCATTATGTATATTCCCCCTTAAACGAATATTACTGATCGTATAGCCGACAATATCGAATCCGCGGCGGAGCAACCCGCACAGCGATTCTGTGATGATATTAAAACAGAAATTTCTAACTTGTTCTGTCGTCGCCGCTTTGCTGCGGCATTGACATTCCCAGCATTTATTTTACCATAAATTCCTACCTTAGAGTCGCTGCGGATGCAGCGACATATAACGACATATAATAAGAGGAATTTTGGTCAATAAAAACTACCTTAATTTGTCGTCGCCACGAAAGCGGCGACTTTGACATTCATGTGTTTATTATACAACGAAGCAAATATGCTTGCTCACAAGGGCATTTTTGCGAGGCCATCAATATCGAACCCTCAGCGGAGTTGCGGCGAAAGCGTAGCTTTCGGAGGATCGCGTAGCGATCCAGTGAAGATATTATACCATAAATTCCTACCTTAGAGTCGCTGCGGATGCAGCGACATAAAATAAAAGGAATTTTGGTCAATAAAAACTACCTTAATTTGTCGTCGCCACGAAAGCGGCGACTTTGACATCAGTGTTTTTATTATACCACACCGTTTCGGATAATGCTATATGCATTTGCTCTTTTCCCCGAAAAAGAGAAAGGAACCGACTTGACGTCCGTTCCCCGACAAACAAATATTGCCTCAGCTTGCAGCTTCGGTTTTGTTTATGATCTCTTTGCCGTTGTAATGGCCGCACGCCTTGCAGACGCGGTGGTCAAGGTTGTACTCGCCGCAGTTCGGGCATTTTACCATGTTCGGCGCCGTCATCTTGCTGTTGCTCGCGCGTCTCTTGTCGCGGCGTGCCTTCGACACTTTCCTCTTCGGTACTGCCATGATGCTACCTCCTTTTTGCCGGCGTGCTTCAGCCGCCGATATGTTTATTTTTTATCATTTTTATTTATTCGCCGGCATTTCTGCCGACTGTGTCGGAATCGATCACTGAATGTGCGATTGTCGGATCGGAGCCGGTGCCGATCGCGGATGCTTCTGTTTGCATCTCCGCCGCTGTCGCCGCATCCTCGGTGATCCTCGTCAGTGGCGATTTTGCCGCCCTGTCTCAGCCACTCCTGCCTCAACCGCCCCTGTGCCAGCCACTCCTGCCTCAACCGCCCCTGTGCCAGCCGCCCGTGTGTCAGCCGTTCTTGCCGTCCTCATCAGTGCTGCCCTCGTCGGTGCCGCCGTTGTTCAGCATGGCGGACAGCGCCTGCCATCGCGGATCGATCTGCCGCTCGCGCTTTGAGGCGCAATCACATTCGATACGGTTCAGATTGGCGCCGCAGTCGGGACATATGCCGCGGCAGTCCTCGCGGCATAACAGCCGCGTCGGGAACGCGAGCATAAGCTCCTCTGCGATGTCGCTGTCCAAATCGAGGGATCCGTCGACCGCGATGAAGTAATCGTCGGCGTGTTCGTCGTCGACGACGCTGGATTCGGCTACCATCCGTTCGAGCGCGATCTTCACGGTGCCGGTGAATTCGTCGGCGCATCTGTCGCAGAGCGCCTTGTAGTCGACTTCAGCTTCGAGAGTGAGATGCAGACACGAGCCGGAATCGGTGATCCGTCCGGTCACGCGCACCGGCGATGCCGGCGTCACGCCCACGGGAGGCATCGGAGCGTTTTCGCCGTCGACAGCGATCTCAAACGAGAACGGGAGCGTCCGCACTTTGCCGGCGAGAACCGGCGTAATATCGAGCCTCACAAGCGACCTCCGCTTCTTTTTCGGAACAGCAAGAGTTATTATACATCATGAGATATTGTTTGTCAAGTGCAATATTGCAAAATAAGTGATAAATTTCAGGCGTATTTGAAATGAATGGCGGTTTATTATGTTAGGGGGATATTTTGCGATGCTATCTGTTCCCATCTGAAACTTTTACAAATCTCCACCCCTTCGCTCCTTTTCACTGTCCAAGCCGCGCTTGGACTCTCCCCCAAATCGCCGTTATTGACGCGGCGCGGCGCGTCCGCTATAATAAAATCACAAGGTGCGCGCCGAACAAAAAACATCATGGGAGAAAAATCATGTCTGAACTTAAAATATCCGAGATCATAAAACGCGAGCGCAAGCGAATCGGAATATCGCAAGAAAAGCTCGCAGAGGAGTTGACGGTGTCCGGACAGGCGGTGTCGAACTGGGAGCGGGGAGGCTATCCCGACATCGAGCTTTTGCCGCGCATCGCGCATTTCTTCGGCATCACCGTCGACGAGCTTATCGGCAGCGACGAGGCGTCGCGGGAGGCCGATATAGAATCGTTCCGCGAACGCTGCGACGAGCTTTACCGCGAACCGGCGTCGCGCGTCGCGCTCGCAAGAGAATATTACAAAAAATATCCGCGCGACTATGAGATAATGTGGACGCTCGGCTCCGCCATCGTCGACGACATGGATAATATCGTCGAGAACCGCGCGACCCTGCGCGAGATCAGCGGCAAGATCATCGAAGGCTGCACATACGAGCCGTACAGGAGCGGCGCGCGCGATTGGCTCTATCTGATATCCGCCGACGACGAGGAGGAGAAGAACATGGCGGCGACGGGACGCGACTGGGGCGAGGATACGGCAAAAATTGAGGAGATGAAGGAGGAGAGACTGTGGCGGCAAAGACGCTACGATGAATACCGCGCGCAGCGTGAAAAGACGGACCTTCTCTATTTTACGCATTATGTCGGCCGTGAGGACTCGCGCATGGCTTTTGAGACGGACGGGGAAAGACTTTCGCAGAGATTCGCCGATCCCGAACACACAGCAAAATGGGAAATGTACAAGATAAAGCTGCTCGAAGTCCTCGGCAGCGCGGAGCATACAGTCCCCGACGGCTGGCTCGGCGCATACGGCGACGCGCATTTGAAGGCCGCGGGCGCGCTCTGCGCTGTCGGGAAAGTCGCGGAAGGCTTCGCAATGCTCGAAAAATCTCTCGACATCTGCGAGACTTGGCGCCGTTTCCCGAGAAAGAGCCGCCTGCCGCTCGGGGATACGTTCGGCTTCCCGACGGTCGAGATACACGGGATGACGAACATTTATTACCCTGACGGGTCGACATCGTGGGCGCCGGAGACGATGCTGTTCTGGTGGCTGCCCGGGGACATAGTGAACGCGCTCGAGACGTGGCATTGGTTCGACGGCGTGCGCGGCGACGAAAGATTCGCGTCTGCGCTCGCGCGCGCTAAGTCGATAAAGGAGCCGGAATAAAAAATATATGAGGGACCGAGCGTCCCCCATATATTTTCGCGTCAACGCAGGCGCGCGCAAGCGTCCCCGTGAAAGAAAGCGGGGACGCTTTTGCGTCCCCGTTTATCCGTTTGCACAGCTCTTATTCCACGATTGCGAAAAATGCGAGCGGGTCACTATCGTCCTCGGGCGCCTCGCCTCGCCCCCCTTTGCCCTGCACAGTCGGCGCGCCGCTATACCTCGTGAAGCCCATGCAGGTCGAGCAAAAGAACGCGGTCGCAGGATTCGATGAATCGCCTGTCGTGCGACACGGCGATGATGCAGCCGCGGAAATCGTAAAGCGCGCGCGTCACGACCGGCGTCGAAAGCGGACTGAAATTGCGCGTCGGCTCGTCGAGGACAAGGACGTTTGAGCCGCGCAGCACCATGTCGAGAAAGAGAAGCTTTGCGCGCTGCCCGCCCGACAGCGCGCCGATCGGCGAGGTCATCTCCTCATGCGTGAAAAGCATCGCGCCGAGATATGTGCGCGCGCGCGTGATTTCGTCCTTTTTGTAGTTTCGGGCGAGATGCTCCGTCGGCGTGATCGAAAAATCGAGGACGGTCGAATAATCCTGCGGCATATAGGCGGCGTTGACGTCGCGGCGATCGCGAAGACGCTCCCATATGAGCGCGAGCAGCGTCGATTTGCCCGCGCCGTTTTTCCCCGTTATGCAGACGTGTTCGCCGCCGGTGACGGTGAGCGATACGCCGCGCGCGAGTACGGATTTCTTGTGTCCTGCGACGGTAAGCTCGGGAAGCGACAGCTCGATCACCCGCTTGCCCGCCGGCACGGCGGCCGATTCGGGGAAACGAGTGATGATCGCGTCCTCGCGCTCGGGAAAATCGAGAAATTCTTCGCGCTCGCGCTCAAAGCGCTTTCCTGTCGAAATCACCGAATGCATCTTCTTTTTGAGCAGCCGTCCGCCGCTCGGATCGGCGCGCGAGATCGTGCGCTGCTCGTGATCGACACGTTCGTAGATTTTGCGCCAGCGCTCCATCTTTTTGTCAAAATCGTCGCGCTGCTTCTGCGCGATCTGCGTATGATGCTCAAAATCGTGTTCGCGGCGCGAAATGTACTCGCTGTACGTGCAACGCGCGACGGTGACGCGGCACCTCGACTTGCGGATCAGCTGCTCCATGTGGACGATGACGTTGGCGGTGTTCTCGACGAGCGTTTCGTCGTGTGTGACAAAGAGGATCGCATAAGTCCGGCTGCGGGAGCTTTCGAGAATAAAATTTTCAAGCCAAACGAGCGTGTCCGCGTCGAGGTCGTTCGTCGGCTCGTCGAGGAGAAGCACGTCTGGGTCGCCGGTGATGATGCGGGCCAGCTGCGCTTTGATGCGCTCTCCGCCCGACAGGGTTGACATCGCGCGGGTCGAGAAAGCGAATCCCGACGGCAGTCCGAACCGCGAAAGCGCCGCACTGACGCGGTATGATTCGCAGTCGGCGAAAAATTCGCAGACGGGCATATCGAGCGTATCCGCGTCGAGCATTTGCGGCAGATATGCGATCTTCCCGCGCCGGACGACGACGCCGGACGATTCGCAGTAGCCGTCGACGGCGCGCTCGTCAAATATAAATCGCAAAAGCGTCGATTTTCCGTCGCCCTCCTCGCCGATGAGCGCGGCGGCGTCGCCGCGGTCGAGCGTGAACGAGAAATTGTCGAGCAGAGGGCGGGAATCCTTTTTCAGTGTAAGAGAAACATTTTGAAGTTCAAGCGCTTCAAGCATATAAAAAATCGCGTCCTTTCAAAATTGAAATTTTAAAAAACGCGATCGCGGATGCATTATTACGGCCGATGACGGCGCAAAACTGCATAACAAAAGGCGAAAGATCGAGAGCGCGCAGGGGCGCGCATACCGTAAGCGATCGCGTTTTCTGACGCGCAAACAAAGACCGCGCGTGCGGCCGACAGTTCGCCGTGCGTCATTTGTGCGTGTCGCTTATTCTCTCATCTTCCCGCCTCAATTCTTCATATGCTCGATAATATTGTAGCATTATTTTCTGCGCCTGTCAAGCGCGGCACGGCGCGAAAAAACGGGCGGCCCGCCCGTTTTTGATCCTACGACAGCGAGGCGAGCAGCTCGACGGCGTCGTGACGGCAGATGCAGGTCGCGTGTTCGGCGAGATATGCGCCCGCCAGCTCGCCGAGTCTCACGCCTCCGTATTCGGCGGCGACAATATCGCATGAGTCGGAGGTCGAAAGATAATATGCGCTGCCGTCCGCGTAAGCGGAGCTGTCGGACGGCGCGCCGCGCCGTCTTTCGCGCAGAATGCCGCAGAGCGAAAGCAGCGACGAAAGATCGGAAAATTCATATACGGACGGGGAGCGCTTCGATTTCTGCGCCGCCGGTTTTGATAGATTCGTCATTTCCACACCTCCGCATGACGGCTCGCACCGTGTGACAAACAGCTCGCAGCCTCCGGCAGATTCGTATATCTGGACGAGAAGCTCGCCGTCGCCGACTCGGAAGCCGTCGCCGCAGGCGTCGCGGAGCAGACGGCGGAGCCGCGTCTTGCCGGCGCTCGACGTGATATCGATCGGCACGGACAGATCGTACCGCCAAAGATCGTTCGGGCATAGCATGATCTTGAGCTTTTTGTCGCTTATTCGGATCGTTTCCATCGTTTATGTACCTTGTGTCGGGGAGAATTGAGTCCTGTCGCTCCATATCATTATAATCCATCCGATGCGAAATTGGTACACAAAATATATGGAAAACGCGGATAAATGTGCGGCTGCGGCCGCCGCCGCGGCGGGGACGGCGGGGACGGCGCGACGGCGGGGACGGCGGCTGTCGTCACCGCGAACCGCGCGGCACGCGCCGTTCTCTATCAAAAACCTTTGAAAAGGTGAATAAAATTGTTTTTTTGTGATTTTTGCCATTCTCCACCTATAACTTTTGCAAAGTAAAAAAGAGTTAAGGGTCTCTTTGCCGGCCGGCAAAGAGACGCGAGGGCAAAGGCGGAGCCTTTGCAATTCTCGCCATTCCTTTTCACAAACTTTTTCCAAAGTTTTTAAATTTTGTTAAGGGCCTCTTTCTCGCAAGAAAGAGGCCCTTAACGATCCCGAAAGAGGCTCCCGTGTGGCGTCAATTCCGCTCAAGTCGGCGGTAGGGGCGATTCGGGCGTAAACCGCGATATTATTTCGGCAAACAGTTTCGTGCCTCCGCGCGGCGGGTCGAGAGCGAGGCGTCAGCGTCGCAAACGTGATGAGGCTGATAGCGCCAGATTCCGCTCGTGTCGTGCGAACAGCTCCGCTGCACAAGAAGATACGCGACGGTTCGTGCCGGTTGGCGCGCAGTTTTGTGCATCCGTGAGTGTTTATGTCAGGGCGAACGCGGGTTTGTATTGGCAAAAGCGTTAGGGCTTCGACGCGAACCGGTCGATATTAAGGCGTCAGCGTCGCAAACGAAATGTAGCATGGATGGTCAAATAATCCTCGCGTAGTGCGAACAAATTGAACGCACAAAGGGAAACGCCAGTTTTGCATTGGCTCTTGTAAATGTAGCAGGGCAACCAGCGTTTACTGATTTATCGCCAAGGAAGCGGGCAACGCGTTTCTTTTCTTGAGGGTACACGAGGGAGGTTCTTTTCTTTTTAAAGAAAAGAACCTCCCTCGTAAAAAAGGTGGCGCTGGAATTGATATGCCTTATGAATTTTAGCGCGTCAGTGAAAGCAACCGCTCCGCGAAGAGCTGTTCGCACACAGCAAACGCGCGTTGTTCTTTTGGAGAGGGGGTATGGGGGAGGACCCTTTCTTTTGAAGAAAGGGTCCTCATCCCCAAGTGCGTATTTTGAAGAAAGGGTCCTCATCCCAATCAGCCTCTTTCTTGCGAGAAAGAGGCCCTTAACAAATTTAAAAACTTTATAAAGTTTGTGAAAAGGAAAAGATAGAATCGCAAAGGCTCCGCCTTTGCTCGCGGGTCTCTTTGCCGGCCGGCAAAGAGACCCTTAACTCTTTTAACCTTTCAAAAGGTTTTTGAAATGGAATAGCGAGAATCGCCAATGAATCGCCCTACCTTTCCCCAAACTTTTACAAAGTTTCAAGCATCTAACGTTCGTTTCACGCCGAAACCCCGCGTCATCCGTGATATCTCGGCGCGTGTCCGCATACACATATATCAAAACGCCGTGGCGGCGCGAGCAGCACGCCGCCCGTGAAAACGAGGTATTGTATGCAGAAAATAAAATTAGAGCGTGAAATGAAGATCACCCACGACTGCGGCGGCGAATTCACGCTGCCCGATTACGTGCCTGCGATCGGGAAAATGCTGTCGGCGGAATGCATCCCGTCGCCGGAGGGCGTATTTTTAAAGGACACGGACGGACGCGGGATACAGGCGGAGCTTGGCGGCGTCGCCGTATTCAGGATCACGTATGTGCCGGAGGACGGCGGACGCATTTTCGGTGCGACGGTGCCGTGCGATTACGAAACGTCGGTGATGATCGGCAACGTGTCGGGACCCGTTGTGTGCCGCGCGTCGACGTCGTCGGAAAACGTATTCTGCCGCGTCACGGCTCCGCGCAAATTGCAGCTCCGCTGCCGTCTCGGCACGACGATAATGGCAGCATCCGAATCGGAGCCGCCGACCCCGCAGGGGCTGGGCGGCGATTATGAGGAAAAGCGCGGTGACGCCGCCGTGATGGCCGTATTCGCGGCGGATGCGCGCGATCTCTTATGCTCGCTCGATCTGTCGTCGCTGCCGGAATCGTCCTCGCCCGTATCGTGCGCGGCGAGCGTCAATGTGACCGAATGCAGACAGTCGGCGGCGGGCGAATTCAGATGCAGGGGCGAGATCGCGGTGTCGTGCCTTTATGAGATCGACGGGAACATATCGACGCACGCGGAAAAAATACCGTTCGACGAGACCGTATTTGCGGACGGCGGCGGATACGACGGCGCAGACGGAGGCAGCGTCCGCGGCTGCGGGCGCGTCGATTCGGCGGAGATACGCCGCGACGACTCCGGCAGCAGGATCGAGATCGTATACAGCTTATCCGTCGAGGCGGCGGCCGCCGTCCCGACGGCGGTGATCTACGACGCGTACAGCTGCGCCTCGCCGTGCGAGGTCGTATTCGACGACGTCGAATATCTGACGCCCGTATGCTGCATGACGGGAAACGTATCCGTAAACGAAAAGACACAGAAGAGCGCGTCGGGCAGGGTATGCGGTGTGACGGCGCAGGCTGTCATGACGGATGCCGCGTATTCGGACGGGCGGCTGCGGCTCTCGGGCGAGCTGCGCGGATGCGCGCTGCTCGAATGCGACGGCGAGCTTGGATCGACGCCGTTTTCGATCCCGTGGACGTATGAACCGCCGGCGTCGGAGACTGCGGAGGCCGACTCTGCGGAGGCTGTCGCATGGGGCGAGGTGAATGTGATATCGCTGTCGGCGCGCGCGGACGGCGAGCTTGCCGTCGACGCGGAGTTGTCCGTGTCCGCGACAGCGGCGGCGAAAATGAAGCGGCGCGTCGTCGTGGAGGTCAGCGCGTCGGGCGAGAAATATCCGCCGCGCGACGGATTCACCGTTTATTATCCGCTCGCGGGCGAATCGATGTGGGACATCGCGAAGCGGTTCCACGTCCCGACTGAGGAGGCAGCGCGCGGCGGCAACGCCGCGCCCGACGGCAAACCCGCCCCTGTCGTGGTGATTTGAGGTTATTTGGGGCTTTGCCTGAACTCACGGGGCGCTGCCCCGCACCCCGCTTAAGGGGAACTTTTGTAAAAGTTCCCCTTAAGAATCCCCACAAAACTTTCCCTACAAGGGTTATGGGGCAAATGTGTTTGCTTCTGCGCTGCACGTTTGTGCGCCGACGAAGTAGTCGCGCGGGCGCGAACACCGACTCGCGGGGCGCTGCCCCGCACCCCGCTTAGAGGGACTTTTGAAAAAGTCCCTCTAAGAACTCTTCAAAACTTTCCTTACAAGGGTTATGGGGCAAGTGTGTCAGACTCTGCGCTGCACGTTTGTGCGCCGACGAAGTAGTCGCGCGAGCGCGAACACCGACTCACGGGGCGCTGCCCCGCACCCCGCTTAGAGGGACTTTTGAAAAAGTCCCTCTAAGAACTCTTCAAAACTTTCCTTACAAGGGTTATGGGGCGAATGTGTTCGATTCTGCATCGTGCGGTTGCGCGTATGCAAACAAAATTTTACAGTCTGTCTCGGGGGTGCGCTGTCGCCTCCGAGCTTTATTTTGTCTGTACGGCCGCGGAATGCTTGAAAAAACTGAGAAAACGTCGGGCATATTGCATTATGAATGCGGCGCAAACGGCGTTTTGTTATGTGCAAACAAACGATTTTTTGCAAGAAGTAATATCTGTACTTGCAATTTTTCTTCCTATTTGGTATAGTTAAAATCGGACGGCTGTAAACAGCCGCGCGCCGCGCATATCATGGATATGGGGGGCGCGGCGGCGCCGCCCGATCATATGGGG
Organism: uncultured Clostridia bacterium; assembly: GCA_947630015.1. Classification (GTDB taxonomy): domain Bacteria; phylum Bacillota; class Clostridia; order Oscillospirales; family CAG-272; genus DTU064. Next base: position 19,411 of record CANRFY010000033.1, read on the forward strand.
AAGCATCGGATCGGACGGGCGGGGTCTGACTCTGCGTCCGAGTCTGAAATTCATCAATAAAAAGACACAAAACGGAAGGTGCCAAATGGAAGAAAAGGTTTACAAAACGGTAGACACTCCGGAAGCGCTTGCGGAGACGATAGATCGCGTCCGCGCCGCACAGAAGAAGTTCTCCGAGTACACGGCCGAGATGGTGGATAAGATATTCGCGGCGGCTGCGACGGCGGCAAACATGGCGCGTATTCCACTCGCGAAAATGGCCGTCGAGGAGACGGGAATGGGAGTTGTCGAGGACAAGGTCATCAAGAACAACTACGCGGCCGAGTATATCTACAACGCATATAAAAATGTAAAGACAGTCGGGGTCATCGAGCATGACCGCGCATACGGTCTGTACCGCGTCGCCGAGCCTGTCGGCGTCGTATCCGCCGTCATTCCGACGACGAATCCCACCTCCACTGTAATATTCAAAACGCTGCTCTGCTTAAAGACGCGCAACGGCATCATCATCAGCCCTCATCCGAGAGCAAAAAAATCGACCGTCGAGGCGGCGAAGATCGTTCTTGAGGCGGCCGTCAAGGCGGGCGCGCCCGAGGATATCATCGCATGGATCGATACCCCGACGCTCGAAATGACAAGCACGCTGATGAAGGAATCCGATCTCATTCTTGCGACGGGCGGCATCGGCATGGTGAAGGCCGCATATTCGAGCGGCAAGCCCGCCGTCGGCGTCGGCCCGGGCAACACGCCCGCCATCATCGACGACACCGCCGACATCAAGCTCGCGGTCAGCTCGATAATACATTCCAAGACGTTCGATAACGGCATGATATGCGCGTCCGAGCAGTCCGTGATCGTACTCGATTCGATCTACGACGAGGTGAAGGCAGAATTCGCGGCGCGCGGCTGCCATTTCCTCAACGACAAGGAGATAGACAAGGTCCGCGATATAATTCTCGTCAACGGCACCGCGAACGCGAAGATCGTCGGCCAGTCGGCGGAGACGATCGCGGAGATCGCGGGGATCAAGGTCGAACCCGGCACGAAGGTGCTGATCGGAGAGGTTTCGTCTGTCGAGAAATCGGAGCCGTTCGCACACGAAAAGCTCTCGCCCGTTCTCGCCATGTACCGCGTCGATTCGATCGAGACCGCGTTCGATTACGCGGAGCATCTGATCGCGGACGGCGGCTACGGCCACACGTCGTCGCTCTATATCGACGACGTCAACGAAAAGGAAAAGCTGGCGCAGTATTCGCACAGAATGAAGACGGGTCGTATACTCGTCAATACGCCGTCCTCGTTCGGCGGCATCGGCGACATCTACAACTTCGCGCTCCCGCCGTCACTGACGCTCGGCTGCGGTTCATGGGGCGGAAACTCCGTTTCGGAAAACGTGGGCGTAAAGCATCTGCTCAACATCAAAACGGTCGCGGAAAGAAGGGAAAATATGCTCTGGTTCAGATGCCCCGAAAAAGTTTACATGAAAAAGGGCTGTCTGCCCGTGGCTCTGTCCGAACTCAGCTCCGACTTGCATATAAAAAAGGTCGTCATCGTAACGGACAGCTTCCTTTACAGAAACGGCCATACGCGTCCGATCACATCCAAGCTCAATGAAATGGGCATCCCGCACATCACGTTCTTCAATGTCGAACCCGATCCCACGCTCGCGTGCGCTAAGGCGGGCGCGCAGGAAATGCTCAGCTTCGAGCCTGACTGCATAATCGCGCTCGGCGGCGGCTCCGCGATGGACGCGGCTAAGATAATGTGGGTGCTGTACGAGCATCCCGAGGTCGATTTCCAGGACATGGCGATGCGCTTCATGGACATCAGAAAGCGCGTGTACACATTCCCGCACATGGGCGAGAAGGCGTACTTCATCGCGATCCCGACGTCGGCCGGCACAGGCTCCGAGGTCACTCCGTTCGCCGTCATCACGGATGAAAAGACGGGGATCAAATATCCGCTCGCGGATTACGCTCTCATGCCGAATATGGCGATCATCGACGCCGATATGCATATGACGGCGCCGAAGGGACTGACGGCGGCGTCCGGTATCGACGCGCTGACGCACGCGATCGAGGCATACGGCTCCATGATGGCGACCGACTTCACGGACGGTATGGCGCTCAAGGCGACCTCGACGATATTCAAGTATCTGCCGCGCGCATACGACAACGGCCTGTCCGATCCGCTCGCAAGAGAGAAGATGGCGGAGGCCGCAACGATGGCGGGTATGGCATTCGCGAACGCGTTCCTCGGCGTATGCCATTCGATGGCGCATAAGCTTGGCGCGACGTTCCACATCGCGCACGGCATCGCGAACGCGCTGCTCATAGACGAGACGATGCGGTTCAACGCGGCGGAAGCGCCCGCGAAGATGGGTACGTTCCCGCAGTATTCGTATCCGAATACGCTGCACCGCTACGCGGAAATTGCGAATTCGCTGCATCTCGAGGGCGATACCGAGCAGGAGAAGCTCGACAATCTGATCGCGGCGATAGATGCGCTCAAGGAGCGCGTCGGCATCAAGCCCACGATCCGCGACTACGGCGTCAAGGAAAAGGAATTCCTCGCGAAGCTCGATACGATGGCGGAGCTTGCGTTCGACGATCAATGCACCGGCACGAACCCGAGATATCCGAAGATCTCGGAGATCAAGCAGATGTATCTCAACGCTTATTACGGCAACAAATAACGCGCGGGGCGTCATCCAATAAAACAAGTTCATATTGTTTTCGGAGTGCGGCATGATTTCGGTCATGCCGCGCTTCCGTTTATGAGGTTGTTCAAAAGCGAGGCAGGGAGTATCCCGATATAGTTGTAACTGATGTCCACATCCTGCACCCGATGTCCGCTGGACTTGTCCGGCGTGTGAACGTAAACCGCCTTGACCAGATCGTTCAGGATCACTGGCGTCAGCTCCGTCAGGCAGAGATACTTCTTCACTGTGCGGATGAAACGGTCTACATTGTCTGCCTGATCCTCCTGCTCGGAAATCTCTTTGGTCAGAACAGCAATTCTTTCCCGCAGCTCCGTTTGCTCCTTTTCGTAGTCGTCGGAAAGCATTTGAAATCTCGCCTCACTCAGCCGTCCCGCCACCATATCCTCATAGATCCGCTTGAAAAGCCTGTCAAGCTCGGCGATACGGTTTTCGGACTTCTGGAGCATCCGCCGCTTGCCGGACAGTTCCTTTCTCGCTTCTGCGTCACGCTTTGCGCCCAGAGCCTTCCGAAACGCATCTTCATAGTTGGAGATGCAGAACGCTACCAGCTGCAAATGCTTCAGTACGCCTTCTTCGAGAACGACAGCTCGAATAAAATGTGACCCACAGACCTCGTTTCCTTTGAGCCTCGATGTAGAACAAATAAAGTGATCCTGCCTTGCCTCAAATTTTTTGCTTGTGCAGTAGTACAGCTTTTCCCCGCAGTCAGCACAGCGGACGATGCCGGAGAACATATTGCCCTTTCCCGTTCTCGTTGGGCGGCGTTTGTTCCGGCGTAACTCCTGCACACGGGCAAAGGTATCCTCGTCTATGATGG
>CANRFY010000034.1 GCA_947630015.1 uncultured Clostridia bacterium
CATTATAAAGGATTTCTCTCTGAGTTGCTATATCTTTTTCACTTGTTGCACTTCATATTATAATCCAAGGGAAAAAGTTTTCCTTCCCTCACACTCCTATCTTTTCAAAAACTTTTATTACAGGTTTTATTTTTTGCCAAAGCGAATATAACAACCATCTTCAGGGAGGACGTAAGATAAACACGATTTGGTCCGCTTTTGGAGGGGGAGGGGGAACCTTTTACAAAAAGGTTCTCCCTAAAAAGAAAAAGGTTCTCTCTAAGTTGAAAAAAGGTTCTTCCTACACTGAAAAAGGTTCTCCCTAAAAAGAAAAAGGTTCTCCCTAAAAAGAAAAAGTTTCCCCCTATGAATACTTAAAGAATACAATCTCATGAATACTTCAATAATACAATTACAGGTTCTTGTACAGGTTGTTTTCCCAAACCCGCACCCATTCCCCCGCAATCCGCTTAACCTCATCTTGTATATCGCCGTAACGTGCGTCGCCGCAGATATTGTCGAAATAATCGTCGCCCATCACGTCGAGCATCCATGCGGCTCCCCATGAGTGTGCGCGCCGATTCAGCGACAGCCCGCAAAAGGCGGCGTTTGATCGGGCGGTTGATGAGTGAAGAGTGAAGAGTGAAGAGTGAAAAAGTAAAAAATCGTCAAGGCTCGGATGAGCCTTGACGATTTTTTGGAGGCGAGGGGAGTCGAACCCCTGTCCGAAAACCCGTCCCTGCGACCTTCTACGGGCGTATGATGTCGGATGATCTCCCGCGTCGGCGTCCGGCATCCAGACCGCCGGCGCGGCAGCGCTCATTTACATGACCGCGCCGAGCGCGGGCTGCGGTTCACGTTCACCACTGTTGTGACGCCCGAACAAAGGTCGTGGTCCCCCTCTGAACGGACGCGCCGCGCTTAGGCAGCGAGAGCTACGTTATTATCGTTAGCGTTTAAAATTTAATCGGAGCCGGATTTGAGAGCTTGCTCCATGCTCTGCCCGCTTATCGCAGTTCAGAATCCCCGTCGAAACCTTTACGCCCCCTTATTTACAGCTGTTTTTGACGATATTATGCATTCGTCTATCAAATCGCGAAAATCTTCGTCAATTGTAAAACATGAGCGCTGTGCGCGTTGTGACGCCTGATTCGGCGCAATTTCACGCCCGATCGCGCCGGCGGCGCGATGCATCCGCCGCTCACTCGAACAGGCGCTCTTTTGTACGCGTATAACGCTCCATTTCACGGCGCGCGTCGTTCTCGGCCGCAGCCTCGCGCTTATCGTGAAGCTTTTTGCCTCGGCACAGTCCGACCGACATCTTCACGTTCGAGCCGGAAAAATAAAGCGACAGCGGAACGAGCGTGTATCCCTGCTGCGTCACCTTGACGTGCAGCTTCGCGATCTCGCGCTTGTGCATGAGGAGCTTTTTCGGACGCAGCGGATCGCGATTATAGATATTGCCCTTTTCATACGGACTGATGTGGAATCCGTAGGCGAAAATTTCGCCGTTCTCGATTCTGCAATACGAATCCTTGAGATTGACGGAGCCTGCGCGAACGCTTTTCACCTCGGTGCCGAACAGCGCGATCCCGGCCTCGTATGTTTCCTCGATGAAGTATTCATGGCGCGCCTGACGGTTCTGCGCTATGATCTTGCCGTCGGTCTTTTTTGCGTCTGCCACAAAGCCACCCCGCTTTCAGGATTTATTATAGACGCGCGCGGACGATTTGTCAAGCGAAACGTGTCGCACGGCGCGTCGTGCGTTTATTCCGGCGTCGAGGTGCGCGCAGCGGGATCGCTGACGTTTTTGAGATCGAACGGCGTCGTCTGATAGACGAAATAATTCAGCCAGTTGGAGAACAGAAGATTGGCGGACGAACGCCATGTCGAGATCGGGCGCTTTGTTTCGTCGTCGTCGGGATAGTAATTTTCCGGCGGAGATATCGGCAGTCCCGCCTCCTTGTCGCGGAGATATTCAGCCTCGAGCGTATCGGCGTCGTATTCGGAGTGACCGGTCACGAATATCTGACGGCCGTGATCGGCGATCACGGCGTAGACGCCGGCGCGCTCAGACGAGGCGAGGATTTTCAGCCTCGGCTCGTTTTCGATATCGCTGCGCAGAACGGTCGTATGGCGCGAATGCGGGACCATGAACACGTCGTCGAAGCCTCGGAACAGTATCGAGCGCTTGTAATCGACTACGTGCTTGAAAACGCCGAACAGCTTTTGTTCGAGCGGATGCTTTTTGATCCCGTAATGGTAGTAGAGCGCGGCCTGCGCGCCCCAGCATATGTGAAGCGTGCTTGTGACGTGCGTCTTCGACCACTCCATGATGCGGCAAAGCTCGTCCCAGTATTCGACCTCTTCAAATTCGAGATGCTCGACGGGCGCGCCCGTTATGACGAGTCCGTCGAAGGTGCGGTCACGAATCTCGTCGAACGTCTTATAAAACGCGAGCATATGCTCGCCGGACGTGTTCTTCGCTATGTGGGTGCTTGTTTTGATAAGCTCCATCTGGACTTGAAGCGGCGTATTGCCGAGCAGCCGCGCAAGCTGAGTTTCCGTCGCGATCTTTGTCGGCATCAGATTGAGTATCGCGATCTCGAGCGGACGGATATCCTGCATCGCGGCGCGGTCTTCCGTTATGACGAATATATTTTCTTCGCGGAGCGTCCGCGTGGCCGGAAGCTCGTTCGGTATGCGTATGGGCATAATGACCTCCAAATGCGGCGTCTGCCGCGTTTTTTAATGATATCACAATACGGACGCCTTTGCAATAGCGAAGGATACAATAAAATATTGCGCAAAAACGCAAAATTTTTGCATATCGGTGCGCTTATCTACTACCAATAGCGCAGAGTATGTGTTATAATAGGCGTCGCCGACGCCGGATCGGCCGAAAACGGGCCGCGGCGGGCGGCCCTTTACATGATTTGCTTTGTACGATCCGAAAGGAGAACGAGATGATCTTCGGCAAATACATAAACAAATACTACATAAAATACGGGCCGATGCTGCTGTTCGGACTGCTCGCGCTCGCGCTCGTCGACTATATGCAGATGGTGGTGCCGAATCTGTACCAGCTCGTCGTCAACGGCATCAACGACGGGGAGGTCGCCGTCGGCGGCGAGATTCTGCCGTTCGACATGGAATTTCTCCTCGACCGCGTATGTCTGCCGATGCTGACCGTCGTCGTCTCGATGGTGATCGGGCGGTTCTTGTGGCGAGTGTGCTTTTTCGGCGCGGCGATAAAGGTCGAGGCCGACATCAGAAATCAGATGTTCGATCACTGCCGCCGTCTCTCGCACGAATATTATCAGGTCAACAAGGTCGGAAATCTGATGAGCCTGTTCACGAACGATCTCGACACCGTTCAGGAATGCTACGGCAACGGGCTTCTGATGATGTTCGACGCGCTGATGCTCGGCATCCTCGCCGTATACAGAATGTGGATGATGGACCCGTTTTTGACCGTGCTTTCGCTCATACCGATGGCGCTTCTGCTCGGCGCGTCGACGGTAGTCGGCCGCTACATGGAGAAAAAATGGGACATCCGCCAGGCGGCGTTTTCAAAGCTGTCCGATTTCTCGCAGGAGAGCTTCTCCGGCATCGCAGTTATAAAGGCGTTCGTCAAGGAGGCGAAGGAGCTGTGGGCGTTCCGCAAGCTCAACGATGAAAACGAACGCGCCAACGTCGATTTCACGCGCTCGTCGGTGCTTCTGCACATACTCGTGACGATGTTCGTCGAATCCGTCGTCTGCGTCATACTCGGCTACGGCGGATATCTCGTATATAATGACGTGTTCAACGCGGGACAGCTCGTCGAATACATAGGATATTTCAGCGCGATCGTATGGCCCATCATGGCTGTATCGGAGCTGATCGATATGACGAGCCGCGGAAAAGCGTCGCTTTCCCGCATAAGCGAGCTGCTCGACGCAAAAGTCGACGTCTATGACCGCGACGGCGTCTCGTCGCTTTCAGACGTTCGCGGCGAGATCGAATTCCGCAACCTGACGTTCCGCTATCCTGACGGCGAATTCGACGCGCTTTCGGACGTGTCGTTCCACATAAAGGCGGGCGAGAGCGTCGGCCTTGTCGGCAAGACGGGATCGGGCAAGACGACGATAGTCGATCTGATCCTGCGCACGTATAACGTCCCCGACGGGACGGTGTTCATCGACGGACACGACGTCAACGACGTCGCGATCCGCGACGTCAGGGACGCCTGCGCATACGTGCCGCAGGACAATTTCCTGTTCTCCGACACGATCGCGCGCAATATCGGCTTTTCGACAGATCATCCCGATCCGGATAAAATAAAGCGCGCGGCCGTCATGTCCGACGTTGACTCGAATATAACGGAGTTCACGGACGGATACGGCACCGTGCTTGGCGAGCGCGGCGTCACCGTATCGGGCGGACAGAAGCAGCGCATCTCGATCGCGCGCGCTCTTCTGCGCGACGCGCCGATACTGATCCTCGACGATTCCGTCTCCGCCGTCGACACGAAGACGGAGAAGACGATACTCGACAATCTGACGCGCGAGCGCGCCGGAAAGACTACGATCCTGATCGCGCACAGAGTATCCACGATCGAGCGCATGGATAAGATCATATATATCGACGACGGGCGCGTCGTCGCGGAGGGACCGCACGACGAGCTTTGCCGCGTCTGCCCCGAATACAGACGCATGGTAGAGCTTCAGCGGCTCGAGGATGAGGGAGGTGAGAGCATTGCGTGAATATTTTCCCCTGCTGTTTACGGGCGCTGTGACGGGCGTGTTCACGATTTTGTTCGTGTCCGCATACGTCATACTGAAAAAGCGCGGCGAGGCCGTCAGCTTCGACCGCAATATGCCCGACGGCGAGATAATGAAAAGACTGCTCAAATATGCGCGTCCGCACTGGAAGAGCTTCCTCTTTGTGCTGCTTATAATGGCCGCCTCGATCGCATACGACATCGTGGCGCCGCTCATCGTCGGCGAGATCGAGGAGATGGTGGCCGGCAAATTCGAGCTTTCACGGCTGTTTTCGATCGTCGCCGTATATGTCTGCATCCTCATCGTTTCGATGGTATGCACGTATTTCCAGTCGATAATCCTGCAAAAAACGGGGCAGAAGATACTGTCCGCGCTGCGCCTCGATCTGTTCACCCACATCGAGAGCCTGTCGCATGATCAGCTGAACGAGATTCCCGTCGGAAAGCTCGTCACGCGCGTGACGAACGACACGAACGCGATCTCGATGATGTTCACCAACATCCTCGTCAACATGATAAGGAACGTATTCGTCATCGTCGGCGTGCTTTCCGCGATGCTGATCCTCAACTATATGCTGACGCTGATGATACTGTGCTTCATCCCGTTCCTCGTGCTGTTCACCGTCATATTCCGCGCGTTCACGCGCCGCGTGTTCAGGACGGTGAAGGACTGCACGACCGATATAAACACGTATCTGTCCGAGAATCTGTCGGGGATGAAGATCACGCAGATCTTCAACCGCGAGGACGCGAAAATGGCCGAATTCCTCGACAAGAGCCGCGCGCTCAAGCGCGCGAAGAACCATCAGATGTTCGTGTTCGGCATATTCCGCCCGACGGTGTATATGCTCTATATCGCGTCCGTTATGTGCCTTTTGTACCTCTGCGGCCGCAGCCATATAACGGGCTTTGTGTTCCTCGGACAGGCGATATCGAGCAAAACGCTCGTATCGTTCTACTCGTATATCTCAAAATTCTTCAACCCGATACAGACGCTCGCGGAGCAGTTCAACCAGCTCCAGTCCGCGTTCGCGTCGGCGGAAAAAATTTTCTCCGTGTTCGACATGAAGCCGGAGCTTACAGACGAACCCGACGCGATCGAGCTTGAGGATATAAAGGGCGAGATCGAATTCCGCGACGTGTGGTTCTGCTACAACGAGGGCGAATGGGTGCTTAAGGGCGTATCGTTCCACGTTCTGCCTGGGCAGACGGTCGCATTCGTCGGCTCGACGGGATCGGGCAAGACGACGATACTGTCGCTCATCTGCCGCAATTACGACATCCAGAAGGGGCGGATACTGATCGACGGCATCGATATAAAGCATATAAAGATCGCGTCGCTGCGCCGCAAATTCGGACAGATGCTCCAGGATGTGTTCTTGTTCTCGGGTACGATACGGTCGAATATAGTCCTGCGCGAGGATTCGTTCACCGACGAGCAGATTATGGAGGCGTGCCGCTACGTCAACGCAGATAAATTCATAAACCGCCTGGAGGGCGGTCTTGACGAGGTAGTGCGCGAACGCGGGAACAATTTCTCCGCCGGTCAGCGCCAGCTGCTCTCGTTCGCGCGCACGATTCTGCACAGGCCGAAGGTGATGATCCTCGACGAGGCGACGGCGAATATCGACACGGAAACGGAGCTTCTGATACAGGATTCGCTTGAAAAGATGAAGAATATCGGCACGATGCTGATCGTGGCGCACAGACTGTCCACGATCCAGCACTCGGACAACATAATCCTATTGTCGCACGGCGTCATATGCGAGCAGGGGACGCATCAGGAGCTTCTGCATCAGCGCGGCAGATATTATAAGCTCTATACGCTCCAGTATGAGGCAAAGCGCACAGCATTGGGACAGGACGCCGGCTGAAAAATTCATTTTGACAATATTCGGAATGAGACTTGCCCGAACGGCGCGCTTATGGTAAAATAAACGTATGAACAACGAAAGCTCTGATTATTACGATCTGTCGGCTCTGCGCGGCGGCTGCAAGGCCGCGTTCGACGCCGGCTCCGAGGCCGAAACCGAGGCGATCGGCGCAGCGCTTGCGCGCCATATGGACGCAGCCACAGGCGCGTTTGTGGCGCTGTCGGGCGAGCTTGGCGCCGGAAAAACGGCGTTCGTGCGCGGGATGGCGTCGGTGCTGTCCCCGGGCAGCGCGGTAAAATCGCCCACATATACGATCGTAAACGAATACAGGCGCGGGAAAACGCCGCTGTATCATTTCGATCTCTACCGCATATCAGGCCCCGACGATCTGTACTCGATCGGGTACTACGACTATCTCGATCGCGGGATATGCGTCGCGGAATGGAGCGAACGCGCCGGCGGCGAGCTGCCGAGTCCGCGATACGACGTCGAGATCGTCAAGACGGGCGAGAATTCGAGACGGATCACAATTTGCCGACGGGAGGGATGAAATGCTGATACTTGCGATCGATTCGACCGCCAAAACGGCGGCCGCCGCGATCTGCCGCGACGGCGTCAGCGTGGGCGCTGTTGCGCTCGACGCGGGGAACACGCACAGCGAGACGCTTCTTCCCGCCGTCGAATTTCTTCTCGACGCCGCCGGCGTCGGGATAGACGCCATAGACGCGTTCGCCTGCGCCGCGGGTCCCGGGTCGTTTACCGGCGTCCGCATCGGTGCGGCGACCGTAAAGGGGCTGGCGTTCGGACGCGGCCGCGTCTGCGCCGCCGTCGATACGCTCGACGCGCTCGCCGAAAATTTATCCGATACGGACGGGATCGCGTGCGCCGTCATGGACGCGCGGCGCGATCAGGTCTATACGGCGGCGTTCGACTGCAAGGATGGCGAGATACGCCGTCTCACCGACGATTTGGCCGTGTCTGTCGACGAGCTTGGCGCGATCTTGTCGGGATTTGACGGGAGCCGTCCGATACGGTTCGTCGGCGACGGATACGATCTGTGCTGGCCGCGTCTGTCAGAGGCGCTGCCGAACGCGGTCCCGACGCCGCGCATGATGCGCGGCCATTCGGCCGTATCTCTTGCAAGGGCGGCGGAGCGCGCGATCCGCCGCGGGGAGCCGTTCGTCGACGCGGAATCGCTGTCGCCGTCGTATCTGCGCCCGTCGCAGGCCGAGCGCGAATACGGCGAAAAGCATAAAGAAATCTGAATATGCCGCCGCCGGCGGCACGATCCGGTCCCGAGCCGGAGAAAGGACAAAACATGAAGATCGCACTTGCCGCCGATCACGGCGGCTATAAGCTCAAGGACGCAATCGCCGCGCATTTGAAGGAGCGCGGGATCGAAACGGTCGATTTCGGCACGAACACGGCCGATTCGTGCGATTATCCCGATTATGCGGACCCGCTGTGCCGCGCCGTCGCCTCCGGCGAATGCGAGCTTGGCATCCTCGTCTGCTCGACGGGACTCGGTATGTCGATGGCGGCGAACAAGCATCGCGGCATCCGCGCCGCGTGCTGCTCGGAGCCGATCAGCGCGGAGCTGACGCGCAGCCACAACGACGCGAACGTGCTTTGCCTCGGCGCGTTCATTGTCGGGGAGCAGACGGCGTTCAGAATGGCGGACATCTTCATCGATACGCCGTTTTCAAACGGCGAGCGCCATATCCGCCGCGTCGGAAAGGTCAACGCTCTCGACGGGGATAAGTGAAAATATTTTGCGAGGGAGGGACAAACTCTAAAGAGTTTTTCCCTCCCTCGCGCTCCCGCCTTTTTCAGAATGAAAAGTTCTGAAAGAGGGGGGTGAGGGGGAGAGGACTCTTTATTCGTATGGGTAACCCTTTTTGAAAAAAAGTGTTCCCCCAACCCCTCCCAAAAAAACGGCGGCAGAGCCGTCGAATAAGGAAAAGCGCAGGCGCAGCCGAGCATCGAACGTATTGCTTGCGACATCAAATCGGCGCACAGACTGACGATTTCGCCATGCCCCTGTTAGTGAAAAGTTCTGAAAGAGGGGGGTGAGGGGGAGAGGACTCTTTCAAGAGTCCTCTCCCCCTAAAAAATTATTTATTATTATATATCTCCCTAAACTGCCTGATCGTGTCGGCGAAATCGGAGATGGCGTCCTTGATGACGGCGGGATCGGACATATCGATGCCGGCGACCTTGAGGCTGTCGAGCGGGGATTTGGAGCCGCCGCAGCGCAGGAACGCGAGATACTGCGGGATGTAGGCGTCTCCCTCGCTCTCGATGCGCTTTACGATCGAGGACGCGGCCGAAATGCACGTCGCATACTTGTACACGTAGAAGAACATATAGAAGTGCGGGATGCGCATCCATTCGTATGCGATATCGCTGTCGCAGACGACGCCGGGGCCGAAGTAGCGCTTCACGATCTCATAGTATTTTTCGCAGAGAAGATCGCGCGTCAGCGGCTGACCAGCCTCGCTCATCGCGTGGATGTCGCGCTCGAATTCGGCGAACATCGTCTGGCGGAACAGCGTCCCCTTGTACGTCTCAAGCAGCTGATTGAGGATCGCGAGCTTTTCCTCGCGGCTGTCGGAGGTGCGGAGCTTTTTGTGCGCGAAGATAAGCTCGTTGACGGTCGAGGCGACCTCGGCGACAAAAATCGTGTATTCCGAATCCTGCGGCGTGTTGTGCTTGCGCGAGAAATAGGAGTGCATCGAATGCCCCGCCTCGTGCGCGAGAGTCGAGACGTCCTCGAGCGTGTTCGTGTAATTGAGCAGCATATAAGGCTCGGTGTCGTAGCAGCCGGAGCTGTAAGCGCCGCTGCGCTTGCCGCGGTTCGGATATACGTCGACCCAGTGCTTCTCCTTGAGGCCGGCGCTCAGAATATCGTGATATTCGGCGCCGAAAATTTTGACAGCGTCGAGAACTTCGTCCACGGCTTCCTCATACGTATACGTCTTTGTGCATTCGCCGATCAGGGGCGTGTAGATGTCGTAGAGATGATACTGCGACAGCCCGAGAACCTCTTTTTTGAGCTTGTAGTAGTCGTAGAGAACGGGGAGATTCTCGTTCACGGTGTCGATGAGCGTGTTGTATATGACGGGCGTGACCTCGTCGGCGAATACGGAGCATTGCAGGCTCGTATCGTAGCCGCGCACCTTCGAGACGGTGGTGCGCTCCTTGACGTAATCGTTCATCAGTGCCGCGAACGTGTTGCCGAACTGCTTATACGTCTCGTACATCTTTTTGAACGCCGCGCGGCGGACGCGGCGGTCGGCGCTCATCAAAAACGTCACGTAATTCGCGTCGGTGAGATGGGTGCGCTCGCCGTTCTCGCCCTTGATATAGCCGTAGTCGAGATCGGCATTTGCGAAAACGGAGCGTATGCCGGAGTGGCCGCCCATGGCGCGGCGCAGATGCGCGAGCAGCTTTTCGTTTTCGTCGGAGAGGGTGAATTTCTTATATCGGCGGCTGCCGTCGATGGTGCGCTCGAACGATTTAAGCTCGGGACATTCCGCGTACCAGCGATCGAGGGTTTCGTCGTCGAGCGCGATCAGCGCCGGCGACATGAAGTACGACGCCGCGCCGGCGTCGCTGGCGAGATTCATCATTCTGCCCTTGAGCGCGAGCGCGCCGTTGTCGGATGTGTCGAGGTCGGACGAAAGGCTCGCGTATACGTAAAGCTTCGAGATTATGCGGTCGAGGGCGACCGAATCGTTGAGCGCCGCAAGCAGCCCAGCCGCGGATTTCGTCATCGTCGCCTCATGCGCGGGGAATTGCGAAATAAGCTCGCCGGCGCGCTTGAAATCAGCCTCGAACGCGTCCGCGTCCGCATAGATGGCGGTAAGATCCCACTTGTACTTTGCCGGTATGTCGGCTCTGTTTTCTGTCATGTCTGTGTTCCTTTCCGTGCTTGTCCTTTTTTTGTTATTCTATCACGCGGCGCACGGCGTGTCAATAATATTTAAACTTTAGAAAGTTTAGAAAATGGGAAAGGGGCGCATCTGCGGTACGCGCCGTGGCGGAGGGATAACTTTTGAAAAAGTCAGTTTTTATCTAAATTTTTCTTTTCTTGCAAAGATGCGGTTAGGGATGAGGACCCTTTCTTCAAAATACGCAATTGGGATGAGGACCCTTTCTTCAAAAGAAAGGGTCCTCCCCCGAACCCCCTCTCCAAAAGAACAACGCGCGTTTGCTGTGTGCGAACAGCTCATCGCGGAGCGTTTGTCTATCTCGACGCACCTCATCTCCTGTGCCGTAGGCTTTCAAGCTTCACCTGCGCGCACAACGCGCGTGCGATGCCCGTCGCTACCAGCTTCGGATTTATCGCGACGTGTCAGACGGCGCAGTCGAATTAGTCCGCGTGGGAGCTGTTAGCTTTATGCGAAATCGCGTTCGCACTGAAATAAACCCTTACGGATGCACGACATGGCACGCCAACCGGCACGAACCGTCTCGTATCTCATTGTGAATCCAATTTGTTCGCACGACACGAGCGGAATCTGGCGCTGTCAGCCTCATCCCGTTTGCGACGCTGACGCATCGCTCTCGACCCGCCGCGCGGAGGTACGAAACTGTTTACCAAAATAATATCGCGGTTTACGCCCCAAGCGATTCTTTCCGCCGATTGAATAACATCGACGCCACACGGGAGCCTCTTTCGGGATCGTTAAGGGCCTCTTTCTTGCGAGAAAGAGGCCCTTAACATAATTTAAAAACTTTGTAAAGTTTGTGAAAAGGAATGGATAGAATTGCAAAGGAAAATCCTTTGCGCGGGCGTCTCTTTGCCGGCCAGCAAAGAGACCCTTAACTATTTCTTTAACTTTGCAAAAGTTATAGAATAGGAACCGCGCGTACCGCGAAGGCATCGCCTTAACGCTTTCCAAACCTTTTCAAAGGTTTTCTCCGCTTATTCTATCGTATAATCCTCCACGCTCTCCCATCCGGCGTAAAGATTTTCCGTGGCGAATGAATCCTCTCCCCAGCGCCAGATGCCGCCGTCGTTTTCGAGCGTGTATACGGCCGTTCTATATTCGCCCGTGAAGACCTCGGTCACCTTGCCGTCCTCTTCTTCGGGAGTATAAACGCCGCGTCTGACGGTCATAACGATGCGATCCTCGCTGACGTCGAACGACGCGACGGGCGACTTGATGTGCGGATCAAGTTCGAGACGGAACTGCCTGTCTATGACATGGAACAGCTCGCCGTTCACGTTTAAGCACCAGTGAAGCACTTCATCCGCAATCTTATCGGCGAAGTGGAGACGCACGAACGATTCAAGCTCGTCGTATGTGTCGATATCGCCGTATCTGACCTTTTCGCAGAGACGGTATTCGCCGTCGAACATGGCGACGGTGCGCGTTTTGGCGTTGTAGCCGTCGTAATAAGCCGCCGTCGACCATTCGCACATCATAAACTCGCCCGCGTTCACGCACTGGGTAATGACAAGCTCAAAAAGCTCGTCGCGCCCCGAACCGTCGGCAAGATACGATTTCACAAGCGAATTGAGCTTATCGTTCTCGTCTGTGAGCATCCGCCCTTGTAAGTATGTGGGGATGGGAGCCTCCGGCAGCGTGTCGGGATGCCCGGGAACGTTGGCGACGATATCGCCGCCCTCGTAGTAAGCGTAATAGAGAATATCGTTTTCGACGCAGAAATCGTAGACGGGCGAGTCGGCGCTGCCGCATACGACCGCCTGCGGCTTATCGATATGATCGAACGCACCCTCGACGACGTTCGTCAGGGGCTTGCCCTCGACCTCGTCGGGAATGCTCACAACTGTCGATGTGACTGCAAGAAGCGCCGAATGATCGTCGTATATTGCGTACTCGCAGCCGTTCTCCTCGACGGTCACATAGCCCTCTGTCGGGGACGTATCGATACTGCTTGTGCCGGCGTCGGCGTTTGTTCCGCCGCCTGTCTCGGACTGGTTCCCGCCGTTCGTCTCGGACGGCTGGCCGCCGTCGCAGGACGCGGCGGTGAGCGCGTATGTCAGCGCGAACGCCCCCGCAAGCAGAAGGCTTATCGCGTGTTTGGATTTTTCAAACATGGTGTGTACCTCATAAATATGTACAAATTATATATATATATATATATATATTATACCATATCGGCCGTACTGTGTCAAGCTTTGAGCGATCGATAATTGATGCAATTTTCCGAGGCCTCGCGTGTTGCCAAATCGGCGCGTATGTTGTATAATTAAGGTGCCGAAAACGAAAGGGAGGCGAACACATGAATTTCATCTACGAACGAATCGGCGAAATGCTGCGAAGGCTCGAACCGTTCACGGTCGCGGAGCGATACGATATAGGCGGCTTTGAATTTGCGCCGTGCGGCTATAAGTCGACATACGCCATGCCGGACGGGCTTTCGTTCCGTCCGTGGCGGGATGAGGACAGATTCGGGCGGACGCCCGAATATCACGCGTGGTTCCGAGGCTCCGTGCGGCTTTGCGAGCTGCCGGAGGGCAGGAGCCGCTATCTCGAAAATTACTACGACGACGGGAAAAATCCGCAGTACCAGGTCTATATCGACGGGAAGCTGGTCTCGGGCGCGGACAGGAACCACCGCCGCGTCCCGCTGCCGGAGGCGGCGGGCGAATATGCGCTGGCGATGTACGTCGACACCGTATACGAGACGGGCGATTATGTGTTCGCGCCGCGCGTCGTCGTCGTCAACGACGACGTCGAGAGGCTCGTCTACGATATCGGCACGCCGTATTCGGCGATATCGCTGCTCGACAGGAACAGCGTCGAATACGTCAGGCTCCGCGACGTTTTAAACGACGCGCTCAACATCCTCGACTGGCGCGCGCCCGGGTCTGAGGCGTTTTACGATTCAGTCAGGCAGGCCGACGAATTCCTGCGGCGTGAGCTGTACGGGAAGCTGCCCGCGCGCGGGAGCGTGCCGAACGTAGCCTGCATCGGTCATACTCATATAGATACGGCGTGGCTCTGGACGTTTGCCGAGACGCGCGAAAAGGTGCAGCGCAGCTTTTCGACCGTCGTCGATATGATGCGCCGATATCCGGAATACAAATTCATGTCGAGCCAGCCCCAGCTTTATACATATTTAAAAGAGGACGCGCCCGACGTCTACGACGAGATCAAAAAGCTCGTCCGTGCCGGCAGATGGGAGCCGGAGGGCGCGATGTGGGTCGAGGCCGACTGCAATCTGACGGGCGGCGAATCGCTCGTGCGTCAGATACTGTACGGGAAACGGTTCTTCCGCGACGAATTCGACAGGGAATCCCACATTTTGTGGCTGCCGGACGTGTTCGGATATTCGGCGGCGCTGCCGCAGATACTGAAAAAATCTGGCGTCGACACGTTCGTCACGTCGAAGATAAGCTGGAACGAAACTAACCGTATGCCGTATGACGTGTTCGACTGGCGCGGCATCGACGGCAGTGAGGTGTTCACGTATTTCCTGACGCCGCAGAAATCGACAAGCACGACCGATCCCGTCCGCACGAATACGACGTACAACGGCGATATAACGCCGTCGATGATACTCGGGACATGGCGGCGAATGCAGCAAAAGGAGCTTCTTGACGAGGCGCTCGACACATACGGCTACGGGGACGGCGGAGGCGGGCCGACGCCGGCGATGATAGAGCGCGGGCGCAGGATGGAGCGCTCGATAGGCGGACTGCCGACGGTGAGCTTCGAGTTCGCGGGCGATTTTCTTGATCGGATCAGGACGTCGACGGCGGGAAGACTGCCCGTGTGGGCGGGCGAGCTGTATCTCGAATTCCATCGCGGCACATATACGTCAAACGCGAAAAACAAGAAAAACAACAGGCGGTCCGAGTATGCGTACATGGACGCGGAATCGGCGGCGGTGACGGACGCGGCGCTTTTCGGCGGGGAATATCCGAGGGAGATGCTCGATCGCGGCTGGCATGACATTCTGCTCTGCCAGTTCCACGACGTGCTGCCCGGCTCGTCGATAAAAGCCGTATACGACGATACCGATAAAATATACGCGCGCATCCTTGCCGACGCGGACGCGTACACGACGGGTGCGCGCGGCCGCATCGCGGCGGCGCTGAGGCCGCGCGACGGATACGCGGTCGTGTTCAATCCGAACGGCTTTTCCGCGTCGGGCGCGGTCAAGATCGACGGCAAAACGGCGTATGCGCGCGATATACCGGCGCACGGCTACGCACTTGTAAAACCTGATACGGGACGCGCTGGCGCGTCCTACGACGCGGGGACGCGCACGCTCGAAAACGAATTTATCCGCGCGTCGTTCACGGATACGTTCGAGCTATGCTCCGTTTACGATAAAACGGCGCGCCGCGAGGCGCTTTGCGGCGTCGGAAACGAGCTTGTCGCATACGAGGATTTCCCCCGCGACTACGACGCGTGGGAGATAACGAACTATTATAAGGAAAAATCGTATCATATCGACGAGGTCGTATCGGCGGAGCCGTTCTCCGACGGTATACGCGTCGGCGTCCGCGTCGTGAAGCGCTATATGAATTCGACGTTTACACAGACGATAACGGCGACGCCGTATTCAAAGCGAATCGATTTTGAAACGCACGTCGACTGGCACGAGCGCCATACGCTCGTGAAGGCGCGGTTCCCCGTGAACGTAAACGCATCCCGCGCGACGTATGAAATTCAGTACGGACACGTCGAGAGGACGACGCACGAGAACACGAGCTGGGATGCGGCTCAGTTCGAGGTCTGCGCGCATAAATTCGCCGACGTGAGCGAGTACGGATACGGAGCCGCGATCCTCAACGACTGCAAATACGGATATTCGTGCGACGGCACGACGCTGGCGCTGACGCTGCTCAAATGCGCGACGCATCCGAACGGGCAGGCGGATCAGGGAGTACACGATTTCACGTATTCGTTTTTGCCGCACGAGGGCGATTTCCGCGCGGCGGGCGTCATAAAAGAAGCGTATGTATTGAACCGTCCGCTCGTCTCGCTCGCGGCGACGGGAACGCAAAACGCGGTCCCCGCGTCGTATTCGCTTGTGAATGTCGACAGCGGGAGCGGCGGGGTTATCGCGGAATGTGTAAAGCTTGCGGAGGACGGCGGCGACGTCATAGTCAGGCTCTACGACAGCTTCGGCGCGTCGACGAGGGCGCGCGTCAGCTTCGGATTTGAAGCTGTGAGCGCCTGCGTGTGCGATCTTATGGAAAACGAGATATCGCCGCTTGCGATCGCGGACGGCGGCGTTGAGATCGACGTCGGCGCGTTCGAGATCGTTACGCTGCGGGTAAGGAGAAAATGATGGAGCTGCGCGAAAAGACGTTGTCGCAGGAATATATCTATCGCGGCAAAATACTGAATCTGCGCCGCGACTTGGCGGAGCTGCCGAACGGAAAGACGGCGGCGCGCGAGGTCGTGGAGCATCACGGCGGCGTCGCCGTGATCGCGGTCACGGACGAGGACGACGTGCTGTTCGTGCGGCAGTTCCGGTATCCGTCGGGGGAGCTTTTGCTCGAGGTTCCGGCGGGGAAATTAGAGGCGGGAGAGGAGCCGCTGCCGGCTGCGATCCGCGAGCTTCATGAGGAGACGGGAGCGAAAGCGGCGCGTATTTATGAGCTGGGGTGGTTCTACGTTTCGCCCGGGTATACGACGGAGCGGCTGTACATATACGCGGCGGACGGATTGTCGTTCGGCGCGCAGGCGCTCGACGAGGACGAATTTCTTAACGTCGAACGCATGAAATTCGACGACGCGCTCAAAATCGCGCTCGGGGAAGGCTTCCACGACGCGAAAACGGACGCGGCCGTGCTGAAGCTGGCGCATCTGCGTCGATGCGGGATGCCGGAGCCGGTGTTCGGCAGCTGTAAATAATCGTTATGCAAACGCATAAAACGGCGGGGGACGGCGTATGACGCCGCGCCTCGCCGTTTAAATTTATATCCGCAAATATTTGATTTTGCATTGACAAACATATGTTCCGTATGGCAGAATAATCGCGGCCGCAGAACGGACGGCAGCTCAATACGCGAAAAAGCGGAGGATGCGAACATGACGGACGTTTCAAAGTCGATAGATTTCCTGCTCGAAAATGCCGGTCCCGTGATCAGGTACAGACTTCATCGCGAGATATTGAACGATATCACCGAGGCTGAGTCCGAGGCGCTTTTAAACGAGATATACGATATGCCGCTTTATAAGCTGCTCTGCACGTATGTGAGGCCTGACGGCTATATAGGACGCGGGATGCACAGCTGGGACAACTGGCGCGGGCAGGTGCTTCACGAAACTCCGCTCGAGGACGGCGAATGCGCGGCGCGTCTTTTATCATATTACCGTATACCGAAATCGCACCCGTTCGTCGCCGGATTCGTGTCCGCGATGAGGGACGGGGAAACGCTCGAGGCGGAATTTTCCTATATCCCGCCGGAGAGGGGACGATATGAGGACAGATTCGTCGGCCACAACAGCGGCAACAGCCTTATGGCGCTCGTTTACACGATGCAGGCGCTGCTCGGATACGGCGACGACTACGACGATCTGCGCGAATTTCAGAATATATGCCTTGAGGGCTTCAGACGCGTTGAGTCGATCCGTTCGCTCGACGAGATCGCAAAATTTGATCCGAACTCGAAGCGGCGCGGCAACTGTTCCTACATCGAGGACGACGAGTTTTATCCCGATTACTATACGCTGTCGATGCTCGCCTATACGAAAAGCTGGCGCACGCCCGAAAATATCGATATGATGGCGGACGCGTTCAACAATATAAACGATGTGATGAAGCCTGAAAACGCGCTTGCGATCCGCTGCCGCGGAAAATTCCACGGCCCGTGCTTCGCGTTTGTGAATCCGATACGGCCTTCCGCGCCGATCTTGCCGACACGGTCGCGTATCGTCGGATGCTTTCGGAGATCGCGATGCTCGGCGTCGGCAAAAAGGTCCGCGTCCTTGCCGATACTGCGGCGAATATAGAGGAGGCGATCGCCGCCGACGGCGTTTTGCGAATGGACTACAAAAAGCTCGGCGTCCCGTATCCGACCGCGTACACGGACGCGTGGCTCGAGGCGAATCTCAAGGGCAGAAACAAGACCGCACTCTTTTGCGATCTCACCTTCTGGGCGGTGGAGACGCTGTATCTTTTGGAAAACGCAGATAATGTAATAAGCCGGATTTGGTGAGCGATCGAAGAACTGATATAACGCCGGTCAGGCGCAAGGGGGATACTGTAAAATGGCGAACATAAAACAGAGGATGGCGGATTTCCTGGTCGAAAACGCGAATCCGTCGATAAAGTACAGAGTCAAGTCCGAGGTGCTGCACGAGGCGGTGTCCGCATACGAGCGGGACAGGCTCCAGGCCGAGATCATGGACGAGCCGATTATAAAATCGATCGTCGCGTGCCAGAAGGAGAACGGATGGCTCGGAAACGGATTTCACGGGCCAAACAAAAACGCCGGCAATTTTGAGAATCAGGAGGTCGGGACGAAATATCTCGGCGAAAAGCTCGTCTGCCGCGACGCGCCCGTTTTGCGCCGCGCGATGGAGGCGTATGCGACGGTGCCGCTCACCGATCTCTGCTACCGCACGAAGGGCAAATACTACGACGAGTTCCGTTACGCGGCGAACGGTCAGAACAACATCCGCTGCGCCTGCATCGCGCGCGCCGGTTACGACGGCGTCATCGACATAAAGCCGCAGATAGGACTTGCGCTCGATTCGTTCCGGCGCGTTCTCGAGGTCGATTCCGCGCTCGATATCACGCGCGTGAAGCGCGTCGGCGGCAGGGAAAAGCGCGTCTTCAACGACTATGAAAAATGGCCGTGCTATTATCACTTCGATATACTTGCGCACACGGATTCATGGAAAACGGACGAAAACGTAAAGACGCTCGCGGAGTCATTCCGCAAGCTTATGCGCACAGACCGCCCCGATAAACAGGTGGGCGGCGATTCATGGGTCGGATATGTACTCGGCACGACGGGCTGCATCAGAGAGGGATATCAGCTCTTCTGCGAGCGCGACGGCGTCCACAGAACATACGTCGACAGAACGGAATGGCTGTGCAGATGCGGGCTTGCGCCGTATCTGCCGGCTCTTCGGGACGAGATCGAGCGGATCGCGGCCGCCGTCGGCGATGACGGCGTATGCTGCGCCGATGTCGCGGAGGAGCAGCTGAAGGGATTTTCCACATACGGCGGTCAGCAGCTTGAGATCGACTGGAAGGCGCCGACGCGGCGCGCCTGCGACATCACGTTCCGCGCGCTTCTGATACTGCACTACGGCGGATGGGAGGATTGACCGTCATGACCGACACACGATTCGACAACGAAATAGATTTTCTTCTTGACAAAGCGTGCGACAGCATACGATATCTCGTCAAGCGCGACCTTTTGGGCGTCCCCGCCGGCAGCGCGGAGATGACGGCGATCGAGGAAAAAATACTCGCGCAGCCGAACGTGCAGAAGCTACTCGCCGCACAGTGCGATGACGGCTGGTTCGGTCACGAGCTGCACGGCGTCGACGGGATGGATCACCTCGTCGGCGAGCTTTTAAACGCGGGCGTCGAAAAGGAGCATCCGGCGATAAAGAAAGCGATCCGCGCGCTGACGACGCCAGAGATCGCGTCGACGCATAAAAACTGGTTCCGCGGCGGGGACTCGCTCGACGCGGGCGGCAGAGGCGGCAACCGCGCCGTCACGGCGCAGATTTTGTCGTGGGTGCGCTGCCCCGAGGATCATCCGCTCATGAAGGAGCAGATCGCGCTTTCGCTTGAGCATACGACGGCGGCGATGAATTACGACTCCGTCGACGATTTTACGAAAACGGCGGGCGGCAAGCGCTTTTATAAAGAAAACGCGCGCTTCCCGGGCGCGAATCATATCGCGATGCTCGCCTCGACGGAGAGCTGGCGCACGGATGAAAACGTCGACGCCGTAAAGCGCGCGTGCGCGCGCGCATACGAGATAATGCGAGACGTCGACGAATACGTCACGTTCAAAAAGCCCGCCGAGTTCGGCGGCGGATTCATCGGTCCGTTCAACTACAACTGGCAGGCGCTGACGCCGGTGACGGAGGAACAGCTTTTCGGAATCATAAACGGCTCGTACAGCTTCGGGTTCGCGTTTTTCCTCGGCGGCGTTTCGGGCGTGCCTGATTTCATGCCGCAGCCGGCGGGGACGTATCGGCTGCTTTCGGACATCCTGCGGCGCGGCGGCATCGATTCGCTCATACCCGAGCCGGCTTACCGCGCGTTCCGGCAGGTGATGGGAAAGGAGCCGACGCTGCGCAAAAAATGCGCGAAGCGGTGCGATCTTACATACGCGCTTCTGCGCGCGTGTTTCGGGAAGGCGTAGAAACTGCAAAAGAGATGCGGCATGGCGGTTCGTCATGCCGTTTTTGCCGCGTTTTGACGCAGGTAGGACGAAATCTCTACAAAATGCACTTGTCAAAACAGACGCGGTGTGGTACAATATAGACAATAGCACGATGAGATCGGAGGTGCGGGTGTGAAACTGATCGACATTATATCGAATGCGGGCGATCGCGTATACGCAGCATACGCGGCCGACGACGCAGGCGGCGCGCGCGCCTCGGAGATTCAGGAATCGGGCGAGATGTATCTTGAGACGATACACATCCTGTCGAAAGAGAAAAGCGCCGTGCGCGCAGTCGATATCTGCGAATACATGGGATATTCAAAGCCGAGCGTGAGCCGCGCCGTCGGGATTTTAAAAAACGGCGGATATATCGAGATAGATAAGGGCGGCCACATAACGCTGACTGAGCTTGGACGCCGCCGCGCGGAGAAGACATACGAGCGCCATCGCGTGCTGACGGCGGTGTTCGTCCGTCTCGGCGTGCCGGAGGATATCGCGGCCGAGGACGCGTGCAAGATCGAACACGTCATAAGCGACGAGACGTTCGACGCGGTGAAAAAATATATCGGATGCGGCGAATGCGGGATATGCGATCCGAATAGGGAAGCAGGTGAGGGGGCGTGAGACGCGCCGACCGCGAGATCGCGGATTTTGACGAGATGTGCCGCGTGCTGTCCGCGTGCGACGTGTGCAGAATCGCCCTGACGGACGACGAGCGTCCGTACATACTTCCGCTGAATTTCGGAATGAAAACGGACGGGCGCGCGCTGACGCTCTATTTCCACGGCGCCGAAAGCGGGCGCAAATACGAGCTTATCGACCGCGACCCGCGCGCGTCGTTTGAGGCCGACTGCTCGCACAGGCTTGTTCTCGATCCTGATCGGATGATGTGTACGATGGAGTACGAATCCGTGATCGGAGGCGGAATCATATCGTATGTGGTGGATCGGGACGAAAAAATGCGCGCGCTTGCGCTCATAATGGAGCATTACGGACACGGGGATTTCCCCATAAACGAAAGAACGGCCGAGGTGACGCGCGTTTTTAAGCTCGAGGTCGAAACGATGACGGGCAAACGGCGCGCGGCGCGCGGATAATATACGGTAAACATACGCGGCGACGCCGCGGGTATAAATAATCCCAAAAACAAGGAGACAAACATCATGCAAAACATTCCGAAGGTAAAAGTCGGCATCGTGGCCGTCAGCCGCGACTGCTTCCCCGAAAGTCTGTCCGTAAACAGACGCAAGGCTCTCGTCGCCGCTTACACCGAGAAATACGGCGAGGGCGACATTTACGAATGCCCCGTATGCATAGTTGAAAGCGAGATTCACATGAAGCAGGCGCTCGCCGACATCGAGGCGGCGGGCTGCAACGCGCTCTGCGTATATCTCGGCAACTTCGGCCCCGAAATTTCCGAGACGATGCTCGCACAGCAGTTCACGGGTCCTAAGATGTTCGTGGCGGCCGCCGAGGAGAACATAGGCGTTCTCTCCGACGACAGAGGCGACGCATACTGCGGTATGCTCAACGCAAGCTACAA
>CANRFY010000035.1 GCA_947630015.1 uncultured Clostridia bacterium
AACATCATGACACTCGGAAATCGCATACTCGAGCTTCGCGCGCACGCGGGGCTTTCGCAGGAGGAATTCGGCGAAAAATTCGGCACGACGCGTCAGACCGTATCGAAATGGGAGCTTGATCTCGCCACACCGGAGCTTCCGAAGATCGTCGCTATGGCGCGGACGTTCGGCGTCACGACGGATTCGATAATATCGGACGGCATATCGACGTTCGACGGCGAGTACGACCGTTTCGTCTGCGGCGTATACAAAAAGCGCGACGTCGTCATCGTCGAAACGGAACGGATCGCGCTTATCTATGAGCAGAACGCGGACGCGTCGGCGCTGACGTCAAAGCTCTATGTCGGAATGCAGAAAAACAAGCGTCTGCGCGGCGTCGTCGCGTTCGACGTCAAAAAGAAGCGCGCACAGTACGCGTACTCCGACGACGACGGCAAAATCGAGTCGAATTCGTCGGTCGCGGACATGATCGGCGAGACGTTCGACAACTCCGCGCTCGACGGTATGCGCCGCACGCAGACGTTTTTCGTCAGCCGCGGCGAAGTGAAGCTGCCGACGGTCGCGGAGGCGGGATTTAAGACGTGCCTTACGTCGTGGCGGCGCGGGACAAGACACTACTGCCGCGACGGGATCATTTTCGCGCTGGTACACGTCGGCGATATGGATTATTTCTTCCATATGGTGCCGTGGAATCACAAAAACATCTATTGCGGATTCGTCGAGGTCATACCTCACGAGCTTGGGAGCTTCAGCGGCAGGCAGCAGTTCCGCATCCGCAACTGGGACGACAACAGCGACAGCTATGCGGTTTCGTTCTCCGCTATGAACGAGGAGCTGCCGCCCGCCGTCCTGCCGAGCTTCGAGGACGGCATAGACATGACCTCGTGCGGCGACGGCCGCCGCGTTGAATACGTCAAGCGCTTCACCGACGATGTGATCACAGTCTCCAACTGCGGCGACGAGCTGACGTACTTCCGCCATGACCCGGACATGATAGAATATTTCGACGCGTGACGCCGTAGCAGACACACTTGCCAAATAACCATTATAATAAAAGTTTTGCGGGAATTCTTAAGGGGGGCTTTAACAAAAGCCCCCCTTAAGTCATAGTTCGTGGTGAAACCCCGAATAAAATTTACAGGATTTAAATCTTTGAGCCGAAGATGGCGTGATCGTTATCGCCGATGAGGGTGAACGTCATCGTCTTTTTGTGCGTAGCGGATTCGTCGAACTGCTCGAAGAACACGCCCTTATACGTAGCGTTTCCGATCTTCATAGTCGTGTAATAGCCGATGCCGTCGGCTCCGCGGTGTTCATCCCACGTTCCCGTGACGTCGCCCGAGATCGTGCCGTCCGCGTTGAGCGTCAGCTTCTTCGTTTCGAGCATTCCGACGGGCGGATTCGGCACGTTCGGCGTCGTCGAATCAGTGCCGTGATCGACGAATTCATATTCGCCGACGATATCGGCCTCATCGTAGCCGTTATACGATATCACGCTGCCCTGGAACTCGTAGACTGCCGTCACGGGCCATCCGTCCTCGTTCAGGAACTGCTGATGGACTCTGACCTCGTGCCATTCCTGTCCGACGTTGAAGCGCGTATGATAGATGAGATAGCGCTGGCCGTCGGTGTCGATGAACGCCGAATTGTGGCCGCCGGACATATAGCCCGCGGAATTGTTGTCGCCGCTTGTCTTAAAGCTCGAGAACGAATAGTTCCCCATCAGCTTTATTCCCTTGCGATCCTGCGACTGACCGGCCGCCGTCAGGACGGCCTCGTGTCCCATCGAGTCAACATACGGCCCCTTTATGTCCTCGGAGCGGAAGAGTCTGATATGATAGCCGGAGAATCCGTCTGTCGCGTTGAGTCCGCAGTATGACAGATAGAGATAGTAATAACCTGCCGCCTCGTCCCAGACTATGTACGATCCCTCTCCCGTGCCGCCGTAGCCGCCCGAGATGCGGTATCCGAAATATGCGTCGGAGACGTTTTTCTCCGTCGGATACGTCTCGGTCAGATCGCGCAGACCAGTCTTATTGTCGAGCTTGAGAAGGAATATGCCGCCGAACCACGAGCCGTATGACATCCAGAGCTGTCCGTCCTTGTCGTAAAGCACGCATGGGTCGATCGCGTTCGGGCCGTACTGCGCGTTCCACGCCGAATTCTGCAAATAACGCGACAGCGTCTTTTCGCCGCCCGTGACTTCGTTGAAGTTAGTCTCGGCGGCCTGCGCCGCATTGAGGAAGCCCGAATACACTATCGTGCCAACATATTTGTACGGGCCTGTGATCGCGTCCGCCGTCAAAAGCACGATCGAGGAATAGTATCTGTCGCCGTTGATGGACATATACATACACCATTTGCCCATATCCTCGTTGTAGATGACGTCGGGCGCCCACATATTGCCCTCGACGCTGTACTGCGCCTGCCCCTGCGAGCCGCCGTGCGCCGACCACGCAATGTTCGGAGCGAACAGCGACGCATTGTTGACTTCGAGCGACGGGATCGTGAACGTCTTCCACGACGCGAGATCGTCGCTCACCGCCCACGCCTTGTGCGAGCCGAACAGATAATATTTGCCCGAATCAGGCTCGTATACGATGCTCGGATCGTGTACGGATACGCGGCTCGTCGTCAGACGCTTGCCGCTGTACTTGAACTTGGGCTGCTCGACCGTAGGTACGTCCGCGGTGTCCGACGTAGGCGCGCTCGTCGTGCCGGCGTCCGCCGTCGACGTGCCGCCGCCGCCCGTTTTGTTCGAGCAGGACGACATAAGCGCCGCCGTCATTATCATAGAGAGCGCGAGCAGCGCCGCTATGACCGACAATAACCGTTTGCTTTTCATGATATCCTCCTAAATTGAAATCTGAATTTATAAAGCGTATTTGTCAGCTACATATAACGATGCCGAAAGCGGCGTCGACGTGCCGTCGAGCGTTTTGCGCTCGTATGCGCGCACCTCGTCGAGCCACGCCCCGTCGGTCGGGACGTTCTGCGTCTCGCAGTAGTGCGTCCATACCTCGTAAAACGGGAACGTCTTGATCTCCTCCATAAGCGCAAGACGCGACGTGTAATCCCCGATCCGCTCGTATTCGGCGAGCATCGCGGACGGCTCGAGCGCCGCATATAAAAGCGCCTTTTCCATGTTGCGCGTGCCGATGACCCATGCCGCGACGCGGTTTATCGACGCGTCGAAGAAGTCAAGCCCGATATGGACCCTGTCGTCGGCTCCCGCGCGCAGTATCTCGCACGCGATCGCGCGCAGCTCGTCGTCGTATGTTACGACGTGATCGGAATCCCAGCGCACGGGACGCGATACGTGGAGCAGTATCTCCGGCATGAACGAAAGCGCCGTGCTGATCTTGTCCGAGATGAATTCAGTCGGATGGAAATGACCGGCGTCGAGCGTCCACAATTTGCCTCTGCTCAAAGCATACGCGAGATAGAAATCGTTGCTGCCCGTCGTGAACGATTCGGCGCCGATGCCGAACACCTTGCCCTCGACGGCGTCCCTATTGTATTTCGGATCGACGGGACGCGCGAATATTTCGTCGAGCGAATCGCGCAGATGCTCGCGCATCGCAAGCCTGTCCGCGGGCGTGTCCTTCATTCCGTCAGGCACCCAATAGTTCGTGACGACAGTTTGTCCGAGTTCCTTGCCGATATGCTCCGCGATCGCGCGAGAGCGCTTGCAATGCTCGATCCAGAAGTCGCGGACCGCCTTGTCGGGCGAGGACAGCGTCAGTCCAGATTCGCTCATCGGATGCGAAAAGCACGTCGGGTTAAAATCGATGCCGATGCCGCGCGCCTTCGCCCACGATATCCACGAGTCGAAATGCTTCGGCTCGATATCGCATCTGCCAACGCTTTCGCCGTCGGCGTCAAGGTAAATGGCGTGCAGATTGATGCGCTTTTTGCCCGGGATCAGGCTCGACGCCTTGTCGAAATCGGCCCTGAGCCGATCAATCGTCGAGGCGCGCCCGGGATAATTGCCCGTCGTCTGGATCCCGCCCGTCAGATCGCCGTCGGGATTTTCAAATCCACGCACGTCGTCGCCCTGCCAGCAGTGCATCGAGACGGGGATCGATGCGACGCGTCTGATCGCCGCCTCGACGTCAACGCCGAATTTCGCATAATATTCGACCGCTCCCTTGTAATCCATGTGATCTCTCCTTTTTATTTTTCTATGAGTTTTAAAAACAGTTCGTTGTATACGCGATCCTCGCGCTCCGCGTCGGGGCGGTTCGCGTTCGGCTCGTATACGGCCGGCTCGCACGAACGGCGCACAAGCTCGCGCGCCTCCGATATGCCGGAAAGCTCGCCCTTTGCGATCAGCTGCGAGCAGATATTTCCGATCGAGGTCGCCTCGGCAGGTCCCGCTATCACGGGTATGCCGCATTTATCGGCCGTCATCTGACAAAGCACCGGCTCCTTAACGCCGCCGCCGACGATATGAATCTCGTCCGCTCTGCGTCCCGTCAGCTCGCGTATCTTTTCAACGCCCCAGCGGTACCTCATCGTCAGCGAATCGAATACGGCGCGCATTATCTCGCCCGACGTTTCGGGGCGTCCCTGCCCCGTTCTCTCGCAATAGTCCGCGATGCGCGTGACCATGTCGCCGGGAGGGGTGAACGCGTCGTCGTCGGGATCGATTATATACCGGCACGACGGCGACGACGCTGCGGCGTCCGACAGCTCGTCGTGCGTGTACCGCGCGCCCTCGCGCGCGTATTGACGGCGCGATTCCTGTTTGAGCCACAGTCCCGATATATTTTTGAGGAAGCGTATCGTTCCGCCCGCGCCGCCTTCGTTCGTGAACGAAAGCGCGCGCGAACTGTCGTTTATGAGAGGCGAGTCAAGCTCCGTTCCGAGCAGGCTCCATGTGCCGCAGCTGATATAGACGAAATCCTTCCCCGACGCCGGAACCGCCAGCACCGCCGAGGCCGTGTCGTGCGACGCCGTCGCCACGACGTCGACGCCGCCGCCGGCAGCGTCGCGCATATCGCCACGCAGCGTGCCTATCACCGTCGACGGCTCCGTCATGGCCGGCAGAAGCGAGCCGTCGAATCCGATTCGGGACAAAAGACCGCCGTCAAGCTTCCCCGTTCTCGCGTCGAGTATCGCGCCTGTCGACGCGATCGTATATTCCGTGCGCATCTCGCCGGAGAGGAAATAATTGAAAAGGTCGGGGACGAACATCATCTTCGAGGCGGCGTTTACTATGTGGCCGTCGTTTTTCACGTCGCAGTAAAGCTGATAGATCGTGTTGAACGAAAGGTCCTGTATGCCCGTGATCGAGTACAGCTCGTCCCACGGCACGATGCCGAAGAATTCGTCCCTTATGCCGTCCGTTCTCGAATCGCGGTAATGTACCGGCAGCGAGAGCAGATGGCCGTTTTTATCTATGTATCCGTAATCGACGCCCCATGTGTCGACGCCGATCGACGATATGCCGCCGAATCTCGATCTTGCCTCCGACAGCGCAGGCGCGATATTTCCGTAAAGCGAGGGCAGATCCCAAAGCAGTCTACCCGCCATCGTCACGGGCTTATTGTCGAAGCGGTGGACCTCCTCGGTGCGCAGCCGTTCGCCGTCGTAGACGCCGACGATGCCGCGTCCGGAGGATGCGCCGTAATCCATCGCAAGCACGCGCATATTCTTCATTTCGCGATATCCTCAAGTATAAGCCGCAGCGCGCCGACCGCCGCCGCGAACGCTTCCTCGTTTGTGGCGTATGAGCCGCGCAGCTTTGATTTTTCGCCGTGTTCGAGCGCGTCGAGACCTGAGAAAACGTGCAGATGAGGCTCGAGCGTCAGGACGATCTCGCCGTCGTATTTCGCCGTCACGTCGCGCAGCGTCTCCGCGATCCTGCCGACGCCCTCGCCGGCCGGCACGACGGTGCCGTCCGCGTCGGCGTCCTTTATGTGCAGATAATCGATATCGTCGATCAGCATAGGAAGCGCGTCCTCATACGGACGGACTCCGCACTGAATGAAATTCGCGTGATCGAACACAACGCCGATCCGATCGCCGAACGTCCGCTTCAGATCGAGGCAGCGCTCCGGCAAGTCTCCGTATATGCCCTTTTCGTTTTCGTGGCAATATAGTACGCCCACGCCGCAGCAAACGTCCGTCATCGCGCCGAGCGCGTCGATCACCTCCGCGCGCTTCCCCTCCGTGCCGTAAAACGAGAATCCGCGTATGCGTCCGCAGCCGAGGATATTTGCCGTCTCGCAGACGCGGCGCGTCAGCTCGATATGACCGGCGATATCGCCGCCGATATCGATCTTGCCGAGCGGCGAGCCTACGGCCGACAGCGTGACGCCGGAGGCGTCGAGCCTGCGCTTCACGCCGCGCGCCTCGGCCTCTGTCAGCTCCGATACGTTTTTGCCGTCGACGCCGCGCAGCTCGATCTTATCGATGCCGAACGCGGCAAGCCCTTCGAGTTGTCTGTCGAGCGACGGCGAGTATTCGTCCGCGAACGCGGACAGTCTGAATTTTGCCATATGCGGCCTCCTTATTCGTCGCGGAACTGCGGATATTTCGCCTTAAGATTGTCGTGGCTGATCCGCATACTGTCAAACAGATCGATATAGACGTCGTCCTGCTCGATCATGTGCCATTTTATGCCCGCCTGAACGCTCGCGTCCACGATCGCGTCGAAATTGAGATTGCCCGTCAGGCATTCCGTCATCACGAGCTTATCGTCCTTGACCGTCATATCCTTGAGATGCGTGCAGAATATCCGATCGCCGTGCTTGCGGATGAAATCGGCGGGATCGACACCCGCGACCTGCGCCCAGTACGTGTCGAACGTGAATTTCACGCCGTCGGGATCGGTGATCGACATCAGTATATCGAGGCCCGTCCTGTCGCCGTAATGCTCGAATTCAAATCTGTGATTGTGGTAGAGGAACACCTTCCCCGCCGCCTTTATCTTTTTTACGGCGTCCGCGATATCGAGCGCGAACTGCGCGTAGCCGTCGGCGGTGTGCGGGTACATATTCGCGATGCCGCCTATCCCTATCGCGTCGCAGCCGTAGACGTCGTGATCGGCGATCACGCCGTCAGTGTCCTCGATTATGCGGCGCAGATTTGTATGCGTAAGGATGCATTTGATCCCGTATGCGTCGACGGCGCTCTTTATCACCTCGGGGGTGACGTCGGGACCGACGCCCGACACCTGCATATAGCGGTACCCGATCTTTGACAGCTCGCGCACCGTCGAAAGAAATTCGTCCTTTGTCTTTGTCTTCGCGCGCACGGTGTAGAGCTGCGCGCCGAGGCACAGACTGCCCGCCTGAACCGGCGTCTCGGCGTCCGCCGTTATGATATTCTGCTTCATTGCCGTTTCCTCCTAATTGTTTGTTTTTATTGAATTTCAGATCATTTCAGTTCGATCACGGTGACGCCGGCGTCGCCCTCGCCGTATGCTCCGAGTCTGTACGACGATACGCGCTTATCCGATTTCAGGAATCGGTGCAGCGCGCCGCGCAGAGCGCCCGTTCCCTTGCCGTGGATCACGCGCACGGAGCGGATCCCCGCGACCTCGGCCTCGTCGATGTATTTGTCGACGGCGAAAAGTCCGTCGTCAGTCGTAAATCCGCGTATGTCAAGCTCGGGCGAAAACGAACCCGCCGTTTTGACGCGCACTGTCGAGGCCGGAACAGTTTTGCCCGACATCGTCACGGTGTCGTCCTCCGGCGCGAACCGCAGACGCGACGTCTTTGTGCGCGTCGTGATGCCGTTCGCCTTTACCGTCACGCTGCCCGATTTGTCCGGTCCGTCCGTTATGACGCCGCGCACTCCCGTGCCGGCGATCACGACGTCGTCGCCCGTTCTGAATTCGCGCGGCGGCGTATACTGCTCCTCCTCGTCATCTTTTTCGAGCGCCGATTCGGCTCCGCGCAGCTGATCGCGGATCGCGCGGCGCGCGTCCGCCATCGTGCGGCCGAGATTTTCCGCGTCGCGCTCCTTTTTTACGCGTTCGAGCTGCGCCATCACGAATTCGCTCGACGCTCGCGCGCTCGCGATTATCTCATGCGCGCGCTTTTCGGCGCGCTCCTCCTCGGCTTTCGCGCCCGACAGCTGCGCGTTCAGCTTCGCCTCCGCCGACGATTTGAACCGCTCGTATTCGACGCGCAGCTCCTCCTGCTTCAAAAGCTCCGCTTCAAGCTCGATCCGCGTCGCCTCCAGCTTTTCTATCACGTCCTCAAAGCTCTTGTCGACGCCGCTTATCAGCTCTCCCGCCCTGTCGACGATCGATTTATCGAGTCCGAGGCGCGTCGATATCGCGAACGCGTTCGATTTGCCAGGCGCGCCGATTATGAGCTTATACGTCGGACGCAGAGTCGTGACGTCGAATTCGCACGCCGCGTTGCAGACGCCGTCCGTGTTGAGCGCGTATGCTTTCAGCTCCGCGTAATGCGTCGTCGCCGCGCAGAGCGCCCCGCGCCCGCGTATATTTTCGATGATCGCCGTCGCGAGCGCGGCGCCCTCGACGGGATCGGTGCCGGAGCATAACTCGTCGAGCAGCACGAGCGATCCCTCGCGCGCGCGCGACAGTATGCCGATTATGTTCGACATACTCGACGAGAACGTCGAAAGCGACATTTCGATGCTCTGCTCGTCGCCGATGTCGGCGAGTATATCGTCGAATACGGAAACGGCCGATGTGCCGCCGGCCGGAATATGAAGTCCCGCCTGCGCCATCATGCAAAGAAGCCCGAGCGTCTTGAGTGCGACTGTTTTGCCGCCCGTGTTCGGTCCCGTGATAATGAGCGTGTCGTAATCGCCGCCGACCTTGATCGTCACGGGGACGCACGTCTTTTTATCGAGCAGCGGATGACGCGCCTTTACAAGCTCGACGGCGCGCCTGCCGTCCGTGTTGATCTTCGGCTCGACGCCGTCCATGCGGAACGACAGCTCCGCGCACGCGAATATGAACGCAAGCTCGGTTATATTCTGATAATCGAGCAGCAGCGTATTCGACGAGGACGAAACTCCCGCCGACAGCTCGGATAGAATGCGTTCGATCTCGCGCTCTTCCCGTCCCTCGAGTATGCGCAGCTCGTTATTCGCCTCGACGACGGCCAGCGGCTCGACGAATACCGTCGCGCCGGATGCGGACGTATCGTGGATAAGTCCGCTTATCTCGTTTTTGTATTCGGCCTTGACGGGGATAACGAAACGCCCGCCGCGCTGGGTAACGATATTTTCCTGAAGGATGCGGCTGTATGTGCCGCCCGTGATGTATTTTTGCAAAATGTCGCGCACGCGCGAATTCGCGGCTCTCATCTTGCGGCGGATATCGGCAAGCTCGACGCTCGCCTCGTCCGCAATCAGATCCTCCGAGATGATCGCCTTCGAGATCGCGTCCTCGAGGCGTCTGTCGGGGATCAGTCTGTCGAATATTTCGTCAAGCGTCGTTTCCGCGCCGCCGTCGCGGCCGTCGTGCAGATATCGGCCGAGTCTGCGCGACGTGCGCAGCACGGCGCAGCACGAGAGCAGCTCGCGCGCCATCAGCGTCGCGCCCTTATTGGCGCGCTCGACAGTATCGCCGATGTCGGTGACGCCGCCGAACGGCGGCATCCCCTTCTTGCCGAGCATCGATTTCGCGTCGGTCGTCCGGCGCTGGCGGCGCAGAACGACGACGGGATCGTCCGACGGCAGAATCGAACGGCACATCGCGCGCGCGCCGTCCGTGACGGCGCAGTCCGCGAGAAGCGACGCGATCTTGTCAAATTCGAGCGTTATGATTGATTTGTCGTTATTGTTCATATACCTTATTTCAGTTTTTCGTATTGCTTATAGTAGTCGAGCGTTTTGAATCCTCGTCCGAGATGGTGAAGAAGATACCGCTCGCAGACGGACGAAAAATCGTCCGATACTGCCTCCGGCAGCGTAAACGACAGTATGCGCGCGGGATCGCATTCGACCGTATAGCGCATATACCGCAAAAGCTCCGGCGATATCTGCGCCAGCGGCCGCGTCCATTCGCCGCTGTAATCGTCGAGCGCCGCGTCCGCGGGGCGGCTCGCCATGCAGTCGGGGCAAAAAAGCTCGCCCCCGAGGATATCGAGATAGTACATCTCCGCGTCGTCGGCTCCGCACGCGGCGCAGGCCGACAGCTCCGGCGTAAATCCGCACACCGACGCGCACCGCAGCTCAAACGCCGCCTTTATGTGCGGCAGCGGGCGTTTCGACGTCGATATCGCGTAAAGCGTGTTTAACGTCAGCCGCAACAGCGGCACGTCCTCGCTTTCCTCCACGCTGCAATGATCGGCGACGTCCGTCACATATGACGCGAGCGCGAGCGAGCATAGCTCCGAGCGCACGCCGTAAAACGATTCCGCAAGCTCCGACTCGGATATGTAGTACATCCCGCCCCGGCTCTTATAAAGGACGAACGACGCGTAGCAGAACTGCTGAGTCGCCGCCATATTCGGATTTTTCAGCGAGCGGACGCCCTTCCCGAGTACGATCAGCTTGCCGCGTTCCGCCGTGAGCATCGTTATGAGTCTGTCGTTTTCGCCCTTGTCGGCCGCGCGCAGGACGAGTCCCGTCACCGTGAGCTTGTCCATTTATTTCAGCGATTTGATATCGTAGCCGAAATCGCGCAGATATCCGCCTCTGTCGCGCCAGCCCTCCTTGACCTTGACCCACAGATCAAGATAGACCTTGACGCCGAAGAACGATTCGAGATCCTCGCGCGCATATGTGCCGATGCGCTTCAGCATCTCGCCGTTTTTGCCGACGATGATCGCTTTATGCGACTGCTTTTCGCAGTATATCTCGGCGCGTATCTTCAAAAGCGTATCCTCGTCGCGCCATTCCTCGATCGAAACAGCCGTGCCGTGCGGTATCTCGCGCGACAAAAGGCGCAGCATTTTTTCGCGGATCACCTCGGAGGCGTATGTGCGCTCCGATTGATCGGTCACCTCGTCGCTCGGGAAATACCATTCCTCCTCGCGTAGGAATTTCGACGCCTCGTCTATGACGTCGTCGACGCCCTTGCCTTTGAGCGCGCACGTCGGGACGACGGCGGCAAAATCGTAAAGCTCCGCGTAGGAGGAAATCGTCTTCGCAAGCGTCTCGGCGCCCGATATGTCGATCTTATTCAGCACGAGTATAGCCGGAATTTTTCCGGCGCGCAGGCGGTCGATCACCGATATCTCGATGTTCCCCGCCGGATGCTCCGCATCCGCGATCAAAATCACGGCGTCGCAGTCGCCGATCGAATTCTCGGCCGTTTTTACCATGTAGTCGCCGAGCTTTGTGCGCGGCGTATGGAGTCCGGGCGTATCGAGGAACACAAACTGATCCTCGCCGCGTGTCAGTATGCCCGTGATCCTGTTGCGCGTCGTCTGCGGCTTTGACGATACGATCGCGATCTTTTCGCCGAGCATCGCGTTTAAAAGCGTCGATTTGCCCACGTTCGGGCGTCCCACTATCGATATGAATGCAGTTTTTTTCATTTATGATCCCTTGTTTTCAGATTGACCGTCCACGGACAGGCCGAGCCTGTCCATAACGGCGCGCTGCTTCTCGCGCATGACGCGTTCGCCCTCCGCGTCGTTTACATGATCGTATCCGAGCAGATGGAGCGTCGAGTGCGCGACCAAAAACGCAAGCTCGCGTTCAAAGCTGTGTCCGTACAAAAGCGCCTGATCGTTCGCCCTCTCCACCGATACGACTATATCGCCGAGCGGGACGAAGCCCCGAGGCGGATAATCCTCCGCGCGGTCGAACTGCGGGAACGACAAAACGTCCGTCGCCTCGTCTATCCCGCGGTATTCGTCGTTTATCGCGCGTATCGTTTCGTTGTCCGTCAGCGTCACCGATACCTCGGCGTCGCGCTCGAAGCCTTCGAGCGCCAGCGTTTCGAGTATCGCGCGGCGGATCAGCTTATGCTGCTTTATCGTGATGTATTTGTTCTCCTGCTCGTCCTCTATCAAAACACGCAGGGACGGCTTCTTTTTGAATTCGATTTTGAATCTCATTTCCCGTCGCCTCTCATTCTGTAGCGCGTGCGCGTCTCGGCGTCCTTCGCCCTGCGCTCGCGGTCGTATTTGTCATATGCGAGGATTATCTTCTGTACGAGCTTATGGCGCACGACGTCGCGTTCCGTGAAGCGGTGTATCGCGATGCCGTCTATGCCGTCGAGTATCTTTACCGCCTCGGCAAGACCGCTTCTCTTCCCCGCAGGCAGATCGGTCTGCGTCAGATCTCCCGTCACGACGACCTTTGAATTGAAGCCGAGACGCGTCAGGAACATCTTCATCTGCTCCGGCGTCGTGTTCTGCGCCTCGTCGAGGATGATGAAGCTGTCGTCGAGCGTGCGTCCTCGCATATAGGCGAGCGGCGCGATCTCTATCGTCTGGCGCTCCGTGTGCCGCGTGTAATTCTCTGCGCCGAGCATTTCATAAAGCGCGTCGTGCAGCGGCCGCAGATACGGATCGATCTTAGTCTGAAGATCGCCCGGGAGGAATCCGAGCTTTTCGCCGGCCTCGACGGCGGGACGCGTCAGGATGATGCGTTCGACGTCGCGGTCGCGCAGCGCCTTGACCGACATGGCGACGGCGAGAAACGTCTTGCCCGTTCCGGCGGGTCCGACGCCGAGGGTGACTGTATTGTTTTTGATCGCCTCGACGTATTTTTTCTGGCCGACGGTCTTAGCCTTGATAGGCTTGCCCTTATTCGTGACGCAGACGCAGTCGTCGAGCGCTTCAAGCTCCGAGGCGCGTCCGTCGGCCGCCATGCCGAGTACGTAATCGACCGTCTGATCGGGCAGCGATTCGTTGTATTCCGCCATCCCGCGCAGATATTCGACGGCCTCCGCCGCAGTCGCGACGGCGGCGGCGTCGCCGGATAAAACTATATTGTCGCCGTCGGAGTCGGTGCTTTGCCTGTTGTACATTTTAACGCCGAACGTCTCCTCTATCCTGCGCGCGTTGCAGTCGAACGCGCCGAACAGCCGGCTCGTTATTTCGCTCGATTTTGTCTTGATGATTTTTTCAGCCATATCGATCCCGTTCTTTTCTCATTCCCCGACCTCAAACGGCACGGTTTTCGCTATATCGTCTATCACTTTTACGCGGCATACGATCTCGTATGCGCCGCCGTCCTCCGAGATGCCGTCCGTCATTTCATAAGAAAGCAGCGACGCGTCGCGGCACGCCTCTATAAATTCGAGCTTGAACAGTCTGTACGCCTCGGCGGCAGCCTCTTCCCTTGTGCGCGTTACGGTCCGCGTCTCGCTCGTCTCATATCGCCGTTCGATCAGCTTTATGGGCAAAATGACGGTTCCGGCCAGCGTCACGTCATGCTCTGCTGTTATTGTATCACAACTTGAGGTATCAATTCTACCCCTTGCGCCGAAAAATATCGTCTTTGAGAAGATTTTTATTCCAAAATCTGTTCCGGCGACGCCCGTTTTGACCGTTTCGGTCGAAACGAGCGGCACGCTGACCGCGATCGTGCGTTCGATCTCGGCGAATACTTCGCCTCGCGCGCGGACAATCTCGCCGCCCGCGCCCTCGTATTCCACCATGCCTGAGATCAAAAGCTGGCCCTTTTTCACCTCGTCGCCGATCTTGACCTGCGGCGAGCCGCAGATCGCCGACACCTGCGTTATCACCCCGTCGCAGTCGGCGACTATATTCGCCGCGTCCTGCGGCTCGTCCCCGCCGCCCGCCATGTATTCGCGCACCTCCACTCTGGCGACGCTGCCCTTCATGTTGACCGCGATCCACGCTATATCGGGCGAGGCGAGCAGGAATCTGTTGTGGAGCTTGTCGAAATCGACGCTTTTGTACCGTGTGCCGAGGCGGAAGCCGAGCGCGTCGAGCTGATCCGTGACGGCCGAGTCCGGGATGCGCTCGTTGCCGACGACGTCGATCCGCCACACGAAATCGTCGGCGATGAATATCGCCGCTATGAGCAGAACTGCGCCCGCGATCAAACCCCAGCGCCGGCCGTATTTGCGCAAAAATTCGGGCGCGCCGTATCGCTTTATTACCGTAAATTCGACGCCTTCCCTGCCGCACGCGTCGGAAAACGCGTCAAGATCGCAAAGTCGCAGATACACTGTCCTGCCGCGCCGTCCGCGCGCGCCGAACACGGACGGCAGCCCCAGCTCGAACAGCACGCGCGTCGCGCCCGATATGTGATCCGCGCCGACGCGTATTTTCGCCCCGCCTATGAAATGCAGAAACAGCCGCTTCAGCATAGCTCGCCCACCGAGATCCCGTCGACGCGTCCGCGCACCACGATCTCCCCGTCCGTGTATCTGACGATATCGAGTCCGTCGCCCGTCACCGTTATCATGACCTCTCCCGCGTCGACGGTTATTTTATCGCAGCCGTATGACAAGATCGCGCGGCAGCCCGTCACGTATGCCTCAAGTCCGTCCGTCACGCTGACGCCCCATCCCGCAGGCATAATGTCCGCCGACGACTCGAACAGCTCGCCAACAAGTCCGAGGACGGCGTTTTTCAGTCTGTGCTTTTTCAAAGTATATTTCACCCCGAACGAATCATATAAATTACAAGGCCGCGCCGAAAACGGCGGCGGCTCCGCAATAATCATTATGTTCGGAGCGATCGTATTATGAATAAATCAAAATCGACGCCGATACTGACGGCGGCGCTTTTCGCCTCCGCGTTGTTTTTGGCGATGCCCGATACGGTCGCGGAGGCCGTGAGGCGCGCGCTGTCGATCGCGGCGACGCGCGTTCTGCCGTCCGTTTTCCCGTATGCCGTTTTATCGTCGATATTCGTCGCCGCCGGAGGCGTCGACGCCGTCGACAGACTATTCGGCGGCGTATTCGAGAAGCTGTTCGGGACAAATCGCGGCGCGTCCGCGCTGCTGCTCGGCCTTTTGTTCGGATTCCCGCTCGGCGCATACGTGATCGGCGCGCAGCACCGCGCCGGCGTCATATCGACAAGAACGGCGTCGGTGTTGATGTCGTTCGTCTGCTGCGCGTCGCCGACGTATCCCGTCTTTGTCGTCGGCGGGACGTTTTTCGGCTCCGTGCGCGCGGGGATCGTCATATGGATAACGCAGGCCGTATCGTCCGTCGTCGTCGGCGTTTTCGCGTGCCGCGCGCTCGGCGTGCGCGGTGTACACGGCAAGTCCACCCCGACGGCCGCGCGCGTGCAAAGCGGCGGCGGCTCGGCGTTTGCGCTCATAACGTCCGCGATAGCGGACGCGTCCCGCGTCATGCTGAACGTATGCGGATCGGTGACGTTTTTCTCGCTTTGCGCCGCCGTCGCAAACAAGGCGCTGGCGCCGCTTTCGCCGCCTGCGGCGATCAGGGCCGCGATCGGCGCTGTATTCGAGTTTTCGACCGGAGCCGCCAACGCTGCGGCGCTAATGTCAAGCGGCGAGCTGCCGCGTCCGATCGCGCTCGCCGCCGCCGGATTCGCGGTCGGATTTTCAGGACTGTCCGTCATTTTCCAAAACGCTTCCGTCAGCGACGGCGTGCCGCTGTTGCCGCATTTTATCGGCAAGCTCGCGGTCGGCATCGCGACCGCCGCCGTCTCATACGCGTTTTCCGTCTCGGACGGGCGGATGCCGTCCGCGGCGTCGATCTGCGCGGCCGCGGCGGCGTGCGCCGCCGTCACGCTCACCGCTTTTATATGTCGCAGAAAAATTAAGAATTGCGGAAAGCGGGGTTGCAAAACGGGCGGCGAAGGTGTATAATATATGCGCATAATAAATTCCGAAAGGTGCGCGGCATGAAAAAAACGAGCGACGGGGACAATATCTGCGCCTTGTGCCGGCACGGCACGCCGATATTCACCGGCAGCGAGGTGCTGTGCCGCAAATACGGCCTTGTTCCGTCTGCGGCCAGCTGCCGCAGATTCGCCGCCGATCCGCTCAAGCGCGTCGTAAAACCGATGCCGCCGCTGCCGAAGCTCGATATTTCGGAATAACAGATTATAAGGAGGATCGTATGCAGTCAGACAGTACAGAATCGACAGGTCGAAGTATTATGCACAGGCCGCACACGAACCTCCGCGCGTAAAAAATATCCGCGCGCGGTTCCGCGCGCCTTATAATGCCGAGACCGTCATGTTCCGCAAAAAACGAAAGGAGGAACGCACGGTCTTTTTCCGCGCAAAAATTCAAATGAACGAGCTTTCAGAAAAAGTCAAAGAGCTGCTTGCGGCAAAAAAAATCAGCGCGCTGCATGAAATGCTGCACGACATGAATCCCGCCGACATAGCGGAGCTTTTATCCGACATCGACGACGAGCGCGATCTGCTTCTTCTGTTCCGCATACTGCCGAAGGAGATAGCGGCCGACACGTTCGTCATGATGGATTCCGACATGATGGAATCGCTGCTCGAGGCGTTCTCCGACCGCGAGCTGTCCGTTCTGATCGAGGATATGTACCTCGACGACGCCGTCGACGTAATCGAGGAAATGCCCGCCAATGTGGCGCGCCGTCTGCTCTCGCGCGCGTCAGCGGAGACGCGGCGCGAGATCAACGCCCTGCTCAAATACCCGCACGACAGCGCGGGCAGCATCCTCACGACCGAGTATATAAGGCTTTATCCCGAAACGACCGTCGACGAGGCGTTCGGCATCATCCGCGACACCGGCATCGATAAGGAAACGGTCTACACCTGTTACGTCACCGATCACAAGCGCAAGCTCGTGGGCGTTATATCGGCGCTGTCCATGATGCTGGCGAAGGGCGGCGATCTGATCGGCGATATTATGGAATCGAACGTCATATCCGTCCGCACGACGGACGACAAGGAATTCGTCGCCAATCAGCTTCAAAAATACGATTTTCTGGCGCTGCCCGTCGTCGATTCGGAGGATCGGATGATAGGCATCGTCACGATCGACGACGCCGTCGACGTCATCGTCGACGAATACAGCGAGGATATCGAGATCATGGCCGCGATCACGCCGACGGACAAGCCGTATTTAAAGCAGTCCGTGTTCTCGATCTGGAAAAGCCGAATCCCGTGGCTTTTGCTCCTTATGATCTCCGCTACGTTC
The DNA here is from genome assembly GCA_947630015.1 of uncultured Clostridia bacterium. GTDB lineage: Bacteria > Bacillota > Clostridia > Oscillospirales > CAG-272 > DTU064. The sequence continues at coordinate 17,020 of CANRFY010000035.1, forward strand.
ACGGGGATGATAATCTCGTCGTTCGAGGACGCGCTCGCGGCGCAGGTCGCGCTTACGGCTTTCATCCCGATGCTGATGGATACGGGCGGAAATTCCGGCTCGCAGTCGTCGGTCACGATCATACGCGGCATATCGCTTTCGGAAATTTCGTTTTCCGATATTTTCGCCGTGATGTGGAAGGAACTGCGCATTTCGGCTATGTGCGGGGTCTGCCTGTCGGCGGCGACGTTTGTCAAGATCATGCTCGTCGACAATCTGATCCTGCAGAGCAACGTGTCGATTCTCGTCGCGTCCGTCGTCTGCATGACACTGCTCGTGACCGTCGTATGCGCGAAGCTGATCGGATGCACGCTGCCGCTGTTCGCGAAAAAGCTCGGATTCGATCCGGCCGTCATGGCGAGTCCGTTCATCACCACGATCGTCGACGCCGTGTCGCTGCTCGTCTATTTCGCGTTCGCAAAGCTTATGCTCGGACTGTGAATTTATAAAAGGCAGGGGGATTTCCCTGCCTTTTTGTCGATAATTATATTGCGCGGCGCAGAAGCGAACGCACGCGCCTACTAACCCCTGTAACGACAACATCGCATAAAGCATGACAACAACATCAGCGGTGCGGCGGTAATCGAAAATCCAAAATATAAGATCAAACGCCCGTTTCCGGCAGCTGGAATGCGTCAGCTGTATCGGAAACGGGCATTTTATTTTGACTGGCTTATGTAGGAGCATTTGCCCCTACAATCTCACTGATAATAAACTGACGCATTACGCTTCCCGTTATCGCCAAATGATAAATCGCCGGAGCGTTTCTATTTGACACGGGCGGAGTTTTAAGGAGAAAAACTCGATTAACCGCCCTAATGGACAGTAGATTTCTTCACATTTGGGTGGTATAATATAAAAACAGTGTAGGTATCTGTCGAATAAAAAGAAGCATAGACCAAACTATAAACATGGAAGAATGAGAAGGTAAATATTCATGTGTCAAGATTTGAATATCGAAAAACTAAAGAGGTTTGAAGATGACTTCAAACAATTTATGGAGATTACAGATTTTCCTTTATACCAATTAATCACCAAGGAAGTTTCATTATCAGTTGCAGATTCGCAAGGTTATGACAGCGCCGCATTGACATTCTATAATCCCAAAACCAATGGCTATACATTGCAATTAAGTTCTAATCTGATATTATCAAAATATTTAGTATTTCATGAATTTACGCACATTCTCGATGCTGATATGTACGCCAACAGCGATAGTACTGCATACGCCGGACTCTCTGGCTATACCGAATATCACGCATCTCAAATTGAACTGATGCAGTTATTAGGCGCAAAAACGACAAATGAAAAAATTACCTTTTCAGTAAACGCAGTTATCAATACGCTTTCTGGTGACACAAGCGTCATTCAATATGTGCGAGGCAAGCAGCAATATGCCATACAACTGTTTAGTAGGGATGATTTTCCCGCTAATATTGACACATTAAAAAGTGCTTTTGGTGTTTTATATAATTATTGGGGATTGCGTTCAATTTGTGAACTGTACGCACTTGATTATGTGGAAGAAATTCAGAATGATGCCTTTTTGCGATTCATTCCCTCCATGAATTTCTGTCTGTTAAATATTATGATGCATGGTTGGCTTGATAAACAGGAAATTGAAAAAAGTATTCCCTTATACATAAATACGTTGTTTCCATTAATCGAGAAATACAATTTGATATAAATTGTTATGTAATATGTTAGATCTACACCTGCGAAACAATTCGGAAATTGTGAAGGAGTGCTGAAATGGATTATTTGGAAAACTACTACAATAACTACGATGAGGACGGCAGACTCCTGTCACGGCATGGGCAGGTAGAATACCTCACGACGCGGAAATATATCGACGAATGCCTGCGCAATGTCCAGACTGCATCCATTCTTGAGGTCGGTGCTGGAACGGGGAGATATAGAGTTTCTCTTGCTAAAGAAGGCTATAAAGTGACCTCCATCGAGTTGATACAGCATAACATTGAAATACTAAAAAGCAAGCTTAACGGTACAGAGAACATAACGGTTATGCAGGGTAACGCTGTAGATTTATCTTTCCTGCCAACTGACGCGTTTGACGTGACGTTCCTGCTTGGACCGATGTATCACTTGTACACACGGAGCGAGAAGGTACTGGCGCTGTCCGAGGCCGTGCGCGTAACAAAGTGCGGTGGCTATGTCTTGGTTGCCTACTGTATGAATGAGCCGACAATCATACAATATGTCTTTGGGCTAAACAAGTTGCATGAGGTGATGGAGCTAAACATGATTACGCCGAATTGGCACTGCGTGAGCGAGCCGAAGGATTTGTTTGAATTGGTGCGTACTGAAGATATTGCCTCACTTGACGCAGAGGTTCTCGTGAAACGGATCAAACTGGTAGCCACTGACGGCGCGACAAACTATAAGCGGGAATATATCGACGCTATGGATGATGAGACTTTCAGTAAGTGGATGGATTACCATTTCACAATATGCGAACGACAGGATCTTATCGGCGCCTCCCATCACACTTTGGATATACTGCGAAAGCAATAAATAAACTTCCGCTTTTATGGATTGCAGCCCCTTTGTGAAACTAAAGGGCGCACTTCTATACATAGTCTGGCGACCATGTATCGTGCGCTCTGCGAGGCTTCCTTTCTGACAGCAGAAAAGCCGCCGTCCGAGAGGTTTTGTCGCTCCGCTCCGTCAAGGGGGTCACACTCCTTTGCGTTGTTAAAGCGGCTATCCCCAGTGTACTTGCCGAACAGCTAAACCCGCTTCGTGTTTTTATCAGTTCGACACGTCTGAATAGAAATCATGAACTATCGAGGCAGTGCTATTTATGGATACATGGTTTACAGTTGAAGCGATTGATAGAG
>CANRFY010000036.1 GCA_947630015.1 uncultured Clostridia bacterium
CAGCCGGTCGCGAAGGATTTCGACGAATTCCTGTCGCTGCTTCTGACGTGCCGCGACACGGCGGCGATCGAGCAGGCATGGCTCATGGACGCGGACGCGTTCGCGGATTTCGTGAACGGCGTCGAGGTAACGGACGATGTAAAAGCCGCGCTCGACGCGCTCCGCCGCGCGGGCGTTGTCGAAATGTCTGTCGCGGACGCGTATGCGATTCTGCGAGAAAGAGCGGGATCGTTCAATGTGAAATGGCTTGAATTCCCGCCCGAATATTATGAGAATATGCCCGATCCTGCGCCGGTGTGGAGCATCGACTATGACGGCGACGCGGACGGCGGCGAGACGCGCATCGACAGATCGTTTGAATGGCGGGGCGAGTCATGGCGCGTTTTGGCGTATCACGATTTCAAAAAAGGATTGATCGTCGACATTCTGCGCGCGCCGGACCCCGAAATGCTCGCGGCGTATCAGTATAAATACGGCGATCCCGACTCGCTGACGGGGGAGGCGCGCGAGCGCGCGGAGGAAGAGAATCCGTTCTCGTCAGCGCCGCGCGCGGAGCTGACGGTGAACGGCGAGACGCTGCACCAGTCGCGAATGTCGTGCATATATCACGTGCCGGAGATGAACGGCGCGGACTTGTACGCCGTCGCGGCAAAGGAGCATTACGGTATCGGCGAGGAGACGTTCGTCATTTACCGCGCCGCGTTCAACTCGAAGCGCGGACGCGGCGGGAGAAAAGTATCGTCGATGTCGCTGACGCTGACGGCGGAGCGGAGGATCATAACGCTTTCGACGTTTTCACCCGCGCGCGCGGGCGAAAACGTAAAATTCACGACGCTCGACGGCGCGGAACACACGCTGACGGCGGCGTCGCTCCGCGACAGCGTACTCGATGTGCCGAGTATGTCGGGATATGAATTTCCGACGCGCGCGGTCGAGATGGAGTATGAGATAACGCCTCCGGCGGAGAATGTGATCGTCGCGGACGCGAACGCAGGCGACAGCCCGAAATACGATGCGGGGAAGGGTGAGCTTGCCGTTATCGGCGGCGCGGACGGTCCGACCTCGTTCATATTCGCGCGAAAACAGGCAAAATCCGGCGCTGTCACGTCGAAGCCGCGATTCGCGCGCGCCCGCGTGATATGGGCGATCCGCGAACGCGAGCCGCAGACGCAGCCCGCGACGGTCGAGATCGTGTGACATCGACTTTCGCGCGCGACGTGGAGGCGCAAAAATCATAACCGACACAAAAGCGGGAGCCAAAAGGCTCCCGCTTTCGCGCAAAAAGTTTAGATATTATAACGATTGCGGACGCGGTCGAAGTATGGTATACTCGACACGAAAGCGCGTGATCCGAAATATCGATGCCGGCGTTCGCCGTGTCGGGGAATGCAAAATGAATATTCATTCATTTTGTGCATATTCCGCTATCATGACGCCGGCGTCCCCGCCGGAAATGACGGCGATTTGCGGAAAATTCAGCGCCCGCCCGACGATATCAACATTGTGGGAATGAATATGAATGTGAAAATTGTGAATATTATTTCACTCATCCCCTTGACAAACCTGAAAATACGCATTATAATATGCGCATAAATATACGATAAGGAGCTTTTACAGATGGATAAGAGCAAAATAAAGAAGGTAGTTCTCGCCTACTCGGGCGGTCTTGACACGTCGATCATAATCCCGTGGCTCAAGGAAAATTACAACAACTGCGAGGTCATTGCCGTATCGGGCAACGTCGGCCAGGCCGACGAGCTTGAGGGACTTGAGGAAAAGGCGAGAAAGACGGGCGCGTCGAAGCTTTACGTCCTCGATCTCACCGACGATTACGTCGACAACTACATAATCCCGACGATGAAAGCCGGCGCGGTCTACGAGACGTACCTGCTCGGCACGTCGCACGCGCGTCCCTGCATCGCGAAGGGACTCGTCGAGATCGCGAAAAAAGAGGGCGCGGACGCCATCTGCCACGGCTGCACGGGCAAGGGAAACGATCAGGTCAGATTCGAGCTGGCGATCAAGCATTTCGCGCCGGATATGCCGATCATCGCGCCGTGGCGCGAATGGACGATAAAGTCCCGCGACGAGGAGATCGATTACGCGGAAGCGCATAACGTCCCGCTCAAGATCAACCGCGAGACGAATTATTCAAAGGATAAAAACCTCTGGCACCTCTCGCACGAGGGACTCGATCTCGAGGACACGGGAAACGAGCCGATGTACGAGAAGCCCGGCTTCCTCGAAATGGGCGTCTCTCCCATCGCGGCTCCCGACGAGCCTACATATATAACGATCGATTTTGAAGAAGGCACGCCCGTCGCGTTCAACGGCGAGAAGATGTCGGCGAAGAACATCATCCTCGCGCTCAACGAGGTCGGCGGCAAGAACGGCATCGGCATCATCGACATCGTCGAGAACCGCCTTGTCGGCATGAAGTGCCGCGGCGTCTACGAAACCCCGGGCGGAACGATCCTCTACGCGGCTCACGAAAAGCTCGAATCCATCTGCCTTGACAAGATGACGCTGCACGAAAAGCAGAAGCTGTCGATCACGTTCGCGGAGCTTGTCTACAACGGTCAGTGGTTCACGCCGCTGCGCGAGGCGCTGTCCGCGTTTGTCGACAAGACGCAGGAAAAGGTCACGGGCAAGGTAAGACTCAAGCTCTATAAGGGCAACATCATAAACGCGGGCGTATGGAGCGAGAATTCGCTTTACAGCGAGGAGATCGCGACGTTCGGCGAGTCCGATTACGATCAGAAGGATTCCGCGGGCTTCATCAACCTCTACGGTCTGCCGATAAAGGTGCAGGCGATGGTCGACGCCAAAAACGAGGCGAATAAGTAAAAAGGAAACTTTTTGGATCAGCGAGGAACCCTTTTTAGAAAAAGGGTTCCCCGCCCCTTCCTAAAAAATCAGCCTGAGATGAAAGCTTCAGGCGAAGGCGGAGTCAGGCGTCAAGCGGAAAATCGAAGATTTGACAGACGGTTCCGCAATAAAAAGTAATAAAAAGTTTTGAAAGGTGGGGGGCGCGGGGGAGGAAAACTTTCCTAAAAGTTTTCCTCCCCCGCAAACCCGAAACTCCAACATGAAACTCTGGCAGGGACGCACGGACGGCGTGACAGACAAGTTAGCCGACGAGTTCAACTCGTCGATAGGGTTTGACAGCCGGATGTACAAAGAGGACATAACGGGCAGCATCGCGCACGCGGAAATGCTCGCGAAGCAGGGGATTATCTCCGACGCGGACGCGAAAACGCTCGTTTCGGGGCTGCGCGGCATACTCGCCGATATAGAGTCGGGAAAGCTCCAAATCGATATGTCCGCCGAGGATATCCATATGTTCGTCGAGGCGGTCCTGACAGAGCGCGTCGGCGACGTCGGCAAAAAGCTGCATACGGCGCGAAGCAGAAACGATCAGGTCGCGCTCGACGAGAGGCTTTATCTGCGCTCATGGATCGAGAGCGAAACCGAATCGCTGCAAAATCTCATCCGCGCCGTCGCCGATAAGGCGGAGGCTCACGCCGAAACGATCGTCCCGGGCTATACGCATTTGCAGCGCGCGCAGCCTATCACGTTCGGCCATCACCTCTGCGCATACGCGATGATGCTTTTGCGCGATCTTGACAGGCTCGCGGACTGCAATCGCAGAATGAACGTCTCTCCGATCGGCTCGTGCGCGCTCGCGGGAACGACATACGACACCGACCGCGCGTTCGAGGCTGAACGCCTCGGATTCGATTCCGTCTGCGAAAATTCGATCGACGGCGTCTCCGACCGCGATTTCTCCGTCGAGCTGATGGCGGATCTTGCGATACTGATGATGCATCTGTCGCGGTTCGCTGAGGAGATCGTTCTATGGTCGAGCTGGGAGTTCAGATTCGTCGAGCTTGACGACGCGTACACGACGGGATCGTCGATAATGCCGCAGAAGAAAAACTCCGATATGGCGGAGCTTGTCCGCGGCAAGACGGGGCGCGTCTACGGCGATCTTATCTCGCTTTTGACGACGCTCAAAGGTCTGCCTCTCGCGTACAACAAGGATATGCAGGAGGACAAGGAGAGCGTCTTTGACGCGTGCGACACGGCGAAAATGGCGGTCGATATATTCACCGGCATGGTGTCGACGATGAGGGTGAACGAGGCGAGCATGAAGAACGCCGCCGGCGCGGGCTTCATCAACGCGACCGATCTCGCCGATTATCTCGTCGGACGCGGACTGCCGTTCCGCGAATCGTATAAGATATCGGGGCGTATCGTCGCCCGCTGCATCGCGGACGGGAAAACGCTCGAAACGCTGCCGATCGAGACGTACCGCGAATACTGCGGGCTTATCGACGAGGGCGTCTACGATGCCGTCGATATGGAGGCGTGCGTCAGACGGCGAGTCAGCTATGGCGGCACGTCGCCCGAGTCGGTGAGACGCCAGATAAAATACGTAAGGGAGATGCTCGGGGAGTGACTAAGGTATTCATTGACGGCTCCGCCGGAACGACGGGGCTGCGCATACATGAAAGACTCGCAGGACGCGACGATATCGAGCTTATCCTGTTGCCGGACGAGGTGCGAAAGGACGCGGACGCGAGAGCGGAGGCGATCAACAGCGCCGATATCGTGTTTCTGTGCCTGCCGGACGCGGCGGCCGTCGAGGCCGTCGGTATGATAAAAAAATCAAACTCGCATACGCGCATAATCGACACGTCGACGGCGCACAGAGTCGCGGACGGCTGGATTTACGGTTTTCCCGAAATAGGCGGCAGACGCAAGGCGATAAAGAACGCGCGTCTCGTCGCAAACCCCGGCTGCCACGCGAGCGGATTTATCGCACTTGCCGCGCCGCTCGTCGAGGCGGGGATAATTGACCGCGCGGACGCGATATCGTGTACGTCGCTGACGGGTTATTCGGGCGGCGGCAAAAAGATGATAGCGGAGTACGAAGCGGACGGTCGCGACGCGCTTCTCGACGCGCCGAGACTGTACGGCCTCACGCAGTCGCATAAGCATCTGCCCGAAATGACGGCGGTATGCGGTCTATTGCATTCGCCCGTTTTCTGCCCGATCGTCGCGCCGTTTTACGCGGGGATGGAGGTAATTGTCCCCGTATTCGGCAGGACGCCGGACGAGATAGCGGACGTCTACCGCGCATATTACACGGGCGATATCGTGAAATTCGCCTGTGACGGCGGCGAGGGCGGATTTATGTCGGCGGGGAAGCTGTCGGGACGCGACGACATGGAGATATCGGTTTCTGGCATTGACGGCAGATGCACGGTCGTTTCGCGATTCGACAATCTCGGCAAGGGCGCGTCCGGCGCGGCAATACAAAACATGAACATTATGCTCGGCGTCGCGGAGACGACGGGACTTATCATAGAATGATCCGGAGAGGGAACATGGAGATCAGAACGGTATCCGGCGGCGTGTGCGCCGCGAAAGGCTTCACCGCATCGGGAATCCATTGCGGAATAAGAAAAAATAAAGAAAAGCGCGATCTGTCGCTCATAAAAAGCGACGTCCCCGCGACGGCGGCGGCCGTCTATACGCAGAATCTCGTCAAGGGCGCGCCGTTGACGGTGACGAAAGATCACATCAAAAACGGCACGGCGCAGGCGATAATCTGCAACAGCGGCAACGCGAATACGTGCAACGCGGACGGCATTGAAGTGGCGGAGCGTATGTGCGAGCTGGCGGGCGATGCGCTCGGGATCGCGGCGGACGAGGTGATCGTCGCCTCGACGGGCGTAATCGGCAAGCCGATGGATGTCACGCCGATCGCGGACGGAATCCCCGCGCTCGTCGCGGCTCTGTCGGACGGCGGCAGCGGCGACGCGGCCGAGGGCATCATGACGACGGACACGAAGCGCAAAGAGGTCGCGGTAGAATTCACGCTCGGAGGGAAAACGTGCCGCATCGGCGGCATCGCGAAGGGAAGCGGAATGATACATCCGAATCTTGCGACGATGCTGGTGTTCATCACGTGCGACGCGGCGGTGTCGGCGGAAATGCTGCAAAAGGCGCTGTCGACGGATATAAAATCGACGTTCAACATGGTCTCGATCGACGGCGATACGTCGACGAACGACATGGTCGTCGTGATGTGCAACGGCCTTGCGGGAAACGCGCCGATCACGTGCGACGGCGAGGATTTCGACGCGTTCGCGCGCGCGCTGAATTCGGTGACGGTGGCCCTGTGCAGGATGATAGCGGGCGACGGCGAGGGCTGCACGCGAATGATCGAGTGCGCGGTCACCGGCGCTCGCGACGAAAAAAACGCGAAGATCGCAGCGAAGTCGGTCGTTTGTTCGAGTCTTGTAAAGTCGATGATATTCGGCGCGGACGCGAACTTCGGGCGCGTATTCTGCGCCGTCGGCTACAGCGGCGCGGATGTGGACGTCGCGAAGATGGGCGTCAGCTTCAAGAGCGCGGCCGGTGAAATCGAGGTCGCAAAGGACGGTCACAGCCTCGATTTTGACGAGGATGTCGCGAAGTCGGTATTGTCCGAAAGCGAGATAACGATCGCGGTCACGCTCGGCGACGGCGACGCATCCGCAACTGCATACGGATGCGATCTGACTTACGATTACGTAAAGATAAACGCGGATTACAGGACGTAATAGGGCTGCGCTCCGTTAGTTCAACATAACGGAGCTGCGCTCCGTTAGTTCAACATAATTGAGCCGCGCTCCATTATGCTTGGCAAAATTCGGAGCATTACGCAAACAACAATCCGCAAGTAAAAAAAGTAATAAAAAGTTTTGAGGGGTTCTTAGGGGGACTTTTACTCAAAAGTCCCCCTAAGTTATTTAATAAAAATGCACACACAGATAACGAACGCGCAGCGGGCGGAGGTTTTGACGCAGGCGCTGCCGTACATAAAGCGGTATACGGGCAAGGTCGTCGTCATCAAGTACGGTGGCAACGCGATGGTGAACGAGACGCTGAAAAAGCAGGTGATGGAGGACATCACGCTGCTTCATTTGATCGGCGTGCGCACTGTGCTTGTCCACGGCGGCGGCCCCGAGATCAGCGAAATGATGAAGCGCCTCGGGAAAGCACCCGAATTCGTGGACGGACTGCGCGTCACGGACGCGGAGACGGTCGAGATCGTCGAGATGGTGCTGGCCGGAAAGGTAAACAAATCGCTCGTCACGATGCTCGGTACGCACGGCGGCTCCGCCGTCGGCATCTCGGGCGCGGACGGTATGCTCATCGAGGCGAGCGTCAAGGACCCGCGCCTCGGATTCGTCGGCAAGATCGAACGCGTCAATATCAAGCCCGTCACAGACCTGCTCGAGGGCGGCTATATCCCCGTCATCTCGACCGTCGGCTGCGACAGGGACGGCAACGTGTACAATATCAACGGCGACACGGCGGCGGCGCACATCGCGGGCGCGCTCGGCGCGGAGCGCCTTATAATGATGACGGACATCGAGGGCGTCCTGCGCGACAAAAACGACCCGTCGACGCTCATGTCGGAGATCACCGTCGACGAGGCGCGCGAGCTTTACCGCGAGGGCGTCATCTCGGGCGGCATGATTCCGAAGATAGAATGCTGCGTCGACGCGATCGAACGCGGCGTCAAAAACGTCGTCATAATGGACGGCAGAGTCAGCCATTCGATCTTGATGGAGCTTCTGACCGACGAGGGCGCCGGCACAATGGTGAAGGCATAAACTGAATTTTTGTGGGAGGACTGTATAATGAGCATTCGCGAGCTTGACGAAGCATACGTCGCGGGGACGTATAAGCGTTTCCCGGTCGAGATCGTGTCGGGACACGGCTCGATCGCCGTCGACGTGAACGGAAAAGAATATATCGACATGGGTTCGGGAATCGGCGTCACGTCGTTCGGATATGCGGACGGGGAATGGATCGCCGCCGTAACGGAGCAGCTCGGACGCGTGCAGCACACGTCGAATCTTTATTATACGGAGCCGTGTGCGCAGCTTGCGAAACGCCTGTGCGAACGAACTGGAATGAGCCGCGTGTTCTTCGGCAACTCGGGCGCGGAGGCGAACGAATGCGCGATCAAGGTCGCGCGCAAATATGCCGCCGAGCATCACGGCGGCGACTGCTACACGATCGTGACGCTCAAGAACAGCTTCCACGGACGCACGCTCACGACGCTGGCGGCGACCGGTCAGGATAACTTCCATAAACTGTTTCAACCGCTGACGCCGGGTTTCTGCCACATCACTGCCGGAGATATATACGAGCTTGAAGCTGTCGCGGCCAAGACGCAGATTGCGGGCATCATGATCGAATGCGTGCAGGGAGAGGGCGGCGTGCTTCCGCTCGATCCCGAATTCGTTCGCGCCGTCGCAGAATTCGCGAAAAAGCGCGATATCATCCTCATTGTCGACGAGGTGCAGACCGGCAACGGACGCACGGGAAAGCTCTATTCGTATATGCATTACGGGATCGAGCCGGACGTCGTGACGACGGCGAAGGGACTTGGCGGCGGACTTCCGATCGGCGCGTGCATAATCGGCGAAAAGGTAAAGGACGTACTCGGCTATGGCGATCACGGCTCGACGTTCGGAGGCAATCCCGCCGCTTGCGCGGGCGCGATCTCGATTTTCGACCGAATCGACGACGGACTGCTCGCCGACGTCGAGGCTAAAAGCAAATACATATTCGACGAGATGACGGGGGCCGCGGGCGTCGAAAGCGTCGCGGGACTCGGACTCATGATCGGTATCAAGACCGTCAAGCCGGCCGGCGAGATCGTGTCAAAATGCATCGAGCGCGGCGTTTTATGCCTGACGGCGAAGGATAAGGTGCGCCTGCTGCCCGCGCTCAATATCCCGTTCGATACGGTAAAAAAGGCCGTCGCGATCATTAAATCCGCGTGCGCGGAGTAAATTCTCGGATTTATCATAACAGTAGTTGAGGCATCGGTTCATGAAAAATAAAACTTGTCATAAAAAGTTTTGAAGAGGAAACGCGGGAAAACTTTTTCATCCTTGCGGGATAACCTTTTTTCGTGAAAAAGGTTCCCCGCGCCCCTCCAAAAAGCGGATTTATCATAACAATAGCTGAGGCATCGGTTCACGAAAAATAAAACTTGTCATAAAAAGTTTTGAAGAGGAGGTCCGGAGGAGGAACTTTTTCAAAAGTTCCTCCTTCGGAATAAAATCATGAACTTAAAAAACAAAAGCTTTCTCAAGCTGCTCGATTTTACGCCGGAGGAGATCGAAGGGCTGATCGATTTTGCGGCGGAGCTGAAGGCGAAGAAGAAAGCGGGAATCCCGCACAGGCTGTGCGAGGGCAAGAACGTCGCGCTCATCTTTGAAAAGACGAGTACGCGGACGCGCTGTTCGTTCGAGGTGGCGGCGGCCGATCTCGGCATGACGGCGGTGTATCTCGACCCGTCGGGGTCGCAGATAGGCAAAAAGGAGAGCCTGCGCGACACAGCGCGCGTGCTTGGCAGAATGTTCGACGGCATCGAGTACCGCGGCTACGGACAGGAGATCGTCGAGGAGCTGGCGAAATACGCCGGCGTCCCCGTTTGGAACGGGCTGACGAACGAGTTCCATCCGACGCAGATACTCGCCGATTTTCTCACCGTCAAGGAGCATTTCGGACGCCTTGGCGGCGTCAAGCTCGTCTATATGGGCGACGCGCGCTACAACATGGGCAACTCGCTCATGGTCGGATGCGCGAAGATGGGGATGCATTTCGTCGCGTGCGCGCCGGAGAAATATTTCCCGAACGGCAAGCTCATCGCGGAATGCGAGGCGATCGCAAAAGAGACGGGCGCGACGCTCGAATTTGAAACCGACCCCGAGACGGCCGTCAAAAACGCGGACGTCATATATACGGACGTCTGGGTATCGATGGGCGAACCCGACGAGGTGTGGCGTCAGAGGATCGACGATCTTCTCCCGTACCGCGTCGACGGCAGGATCATGAAGATCGCGGGGGATCAGTGCCGCTTTATGCACTGCCTGCCCGCGTTCCACGATCTCGGCACGAAGATAGGCCGCGATATAAATCACCGCTTCGGCCTCGACTGCATGGAGGTCACGGACGAGGTGTTCGAGGGCGGGCAGTCGATAGTGTTCGACGAGGCCGAAAACAGGATGCATACGATCAAGGCCGTCATGGCGGCGACGCTTTGCTGATCTCCCGAATATTTTCACCGGTGTCCTGCGGGCGAAAAATGTAAAACCCGGTTGACAATGAGCGCGCCGAGTGGTATACTATCCGTAGTTTGGGTACAGGTGAGCCGCGCCGCCTACGGCGACGGCGACACGCCCGAGGCTTCAAATGATTTGCGGGGTCATTCGTCATGCAGACAGTGTTGAATAAAGAAAAATATCCGCGATATTCCGAGGCGCTCGACGCCGTTCTCAATACCGATATTATTTGTATCGGAGGCGTCGATTCCGAAAATATCGTTTTTCCCGGCTTTTGCGATGTACACGTACATTTTCGCGAGCCGGGTTTTTCTTATAAGGAGACGATAAAAACAGGCACGCTCGCGGCAGCCCGCGGCGGATACACGGACGTCTGCACGATGCCGAATCTGTCGCCGGTGCCTGATTGCCGCGACGGACTTGACGCGCAGCTCGACATCATCCGGCGCGACGCCGCTATAAACGTGCATCCGTATGCGTCGATCACGGTCGGCGAGCGGGGAGAGCGCCTGTCCGATATGGATGCGCTCGCGCGCGACGCCGTCGCGTTCTCCGACGACGGACGCGGCGTCCAGTCGGAGGACATGATGCGCGCGGCGATGGAAAAGGCAAAATCGCTCGGTAAAATGATAGTCGCGCACTGCGAGGTAAACGAGCTTTTGCACGGCGGATACATTCACGACGGCGAATACGCGCGCGCGCACGGACACCGCGGTATACCGAGCGAGAGCGAATGGCGGCAGATCGAGCGCGATCTGCGCCTCGCGGAGGCGACGGGATGCGCGTATCACGTCTGCCACATATCGTGCAAGGAGAGCGTCGAGCTGATACGCGAGGCGAAATCGCGCGGAGTGGACGCGACGTGCGAGACTGCGCCGCATTATCTTCTGCTCGACGAGGGCGATCTTTGCGAGGACGGCAGGTTCCGCATGAATCCGCCGCTGCGCGGACGCGCCGACAGGGAAGCGCTCGTCGCGGGCATCGCGGACGGCACGATCGACATGATCGCGACTGATCACGCGCCGCACAGCGCCGAGGAAAAATCGCGCGGTCTGTCCGGCAGCGCGTTCGGCATCGTCGGCCTTGAATGCGCGTTCCCCGCGCTGTACACGGGACTTGTGAAAACGGGCGTCATATCGCTCGAACGGCTCGTCGAGCTTATGGCGATAAATCCGCGCGAGCGGTTCGGGATCCCGTATAACGGCGACTTCTGCGTCTGGGATCTGAACGAGGAATACACGATCGATCCGTCGGAATTCCTCTCGATGGGAAAATCGACGCCGTTTGCCGGCGCGGACGTGTTCGGACGCTGCAAGCTGACGGTGTGCGGCGGGAAAACAGTATATTCTATCTAAATCATATATCGGAAAGGTAAAAACATGGCAAAGAGAACGGACATCAAAAAGGTACTGATAATCGGCTCCGGCCCGATCGTGATCGGTCAGGCGGCGGAGTTCGACTACGCCGGCACGCAGGCGTGCCTCGCTCTCAAGGAGGAGGGGTACGAGGTCATCCTTGTCAACTCGAATCCCGCGACGATCATGACGGATACGACGATCGCGGACAAGGTCTATATGGAGCCGCTGACGCTCGAATTCGTGGCGCGCATACTGCGCCGCGAACGTCCGGATGCGATAGTCCCCGGCATCGGAGGCCAGACGGGACTGAATCTCGCCGTACAGCTTGAGAAAAAGGGCGTTCTGCGCGAATGCGGCGTCGAGCTGCTCGGCACGCCGCGCGAATCGATCGAACGCGCGGAGGACCGCGAGCTGTTCAAGGAGATGTGCCAGTCGATAGGCGAACCCGTCATACCGTCCGAGATCACATATTCGATCGAGGAGGCAAAGACGGCGGCGACGCACATCGGATATCCCGTAGTGCTTCGTCCCGCGTTCACGCTCGGCGGCACGGGCGGCGGATTCGCAAACGACGAGGCGGAGCTTGTCGAGATCGCGTCGAACGCGTTCAAGCTTTCGCCCGTTCATCAGGTGCTTGTCGAAAAGAGCGTGAAGGGCTATAAAGAGATCGAATTCGAGGTGATGCGCGACAGCAACGACAAATGCATCACGATCTGCGGCATGGAAAACGTAGATCCCGTCGGCGTGCATACGGGCGACTCGATCGTCGTCGCGCCGATCTTGTCGCTGAACGATCACGATTTAAAAATGCTCAACGATTCGGCGATCAAGATAATCCGCGAATTAAAAATACACGGCGGCTGCAACGTGCAGTTCGCGCTTCACCCCGAGACGAGCGAATATTTCTTAATCGAGGTCAACCCGCGCGTATCGCGTTCGTCCGCGCTCGCCTCGAAGGCGAGCGGCTATCCGATCGCGCGCGTCACGGCGAAGATCGCGCTCGGAATGGCGCTCGAGGATATCCCCGTCGCGGGCGGCACGGCCGCGACGGAACCGTCGCTCGATTACATTGTCGCGAAATTTCCGCGCTTCCCGTTCGACAAATTTACCGAGGCGCCGAACACGCTCGGCACTCAGATGAAGGCGACGGGCGAGGTCATGGGCATCGGCTCGACGCTCGAGGAATGTATGCTCAAGTCGGTTCGCTCGCTCGAAACGGGCGTATGCCATCTCTACCTGCCGAAGTTCGATTCGTGGGATACGGACCGCATCCTCGAATACATCTCCCAGTTCCGCGACGACAACATCTACGCGATAACGGAGCTTTTGCGCCGCGGCGTGCCTGTTTCAAAGCTGCATGAGATAACGATGATAACGGAGCTGTTCCTTGAATCGATAAAGAAGATAGTCGAAATGGAGCAGACGCTGAAAAATTCCGTCGGGAACGTCGACGTTCTCCGCGAGGCGAAGAAGATGGGCTTCTCCGATCCGTATATCGCGAAGCTCTGGGACTGCGGCGAGCTTGATATATATAGTAAGCGAAAGGAATGCGGCATCGTGCCGGTGTTCCGCATGGTGGACACGCTTCACACGGGCAAATATATCGCGTATCTCTACTCGTCGTATTCGGGAGAGAACGATTCGCGTCTGACGGATAAGCCGAAGATCGTCGTGCTTGGCGCGGGTCCGATCCGCATCGGTCAGGGCGTCGAATTCGACTATTCGACCGTCCACGCGGTGCAGACGATAAAGCGCAACGGATATGAGGCGATCATAATCAACAATAACCCCGAAACGGTGTCGACGGACTACACGACGGGCGATAAGCTCTACTTTGAGCCGCTGACGCCGGAGGACGTCATGGCGATCATCGACTTTGAAAAGCCTGTCGGCGTGATCGCGTCGCTCGGCGGTCAGACGGCGATCAATCTTGCGGAGCCGCTCCATAAGCGCGGCGTCAAGATAATCGGCACGGACTGCGACGCCATCGACAGGGCAGAGGATCGCGACAGCTTTGAACACGTACTCTCCGAGCTTGGCATCCCGCAGCCGAAGGGGCGCGCCGTCTACGACATCGAGGAGGGCGTCAGAGTCGCCGCCGAGATCGGATATCCCGTGCTTATCAGACCGAGCTTCGTGCTTGGCGGACGCGCGATGGAGATCGTATCGAAGGAGGAGCATCTGCGCCGCTATCTGAAAACTGCCGTCGACATCGATCACGAAAGATGCGTGCTTGTCGACAAATACATCCAGGGGCGCGAGCTTGAGGTCGACGCGATCTGCGACGGCCACGACGTATTCGTCCCGGGCATAATGGAGCTTGTGGAACGCACCGGCATCCATTCCGGCGACTCGATCTCGGTATATCCGACGTTCTCGGTGTCGGATAAGGTCAAGGGTACGATCCTCGGGTACGCGAAAAAGCTCGGACTCGGCATCGGGATCGTGGGACTGTACAATATCCAGTTCATCGTCGACAAGAACGACGACGTCTATATAATCGAGGTCAATCCGCGTTCGTCGCGAACGGTGCCGTTCCTCTCGAAGTCGACGGGATACAGTCTCGCCGACATCGCGACGGAAGTGATTCTCGGCAAGAGCTTAAAGGAGCAGGGGATATTCGACCTCTATCCGCCGGAGAAGAAGAGATTCTACGTCAAGGTGCCTGTGTTCTCGTTCAACAAGATAAAGGGACTCGACGCGTATCTGTCGCCCGAGATGAAATCGACGGGCGAGACGATCGGCTACGACGACAAGCTTCACCGCGCGATGTACAAGGCGATGGTGGCGTCCGGCATGAACATACAGAATTACGGCACCGTGATGGTGACGCTCGCAGACGAGGACAAGGAGGAGGCGCTGCCGCTCGTCCGCCGCTTCTACGATATGGGCTTCAACATCGAGGCGACGATCGGAACGGCGAATTTCCTGCGTGAGCATGGGATACGCACGAGAGTGCGCGGCAAGCTGTCGGAGGGCAGCGACGAGATCATCGAATCGATCAGATCGGGCTACGTGAGCTACGTGATCAACACGCGCGCGATCATGTCCGGCGTCCATTATGAGGACGGCGTCGCGATCCGCCGCGCCGCGACCGAGAACAACGTCACGCTGTTCTCGTCGCTCGATACGGTGCGCGTGCTGCTCGACGTCCTCGAAGAAACGACGCTGAAGATATCGACGATTGACGCGAAATAATGCGGGCGCAGCCCCGCGTCCCAAGACCCCCGCAAAAACTATTATTACGATAAGACAGGGTTATGAGAGAGATTATTTTGACCGTGGCGCGGAACGAAAAGATCGCGCGCGGTACGTACAGAATGGAGCTTTCGGGCGACGTGTCCGACATCACCTCGCCCGGGCAGTTCATAAACATAAAGCTTGACGGATTTTTCCTGCGCCGACCGATTTCGGTGTCGGACGTCGACAGCGGCGCGGGCGTCATGACGATAATATACAAGGTCGTCGGCGCGGGAACCGAGTACATGGCGACGCTCGAAAAAGGCGCGCGCCTCGACGTTTTGTCGGGACTCGGCAACGGCTTTGACGCGGACGCGTGCAAAACGGACGCGCTTCTCGTCGGCGGCGGCGCGGGCGCCGCGCCGCTCTATATGCTCGCGAAAGCGCTCACAGCGCGCGGCGTGCGCGTATCGTGCGCGCTCGGATTCGGCGCAGCGGAGGAAATTTTCCTTGCAGACGAGCTGCGCGCGCTCGGGTGCGACGTAAAGATCGCGACCGTGGACGGCAGCGCGGGCGTAAAAGGATTTGTCACCGACGCGATGATGGGCGACGAGAATTATCTGTATGTATGCGGCCCCGAACCGATGATGAAAGCCGTATACAAAAAATCGCGCGCGGACGGGCAGTTCAGCTTCGAGTCGCGGATGGGATGCGGCTTCGGCGCGTGCCTCTGCTGCACGTGCAAAACGGTGACGGGATATAAGCGCATATGCAAGGACGGCCCCGTCCTTAATAGGGAGGAGATACTATGGGACGACTGAGCGTGACGCTGTGCGGAATCGAGCTTGACAATCCGATCATACCGGCGTCGGGGACGTTCGGGTTCGGGTACGAATTCGCGGAGATTTACGACATCAACTGCCTCGGCACGTTCTCGTTCAAGGGGACGACGAAGGAACCGCGCCTCGGCAATCCCTTGCCGCGCGTCGCCGAATGCGCGTCGGGAATGATAAACTCGGTAGGGCTGCAAAATCCGGGCGTACATAAGGTGATATCGGACGAGCTGCCGAAGATGCGGGAGTGCTTTCACAAGCCCGTGATGGCGAACATAAGCGGATTTTCCGTCGACGAGTACGCGTATGTCGCGTCGGCGCTCGACGGCGAGCCGGATATAGGCTGGTTCGAGGTCAACGTGAGCTGCCCGAACGTGCATAAGGGCGGAGCCGTGATCGGCTCGGACGCGTGTGCGTCTGCGGACGTGGTGAGAGCCGTCAAGGCGGTGACGAAAAAGCCCGTCATCGTCAAGCTGTCGCCGAACGTGACCGACATCGTATCTATCGCAAAATCGTGCGAGGACGCGGGCGCGGACGGGATAAGCCTCATCAATACGCTGCTCGGAATGCGCATCGACAAGCGCACGCGCAAGCCCGTGATCGCGAACGTGATGGGCGGATTTTCCGGCCCCGCCGTCTTTCCGGTCGCGGTGAGAATGGTGTATCAGGTCGCGCACGCCGTCGGCGTGCCGGTCGTCGGAATGGGCGGCGTGTCGAGCGCGGAGGACGTAGTCGAAATGATGCTCGCTGGCGCGACTGCGGTCGGCGTCGGCGCGGCGAATCTTGTCGATCCTTACGCGTGCAGAGACATAATAGACGATCTGCCGCGCGTACTCGATAAATACGGAATAGGCAACATAAACGAAATAATCGGAGGTGTAAGACATGGGTAAGGATGTAATCGTCGCGTGTGATTTTTCGTCGGGGGTATCGACGCTTGAATTCCTCGACAAATTCACGGGCAAAAAACCGTTTGTGAAGATCGGCATGGAGCTTTATTACGCGGAGGGACCCGCGATCGTTCGCGAGATCAAATCGCGCGGACACAAGATTTTCCTCGATTTGAAGCTGCACGACATCCCGAACACTGTAAAAAAGGCGATGGCGGTGCTGTCGCGGCTCGACGTCGACATATGCAATCTTCACGCGGCGGGAACGACCGCGATGATGACGGCGGCGCTCGAGGGCCTGACGCGTCCGGACGGCACGCGTCCGCTCCTGATCGCGGTGACGCAGCTCACCTCGACCGATCAGGAGTCGATGGAGCGCGATCTTTTGATAAAGGAGCCGATGGAAAAAGTCGTGATGCATTACGCGATGACGGCAAAATCGGCGGGACTCGACGGCGTCGTATGCTCACCGCGCGAGGCCGAGGCAGTCCATACCGCGTGCGGACGCGAATTTCTGACCGTCACCCCGGGCGTCCGCTTTGCGGACGGCGACGCGGGAGATCAGAAACGCGTCATGACGCCTGAGCAGGCGAAGGCGATCGGCTCCGACTACATCGTCGTCGGCAGACCGATCACGGCGGCGGCCGATCCGGTCGCGGCGTATGAGCGCTGCTGTGCCGAATTCATCGGCTGATAAAGCATAAAATCGGAGGTTATAAATGGAACTCAGCGTAAAAATTGCGAAGGATTTATTGAAAATAAAGGCGGTGTTCTTCCGCCCCGACGAGCCGTTCACATGGGCGAGCGGGATCAAAAGCCCCGTCTACTGCGACAACAGGCTCACGCTGACCGCGCCCGACGTCAGAAATGACGTCGAAAACGGACTCGTGGAGACGATCCGCGCCAACTATCCGACAGTCGAGGTGCTGATGGGGACGTCTACGGCGGGCATCGCGCACGCGGCGATCGTCGGCCACATAACGGGGCTGCCGATGGGATACGTCCGTTCGGGCGCTAAGGATCACGGGCGTCAGAATCAGATCGAGGGCAGACTTGAGCCGGGTCAGAAGGTCGTCGTCGTGGAGGATCTGATCTCGACGGGCGGCAGCGTCCTCGAGGTCGTGGACGTTCTGCGCGAGGTGGGCGCAGACGTACTCGGCGTCGCATCCATATTCACATACGGCATGAGGAAGGGCTTCGAGCGTCTCGCCGCCGCGAACGTGAAAAACGTATCGCTGACAGATTTCGACTGCATTGTCGAGGCGGCCGCCGAGGAGGGCTACATAAAGCCAGACGACGTGGCGCGTCTGCGCGCGTTCCGCGACAATCCGTCGGATGAATCGTGGATCGGCAAGACAGCGGGGGAGAGCATATGAGCCGTCCGAGATCGGTAATTGACATCCTCGATCTGTCGACGGACGAGCTTGACGCGCTGATGCGCGTCGCCGAGGACATAATCGCATATCCCGACAAATACGCCGAGGTCTGTCACGGCAAAAAGCTGGCGACGTTGTTCTTTGAGCCGTCGACGAGAACGAGAATGAGCTTCGAGGCGGCGATGTACGAGCTTGGCGGCCACGTCATTTCGATGACGGACGGCGCGTCGTCGTCGGCGTCAAAGGGCGAAAGCGTATCTGACACGGCGAAAATAGTATCGTGCTACGCCGACATAATCGCGATGCGCCATCCGAAGGAGGGCGCGGCGCTCGTCGCCGCGCAGAGCGCGACCGTGCCGGTCGTCAACGCCGGCGACGGCGGACACTGCCATCCGACGCAGACTCTTGCCGATCTTTTGACTATCTACCGCGAAAAGGGCGGATTTTCAAACTTAACGGTCGGGCTTTGCGGCGATCTCAAATTCGGACGCACCGTCCATTCTCTAGTCGGCGCGCTTTCGCGGTACGAGGGGATCAAATTCATCCTTATCTCGCCGGAGGAGCTGCGGCTCCCAGACTACGTCAAAAACGACGTGCTCGATCGCGGGGGGATTCAGTACGCGGAGACGTCGAGTCTCGACGATGCGATCGGAAGTCTCGACGTGCTGTACATGACGCGCGTGCAGCGCGAGCGCTTCTTCAACGAGGAGGATTATCTCCGACTCAAGGACAGCTACATTTTGACGCCGGACAAGCTTCGCGGCGCGAAGTCGGACATGGCGATACTGCATCCGCTGCCGCGCGTGAACGAGATAAGCGTCGCCGTCGACGACGATCCGCGCGCGTGCTATTTCAGACAGGCTGCGAACGGCAAATATATGCGCATGGCGCTTATAATGATGCTGCTCGGCCTCGGAGCATGACGGAGGGGGAACCGGATGAACATAGATTCGATCAGAGACGGGATCGTCATCGACCATATCACGGCCGGATGCGGCATGAAGCTCTACGAGCTGCTCGGCCTCGATAAGCTCGACGTGTCCGTCGCGCTCATCAGAAACGTGACGAGCCGCAAGATGGGGAAGAAGGACATAATCAAGATCGACGCCGATATCCCCGTCAATTTCGACGTTATCGGCTACGTCGACCCGAGCGCGACCGTCAATATAATCAAAAACGGCGAGCTTTTGAAAAAGCTCACTATCGGTATGCCGGAACGCCTGACGAACGTGATCAGATGCCGCAATCCGCGCTGTATCACCACGACAGAACAGGAACTCGATCAGGTGTTCAGACTGTCGGATCGCGATCGCCAGGAATACAGATGCATCTACTGCGACACGAAAGCGAATTGACACTTTCGGGGTTTCACCCCGAACCCTGACTTAAGGAACTTCTTATAAGAAGTTCCTTAAGAATCTTCAAGAATATTTATTACATGGGTTGTTGAGCGAATGTGTTTGCCACAGCATCGCACGTTCGTGCGCCGACGAAGTAGTCGCGCGAGCGCGAACCCCGCCTTTCGGGGCGCTGTCTCGAACCTTATTCCCGATCAAAAACAAAACAAAAAAACGCCCGTCGGGCGTTTTTTTATTGGAGACAGGGGGGCTCGAACCCTCGACCTCACGGATGTGAACCGTGCGCTCTGACCAACTGAGCTATGCCTCCGTGTCGATATATTATACATCATAAAGGCGCGCGTGTCAAGAGCAAATAATGCGAAAATTGCATATTCGGTATAAATGCGGCGGCGGTGCATCAAACGCTGCCGTTTTTGCTGCATGTGAACATGGCGATCTCGTCGTCGTCGAGATACCGCCACTGTCCGGGAGACAGTGCACTGTCGAGCGTGATACCCGCGAAGTTTATGCGGTGTAGCGACGTTATCTCGCATCCGACAGCGTGAAACATGCTCTTGATCTGATGGA
>CANRFY010000037.1 GCA_947630015.1 uncultured Clostridia bacterium
CCGGACATATCCATATCCTCCAGAGAGAAGTCAACCCTGATTTTCTTTGACTGGATTTCTCCCTTGGAAAGTTGAACTACCGTCTCAACCTTCCCCGTGCGGGGGAACATATCGACGGGCGCGACGGATTCGACGCGGTAGGCGGGGGCGAGGCGCGCGGCGTCGCGCGCCATCGTCGCGGGTTCGCACGAGACATAGACGATGCGGTCGGGGAGCATATGAAGCAGATGGGAGATCAGAGCTTCGCCGCATCCGGCGCGCGGCGGATCGAGGATCACGCAGTCGGCGGCGCCGTCGTAGGCGGCCGCGTCGCCGCAGATGAAATCGGCCACGACGCCGTTTTCGCGCGCGTTCAGCCGCGCGTCGGCGACGGCGGACGGCACGATCTCGACGCCGACGAGCGAGACGGACGCGCGCCTCGCGGCCGCGATTCCGATCGTCCCCGTGCCGCAGTAAAGATCGGCGAGCCGCTCGCCGGAGGCGAGCGCCGCAGATTCGACGGCGCGGGCATAGAGCAGCTCGGCGCAGTCGTGATTCACCTGATAAAACGATTCGGGCGATATGCGAAATCTGCATCCCGACAGCGTATCGTATATGACGGGGACGCCCGCGATCAGCTCGTATTCGCCGCCGCGTTCGAGGTAAACGCTGTCCGCGCGCAGCTCGCGCGCAAGCGCGCGTATGCGGTCCGCGTCAGTACCGGCGTCGGCGCGCAGTATCGCCATAACTCCGTCCGAGGCGCGCCTTACTGTAACATGATGCACGCCGCCGAGCCGCGCGTCAGCGACGGCGTTTCTGATCGAATCGGCAAGCTCGTCGTGCAAAAGACAGCGGCGCGAGGGGACGATTCTGTGCGTGCCGCGCGCATAATAGCCCGAGACGCCGGAGCCGATCGGGACCGTAATCTTCGATCTGACGGCGTCCGGCCCCGCCGTCAGAAAATCGTCGATGCGTGCGTCTATGCCATGCTTGCGCAGGCACGACGAGATGTAGCCGCGCTTGACGTCAAGCTCATGCTCGTATGAGATGTGCCGGAACGCGCACCCGCCGCATCCGTCGCAGAACGCGCCGCAGTCGACGGCGGCGCGATGGCGCGACGGCGATATGACGCGAACAAGCTCGCCGTCGCAGAAGGAGGCGCGGCGGCGCGCGACCGCGTATTCGATCACATCGCCCTCGACGGCGTTCGGAACAAACACGACAAGACCGCCGTCGCGAACGACGCCGGCGCCCATATTTGTTGTAGCGGTGACCGCGGCGACTGCCATATGCGGCTCCTTTCCTGATTTTTGTGTGAATTTGCGCGATTTATATTGTAAACGCCGGATAAAAATTATATAATATAGAGAGGCGATCACAACAAGATTATACTATCGCCGGCGCGCGATGTCAAGCGCGTCGGGGGGAGAGGAGAGATCGATGCAGAAAAAGCGCAGACACGCCGTTCATGAACATAAAGCCGCCGACAGCGACGTATTTCTGCGGTCGCTCGACGAGATCACGCCGGAGCAGATCGCGGGCGAAGGCGCGCGCGTAAAACGCACCGGCGGCGAGCTTTTGTCGTTTCTGATCGAGCGCGCCGTATACCTCTTCGCCGTGGCGGTGTTCGTCGTGTGCGTCGTCGAGCTTGCGATATCGCTGGGCGGACAGATCGCGGGCGATATGTTCTACGACAGCGTGGCGGAGAAATGGTCGGCGAGCGATAT
This sequence comes from uncultured Clostridia bacterium, assembly GCA_947630015.1. GTDB lineage: Bacteria > Bacillota > Clostridia > Oscillospirales > CAG-272 > DTU064. Next base: position 1,707 of record CANRFY010000037.1, read on the forward strand.
GATATCGGGCTTAAACGGACAGGCATCGGGCGCTGGGGCCGCCGCGTCCGGCGTGCCGGCGATGTCGGCGTCAGGCTCGTCGGAGCCGTTCGTCGCGGGCGTATCTCAGCCGATTATGGGCGTGACGGCCGAAATGAGAGAGAAAAACGAGACGGTGGAGCGGATGAAGGCGTCGATAGCGTCGATGCAGCGCCAGTATCCCGACGTCTACGGATGGATATACATAGAGGATACGAAAATAGATTATCCCGTCGTCAGGGGCAGCGACAACGATTATTATCTGTCGCACGCGTTCACGGGCGAGCCGCAGTCGGTGGGGTCGATATTCGCCGATTATTCGCTCAAGGATTATATCCTCGACAATTATAATACCGTCTTTTACGGACACAACAGCTCGACGGGCAAAATGTTCGCCGACGTGATGAAATTCGCTCTGAGCGAGGAATTTTTCAAAACGCACAATATCTACGTCTGGACGTCGACGGGGCTTTACGAGTTCGAGCCGTTCAATTTGGCGATGTTCGAGTACGATTATCAGTATTTCCGCACGCGGTTCTCGGGGCCGGAAGCGTTCCTCGAATTCGTAAATGAGATGAAGCAGGGATCGATCTTCAAAAAGGATCTCGATTTCGACGAGGACGACAGGATACTGACGCTGTCGACGTGTACGAAAACGGGCATCAAATCGAAGCGGTACTGCCTTCAGGCTAAGCTGATAAGGGTGATGGAATGACGCGGCGGATCGATCCCGACGGGCTTCTGTGTCCCGTATGCGGCGAGCCGCTTGCGGGAGGCGAGGGTGCGCTTTTCTGCGGACGCGGCCACAGCTTCGACATCGCGTCGGCGGGATACTGCAATCTTTTGCGCCCGGGGAAAAGGAACAACAGCCGCGCCGGCGACGACGGGGACATGGTCGCGGCGCGCGGCGAATTTTTGTCGGCGGGATATTATGAGCCGCTGCTCGACGCCGCCGCAGACTTCCTTATGCAGAGCGGGGGACTTTTCATCGACGCCGGCTGCGGCGAGGGCTATTACACGAACGGCGCGCTTTTGAAATGCGCCGATCTCTCCGCCATCGGCATCGACGCGTCGAAATACGCGGCGGCGGCCGCCGCGAAGGGAGCGCGCAGGCTCGGCGTCGCCGACCGCGCGCGGTACATAACGGCGTCGCTGTCGAGAATGCCGGTCGCGGACGGGATCGCGGACTCGGTGCTGTCGCTGTTCGCGCCATGCGATTACGGCGAATTCGCGCGCGTTCTGCGGCGCGGAGGCAGGGTCGTGATCGGATCGGCGGGCGCGCGTCATCTTGACGGGCTGAAGCGGATCGTGTACGGCGAGGACGGCGCGCGTGAAAACGCGCCCATCATGCACGCGGCGCTCGCGGGCGGGGCGTTTTGCGAGGTGAAAAAGAAAAACGTCGCATATGAAGCGGTGATCGAGGGCAGGGGCCGCATCGCGGCGCTGTTCGGAATGACGCCGTACAAATGGCGCTCGCCGGAGGCGGGCGCGCGCGCCCTTCTCGCGTCGGATCGTTTTGCGACTCTGGTCGAGGTCGATTTTACCGTACTGGAAAAACTGTGATTTCGGAGGTTCGGGGATGAAGCTGTCGGTATGCATACCGATGTATAACGAAAGCGCGATCGCAAGATCGGCGGCGGAGACGTTTTCGTCCGCGTGCGAACGGATCGCGGCGGGCGATTGGGAGGTCGTATTCTGCGACGACGGCAGCACGGACGGATGCGGCGATATCGTGCGCGGATGCGGCATCGATGGCGTCCGCGTCGTCGGATACGAGCATAACAGGGGCAAGGGACACGCCGTGAAAACGGCGGTTTTATCGTCGACGGGCGATATCGTGATCGTCACCGACTGCGACAACGCCTACGGCACGGAGAAGCTGGCGGAGGCCGTCGACGTCCTCGATCGGGAATCGGCGGACGCTGCGATCGGATCGCGGCTGCTCGATCCCGACGGATACGCGGGATATACGTTTTTCCGCAAGCTGACCTCGCGCATATATATAATCGTTCTGCGGCTTTTGGCGGGCTTCAGGCACAGCGATTCGCAGTGCGGCTTTAAGGCGTGGCGCGGCGAGGCGGGCAGACGCGTGTTCGCGCTGTGCGAAACGGACGGCTGGGCATACGATATCGAGGCGATCCTGATCGCGGAAAAGCTCGGCTTCCGCGTCGTGGAAATGCCGGTGCGCGTCATAAATCACCGCGAGTCGAAGGTGCGCCCTTTCAGGGACGCGATAAGGATGACGGCGGACGTGTGCAGGATCAAAAAGCGCATACGGAGGCTTGACGCCGCAAAAATTGAGTCATAGCTGCTGTTAGGGTACCTTTCCGCTTGCGGAAAGGCGCCTGTAAGAAGCGGCTTGAGGGGGCGATTTTGTGAGGCAAATCCTGCGGTAGAGGAAGCTTCTTTACATGAATACTTTTTTTGCGAAGAGAGTTTATTTGGAATGAGAATCTTTTCGCAAAAAGATACGGTCTGAGATGAGGACCATTTCGTCAAATACGCGTTTTGGATGAGGACCCTTTCTTAAAAATACGCATTTGGGATGAGGACCCTTTCTTAAAAGAAAAGGTCCTCCCCCATACCCCCTCTCCAAAAGAACAACGCGCGGAAGCTGAGTGCGAACAGCTCATCGCGGTGCGATTGATTTAATCGTGCAAGTGCCATCAACGCACGGACATTTCCACAGCGTTTTTTCGTCCAAGTCTCATCTCCGCGCGAACAGCACTGATTGCCAAGAAAAAACAATGCGTTCACTTATGTGGGCGCATTTTTCCTCAATATAAATTTTTACAGCAACCGTGACTCACACCCTCTATTGCCGCACCTCATCCCCCGTGCCGTAGGCTTTCAAGCCTCACCTGCGCGTACCACGCGCGTGCGATATCCGTCGCTGCCAGCGTCAGATTGATCGCGACATTTCAGGCGGCGCAGTCGAATAAGTCCGCGTGGGAGCTGTTCGCAATAAATAAACTCGCGATCGCCCTGACATAAACCCTCACGGATGCACGATATTGCGCGCCAACCGGTGCGAACCGTCTCGTATCTCTTTGTGAATCGGAGCTGTTCGCACGACACGAGCGAAATCTGACGATGCCAGTCTCATCCCGTTTGCGACAGAATCGCCTCGCTCTCGACCCGCCGCGCGGAGGCACAGACGTTTTGCCGAAATAAAATCGCGGTGTACGCCCCAGGCGATTCTTTCCGCCGACTGAATAACGTCGACGCCACACGGGAGCCTCTTTCGGGATCGTTAAGGGCCTCTTTCTTGCGAGAAAGAGACCCTTAACATAATTTAAAAACTTTGAAAAAAGTTTGTGAAAAGGAATGGCGCGTACCGCTCAAGAAAAAGTTTGCTCCATCCTTTTCCGAAGTTTTCAGCTATGAAAACGGCCCCCCGCCCCCGCGCTAATTCTTAAGACTCTGTATCGGCGCGGGAATGCAGCCGCCGCGCGAAATGAATTTCGCGGGCGAATAATTGTTGACCGCCATCACCGGCGCCGTCCCGAGCAGACCGCCGAACGACACCTCGTCCCCGACGCTGCATCCGTATGCGGGGATCACGCGCACCGCCGTCGTTTTGCTGTTCACGACGCCGATCGCCATCTCATCCGCTATAATGCCCGAGATCACGTCCGCCTCCGTGTCGCCCGGAATCGCGATCATATCAAGTCCCACCGAACAGACCGCCGTCATCGCCTCTAACTTTTCAAGCTTCAGCGCGCCGCAGGCCGCTGCCTCTATCATGCCCGCATCCTCTGATACGGGTATGAACGCGCCCGACAAACCGCCTACGCTCGAGCTTGCCATCACGCCGCCCTTCTTCACGGCGTCGTTCAGCATCGCGAGCGCCGCCGTCGTGCCGTATGCGCCGCACCGCTCAAGCCCGATCTCCTCGAGTATCCTCGCGACCGAATCGCCGACGGCGGGCGTCGGCGCAAGCGACAGATCGACGATCCCGAACGGAACGTCGAGCAGCTGCGCCGCCTCCGTCGCGATAAGCTGACCGACGCGGGTGATCTTGAACGCCGTCTTCTTTATCGTTTCGGCCACGGCCGAAAGATCGCAGTCGCCGGCGCGCCTTATCGCCGCCGCCACGACGCCGGGTCCCGATACTCCGACGTTGATAACGCGTTCCGGCTCGCCTGCGCCGTGGAACGCGCCGGCCATGAACGGATTGTCCTCCGGCACGTTTGCGAATACGACGAGCTTCGCGCATCCGATCGAACCGCTCCCGCGCGTCAGATACGCCGTTTCCTTTATCACATTTCCCATGGCGCGCACCGCGTCCATGTTTATCCCCGCCTTTGTCGAGGCGACGTTTACCGACGAGCAGACCTTTCCCGTCTGCGACAGCGCCTCCGGTATGGATTCGATCAGCAGCTTCGCCGAATCCGTCGCGCCCTTTTGGACGAGCGCCGTATATCCGCCGATGAAATTGATGCCGAGTTCGTCCGCCGCGCGATCGAGAGTTTTCGCGATCTTCACGCAGTCGTCGACGCTTTTGATGCCGCCCGCCATATACGAGATCGGCGTCACCGATACGCGGCTGTTTATGATCGGTATCCCGTACCGCTTCTCAAGCTCGCGCGTGACGGAGGTGAGCCGTCCCGCGCTCTTTGTGATCTTGTCGTATATCTTGCCGCAGAGCCTGTCCGTGTCGTCGCACTGACAGTCAAAGAGCGATATCCCCATCGTGACCGTTCTGATATCGAGATTTTCCTCGCGTATCATGTTGACGGTCTCTTTTATTGCCTTTATGTTAAGCATACCGTTATTTATCCCGCTTTCAAAGACGTCAGATCTCGTGCATCGAATCGAATATGTTCTCGTGCATCACGCGTATTTCGAGGCTGCGTTCCCTGCCGTGAGCCGCCATCGCGTCCACGAACGCGGAAAAATCGCCGACGAGTCCGTCGATGTCGACGATCATTATCATGACGAAATAATCCGACAGCACCGACTGCGTGATCTCGCATATGTTGACGCCGAACTCGGCGCACGCCGCCGCGACGCCCGCAATTATGCCTATGCTGTCGTGTCCCACGACGGTTATGACCGCCTTCTTCGACTGCTTTTCCCCGCCGTCCTTCGCGGCGTTATTCATTTTGCTTTCTTCCATTGCCGTTATCCTTTCTTTTTGCGCGATATCCTGTGTACGAACGACAGCGTCATTCCCTCCATGCGCAGATTTGCGTCATGCGAAAAGCCGTGTCCCTCGCCGGCGAATACTTCAAGCTGCGCGTTCTCGTATTCTTCGGCGGCGCGCTCGCCGTATGATACGTTCACGATCGGATCGCGGTCGCCGTGCATAATAAGCACGTCGCCGCCGTATTCGCCGACTCCGTCGGCGAGATTTTTCCCGTGCATCGACAAGAAAAACCCGCGTCCGAGCGTCATTCCCCACAGCTCGACTGTCTCGGGGATGTCGGCGGCGTCGGGAAACGCCGCGTTCCAGTTGTCCGAGATGCAGAGCGCGGGGAATAAAAGGCACAGTCCGCGCACGCGCTCTTCCCCGAGCGCGCGCGCCGTCATGGCGCTCACAAGTCCCCCCATGCTCGCGCCGAACAAAAACAGCCCGTCAAATCTCCCGTCCGCCGTAAGATGATCGATCACGGCCGAAAGGTCCTCGCATTCCGTGTATATCGTCATCGACGTCGTGGGAAATCCGCTCGCGTCGCGCGTGCTGCCGCCCGAAAACGTGATCGACGCCGCCGCGACTCCGTTCGCGGCGAAATAATCGGCCGTTCCGGCAAAATCGGTTTCATGCCCGTTATAGCCGTGGCTGAATATCACGAGCGGGAATTTCGCGTCCGCTTTTTGATCCGCATCCGGCAGCACGGCAAAGCCGTGCGTTTCCCTGCCGTGATGCGGGACCGAAAACTCAAATTTTGTCATTTTACGTTCCTTTCGCGCGTTTTTTGCCTTTAAAGCGACATGACGAGCGATTTATAGCGCCGTCCGCGCTCCTCGAAATTTGCAAATGCGTCGAAGCTTGCGCACGCGGGCGACAGAAGCACCGTGTCAGCGCCGAGCGCGCGCGCCTTTTCGTATGCGGCGAACACGGCGCGGTCGAAATCGGGTTCGATCGTATAATCCGCGATGCCGGCGGCGCGGTACGCGTCCGCGATCAAATCGCGCGTCGCGCCGGTCAAAACAGTATGCAGCACGCCGCCGTGCGCGATCACCGCGTCCGCGAGCGGACGCATCGGGATATGCTTGTCATATCCGCCGCAGATGACGACGATCTTTCGATCCGACAGCGCCGACAGCGCCGCCGCCGTCCGCGTCGGCGTCGAATCGATGCTGCCGTTGTAGAATGTGACGCCGTCAAGCTCGCGAACGAATTCGAGTCTATGCTCGACGCCGCCGAACGTGCGCGCGACCGTGCGCGCGCATTCGAGCAGGATGTCGCGCGGCAGAAGATCGTAGAGGGCGGCGAGCGCCGCCATATAGTTTTCGACGTTGTGCAGCCCCGGCAGCTTTATATCGGATCGGTCGAGCAGCTTCACCCGCTCGCCGCCGCGCACAAGCACGATCTCGTCCCCGTCAAGGCGGACGATATCGTCGACGTCATTTATCCCGTCGAAGTCATGAGCGGTGAAAAACGTCACCTTCGCGTCCGTTCTTCCGGCCGCCGCGCGCGTTATCTCGCAGCCGTAATTGAGTATCGCGCGCTCGCAGCCGCCGCCGATCACGCGCAGCTTTGATTCTATGTATTCCTCCATCCCCGTGTGCCAGTTGAGATGGTTCGGCGTTACGTTCGTTATGACCGCCGTTTTCGGTGCGGTCGGAAACGTCATGAGCTGGAAGCTCGACAGCTCCGCGACGGCGAAATCGTTCCCGTCAAGCTCGTAAAGGCGCGGAAGAAGCGGCGCGCCGATATTCCCGCCGAGGACGGCTTTGGAGCCGTTCCCCATCTTTTCGAGCGCCGCCGACAGGATCATATGCGTCAGCGTCGTCGTCGTCGTTTTTCCGTCGCTGCCCGTGATCGCGATCTTATACGCGGGGCAGAGCGCATAGAACAGCTCCATCTCGCTCGTCAAAATCGCGCCGCGGCGCACCGCGTCGGGGATGCCGCCCGCGTCGGGGCGTATCCCCGGCGTGCGGAATATGACGGCGGCCGGTATATCGTTGAGATATCGCTCGCCGAGCGTGAACCTGACGCCGCGCCGCTCGTATGCGTCAAGATCGATCCTGCCCGCGAGCGCCTCGCGGCTTTTGGCGTCGCGCACCTCGACCGCGATCCCGCGTCCGAGCAGAAAATCGCAGAGCGGCACGTTCGATATGCCGAATCCGAGAACGACCGCGCCCGTCCTGCCGGCTGTGGTTAGTATGTTCATGGTCAGTCGGGAGGAAAGCTTTTTGAAAAGTTTCCCTCCCGCGCCCTCCTTTCAAAAACTTTTATTACATTTCAGTTTTGCTTTTGGACGCTTTTGTATTCGTCGTAGAATTTATAGTACGGACATCCGCGCGTCCCCTGACGCGCGAACCGTTCCGCCTCGTCCTCGTCGAGCGATACGGTGCAGACGTAATCGTCGACGTATTCGTCATAATCATAGTATACGCAGTCAAGGCACTGAGCGACACCGTCGCTCCCCTCCCGCCGTCTTTCCGCCATCCGACGCCTCCGCCATGTTAAAATATTTCCCGGGAAATCCGCGCCCCCGCGCGGGACGATCGGGGGGAGGCGAGGCTTCTTTCAAGAAGCCTCGCTTCCCCCCGTGAAACGCCCTTTTTTATTTATCTCGCAGCGCGATGCCGAGCTTTGACGAGAGCGCGCCGAGCATTTTTGACGTGATCTTATCCGCGTCCTCGTCGGTGAGCGTTCTGTCCTCGGCACGGAGCGTGACTCTTATCGATACGCTCTTATTGCCGGCTCCGACCTGGATGCCGCGATAGACGTCGAACACGACCGCCGACTCCACGAGCCTGCCGCCGGCCTCTGTGCAGACGTCCTCGATGCTTCCGGCCTCGAGCGCCTCGTCGCAGACGAACGAGAAATCGCGCGCGATCGCGGGATAGCGCGGCAGATGGCGGAATTCGAGATGCGTGTCGCGCAGCTCGAATACGCGGTCGATGTCGATCTCCGCCGCCATGACCTCGCCCGACAGCCCGTATGCGGCCGCCGCGTCGGGATGTATCTGTCCGAGCGTCGCAATGCGCGTACCGCCGACGGTGAGCGCGCCGCATCTGCCCGGGTGATAGGACGGATCGTCCGTCACCGTGACTGTTTTGAAGTCCGCGATCCCCGCCGACATCAAAACGCGTTCGCATATGCCCTTGAGCGTATAGAAATCGCAGAAATCATACGCGCCGATCACGAGCGTATGGCGCTCGTCGGGCAGCGTATCGGGCGACGTCGGGATATAAACAGTCGCGAATTCGTAGACGGCGGCCTCGGGATTCTTGTGGTTCTTGTTGTGCACCAAAACGTCGAGTATCGACGGCAGCGCCGTCGTGCGCATAACGCTCGTGTCCTCGCCGAGAGGATTCGATATGACGACTGACTGCCGCTTTTTATCGTCAGGCGCGAGCCTTATCGCGTCGTATGCGCGCGGGCTGATGAACGAGAACGTCGCCGCCTCCCACAATCCCATGCCGCACAGAAGCGATTTTACATCCTCGTCGAACTGCTGGCGCTCCGTTCTGCCGCCCTGCGCCATTCTGATCACGGGCAGCGTCGTCGGGATTTTGTTGTAGCCGTACATTCTTATGACCTCTTCGGCAAGATCGCTCATGCATTCGACGTCGGCGCGCCACGTCGGCACGACGACATCGTCGCCGTCGATCTTAAACGACAGCTTTTGAAGCGCCGACGCCATGAATTCGCGCGAGAGATCGACGCCCAAAAACGCGTTTATGCGCTCCGGCTCGAATTTTACCCTGCGTTCCGTGCGCGGCGCGGGATATTCGTCAATGACGCCGTCCACGACGTCGCCCGCGCCGAGCAATTGCACAAGCTCGCACGCGCGCATCAGGGCGGGCATCGCGTTTTCGGGGTCCATCCCCTTCTCGAATCTGCCCGAGCTTTCGGTGCGGATGTTCATCGTCTTCGCCGTTCTGCGGACGGAGACGCCGTTGAAGTTCGCGGACTCGAAGATCACCGTCGCGGTCGAGTCCGTGATCTCGCTGTTCGCGCCGCCCATGACGCCCGCGAGGGCGACGGGCTTATTGTCGTCGGCGATGACGAGCATCGATGAGGTGAGCGGCGTGTCCTCGGACTCGATGTCGAGCGATTTATAGAGTTCGCCGTCGCGCGCGCGGCGCACATGAATGTGCGCGCCGTCGAGGCATTTATAATCGAACGCGTGCATCGGCTGGCCGTATTCGAGCATCACGTAGTTCGTGATGTCGACGATGTTGTTTATCGGGCGGACGCCCTCGGCGCGCAGTCTCGCCCTCATCCAGAGCGGGGACGGCGCGATCTTGACGTTTTTGACCGCCTTCGCGCAGTAGCGCGGGCAAAGATCGGGCGCTTCAATGTCTACCTTAATATAATTCGTCACGTCGTCGCCGTCGCCGAGCGGTTTCACCTGCGGCGTCGGGATATTGCATTCGCGGTCGAACGTCGCCGCCGCCTCCTTCGCGAGTCCGATTATGGACAGGCAGTCGGGACGGTTCGGCGTGATCTCGTAGTCGACGACGATGTCGGAGAGCATAAGCGCTTCGCGTATGTCGACGCCGATCTTATCGGCGAATTCCTCGCCGAGGATGCAGATGCCGCTGTTGTCGTTGCCGGGCATATCGTGGCTCGTGAGGCCGAGTTCGCCTATCGAGCAGAGCATACCGTCGGACGGCAGTCCGCGCAGCTTGCCCGCCTTTATCTTGACGCCGCCCGGCAGCGTCGCCGGCGCCTTTGCCGCCGGCACGATCGCGCCCTCGAACACGTTCTGCGCGCCCGTTATGATCTGACGCGGCGCGTCCTCGCCGCAGTCCGTCTGGCATATCCAGAGATGATCGGAGTCGGGATGGCGCTCCATTTTTACTACCTTCGCGACGACGACGTTTTCGATGTCTGTCGCAAGCACGTCGAACAGCTCGACCTTGCTGCCCGTGTCGGTCATTCTGTCGGAGAAATATTTCGGATCAAGATCGTCGACCTTGACGTAATCGTTGCACCAATTGAGTGAAAGCTTCATTTCCCTATCCTCCTTTTATCTGAACTGCGAGAGGAAGCGCAGATCGTTTTCATAGAACAGGCGCATATCGTCGATGTGATATTTCAGCATCGCGACGCGCTCGATCCCGATGCCGAACGCGAATCCGCTGTAAACGTCCGGATCGATATCGCAGCCGCGCAGCACGTTCGGATGCACCATGCCGCAGCCGAGGACCTCGATCCAGCCCTCGCCCTTGCAGAGGCGGCAGCCCTTCCCGCCGCACGCGAAGCACGAGACGTCGACCTCCGCCGACGGCTCCGTATACGGGAAATGATGCGGGCGGAAGCGTATGCGCGTGTCTGCGCCGAACAACCCTTGAGCGAACACGAGCAGCGTGCCGCGAAGATCTCCCATCGTGATGCCCTTGTCGACGACGAGTCCCTCGACCTGATGGAACAGCGGCGAATGCGTCGCGTCGACTTCGTCGGCGCGGTAGACGCGCCCGGGCGAGATTATGCGTATCGGCGGTTTCTGCTTCTCCATCGTGCGTATCTGTACGCCCGACGTCTGCGAACGGAGCAGGATTTTGTCGGTGATATAGAACGTGTCCTGCGTATCGCGCGCCGGATGGCCGTCCGGCATATTGAGCGCCTCGAAGTTATAGTAATCGAGTTCGACCTCGGGTCCGTCGACGACGGTGAAGCCCATCGAAAGGAATATATTTTCCATATCGCGCTGTACCTGCGCTAACGGATGGCGTCCGCCGACGGCGGGCAATTTAGACGGCATTGTGACGTCGAGGCGTTCGGAGGCCAGTTTTTCCTCCTTCACGCGCGCCTCATGCGCCGATTTAAGGCTTGCGATCTCGCCCTCGATATAGGCGCGAACCTCGTTCGCAAGCGCGCCAATCGCCGGTCTTTCGTCCGCCGACAGCGCTCCCATCCCGCGCAAAACGGACGTAAGCTCGCCCTTTTTGCCGAGATATTTGATCCTCAGCGCTTCAAGATCGGCGTCGGCGGCGCGAAGCGCGCGCTCGGCCTCCGCCTTTATCGCCAGTAGCTTTTCTCTCATTTTTCGTCGTTCCTTTCGATACAATATTGGCGGCGGCGCGGAAATCCAAAAAGACCCCGTCCCATTGGGACGGAGCCATTACCCCGCGGTACCACCCATGTTCCCGATTGCTCGGACTCTTTTTTTCGATCTGTGACGGGATCCCCCGGGTTCCGCTAATTGCGCGCGGCGCGTTCACGGTGCCTGCTCCGGGGCGAAATGCGCGCGTCCGTCATGCGCCGCTTCCAGCCGCGTCGGCGCTCTCTGTGAATGACTCTCTGGCGTTTGCAGTCCCCATCATCGCATTTATCAATTGTAACGCATATTTTACCACGCGGCCCGCCGCTTGTCAAGCACATTTCAGCCGCATTCGCCCGCGGCGCAATAAAATTTATGTATAATTTTTTGTAGGGGCGCGGGCGGCGCCTCCGTCGCTATGACGATAACCTTTTCAAAGGTTAGAAAAGGGGTGGGGGATTCCTTGGAGGGATGTGCCAATCCTAATCTGAAACTTTTGCAAAGTAAAAAAATAGTTAAGGGTCTCTTTGCTGGCCGGCAAAGAGACCCTTAACAATCCCAGAAAGCGGCGTGCCGGTGGCGTCAATTCGGCTCCAGTCGGCGGAAAGAATTGTTTGGGGCGTAAACCGCGATATTATTTCGGCAAACAGTTTTGTTCCTCCGCGCGGCGGGTCGAGAGCGAGTTTATTCTGTCTTGGTTAATCGATTCCTGACAGCGTCAGATTTCGCTCGTGTCGTGCGAACAAATGGGACTCACAATGAGATACGCGACGGTTCGCACCGGTTGGCGCGCAATATCGTGCATCCGTGAGTGTTTATGTCAGTGCGAACACGGGTTCGTGTTGATAAAAGCGTTAGGGCTGTGCCGCGAACGGTTCGAGATAAAGGCGTAAAAGTCGTGGTTAATCGATTATGGTATCGTCCGATTTTCCTCGCGTGGTGCGAACAAATTGAACACACAAAGGGAAACAACAGTTTTGTTTTGGTGGGCGCAGTTGTAGCAGGGCAACCAGCGATTACTTGCATTTTATCAAGCAAACGGGCAACGCGTTTCTTTTCTTGAGGGTGTTTGAGGGAGGTTCTTTTCTTTTTAAGAAAAGAAGCTCACCTCAAAATTAACGGTTCTTTTCATTTCAAAACTGCCCTTATCTTTTCCATTTTCAATAGAAAAAGCTCATTCAATAAAAAGCTCACCTCGTAAAAAAGGTGGCGTCGGAATTTATATGCTTTATGGATTTTAGCGCATAAGCGAAAACAATCGCCCCGCGATGAGCTGTTCGCACACAGCGAACGCGCGTTGTTCTTTTGGAGAGGGGGTATGGGGGAGGACCCTTTCTTTTGAAGACAGGGTCCTCATCCCGAACCGCATCTTTGCAAGAAAGTTCCTCATCCAGAACCGCATCTTTGCAGAAAATCCTTATCCCTAACCGCATCTTTGCGCAAATGAGAAATTTTGATAAATCAAAACTTTTCAAACGCCGGCGCGCAGATAATCCGCTTCGCGCGCGATCGAACCAGCGCCCATGACGATCACGCAGTCGTTCGCCGAGGCGAGCGCAACCACATGACGCGCGATGCGCGAAAATTCATCCCCGCCGCCGTCGAGACTACCGCTCCAGACGGCGCGGCCGCCGTCGGCGTTGATGAGATCAGCGAGCATTTTCGAGTTGACGCCGTAGATGTCGGCCTCGCGCGCCGCATAAATATCGGCGACGACAACGTCGTCGGCGAGCGTGAGCGACCGCGCGAATTCGCCGAGCAGCTCGCGGGTGCGCGTGTAGGTGTGCGGCTGGAAGACGACGATAAGCCGTCCTCCCATCATCCGCGCCGTGCTGAGCGCCGCAGTGATCTCGGTCGGATGATGCGAATAATCGAGATAAACGTCTGCGCCCGATTCCGTTTTGCCGACAAGCTCCATTCGGCGCGCAGCGCCTCTGAAAGAGGCGAGTCCCGCGGCAACGGCGTCGGGAGATATCCCGACCGAAAGCGTGAGAGCAGCCGCCGCGACCGCGTCACGGACATTGTGGATGCCGGGAACGGGGATATGGAGCGCGATACAGCCGCCGCTTGTGTGAAGCGTGAACGACGAGCCGTATCTGTCCATTTTGACCGCGTCGGCGAATGCGTCGTATTCACTGCGCGGACGTGGATCGGCGTCGGCCTCCGTGCCGAATTTTATAAGCCGGCATTTTTTGCCCGCCGCGACGGCGCGCACATTGGGATCGCTCCAATTGACGACGGCGGAATCCTCGATTTTGTCCATGTAGCGCGAGAAGGAATCCTTGACGTGATCAAGATCGCGGAAATAGTCGGGATGATCCATGTCGATGTTGAGGATCGCGGCGTGCGTCGGATAAAACGACAGAAACGAATCCTTGTATTCGCACGATTCAAACAGAAAATACTCGTCGCCTCCGGCTCTGTACGTGCATCCGAGTTCGTGTACGACGGCGCCCGACGAGATCGTGACGTCGATCCCTGCGGCGAGCATTATCGAGGCGCACATACAGGTGACGGTGCTTTTCCCGTGCATACCGGAGACGCCGACGCGGAAGCTCGAGCCGCTCATGAGCCAGCCGAGATAGTCGGCGCGCGAGATGCGCGGGATAGAAAGTTCTCCCGCTCTGACGTATTCGGGGTTGTCGTCGGGGACGGATACGGTGTAGACGAGCGCGTCGGCGCCGTCAATGTTGGAGGCGTCGTGGGTGTGGAACACGCGGATGCCGAGCGCCTCGAGTCCGTCCGTTTCGGGCGAACGGGCGCGGTCGGAGCCGGAGACGTTAAATCCGCGCGCGCGTGAGATCGCGGCGAGCGAACTCATATTTATGCCGCCGATCCCGACGAAGAAAATATTCTTTTTGCCTTCGAGCATGGCGCCGATGGCGTCCTTGCCGTATCTGGTGTTGACAGTGTTCATATGGATACCTCCATCGCGAGCGGAAAGGCGGCGCGCGCCGCTTTACATTAAAAAACAATTTATCCAGATTATGTTTGGATATAAACGGAAATTAGGATATTGCGACATTAAATTAACAAGCAGCCGGAAATAAATAAACGCATACGACATCAAAGTCGAATTTTAAAAGCGGAAAATACACAAATTGTTCACAAAGAAGTCATAAATGCGTCACACTTTTTTCCAAGCTACGATGTATAATTTATATGTATATAATCAGGTACCAACCACGCAACGATCGGCTAATCAGGGTACGGGGCGCGATTTACACACATATCTTTTGTTCCTTCTCCGCAACAAATCGCTTTCCAGAAACGTGTACATATCGTTTTGCGCGGCGGAGGAGGAACATAATGAACATAACAGATGTAAGAATCCGGAAACTATTCCGGGACGGACCAATGAAGGCCATCGTATCCGTTACGTTCGACGGTGCGTTTGCAGTTCACGACATCAAGGTTATAAGCGCGTCGGGCAAGAATTTCATCGTAATGCCGTCGCGGAAGAATCCGGACGGCACGAACCGCGACATCTGCCATCCGATCGTATCGAGCTTCCGTGAGGAGCTGGAGGCGAGGGTGATGGATGCGTTCCGCGACGCTGTCGCGGAGGCCGAGGCCAACGCCGAAAACGGCGTACTCGACATGGAGCTTATGCCTGACATACAGGACGAGACATGGTGACGAAAGACGGCGCTCGGGGGCGAAGGCTCCCGAGCCTTTCTTTTTTCGCCGCATTTTATCATATACGCAAATATGCGAAATTGACACATACGAAATGGCGTCGCGACGCCTCCGCGCGGATGCGTCCCCTGTGGTTGTCGCGGTTCTGCCGCAGTGTCCGTTCGCTGTTGTTGTCGCGGCTCCGCCGCGCGGATGCACATCATATATTGTAGCGCCTCGGCGCGGAAATTGCAAGGGGAAATTTGAAGTGAGATAGTTTTGGAGAAGGGATTGGGATTTTTCTTTGATGGGATGAGGTGATACGTATCAAAATTCTTGTAAGGGTTTAAATCAAATTTTCTCTTTTGCGGTATGTGACATTTCTCGGCTGAAACTTATTTTTTACTTTGCAAAAGTTTTTCATAAAGGGAAAGATAGTACCGCCAAAGCGTCATCCAATAAAACAAGTTCAGATTTTTTTCGGAGTGCGGCATGATTTCGGTCATGCCGCGTTTCCGTTTATGAGGTCGTTCAAAAGTGAGGCAGGGAGTATCCCGATGTAGTTGCAGCTGATGTCTACGTCTTGTACCCGATGTCCGCTTGACTTGTTCGGCGTATGGACATATACTGCCTTTACCATATCGTTCAACACGGCGGGCGTCAGCTCGTCCAAGTCAAGATATTTCTTTACCTTGCCGATAAATCTGTCAATGTTCTCTGCCTGTTCTTCCTGTTCGTTGATTTCCTTGTCCAATCGCAACAGCTTTTCCCGCAGTTCTTCCTGCTCCTGTTCATAGCTGTCAGAGAGCATTTGAAACCTGCTGTCAGATAGTTTCCCGCTGGCGTTGTCCTCGTAAATACGCTTGAATAATCGGTCAAGTTCCTCTATCCGGCGTTCTGCCTGTACCTGTTGCCGTTTCTTCGCCGCCAGTTCCTTTTTCGCTTCGGCCTTCTGCTTTGCACCCATAGCTTTACGGAATTGTTCTTCATGGTTGGCGACACAGGCAAACGTCAGTCTCATGTGAGCAAGTACGCCCTGCTCCAGAACAACGGCACGGATAAAATGCGTCGGACAGACTTCTTTTCCTTTGAGCCTCGATGTAGAACAGATAAAGTGATCCTGCCTTGCCTCGAAGTTTTTGCTTGTGCAGTAATACAGCTTTTCCCCGCAGTCAGCACAGCGGACAATGCCGGAGAACATATTGCTTTTTCCCGTTCTCGTCGGGCGGCGTTTGTTCCGGCGTAACTCCTGCACGCTCTCCCATGTATCGGCGTCAATGACCGCTTCATGGGTATTTTCAAACACAAGCAGCTTTTCCACTGGATTATAAAGCGTCTTTTTGCTCTTGTAGGACTGCCGGTAGGTCTTGAAGTTCACCGTATGCCCCCAATACTCCGAGCGTTCTAAAATGTCTGCCACAGTTTCGCCTGCCCAGTTATAGGGATTATCCGGCGGGACATTTCTCGCCGTCCTGCCCGTCTGCTGAAAATGGATAGTCGGCGTTATGACCTTTTTCTCTTTCAGAATACGGGCAATCTGCGTCGGCCCGTAACCCTCTAAGCATAAGCGGAAAATCCGGCGCACCACTTCTG
>CANRFY010000038.1 GCA_947630015.1 uncultured Clostridia bacterium
GTAAATGTTTAGGCTGGAAATCTCCTGAGGAAGTTTTTTTCAACAAATCGTTGCACTTCACTTGACAATCTGAGGTAGAAAGCGGGAGATTTGCCGCTCCGCGGCAAGCTCCTACACTTTCCGCTGTGCGGAAAGTGTGACAGCTCCGAGCGTAGCGAGGAGATGTTCCCCTCACAAAAGCGGACTAAATAGTGTTTATCTTAAGTCCGCCCTGAAGATGGCTGTTATATTCGCTTTGGCAAAAAAATAAAACCTGTAATAAAAGTTCTTGAAAAAATGGGGGGTTGGGGGGAAGAAAAACTTCTTTCAAGAAGTTTTTCTTCCCCCCTAAAAAAACATCTATCTTCTCATCCCTCAACAGCGCGGAAGAGGCGGGACACGCCGTCCGCGACCGTGGCGCGAGGGCAGGCGATATTCATGCGCAGAAAGTCGCTCCCGTTGCCGCCGTATCGCGCGCCGTCGGACAGATACAATCCCGTTCTCCGTCTGATCTCGGAGGCGAACGCCTCCGAATCGTGCGTATACGCCGACACGTCGAGCCACAACAGATACGTCGCCTCCGACGGCACGACATGGATGCGCGGCGCCGTTTTCGCAAGCTCGCCGATCGCGAAGCGCTTGTTTTCGTACACGTACTCTCTCAGCGCGTCAAGCCATTCGCCGCCGCTCGTGAACGCCGCGATCGCGGCCTCCGCCGCGAATGCGTTCGGCTCCCCGACCTCGTCCGTGTTCAGCCCGCGCCACATCCTGTGGCGCAGAAGCGGATCCTTCGCCATCACCGCCGCCGTCTGGATGCCGGCGATATTGAACGCCTTCGTCGGCGCCATGCAGCTGACGCTTATCGACGCGCATACGTCCGACGCCGACGCGAACGGCACATATCCGCGCCCGGGATCGGTCAGATCGCAGTGTATTTCGTCCGAGATCACGACGACATTGTGCCTCCGGCACAGCTCGCCAACGCGCGCCAGCTCCTCGCGGCTCCATATCTGCCCCGTCGGATTGTGCGGATTGCACAGTATCATCAGCGTGACCTGCGGGTCGGAAAGCTTGCTTTCGAGCAGATCGAAATCGCGGCGATATTCCCCGCCCTCATATGCGAGCGGCGACTCGACGACGACGCGTCCGTTATTCAATATGCAGTTATAAAAAATGTTGTAAACGGGCGGCTCGACGACGACGCGCTCCGCCGGCGTCGTCAGCTTCCGCACCGCGGTCGAGATCGCCGGTATCACGCCGGTGCAGAAGATGAAATCGTCCGCCGCGCAGTCGAAGCCGTGGCGGTTTTTCCACCAGCCGCAGTACGCGGACGCCCACGCGTCCGTCAGCTCAGAATAGCCGAATACGCCGTGTTCGGCGCGTTTCCTTATCGCGTCCGCGACGGCAGGCGCCGTTCTGAAATCCATGTCCGCCACCCACATCGGCAGCTCGCCGTCCGCGACCGCCCATTTCATCGAGCCTGTGCCGCGCCTGTCGACGATCTCGTCAAAATCGTACTTCATTCTCTCATCCCCGACAGATTATTTTCGTCCGCGACGGATCGACGCGATCCGGTTCGATCGTAAGCTCGTCGATGTGATCGGCGCGTATCGTCCCCGACGACGGATTTATAACGCTGTCGATGCCGCCCTCGATGTCGGCGTCGATGTCGGTCGAATACTCGAACGCGAGCGTCGTGTTTATGAGCTTGCAGTTCCTCATCGTCAGACCGCTTATGTAACAAAGCCCCTGAAGGCTCTCGATCGTACAGTTCTCAAGCGTGAGATTTTTCGCGTTCCAGCCGAGATATTCGCCCGAAATGAACGTGTTTTTCACCGTCACGTTCTCGCTGTTCCAGAACGAATCCTTCGACAGAAGATGCGAATTTTCGACCGTCACGTTCTTCACGCCGTCGAACGAATAATCGCCGTAGAGCGTCAGTCCGTCGACCGTCATATTCTCGCTGTTCATCGCGAAATACGTTCCCTTTGCCGTGACGTCCTCGAGCGTTACGTTTTTACATGACCACAGCGTTTCGGCCGCGTCGGGGAACGAGACGCGCCGCAGCGTCACGCCGTCGCAGCGGCGGAAATTCTTCGGCGCTTCGATCGCGCAGTCCTCGACGACGATATTGTTCGTGTACCACACGCCGGCTCTCGCCATCGTGAACCATGTCGTATTTTTTGCGTATATATTTTTGCAGTACCAGAGCGGGTACTTCCATTTGAACATCGAGTTATAAAGCTCGATATCGGACGATTCCTTGAGCGGCGATTCGCCCTCGTCGAAGATGGTGTCGTATATTTTCAGTCGGCGAGATGCGAAAAGCGGCCGTTCGCCGAGATAATGTCCGCGACTGATCGCCGCGAAGTCTGCGTTTTGCTGTTCTGCCAAGTCAGTAGTTCTCCCTTTTTGATTTTTCCGTGCGGATTCATTATACAACACGCGGGGGGATAAAGCAATCACCCAAAGGGGATTTTTTATATATTTGGCAATGGCGGGGGATTTGCGATACTCGCCAATTCTAAATCTAAACTTTTACAAAGTTAAAAAATAGTTAAGGGTCTCTTTGCTGGCCGGCAAAGAGACCCTTAACAATCCCAGAAAACGGCGTGCCGGTGGCGTCAATTCGGCTCCAGTCGGCGGAAAGAGGGGTTTAGGGCGTAAACCGCGATGAGATGTCATAAAAATTGATTGTACCTCCGCGCGGCGGGTCGAGATCGAGGTTATTATGTCTTGGTTAATTGTTTGCTTGGATAGTCAGGTCATCCTCGTGTCGTGCGAACAGCTCCGATTCACAATGGGATACGAGACGGTTCGTGCCGGTTGGCGCGCAATATCGTGCATCCGTGAGTGTTTATGTCAGTGCGAACGCGGGTTCGTGTTGGTAAAGGTGATAGGGCTGCGCCGCGAACGGGTCGAGATTAAAGCGTCAGCGTCGTGGTTAATCGATTATGATATCGTCGAGTTCTCCTCGCATGGTGCGAACAAACGGAACGCACAAAGGGAAACAACAGTTTCGCTTTGATTGGCGTAGATGAAACAAGGAAACCAGCGATTGATTGCTTTTATCAGCAAACGGCAATGCGCTTTTTTGGTGGGCGCATTTTTCTTAAATATAAATTTTTACAGCAATCGCGGCACATCATCTCTCTCGACGCACCTCACTCCCTGTGCCGTAGGCTTCCAGCCCCACCTACGCGCACCGAGCGCGTGCGATATTCGTCGCTGCCAGCGTCGGATTGATTGCGACATCTCAGGCGGCGCAGTCAAATAAGTCCGCGTGGGAGCTGTTTGCAGGGATGATATCGCGTTCGCACTGACATAAACACTCACGGATGCACAAAACTGCGCGCCAACCGGTGCAAGCCGTCTCGTATCTCTTTGTGAATCCCATTTGTTCGCACGACACGAGCGGAATCTGACGCTGTCAGCAATAGATTAACCAAGACAGAATCGCATCGATCTCGACCCGCCGCGCGGAGGAACGAAAGTTTTTGCTAAAATAAAATCGCGGTTTACGCCCGAAACGCCCCTACCACCGACTGGAGCCAAATCGACGCCACCGGCACGCCGCTTTCTGGGATTGTTAAGGGTCTCTTTGCCGGCCAGCAAAGAGACCCTTAACACTTTTCTAACCTTTTCAAAGGTTTTCGATGAGGAACGGCGAGAACCGCAAAAGAATCGCTTTAACTATTTTCTAACCTTTTCAAAGGTTTCCATCCTGCGAGCAGACAGGACCGCCAATCCTCGCCCTCCCCAAAATTGCAATATTAAACTCTAATTTCTGCATTTTTGCTATTGCCAAATCTCCCTCCGCGTCGTATAATATATCCAACACTCTATTCAATCGGAAGGAACGATCACAAAAATGCAAATCAAGAATCAACATCTTTCAGATGTCTACGAATCGCTTGCGGCGCGCAGCGCGGGCGAACCCGAATTTCTCCAGGCGGTCGCCGAGGTGTTTGAATCCCTCTCTCCCGTCGCGGACGCGCGTCCCGATTACATCAAAGCCGGCATCTTCAGCCGCATAGTCGAACCCGAACGCTTCATCCAGTTCCGCGTCAGCTGGGTCGACGACGAGGGCAACGTCCGCGTCAACCGCGGCTACCGCGTACAGTTCAACTCCGCGATCGGCCCCTATAAGGGCGGTCTGCGTCTGCATCCGAGCGTATCCGCATCCGTCATCAAATTCCTCGGCTTCGAGCAGGTGTTCAAGAACTCGCTGACAACGCTGCCGATGGGCGGCGGCAAGGGCGGCTCCGACTTCGACCCGAAGGGCAAGAGCGAGGGCGAGATCATGCGCTTCTGCCAGAGCTTCATGACTGAACTCTATCGCCATATCGGTCCCGACACCGACGTGCCGGCCGGCGATATCGGCGTCGGCGGACGCGAGATCGGCTATATGTTCGGCCAGTATAAGCGCCTCACCAACCGCTTCGAGGGCGTCCTCACGGGCAAGGCGATCCCGTCCGGCGGCTCCCTCGTCAGAACGCAGGCGACCGGCTACGGCCTCCTCTACTTCACCGACGAAATGCTCCGCGACCGCGGAATGTCCGTCGACGGAAAGACGATCGTGATCTCCGGCTCCGGCAACGTCGCCATCTACGCCTGCGAAAAGGCGCAGGAAATGGGCGGCAAGGTCGTCGCTATGAGCGACTCGAACGGCTACGTTTACGATAAGGACGGCATCAAGCTCGACGTCGTCAAGCAGATAAAGGAAGTCGAAAGACTCCGCATCAAGGAATACGCGGCGCGCGTCCCCGGCAGCGTCTACACCGAGGGCTGCCGCGGGATCTGGTCGATCCCGTGCGATATCGCGCTTCCGTGCGCAACGCAGAACGAGCTGAACGGCGATGAGGCCGCGACGCTCGTCAAGAACGGCTGCCGCGCCGTCGCAGAGGGCGCCAATATGCCCTCGACGCCGGAGGCTGTCGAGTGCTTCCTCGCGAATAACATCGCATACGCTCCCGCAAAGGCGTCGAACGCCGGCGGCGTCGCTACGAGCGGTCTTGAAATGGTCCAGAACTCCATCCGTATGTCGTGGACAGCTCCCGAGGTCGACGAAAAGCTCCACGGCATCATGAAGAATATCTACGCGTCGGCAAAGGCTGCGGCGGCCGAATACGGAATGGCGGGCAACCTCGTCGCGGGCGCGAATATCGCCGGCTTCCAGAAGGTCGCGGACGCTATGCTCTGGCAGGGCATCGCATATTGATCGTTTCCGTTATTTGAACCCCCTCTTTCCCAAAGCTTTCGCGGGGAGTGAAAACAATGTTTTCTCTCCCCGCGATCGTTTTTTGTACCCTGTAATAAAAATTTTGAAGACAGGTGTTCGGGGGCAGGAACTTTTTTAAAAGTTCCTGCCCCCGAATTTTTATTTCTTTCCAACTCCGAACAGCTTTTCTCTCAAATACTGACCCGTGTACGAACTCTCGCACATCGCAACCTCTTCGGGCGTACCCTCGCACACGAGATTTCCGCCGCCGTCGCCGCCCTCGGGGCCGAGATCGATTATCCAGTCCGCCGTCTTGATCAGATCGAGATTGTGTTCGATCACGACGACTGTGTTGCCGCCCTCCGCGAGCCTGTCGAGGATGCCGACGAGCTTCGCGACGTCGTCGGTGTGAAGCCCCGTCGTCGGCTCGTCCAGCACGTATATCGTCCGTCCCGTCTCGCGCTTCGACAGCTCCGTCGCCAGCTTGACGCGCTGCGCCTCGCCTCCCGACAGCGTCGGTGACGGCTGACCGAGCTTCATGTATCCGAGTCCGACGTCGAAGAGCGTCTGGAGCTTGCGCTTTATTTTCGGATATTCGGAGAAGAATCCGAGCGCCTCCTCGACCGTCATTTCCAGCACGTCGCCGATATTTTTGCCCTTATAGCGCACCTCGAGCGTCTCGCGGTTGTAACGTTTGCCGTGGCAGACGTCGCACGTCACGTATACGTCGGGGAGAAAATGCATCTCGATCTTCTTCACTCCCGCGCCCTCGCACGCCTCGCACCTGCCGCCGCGCACGTTGAACGAGAACCGCCCCGGGCCGTACCCGCGCAGCTTCGCGTCCGGCGTCATCGCGTAAAGCGACCGCAGATCGGTGAAAACGCCCGTATACGTCGCCGGATTCGAGCTTGGCATCCTTCCAATCGGCGACTGATCGATCGCGATGATCTTGTCAAGATTTTCGATCCCCTCGATCCGCCTGCATTTGCCCGGGAACGTATGCGCGCGGTTCAGCTCCTTCGCCAGCGTCCTGTACAGTATCGCGTTGACGAGGCTCGATTTCCCCGAGCCTGACACGCCCGTCACGCAGATGAATTTTCCGAGCGGGAAATCGACCGTTATATTCTTGAGATTGTTCTGCTGCGCGCCGACGACGCGCAGTATTTTTCCATTGCCCTCGCGCCTGTGCGCGGGGATCGGGATCGATCTGCGCCCCGACAGGTAGTCGCCTGTGATCGAATTCTCGTTCGCCGCCACCTCCGCCGGCGTTCCTGCGGCCACGACGCGTCCGCCGTGAACACCCGCGCCCGGGCCGATATCGATGATATAGTCGGATTCCCACATCGTTTCCTCGTCGTGTTCCACGACGAGGACGGAATTGCCGAGATCGCGCAATCGCTTCAGCGTCGCGATCAGGCGCTTGTTGTCGCGCTGATGAAGTCCTATCGAAGGCTCGTCGAGGATATACATGACGCCGACGAGCGACGATCCTATCTGCGTCGCGAGGCGTATGCGCTGCGCCTCGCCGCCCGACAGCGTGCCGGCCTTTCTGTTCAGCGTCAGATAA
Source organism: uncultured Clostridia bacterium (assembly GCA_947630015.1). Taxonomy (GTDB): domain Bacteria; phylum Bacillota; class Clostridia; order Oscillospirales; family CAG-272; genus DTU064. The sequence continues at coordinate 6,768 of CANRFY010000038.1, forward strand.
TCGAGGCCGACGCTGTGCAAAAATCCGAGCCGCGATTTGATCTCCTTCACGATGTCGTGCGCGATTACCGCCTCCGTCTCCGTCAGCTCAAGACCGCTTATGAATTCGAGCGCGTCCGTAACCGATTTGCGCGTATATTCCTCGATCGACAGTCCGCCGACCGTGACAGCGAGCGCCGCCGGCGACAGGCGCTTTCCGTGGCATTTCGGACACGGCGTCTCGTCGATGAATTCGTTGTAATATTCCGCGTTGCCGTACATACGCCGACGCCATTCTATCATCGGGATGACGCCGTCGAATCTGCGTATCTGATGGCGGACTGTCCCCTCGAAATAGCGGTCGATCTCGTATTCGCGCTCGCCGGTTCCCCACAAGAGCGCCTGCATCGCATCGTCGCTGTACTGTTCGATCGGCGTGTCGAGCGTGAAGCCGTAGACCTCCCCGACGGCGGCGAACAGCGGCCCGAACCACGTCTCCGCGTCGAGCGATTTGAAGCCGTTGACGTTGATCGCGCCCTGACGCAGCGACAGCGTTCTGTCGTACATTATCTTCTCCGGCGAAATGCTCTCGATCACGCCGATGCCGGCGCATTCGAGACACGCGCCGAACGGATTGTTGAATGAGAACAGGCGCGGCTCCAGCTCGGGGATGCTGATATTGTGCTTCTCGCACGTATAATGCTGTGAAAATTCAAGCGTGCGCGCTTCCTCGTCCCCGCGCGGGACCGTGACGACGGTGACGTAGCCGTCCGCGACGCGCAGCGCCGATTCGACGGAATCGGACAGGCGCGTTCTGATGTCGTCGCGTCTGACGAGTCTGTCGACGACGATCTCGATCGAATGGCGCTTATTCTTATCAAGCTCGATCACATCCGACAGCTCGTAAATATATCCGTCGACGCGGACGCGGACAAATCCCGCCTTTTTCGCGTCGTCGAACACCTTCTCGTGCATTCCCTTTTTGCCCTTCACGACCGGCGCAAGCACGAGGAACCGTTCCCCCTCCGGCAGCGTCATGATCCGATCGAGGATCACGTCCGTCGTCTGCGCCGCGATCTCGCGGCCGCAGATCGGGCAATGCGGAATGCCGATCCTCGCCCACAGCAGACGCAGATAATCGTATATCTCCGTGACGGTGCCGACCGTCGAGCGCGGATTCTGGGACGTCGTCTTCTGATCAATCGAGATCGCGGGCGACAAACCCGAAATCGAATCGAGATCGGGCTTGTCGAGCTGCCCCAGAAACATCCTCGCATACGACGACAGCGACTCTACAAATCTGCGATGTCCCTCCGCATAAAGCGTGTCAAACGCCAGCGACGACTTCCCCGACCCCGACAGCCCCGTGAATATCACAAGCTTGTCCCTCGGTATCGTCACATCTATGTTCTGTAAATTGTTTTCCCTCGCGCCTTTGATTTCGATGTTCATGGTATTTTAATCGAGGGGAAACTTTTTGAAAAAAGTTTCCCCTCGGACTCCCTTTCAAAAACTTTTCCTGACAAATATTTATTTTAGCACCCGGCAAAAACTGATAACTGTAATAAAAGTTTTTGGTGGTGCAGGGCGGGCAGATGCGTCAGCATCTGCTGCATTTCCGCACAGCGGAAATGCCAACTTTCTTTCAAAAAGTTTCCCTAAATTTATTTAATTACTTTCACTTCCCTGATCTTGTCGCGCAGGAAAGCGGCGCGCTCGAAGTCGAGCTTGGACGCGGCGTCCTTCATCTCGCGCGTGAGCTGTTCGATGTAGTCGGCGCGCTCCTCTGACGTCATGAGCGAAACTTTCTTCTGCTTAGACTTGGACTTCGACTTCTTTCCGTCCTTGTCCTCGCCGCCGATCGAGATCAGATCGCGCACGTCCTTCTTCACCGTCTGCGGCACGATGCCGTGCGCTTCGTTATATTCGAGCTGTATTTTGCGTCTGCGGTTCGTCTCCGCGACCGCAGCCTTGATAGATTTCGTCTCCTCGGCCGCGTACAGGATGACTTTGCCGTTCGCATTGCGGGCCGCGCGCCCTATCGTCTGGATCAGCGACGTCTCGTTGCGCAGAAATCCCTCCTTGTCCGCGTCGAGTATCGCCACAAGCGACACCTCCGGCAAGTCGATGCCCTCGCGCAGAAGATTGATGCCCACAAGCACGTCGTATGCCCCGACGCGCAGATCGCGCAACAGCTCCGTGCGCTCCATCGTCTCGACTTCGTGATGAATGTAGCGCACGCGCACGCCGCAAGTGTCGAAATAATCGGTGATATCCTCCGCCATCTTCGTCGTCAGCGTCATGACAAGGCTGCGCTCGTCGCGCGCGGCGCGCGCTTTTATCTCGCCGAGTACGTCGTCGATCTGCGTTTTTACGTCGCGCACCTCCACCTCCGGATCGACGAGTCCCGTCGGGCGGATGATCTGCTCCGCCACCGACGTCGAATGCGACAGCTCGTACTCCGCCGGCGTCGCCGAAACGAACACGACCTGACCGAGTTTCGATTCAAATTCCTCGAACCGCAAGGGCCTGTTGTCATACGCGGACGGCAGGCGGAAGCCGTAATCGACGAGATTCTTTTTTCGCGCAACGTCGCCGCCGCTCATTCCCCTTATCTGCGGGATCGAAACGTGGCTCTCGTCGATGAACATGATGTAATCGCTCGGAAAATAGTCGAGCAGCGTATACGGCGTCGACCCCGGCTCGCGTCCCGACAGCACGCGCGAATAATTCTCGACGCCCGAGCAGTACCCGATCTCGCGCATCATCTCAAGATCGTATCTCGTGCGCTCCTCGATCCGCTGCGCCTCGATATACTTGTTCTGCGCGCGGAAGAATTCGACGCGCTCGCGCATCTCCTCCTCTATCTCGGCAAACGCCGCCTCGCGCTTTTCGGGATCGGCGACGTAATGCGTCGCGGGGAATATCGCCGTGTAACGCAAGTCTCCCGTCACCTCGCCCGTCGTCTTTGAAATTTCCGTCACCCTGTCGACCTCGTCGCCGAAAAATTCTACCCTGATCGCCTTTTCGCCCGAATTCGACGGGATCACGTCGACGGTGTCGCCGCGCACGCGGAATTTCGTGCGCTCGAATCCGATGTCGTTGCGCTCGTACCCGATCGAGATCAGCCGCTCGATGAATTCGTTGCGGTCCATCAGCTGCCCCGGGCGCACCGAGACGAGCTGACGGCAGTATTCGTTCGGGTCGCCGAGCGAATATATGCACGACACGGACGCGACGATCACGACGTCGCGGCGCTCGAAAAGCGCCGACGTCGCGCTGTGGCGGAGCTTGTCGATCTCGTCGTTGATGAGCGAATCCTTCTCTATATACATATCCTTGCCCGGGATGTACGCCTCGGGCTGGTAATAATCGTAGTAGGAAACGAAATATTCGACGGCGGCGTCGGGGAAAAATTCGCGCATCTCGGAGCAGAGCTGCGCCGCCAGCGTCTTGTTCGGCTCGAATATTATCGTCGGGCGATTCACGTTCGCGATGACGTTCGCCATCGTGAACGTCTTGCCCGAGCCGGTCACGCCGAGCAGCGTCTGCATCCTGTCGCCGTTTATTATGCCCGCCGTCAGCTTCGCTATCGCCTCCGGCTGATCCCCCGTCGGCGAAAACGGCGCTTTTAATATGAATTTATCCGCCATATGCGCCTCCGTCTGTGAACAATTGTTCGTGCCACGATATTATAACACAATCGCGCCGCCTTGTAAAGACAAATCGAAAATAATTTTCGGGAGGGGACGCGTCCCCTCCCGAATCAGTCAAATCGATCCCCGCGCCGTCACTCGTCAAATTCGCCTCTTATGTCCTCGTCGGGCGGATCGATCGGATACTTGCCCGTGAAGCAGCCCGTGCAGATGCCGAGTCCGCGCACGATCTCGGAGAGCCGCTCCTGCCGCAGATACGCGAGCGTATCGGAACCGATGATCTGACGTATCTCCTCGACCGATCTGTTGTATGCGAGAAGCTGCCTGCGCGCCGGAATGTCGGTGCCGAAATAGCATGGCCACAGAAACGGCGGCGACGCTACCCTCATATGAACCTCCTTCGCGCCCGCCTCGCGCAGCATACGGACGGTCCTGTCGGACGTCGTGCCGCGCACGATCGAGTCCTCGATCATTATGATGCGCTTGCCCTCGACCGCCTCGCGTATCGGATTCAGCTTGACGCCGACGCTCGTCTCGCGGCTTTTCTGCTTCGGCTTGATGAACGTCCTTCCGACGTATGTGTTCTTCACGAACGCCATCCCATACGGTATGCCCGATTCGAGCGAATAGCCGAGCGCCGCCACGTTGCCCGATTCCGGCACGCCGACGACGAGATCGGCGTCGACGGGCGAATCCATAGCCAAAAATTTTCCCGCCAGAATGCGCGAATCGTATACGCTCATCCCGTCGATGTAGCTATCGGGACGCGCGAAATATATGTACTCGAACACGCACCGCGCCTCGTTTTCGCGCGCGATCGCATGGCTCATATCCGACGATATCCCCGACGGCGTGATCGTCACGATCTCGCCGGGCATAACATCGCGCACGAATTCGGCGCCGACCGTGTCGAGCGCGCACGATTCGCTCGCCAAAAGCCACACCGAATCGCGCTTCCCTATGCAGAGCGGACGGAACCCGAACGGATCGCGCGCGCCTATCAGCTTGCGCGGCGACATTATCACGAGCGAATACGCGCCCTTGAGCTTTTCCATCGCCCTGCCGACGGCCTCCTCGACCGTCGCGGAGACGAGGCGCTCCCGCGCGATGTGATACGCGATTACCTCCGAATCGATCGTCGTCTGGAAGATGGCGCCCGTGTATTCAAGCTCGCGGCGGAGCTGCGGCGCGTTGACGAGATTGCCGTTATGGGCGAGCGCGAGCGTTCCCTTTACATAGTTGAGGACGAGCGGCTGCGCATTCTCGCGCGTGCTGCTGCCCGCCGTCGAATAGCGCACATGACCGACGCCGATATCGCCCTTAAGCACTTCGAGCGTATCGGGAGTGAACGCCTCGTTCACGAGGCCCATATCCTTTCTGACAAGCACGCGGCGCTGCGGTCCCGACGTATCCGATACGGCGATGCCGCAGCTCTCCTGCCCTCTGTGCTGGAGCGCGAACAGTCCGTAATATATCGTCGAGGCGACGTCGCCGCCGCTCACGTCGTATGCGCCGAGAACGCCGCATTCCTCCCCGGGCTTGTCAAAATCGATGTCGTCGACGTCAATGATGCCGTCCGTCATATCTATATCAGTCATAGTACTTGTTCCCCATAAAAAAATGTAATAAGATTTTTCGAAGAAGGGGTGCGGGGAAGGAACCTTTTGCAAAAGGTTCCTTCCCCGCTAAAACCTGCTTAATCCAAACCGAGCCTGCGGAAGACCTCGTTGTACGCTTCCTCGACGTTGCCGAGATCGCGGCGGAAGCGGTCCTTATCGAGCTTTTCGTTCGTATTAACGTCCCAGAGACGGCACGTATCCGGCGACGTCTCGTCCGCGAGTATTATCTGCCCATGATAACGGCCGAACTCGATCTTGAAGTCGATGAGCTTGATGCCCGCCTGCAAAAAGTATGCCTTCAGCACGTCGTTGACCTTGAACGCGTATTTCTTGATCGTCTCGATCTCGTCCCACGTCGCAAGCCCGAGCGCGACCGCGAAATAATCGTTGATGAGCGGATCGCCGAGATCGTCGTTCTTGTACGAGAACTCTATCGTCGGCTCCTTGAACGGCGTTCCCTCCGGCACGCCGAGGCGCTTCGAGAAGCTGCCCGCCGCCACGTTGCGGATGATGACCTCGAGAGGCACGATCTCGACCTTTTTGACCGCGGTCTCTCTGTCGGAAAGCTCCTTTATGTAATGCGTCGGCACACCTTCCTTTTCAAGAAGCTGGAATACGCGGTTCGTCATTTTGTTGTTGATGACGCCCTTTCCGACGATGGTGCCGCGCTTGACGCCGTTGAACGCCGTCGCGTCGTCCTTATAATCGACGATCAGCACGTCGGGATCGTCAGTCTTGAATACCTTTTTTGCCTTGCCCTCGTAGAGCTGTTCGAGTTTTTCCATGTTGTTCCTCCGAAAGATCAGAAAGATCGCTGCGACCACCGTCGCGACAATATGATTATATACTACACAAAATCAAAAATCAATACCAAAACTTCGCCCGCGCAAACAAAAACGCGTCCCCGAGGGACGCGTTTTTTGTGCCTTATTAAGTAAGCTTACGAAGCGTAGCTGCCCCAGAACTCAAGCTCTGCCATGTTGCAGTAGCCCTCGTCCGGTCCGACGTATCGTACATACTTGTACGCAACTGTGCGGAACTCCTCGGGGATATCGGCAAACTCGAAGTCTGCGCAGAGCGAGTTAGCCTCGATCGTGTAGATCGTCGTCCAGGTCTCGCCGTCAGCGGAAGCCTCAAAGTAACCGCCCTCGTTTCTATTCGCACCGTCGCCGGCACGGCCGAACCAACGAATCTGCGTCAGATATACGCCCTGCTCAAAGTATGCGCCGACATAACCGGTCTTCGTCGTATCGCCGTCCCAGTTGTCGAAGTCATACATAGCGTAGTTCATATCCTCGTTGTTTTCGGTGCCGCAGTTCTCGTCGCAGTCATAGAACGTTCTCTCGTCCATATCGAAGCACATCGTAGCGATGGAGTCCGTATGGTTCTCCCATGTACCCTTGCCGTCGTGGATCACGTTTTCGGGATCGACGGGCAGGAAGATGGACGTAGCGTCAGGAGCGCCCCACTGATATTCGGGAGTTGCTTCCCAAATGGAGATGGAGTACGGGATGATGTCGCCGCTGTAGGGATACATATTGGGTTCGGGATCCGCGTTGGGATCTTTTGTCTCTACGGGGTCCGTCTCTGCATCCGTGTCTGGGTCTGCGGGTTCTTCCGTGTCCGCATCCGTGCCTGCGGGCTCATTAGAGTCTGCGGGTGCGTTCGTGCCTGCGCCCGAACCGTCGCCCGTATCGTCATTTGTTTTCGTATTGTCGCACGCTGCCATTGCGAACATAACAAAGACGAGCGAGATAACGAGGAGCAGGGAAACTAACTTTCTCATTGTCTTATTCCTCCAAAATCATAGTTTCGGCTTTATGCCGTGACATAGTATACCACTTTCGCCGCGCTTTGTCAAGACTTTTATTCATAATTGATGCACGCGGCGTCATATACGTCGGAAAATGGGACGTTTTTCTTGACTTTCGCGCGCCCGCGTGCTAAGATAGAATTATCAAAACGTCGAAAGTCCGACGACACGAAAGGGTGACAATATGCTGGAGGAACTTAAACAAAAGGTATACGAGGCGAACATGATGCTCGTCGAATACAAGCTGATCACATTCACATGGGGCAATGTGAGCGGCATAGACCGCGAACGCGGTCTTGTCGTGATCAAGCCGTCCGGCGTCGAATATTCGGAGCTGAAGCCGTCCGATCTGCCGGTACTCGATTTAGAGGGGCATATCGTCGAGGGCAGTCTGAAGCCGTCCTCGGATACGCCGACGCATCTCGAGCTTTACCGCAATTTCCCGAACATAGGCGGCGTGACGCATACGCATTCGCAGTGGGCGACGTGCTTTGCGCAGGCGGGACGCGATATAATCCCGTATGGCACGACGCACGGCGATTACTTCGACGGCGCGATCCCCTGTACGCGCAGGATGACTCCCGCCGAGATCGCGGGCGAATACGAGCTTAACACGGGCAAGGTCATAGTTGAGACGTTCGCGGGGCGCGATCCCGACCGTATGCACGCGGTGCTGGTGAATTCGCACGCGCCGTTCACATGGGGCAGCGACGCGAAGGGCAGCGTCGAGGCGGCCGTCGTTCTCGAGCAGGTCGCGATGATGGCGCTGCACACCGAGATTCTCGCGTGCCATGCCGAAGGCGCGCTTCCGATGCAGGAGGAGCTTCTGCGCAAGCATTTCGACCGCAAGCACGGACCGAACGCATACTACGGGCAGAGGTGACCGCTCGCGCGGTCGGGCGAGGGCGCAAAGGCGAGCCTTTGCGAGGCTGACGATTCCTCATCTAAACCTTTGAAAAGGGTTTAGTCAAAGATTTTCTTTCGCGATTCTCATTATCTGAAACTTTTGCAAAGTTAAAGAAAGAGTTAAGGGCCTCTTTGCTGGCCGGCAAAGAGACGCGAGGGCAAAGGTTGAGCCTTTGCAATCCTATCATTTCTTTTCTGCAAGCTTTACAAAGTTTTTAAATTATGTTAAGGGCCTCTTTCTCGCAAGAAAGAGGCCCTTAACGATCCCGAAAGAGGCTCCCGTGTGGCGTCGATGTTATTCAATCGGTGGAAAGAATCGCTTGGGGCGTAAACCGCGATGAAATGTCGGCAAAAACTTTCGTGCTTCCGCGCGGCGGGTCGAGATCGATGCGATTCTGTCTTGGTTAATTGATTACTGGGATGGCCAGATTCCGCTCGTGTCGTGCGAACAAATTGGATTCACAACGAGATACGAGACGGTTCGTACCGGTTGGCGCGCAGTTTTGTGCATCCGTGAGGGTTTATGTCAGTGCGAACGCGGGGTTGATTTTGCAAAAATTGTTAGGGCTACGCCGCGAACGGATCGAGATCAAAGCGTCAGCGTCGTGGTTAATCGGTTGCTGAGATGGCCAGATATTCCTCGCGTGGTGCGAACAAACGGAACGCACAAAGGGGAACGCCAGTTTCGCTTTGGTGGGCGTGTATATAGCAGGGCAACCGGCGATTGCACAATTCTTACTACGCAAGCGGGCAACGCGTTTCTTTTCTTGAGGGTGCGCGAGGGAGGTTCTTTTCTTTTTCAAAGAAAAGAAGCTCACCTCAAAATAAACGGTTCTTTTCTTTTCAAAACTGCCCTCATATTTTCAACAGAAAAAGCTCATAAAATAAAAGCTCACCTCGTAAAAATAGGTGGCGCTGAAATTTATATGCCTTATGGATTTTAGCGCTTCAGTCACAGCAATCGCCTCGCGATGAGCTGTTCGCACCCAGCAAACGCGTGTTGTTCTTTTGGAGAGGGGGTTTGGGGGAGGACCTTTTCTTTTAAGAAAGGGTCCTCATCCCAATCGGCCTCTTTCTTGCGAGAAAGAGGCCCTTAACATAATTTAAAAACTTTTAAAAAGTTTGCAGAAAGGAAAGAGTGGGATCACAAAGGCTCCGCCTTTGCCCTCGCGCCTCTTTGCCGGACGGCAAAGAGACCCTTAACGCTTTTTACTTTTGCAAAAGTTTTAGCTGCGCACGGCGCATCTCTCCAATGCCCCCCTTCGGCACAACAAAAAAAGGGGGCTGCCGCCCCCTTTTTTATTACTTCATCGCTATCGCTGCCTTCGCTTTCGCGGCGATATTCTCCGCCGTGAAGCCGAACAGGACGACGAGTTCCTTTGCCGGTCCCGATTTGCCGAACACATCGTTGACGCCGAGCTTGACCACCGGCGTCGGACGCTTCTCGGAGAGAAGCTCCGACACGGCGCCGCCGAGGCCGCCGATCACGGTCGCCTCCTCAGCCGTCACGATCGCACCCGTCTCCGCCGCCGCACGCAGGACGATCTCCTCGTCGAGCGGCTTTATCGTGTGGATATTGACGACGCGCGCCGAAATGCCCTCGTTTGCGAGCAGCTCACGCGCGCGGAGCGCGGGTTCGACGCACAGCCCCGTCGCGATGATGGTGACGTCCTTGCCGTCCGCAAGTGGAATCCCCTTGCCAAGCTCGAATTTGTAGTCGGGGGTGTCGTTGATGACCGGCACCGCCATTCTGCCGAAACGCATATAGACGGGGCCGTAATAGTTGATCGCGGCCTCGACGGCCGCGCGCGCCTCGACTGCATCGGACGGATTTATTATCGTCATGCCCGGGATCGTGCGCATGAGGGCGATGTCCTCGTTGCACTGATGGGATGCGCCGTCCTCGCCGACAGTGATTCCGGCGTGGGTCGCGCCGATCTTGACGTTCAGATGCGGATATCCGATCGAGTTGCGAACCTGCTCGAACGCGCGTCCCGATGCGAACATCGCGAATGTGGATGCGAACGGGATGTAGCCCGCGGTGGAGAGTCCCGCCGCCACGCACATCATGTTCGCTTCCGCGATGCCGCAATCGAAGTGGCGTTCGGGGAACGCCTTCTTGAACGTGTCCGTCTTCGTCGCATTTGCGAGATCGGCGTCGAGGACGACGAGCTTATCGTACTTCGCGCCGAATTCGGCGAGCGCTTTGCCGTATGCTTCTCTTGTTGCGATTGCTTCTGCCATTTCAGTCGTCCTCCTTATTTATATAGCGTCGCGCGCGGCGGTCAGCTCCGCCTTCGCGATCTCGTACTGCTCCGCGTTCGGAGCCTTGCCGTGCCAGCCGGCCTGATCTTCCATGAACGAGACGCCCTTCCCCTTTGTCGACTTCGCGATGATGGCGGTCGGCTGTCCCTTATGCTCGCGCGCGAGCGCGAACGCGGCTTCGATCGCATTGAAGTCGTGCGCGTCGATGGAGATCACGTTCCAGCCGAACGCGCGCAGCTTTTCGTCGTGCGGCGTCGGATTCATGACGTCCGTGATTTTGCCGTCGATTTGGAGTCCGTTCCAGTCGATGATGAGAACGAGATTGTCGAGATGATAGTGAGCGGCGAACATCGCGGCCTCCCAAATCTGTCCCTCCTCGCTCTCGCCGTCGCCGACGGCGGTGTAAACGCGGTACGACTTGCCCGACAGCTTAGCGGCCAGCGCCATTCCGCAGGCGACGGAGAAGCCCTGACCGAGCGATCCCGACGACATATCGACCCCGGGGACGCCCTTCATATCGGGATGTCCCTGAAGGTAGCTGCCCGTATGGCGGAACGTCGGCAGATCCTCGACGGGGAAATAGCCGCGATGCGCAAGCACCGAATAGAGCGCGGGCGACGTATGACCCTTGGAAAGGACGAAACGGTCGCGATCCTCCCATTTCGGGTTCTGCGGGTCTATGTTCATTTCCTCAAAGTAGAGGTAGGTGAGCAGGTCCGCGATCGAGAGCGAACCGCCCGGGTGACCGGACTTGGCGTTGTAAACGGCCTCGATGATGCCGAGACGCACGTCGGCGGCAGTCCGGCGGAGTGATTTTTCTTTTGCCAGATCCATAAGAAATCTCCTTTATATAAATTAAATTAAGCTTCTTCTTATATTTTACTATGATGAAAACATATTGTCAAGCATTGATTTTGCGCGAGGCGCCGCGTGATGTATGATTACAATAGAAGTGTTACAGTAAGAAAAAAAGAGTGGCGAAAGAGAAAAAACTGTGATACAGTATAGTTGTCCAGGCCAACTGTGTACAGGAGGATCTCAATCGCCAT
>CANRFY010000039.1 GCA_947630015.1 uncultured Clostridia bacterium
ATAGCAACGATCTGTTTTACAGGATTGGATTCGTATCCGATGATCATATCGCCAGCCTTCGCATCGAGGAAGTTCTGAAAAATACGACGCTTGTTGCCGTTCTCATTGTAAAGCGTATAGGACTGAACCTCCCCAACGGCTATGTCCGCAAAGCTCCAGATTTTCGGATTGGCATTCAACCACCAGTAACCGCGGTCTTGCTCACCGGGAGCAGCCGCAACGTACAGCTCAATTCCGCTCAGATCTGCTTTGTCGAGAGCAGCCGAAAGTTCATCTCGCAGCTTCCAGATGAAACTGCCGTCCTCGTCCTTCCCAGCATTACGACCTGTGTAAAGAATTGTCCACCACTGCGTAGAGCCGTCGTCCCGTGTGTTTGGATTAACACCTGTGGCCTCACATACTCTCCTTGCCAATGCAACAGAGCCTGAGTTGTAGAAGTTTTTTGTCTCGCCGTATTTCACTGCAAGCTGTGTACAGGAAGCCATGCCGCCATAATCCTTCATGCGCTTCATGATCTCCAGCGCACCAGTCGTAAACACTGTTTCGTCCTTCAGCAGCTTACCCCAATCCTCAACGGAAAGACCTGGATCAAAATCCGCGCCATACCAACTTGCGGCATCGGAAACGGTATTCCCTTTCGAGTAATATCGGCTGATGTAGAAACCGACATCGGTGGTCAGCGTCTTCAGTTCCGGATCGGGATAGCAGCTGTCCGAAAGCTGCGACCGGAACAGGTTTGCCAATTCGGCGTCTTCTCTGATCACGGCGTTAATCTCATCATATAATTTCAGGAAATTTCTGATGTTATCGGCATAAGCGCCTTTCTTAAAATGGTAATCGGAGCCAAGTACATCGGAGACCGTTTTTATCTCACCGAATTTATAGATGTAATATTTGTCCGGATAGCGAAGCCAAAGATAGATGCTGACGGCATTTTCATACTGGTAATGCTGCGCCGCCCCATTTCCGTATTTCTCTAAAAGAATCGCCGAATGCATTTTGAAAGCGTTGATCCTTTCAAACACATCCCTGCTTTCATCGAAAAGCGCAATGAACATTGCGCGGACCTCTTCGGGAGCGGCTTTTGCAAATCCGACGATCATACCTTTCGGGAAATAGTTGACGGATGTCAGCAAATTAAATGCCTTTGCAAGAGACCGATTAAGCATTTCAGCAAAATCTGCAGCATTCACATCCCAATTGTACAAAAACCACTTTACGGCTTCCCATTTGTATTTTTCGTCGCCCCATTGCTTTGCGACAAAGTTCTGCTTGTAAGCAGCAAGCGCGTCCGCAAGTTTTGTCTTGTCAAGCATTTCTTATACACTCGTATAATAATAAAAGTAGTAGTTTTTAAAGTTCCTCTCCAAGAACCGACCTGAAAATGCATACTGTCTGTTAAGCCGTAAGTGTTTTGTTTTGGCCTTGCTGCGTTAATGCAGTAATAAACAACCATAAACTGATGCTGTCGTTACATTTGTATTATATTTAATAATTGTTAAAGAGTCAAGACGTCGGGGATCGATCACCGCGCGAGTCCTAAATTGGCGAGATTTTTCATTTGATGAATTCACTTTGAGAACGGGCGAATTTTCAAAAATTGAGTGTAAAGCTCTTTTGGAAATGTTGAGGGCAATGGCTAAACCGCTGCAAATGTTGTCGGCTTACCCGCCCCCGCGGGATAACGTGCAAACGCTCCGCCCCCCTTTCTCATTCCTCGATGCCGAATGCGGAAAGCAGCGCTTCCTCCGTCACCGAGGCGGCGGGTTCAAATCCGCCGTCCGAAACGTATCTGTACAGCGAATTGCGCAGGCAGCGCGTCTCCGGATCGCCGCCGTCAAGATCGAAACCGCAGAACAGAAGCGCCGCGTCCCCGACGCGCGCCTCAAACAGCGGCGAACGGCGCGTGCAATCGACGAAATTCGGCACGACCTCGATAATGGGCGAAATTTCCCCGAGCGCCGTCAGATCGGCGTTTTTCGAGTTGTCGAGCAGCGTTTTCCACTGATAATCTGGATATTTCCCCGTCGGGAAGCCCGAGAGCGCGCCGTGCGCGTCGTCGATGATGTACCCGCTCGGACGGCTCGTCGGAAAATGAGCCGGAGACCAGAACACAGGAATATAGCTGCCCCTCGTCGGGGATTTTACGGCGCCCGCCGTCACAATCGCGCGTCCGCCGCGCGCGATCACGCGCCGCAGCGATTCCGCGTCCGCCGCGATCTCGGGCGCGTCGGCATCGTCCTCCCCGCCGTCGGGGAAAACGTACACGGCGCGGGAATTCTCATGCCCGCCTGCGGCGAGCGTCAGTGTCAGCGCCGTCGGAGACGCGATCCCGTCAAGCGGCAGCGAAACCTCGCGCGACTTTGTTTTAACTTCAAAAACGACGCGATCGCCGTCGCGGACGGTGAAGACGAACTCGGGGTCCGCGATCGGTTCCTTGCCGAAATCGTACAGATCGAACTGCGTCGTCAACGTCTCGGACGCGCGGAAAATGCGTCTGCATTTTATCAGCGGAACCGTTTCCGAACAGAACGATCGGAACGCCTCCGGCGTTATGAAGCCCTTGCTTTCATGGAAGACGTCGAGTATTCCGACCGTCGCCGTGCTTTGACCAGTATAGTCGCACAGCGACAAAAGCTGAAATCCGCCGAAGCCGTGCGTCCGCAGCGCAGTTTCGATATCCTCGCGGTAAAGCCTCACAGCAAGATCGCCGGAGGCGGCGACATAGTCGTCCAAACGGCCGTACAGCCCGCGGCGCTTCATGTGATCCCTTATCGCCTCGAAATTGACCGGCATCATGCAGCCCGTGTACCGTTCGCACACATCGAGCGCCGGAAACGAGCAGTATTGACCGACCTCGAACGATACGATCGGCACGGGCGAGGCGTCGACGGCGTCGGAATAATCGTAAAACGTATCCTTCGCGATCGTGTCGTGCAGGCTCTGGATTCTGACGTCGCGGCCGCAGACGCGCTGGGAGCATATGTAATCCTCGCAGTCGAGTATGGGATGATCGAAATTCGACGTGAGCGTATAGAGCCTGCGCGGATCGTATGCGCGCATCATGCGCGTTATATCAGACAAAAGCTCGAAATTCCCCATCGTCTCATTGCCGTTCGAGAACAAAACGAAGCTCGGATGGCTGCCGTATGTCTTGGAGATCACGCGCGCCTCGCGCGGATAATACATATCGTGGATCATGTCGTCGCCGTATTCGAGCGGCGTCACGTCGCGGTTTATCCAAAGCGGCATCTCGATCGAAAGATAGATTCCGACCTCGTCCGCCGCCGCGAACGCCGCCTCCGGCGGACACCACGCGTGGAACCTGACATGGTTCAGCCCGTATGACTTGTATATTTTGAATCTGCGCGTCCATTCGTCCTTGTCAGTCGGCGGATATCCCGTCAGCGGGAACTGCGCGCAGTCGATGGTGCCGCGAAGCGACAGCGGTCTGCCGTTCAGCGTCATCGTCTTTCCCCTGCGTTCGATCCGGCGTATGCCGAATTTCAGCGATTTTTCGACACCGCCGCATTCGACGCGGAGCGTGTAGAGCGCGGGGGTGAATTCGTCCCACTCCGTATAATCGTCGAGCGTGAACGAAAACGATTCGGGCTGGCGCGAGTTATACATTATCCGCTCCGACGCATCCGAATATACGACGCGGCCGGACGGATCGGCGACGGAAATCGCAATCGTAACCGGCACTCTGTCGCTCGGAAACGCCGCGCCCGACGCGACCGTCATTGTCACATTTATATCGCCCGACGGCGCGTAGACCTGAATGTTTTCGACGTGGATCTCGTCCTCGACCGTTATTTCCGCGCGTCCCGCGACGCCGCACCATATCCCCTGCGTATCGACGGAATATCCGCTCGCCATATCGCCGAAGTTGAGAAGATTCCTGTTGTCGATCCTCAGCGTGAGCTTATGGCTCCCGGGGTCCGTGCCGCGCGGCAGCGCGTATATGTGCGGCGCCGACAGCTCGATCGTCTCGCGCCCGACGCGCTCGCCGTCAAGCCACAGCTCGGACGAAATATTGACTCGTTCGAGGAACAGCGACAGCCGCTTGCCGCGCGCGTCCTCGGGTATCGCTATTTCGCGTTCGAGCCATAAAACGCCTATGTACTCGTACCGTTCGCGCGGAGCGCGAACCGTTTGCTTTGAAAGCGCCTCGCCCGACGGGCGCTTTTTTCCTATCCCGTTTTCGCACGTCGAGCCGGGCAGCATAAAGCCTTCGTTTTTCAGCGTGCGCTTATAAAATCCGCGCTCGCGGCCGACGTCGTTCTCGTCAGTCTCCCAGCGCCACGCGCCTGAAATATCGATCGCAAACGCGCGTCCGCCGTCTGCTTTTCCGTCATTTTTGCAGTTCATACAGTTACCTTTCCGCAGCCGCAGTTCACAATCTCGCGCAGCCCCGCGTGCGCGGGATCGAGCGCGAGTCCCTCGCGCGCAAGCGCCCTCGCCTCGTCAAGAGAACCGAGGCCGAGCTTTCCGAGCGCGCTCATATAGATGCAGTGTACGCGGTTTTTCTTCGCCAAATCAGTCTCAAATATGAGCAGATCAGGCAGCGACACCGCGAAATAATCGATCTCCCCTCCGTCGTTTTTGTGGCTCTCACCGTACTCTATGAACTCAGAGAACCGCGCCTCAGCGCCGTCCGTGTCGCCGAGCGCGCGGAGCGCAAGCGCCGCGTAATACGTCATCTCCGGCGGTTGATCGTTATAGTACGTGGCGGAGCCGAGCGAACCGCTCCCGCGCGCGGCGAGCTTATAATATTCGACCGCCTCGCCGCCGGACGAAAGCTCGCCGAGCATATAATAGATATCGTTGTCAAGGCATCCCGCAAGCTTGCCCTCTCCGAGATTGTGCGGATATTCGAGCGCGCGCGTCAGATATTCGACGGCGCGATCCCCGTCCTCGCGAGCCATTCCGACGAGCGCGCGTCTGTACTGGGACGTGATCTTGCCCTCTCCGCCCTCCCACGGGTGGAATTTATGCGACATAATGCGGGCATACGCCTCCGAATGGCGTCCGCACAGATTCAAAAGCGTGATATATTCGGTGTAAAGATCGTCGCGCAGGGGAAGGAGCCGCGCGTTGTTCTCCATCGCCGCGAGTCTCGCCTCCGGCTCGACGGAAAGCTCGCGCCGCAGACAGTCAAGCTCGAAGAACACGCGCGCGTTCGTTTCGTCGAGCGCGAACGCGCGCTCCATGTACGGCAGCGCCCGCCCGCCGTCGCGGTACTCGTTGTAGTACGCGATCGCAAGATCGCGGTAAACGGTCGGGATGCCGATCTTGTCGGCGCACGATTCCCAAAGCGAGATCGCGTCGGCGCGCCGTCCCTTGTCGTAATAGAGCAGTCCGAGATAGTATTTCGCGCGCTCGCCGCCGCCATCGATCGCTTTTTTCAGCACTGCTATATCCTCGAGCCTGTTCGGGAAGCAGTAGGCGGGGTCGGCGGCTTCCGCCGCGTCGAGTTCCTCGTCGATCCCGCAATAGTAGAGGTAATAGTGCGTCATGGGGCCGTCATCCTTCGCGCGCGACAGTATATCGACGGCGTCGCCGCCGAGTTCGGCCGCGATATAGAGCAGCGCAAGCTCGATATGATTGTGCGCATCGCCGCGCATGATGGATTTAAGCTCGTCCGCGCCCCCGCCCGTCAGCCGATAAAGCTCGTATCGGCTGCCGAAATCGAGCGTATCGATGCCGATCGTTTCCTTCGCGAACGCGATCGCCTCATCGATCCTGCCGAGACGGCGCAGAAGCGCCGTTTTGAGCGTCCGCGCGTTCATGTTGTGCGCGCCGCGCACAAGCGACTGCGAGACGAATGCGAGCGCCTCTGCATATTCCCACCGCCTCGACGCGATGAGCGCGAGCCTGTAAAACGCCGCGCACTGCATATCCCCGTCCCACGCCGCCTTGTAGTATGCGTCATACGCGCCGTCGTCGTCGCCCGACGCCTCGAGCGCGAGGCCGAGATTGTAATACGGCTCGCAGTCGTAGGGGTTCGGATTTTTCCATGTCGCGGACTTCACCGCCGCGCGGAAATAAGGGACGGATTCCTCCGCCCGCCCCCGCGCGTAAAGATATTTGCCGTAGGCGTTGTTGATGCGGATGTCGTCGGGGTCGCGGCGCAGTCCCTCGAGATAATACGGCTCCGGCGACCGCGTCGCGTGGCGGTACTGTTCCAGATGCGTCCCCGCCAAAAACAGCTTCTCGCAGGTCTCGATCTCGGACGGCTCCGGCAGCGCCTCCGCGACGTCAGGGACTGCCGAGTCGTACTTTTTCGGGAAATGCGACAACACGATATCGCCTGCGCGCCGCATTATGAGTACGCTCACGTCGTCGTATTTCGCGTCCGCGTCGGCGACGGACGCGGCAAACGTCCCCGCCGTCTCGATCTCGAGCGGCGCGTTATATATCTGCCGCCCGCCGTCCATTACAAGTATCGTCGCGTCGTGCAGTCCCGACGGCGAATAGACGGTGACCTTGACTTCGCCATTCTCGATCTCGACGTTCAGCAAAGCTTCGAGATTCGCGTTTTTGACGGCTCCCGCGTCGCGGTACGGCATGAAATACTGCGTGAACGTCTTTTCCTCATACGGCTTGAGAAACGTGAAATCGGGCTGATTGTCGGTGAAAACGCCCGTCATAAGCTCGATGTAGGGGCCGCTTTCATCCGTCAGATTGCGGTCCCACGCGCGTCCGAAATCTCCGTTCCCCCACGTCCACTGCTTTTTGCCGGGCGAGATGTGATGATCGGCGATGTGAAGCAGGCCCGCGCGCTTTTTGTGATCGTAGTTGCCGATGAAATCGAAATCGGAGCGGTACGCCATGTACGACGTCGGCACGGGGATGTTTTTGTAGCGCGAGATATCGGTGCCTGGCGAATAGTCAACCTTATAGTATACGCCGTCCGCGATCGGGAATTTCGACACGTCGCGCTTGCCGTGGTCAAAGACGGCGGTGACATCGGGCGGGAACACAGACTGCGTGTCGTCGTTGACGGCCACGGCCGGATTCGCCCACCACAAAAACGTCTGCGGGCGTTCGGTCGGATTGTAGAGCCGCGCCGACACCTCGAGATATGCGCGGTCGGGATAGACTGTGAAGCCTGTCGTGCATTTCGTGTGGAACATATGCTCGATCTCGCCGACCCATACAGTCGCTGAGCCGTCCTCATGCTTCTCCGTCGTCACCTCGATCTGATCGAACGTCGAGGGACGGTGATGCTGCGGCCAGTTGAATTCGATGCCGCCTGATATCCACGGTCCCGCCAGTCCGACGAGCGCGGGCTTTATGACCTCGTTGTAATAAACGGCGTCGCAGCCGTTCGTTTTATCGTAAAGGCGCTGGACTCTGCCGCCCAGCTCCGGCAGTATCATCACCGAGATGTAGTCGTTTTCAAGGAAGACCGCATTGTACTCGCAGTCGACGGCCTCGTCCGCGACGCCGTAGCACACGGGATGCGGATATACGCGTCCGCTCGACCCTTGATATACACGCTTGTCGAGGAACATCGGGTTTTTGTCGTACTCCGCGATCTTGTATGTCGGTATCGTTATTTTTTCTTCGCGCACCGTTGCTCTTTTCATAAATCCGCCTCCGCGCCTGATTTGATCCGTTATGGCTCCTACGCCTATTATACAACGTCCCGCGCGCGATTGCACTGCTTTTATTGAATAAAATATAAAAATAGGGGGAGTTTTGTGAGAGGATTCTCCACATTCCTCATCTATAACTTTTGCAAAGTTAAAAAAGAGTTAAGGGCCTCTTTGCTGGCCGGCAAAGAGGCGCCCGCGCAAAGGATTTTCCTTTGCGATTATATCTTTTTCTTTTCTGCAAACTTTTCAAAGTTTTAGATTCTATCTGAATTCCTTTCTTTGCAAAGATGCGGTTGGGGATGAGGACCCTTTCTTCAAAATTCGCATTTTGGATGAGGACCCTTTCTTCAAAAGAAAGGGTCCTCCCCCATACCCCCTCTCCAAAAGAACAACGCGCTGAGCCTGTGTGCGAACAACTCTTCGCGGGGCATTTCCTCTCTCGACGCACCTCACTCCCCGTGCCGTAGGCTTTCCAGCCTCACCTGCGCGCACCGAGCGCGTGCGATGCCCGTCGCTGCCAGCGTCGGATCGATTGCGACGTTCCAGACGGCGCAGTCAAATCAGTCCGCGTGGGAGCTGTTAGCAGTTAGTGGGATCGCGTTCGCACTGACATAAACCCTCACGGATGCACGACATTGCGCGCCGACCGGTACGAACCGTCGCGTATCTCTTTGGGAATCCAATTTGTTCGCACGACACGAGCGGAATCTGACCATCCCAGTAAGCAATTAACCAAGACAGAATCGCATTGATCTCGACGCGCCGCGCGGAGGAACGGACGCGCTTGCCGACAATCTCATCGCGGTTTACGCCCGAAACGCCCCTGCCGCCGACGGGAGCGGAATTGACGCCACACGGGAGCCTCTTTCGGGATCGTTAAGGGCCTCTTTCTTGCGAGAAAGAGGCCCTTAACATAATTTAAAAACTTTGAAAAGTTTGTGAAAAGTAAAAGATAGGATTGCAAAGGAAGCTCCTTTGCGCGCGTCTCTTTGCCGGCCGGCAAAGAGACCCTTAACTCTTTTCTAACTTTGCAAAAGTTTTAGAATAGGCGTGCCGCGTACCGCCAAGGAAACGCATAATTGCGGTATCGGCGCGGAGCGCCGCTGCGATCACGAGATCGCGGCGTCGCTGCTCGGCACACATCTGACCGCGCGCAGCAGCTCCGGCGCGCGCAAAAGCTCCGGATCGTCCGCCAGCACGGCGGAGGCGTCGTCAAACGCCTCCTTCATCCGCGCCATGCCGTCCTCGTCGTCGGCGCGCGCGAGGCGGAACCCGAAGCTGCCGCTCTGACGGATAGAGCCGTTCTGCGGCAGAAAATCGCCCGGCCCGCGCAGGGCAAGATCGCGCTCCGCGATGCGGAATCCGTCATGCTCGCGCTTCATTGTAAGAAGCCGCTCGTATGCGCGCGATCCGGCCTCGGCCGATGCCGCGGATACAAGCACACAGTACGATTTCGCCTGACCGCGCCCGACGCGTCCGCGCAGCTGATGAAGCTGGGATAATCCGAACCGCTCCGCATTCTCGACGATCATAAGCGTCGCGTTCGGGACGTTGACGCCGACCTCGATCACGGTCGTGGCAACGAGAATATCGATTTTGCCGGAGGCAAAATCAGCCATGACGCGCTCCTTGTCGACGCCCTTCATCCTGCCGTGAACGACGCCGACATGAAAATCGGGAAATTCATGCGCAAGCTCGTCGGCGTGCGCGAGCGCCGATTTGACCGGCGGCGCGCCTTCGTCCCCGTCGGTCTCGATATCCTCCACGGCGGGACAGACGACGTAGACCTGATGGCCGTCCGAGACGTGCGAACGGATGAAATTGTTCAGCCTCGGCCTGTATTTTTCGTCGACGGCAAACGTGTCCACTATCTGCCGTCCGGGCGGCATCTCATCGATCACCGATACGTCGAGATCGCCGTACATCACGAGCGAAAGCGTGCGCGGGATCGGAGTTGCGCTCATCACGAGCGTGTGAGTGCCGTCGCCGCCCTTCTCGGACAGCGCCGCGCGCTGCAAAGCACCGAATCTGTGCTGCTCGTCCGTTATAACGAGTCCGACGCGGGCGAATCGGACACCGTCCTCGATCAGCGCGTGCGTGCCGACGACGAGATCGGCGAGCGGCGCGCCGCCGCCGATGCATTCGGCGAGCGCAAGGCGGCGTTCGTTCGCAGTCTGCGAGCCGCAGAGCAGCGTCACATTCAGTCCGAGCGGGCAGAGCGTCCGCACCATTTCGTCATAATGCTGGCGCGCAAGAATCTCGGTCGGAGCCATGAGGACGGTCTGATATCCGTTTTTCGCGGTCATAAACGCGGCGGCCGCAGCTACGGCAGTCTTGCCGCATCCGACGTCGCCGATCACGATGCGCGCCATCGGCGTTATACCGCCGACGCCGCCGTCGCCGCCGCACAGATCGCGCGCTATATCGTCGACGGCGCGCGCCTGCGCGCCCGTCAGCGAATACGGCAGCCGGCGCACGAACGGCGACATATCGACGCGCGCGAACCGCGGCGCGCATTCGCGCGCGCGGTTTTTGCGCGACAGCATCATCCGTATCGCAAATATGAAAAATTCGTCGTAGATGAGACGGCGGCGCGCGCGGTCAAGCTCGTCCGCGTCGGCGGGGAAATGGATCTTCTCGAGTGCGAACCGGATCGTGGAGAGCGAACGGCGGCGCAGTATCTGCTCGGGGATGTATTCGCGCACCGTCGGCAGCACCGCCGAAACGGCCTGCGCCGTCAGCGATGCTATCATCTTCTGCGACAGCCCCTCCGTCGTCGGATAGACGGGCAGAAAACGCGGGCCGTTCGCATCGAACGGTTCGTGCGACGGCGACGACAGCCGCGCGCCGCCGCGCTCGGATGTGAGCCGTCCGTAAAAGCGGTGGCGCGAACCTACGGGAAACGAATTTCTGACGTAGGGCTGATTGAAGAATACGACCTCGCACGTCCCCGACTCGTCGGAGGCGCGGAAGCGCGTCATCGTCATCGACCGGCGCAGCGTTACGGTCACGGGCGCGGTCACGACGGTTAAAACGTATGAATGCGGCTCGCCGTCGGACGGCGGCTCGCCGACGAGTCTGACGTCGCCGCGATCCTGATACGATCGCGGATAATGGCGCGCAAGCTCGCCGACGGTCGCGATCCCGAGCCGCGCGAGCTGTTCCTCGCGGCGGCCGCCGGCGCTGACGCCGTTCAGCGCCGAGACGAGGCTGTCGCCGTTTATGACAGCCATATCAGACGCGGGCGGAGCCGCCGGCGGGAATCATAACCGTTTCTTCGCCGTTCCACGCCCAGACGTCGACGGCGTTCGGATTGAACGCGGTCCCGCCGTCGGCGGAAAAATACAGGCGCGAGAACGCGAGCGCGCAGTCGCGTATTTCGATGTTGGTCGCGTACCAGACGTCGCCGCGTCCGCATACTCTGTCAAGCAGACCGCGCATGACGTCCCAGTTGTCGTTCGCCTCGAATTCGTATGTGTGGCCCCAGACGTAGAACATCATGGGCGCGCGGACGTTTTCGGCATTGACGAATCTGTCCGCGAGCCTGTAAAGCTCGGGATCGCGGTGATGGCACGTCGCCTCGAGGCGCAGCCAGTCGGCGGGCAGATCAAAGCTGTGGCTCGATCTCACCGTGCGGCAGTATTCGATGCCGGCGAGACGGAGCATCTCGACGGCGTCGTCCGAATACGTGC
This sequence comes from uncultured Clostridia bacterium, assembly GCA_947630015.1. Lineage (GTDB taxonomy): Bacteria > Bacillota > Clostridia > Oscillospirales > CAG-272 > DTU064. The sequence goes on from CANRFY010000039.1 coordinate 11,297, forward strand.
CGAACGGATACGCCGCACCGCGCACGATCCGCCCGTACTGCGCTTCAAGCTCACGCCTGTCGTTGATGATGTCGAACATTGCCTGCGGTGTCGGGAGCGCGTCCCAGAACGGATGGTGCGTGCCGTGAATGGCGACCTCGATATCGTCGCCGACATAGACCTCGCGGCAGCGCGAATACGGCATCCTGCGGTGGATCTGGCCGTCCGGCCATACGACGCCCTCGGGCGGATATTCGCCCGAGCTTAGATTGAACGTGCATTTGCATCCGTGAGCGCGGATCAGCTCGATAAGCGTTATGTCCTGCTCGACGCCGTCGTCGTAGCTTAATGTGAACGCCTTTGCAAGTCCGCCCGGGAATCTCAGTCTGAGCTGCTGTTTCATTTTATGTACTCCTTTTTATTTTATATTGTTGTACAGCTTGGCAAGACCGCCCTCGGCGGTCTCGCGGTAGTGGGAATTGAGATCGCGGCCCGTCTCGTACATGGTCGCGGTGACAAGATCGAACGAGATTTTGCGCGTGCCGGTCAGAAAACGCATCAGCATCACGGAGTCGAGCGCCCTCATCGCCGCGACGGCGTTGCGCTCGATGCAGGGGATCTGAACGAGTCCTCCGACGGGATCGCACGTCAGACCGAGCTGATGCTCCATGGCGGTCTCGGCGGCGTATTCGATCCTTTCGACCGACATCCCGTAAAGCTCCGCGATCGCGCCCGCCGCCATGGACGTCGCCGTCCCGATTTCGGCCTGACAGCCGCACTCGGCGCCGGAAATGGAGGCGTTCGTCTTGACTATATTGCCGAATAGCCCGCCGACAGCGAGCGCGCGTATGACGCGCTCGCGGTCTGCGTTTGCAAGCTCCGAGCAGTACCGAAGCGCGGCCGGCAGAACGCCGCACGCGCCGCAGGTCGGCGCAGTCACGACGATGCCGCCGCCGGCGTTTTCCTCGGCGACGGCGTATGCATAGGCGGAGACGAGACGCTTTTCGCGGTCCGCGTCGCGCTCGCCCGAATAGCCGCCGCGATAAAGCGAGCGCGCTTTTCGCTCGATGTGGAGTCCGCCGGGCAGCGTGCCGACGGCGGCGACGCCGCGATCGACGGCGTCGTTCATCACGTCCCAGACGCGGCCGAGATAATCCTTTATCCCGTCTCCCTCGCGCATGAAAACGTAATCGGAGAGCCGCATACGCTGACGCGTGCAGAGCCGCGATATTTCGAGAAACGATCGCTCGGGATAGACCTCGCCGCCGTCCTCGGACGCCTCCCCCTCGATCTCGACGGCTCCGCCGCCGACAGACATCGCGCGGAAGCGGCATATCTCGCGCCCGTTTTTATACGCGATAAGATCGAGCGTGTTTTCGTGCGGGATGCGGACCTCGTCCGCGTCGAATACGACGACGGTGCGATCCGCGCCAAGCACGGATAAAATGGCGTCGTCGGTGCCGTGTCCGCGCCCCGTTTTGGCGAGCGAGCCGTATAGGACGACGCGCGCCGCGTCAAGCTCCGGCGCGCGGCGCAGAAGCTCCTCCGCCGCGCGAGCGGGTCCCATCGTGTGCGAGCTTGACGGCCCGTATCCGATCCTGAAAAGTTCCTTGAGCGATCTCATATCATCATTACCCCGACGATGTTGTTTTTGCGAATTATCGTGCGATCATATTGTACCACAAATTTAAGCGCATTTCCATCGCGGCGCGTGATTTTGCAAAAAATCATTCGCGTACCGTGAAATTTTTCGCTATTTTGCGAGCGATATGAGCCAGTATATGACGCCGTATACAGCGCCGGACAGCGTGCCGTAAAGGATCACGGGACCCGCGATCGTGAATATCTTCGCGCCGACGCCTAAAACCCAGCCCTCTGCTTTGTTGTCGATCGCGGGCGATACGACGGAATTGGCGAATCCCGTGATCGGCACGAGCGTGCCGGCTCCCGTCCATTTCGCGATCGTGTCGAATACGCCGATGCCGGTCAGCAGCGCCGCTATGAATACGAGCGTCACCGACGCGATCACGACGGAATCTTCCTCATCCGCGCCGAGCGCGCGGTAAAGCGCCGCGAGTCCCTCGGCCAAAAGACATATAAGCCCGCCCGATAAAAACGCGTGAACGCAGTTCTTCGCACACGGCGATTTCTTCGCCGTCCCGTTCGCGTAACGCTTGTATTCGTCGTTTGAAATGTTCATGATAACGTCACCTCTTTTATTTTTATTATCCCGCGCGCGGCGCGCCGTTATGCGCGCGCATAATTTCGTTTGACATTTCATAAATATCGGCGTATAATAATAGATAACGAAATGACAGGGAGGTTTTGATCATGACGTTTTGGGACGATGTCGCAAAGACCGCGAACGACGCGGCGAATTATACGGTAAAAAAGGCGAATGAGATAACGACGCTGGCAAAGCTGCGCTATAAGCTCCATATCGCCGAAACTAAGCTTGAATGCACATATGAGGGGATCGGCAGACTGTATTACAGCGCCGTCATGGACGGCGACGATACAATGGAGGCTATAAGCGATCTTATGACCGATATAACCGAGATCAATGCGGAGATCACGGGACTTAAGGAACAGATCGCGGAGCTTAAAAATAAACAGATCTGCCCGAAGTGCGGAGCGTTTATCCCGGAGAGCAGCTTCTATTGCAATAACTGCGGCACTAAGATCGACGGCTGATATAACGGCGGCGGAACCCTCCGCCGCCGTTGTTATATCCGCTTGGCCTTGATCCGCACGCAATTGCACGAACGCGCGGCGCAGAGATGAACGCATTTGCCATGAACCATCGGTGTTCGCGCCCGCGCGACTACTTCGCCCTTGCACAAACGCGCGATGCAGAGGCAAGCACACTTGCCCTATAACCACTGTCATAAAAATTCTTGAAGATTCTTAAGGAACTTCTTATAAGAAGTTCCTTAAGTCAGGGTTTGGGGCAAAGCCCCAAAATATCGAATTTAAACGCAAAGCGGCGGGGAAAATTGCAAAAACGCACGTTTTGCAATTTTCGGCCGCGCAAGTCTTGCATTTTAGTTTGCATAAGTGTATAATATAGGCTAACGGGGTGTGGGACGCGCCCGTCGTTCCATAAAAAAGCGCCGGAGGCGCCGCAGATCGGCGCGCGCTTTTTACAATTCTGAAAGGATCACGGCTGCAAATGATAAAATGCCTTATATATCTTGCGATGCTGAGCGCCGTCATATTCGTCGTCGGGCGCTTGTGTCCGAAGGAGATATTCCACGCCGACTCGTTCCCGTTCAGAACGCTGAAATTTGAACGCGACGGAAAAATATACGAAAAGCTGCGCGTAAAATCGTGGCAGAACAAGGTGCCGGACATGAGCAGGATCGTGCCGATGTTCATGCCGCGCAAGGCGCTCGACGGCGATTATATATCGCGCCTGCCCCTGCTCATCACGGAAACGTGCGTCGCGGAGCTGACGCATATAGTCGGCGCGCTACTCGGATTTGTGTGCGTGCTTCTGTGGAGCGGCGCCGGCGGGATCGTGTGCGCGGTTTTGTATGCGATCGGACATCTCCCGTACATAATAATCCAGCGCTATAACCGCCCGAGACTGATCAGGCTCAGACGGATCGCCGACTCGAAGGAAGGAGGCGGCCAGGTTGAGGTTTCGCTGGAGGGAATTTCGTCCAGATAAAATAACGGAGCCGGAATACAGACATATTCTGCTGCTTCTGTTCTGGCCCGTCTACGGACTTGCGTTTCTGTTCGTCGAGCGGCTTTATACGGTCGACGTATATACGCCCATACACTGCGCGCTCGACGATAAAATACCGTTCTGCGAGTATTTCCTGATACCGTATATGTTCTGGTTTGTTTATCTGATCGGAACGCTTGTATATACATTTTTTCTCGACATCGGATCGTTCAGACGGCTGATGTGGTTCATCATCATCACGAATACGGCGACGATACTTATATATCTTCTGTTCCCGACGTGCCAGGAATTAAGACCGGCGGAATTCCCGCGCGACAACTTCATGACGCGGCTCGTCGAGTCGTTCTACGGCTTCGATACGAATACGAACGTCTGCCCGTCCATTCATGTCTCGACTACGATCGGCGTGATGGCGGCGGCGTGGCATTCGGAACGCCTCGGAACGACGCGGTGGCGGATCGCTTACGCCGCCGCGGGACTTTTGATCTGCGCGTCGACTCTGTTTCTGCGGCAGCATTCGGTGATCGACGCCGCAGCCGCTGCGGCGCTGTCGCTGCCCGTATACTTTATATGCTTTTGCGGCCGCAAAAGCGGAAAATCAAAAAAGCGGCGGACGGACGCCGATTCGGACAGTTCAATTTAAATTAACGATCAATGTGGGCGCCGTGTACCCACAAAAACATATATTACCAAATAAAGAAAGCAGGTGTTGACCGTGCCGTCTCCTTTCGAGATGGACGCCGCCGTGAAGGCGCTTATATTTGCTCTTGTCGGATATCTGTCCGGCAGCGTACTGTATGCACGCGTGTTTTCGCGCGTTTTTCATATTGAGGATGTGTCGCTCGTCAGCCGCGACGGGAACCCCGGGACGGCGAACGCGTTTATCCACGGCGGATTTGTCGTGGGCGCGCTGACGCTGACGTGCGATATCGGCAAGGCGCTGTGCCCCGTCGCGGCGTATATGTACGCGTGCGGCGGCTCCGCCGCCGACAACGCGTGGCTGCCGATCGTGATCGCGGCGCCCGTTTTGGGTCACGTTTTTCCGATATTCTACGGATTCTCCGGCGGAAAGGGGATCGCGTCGTCGTTCGGATCGCTGCTCGGACTTTATCCGTATCTGACGCCCGTTTTTACGCTCGCGTTCTTCTTCATCTTCTTTTCAGTCGTCGTGATAATAACGTCGCACTTCCACCGCACGATCACGACGTATATCTGCACCGCGATCGCGATGTTCGTCATACGCGTCGCCGTGCCGGTCGCGGCCGGATTCACCATAATCGCGGCGGCGGTGGAATTTAAGCTGCTCCGCAGCCATGAAGAAAAAGGAAAATTCGAGGTGAGAGCATTATGGACGCGCTGATCCTTTCATGCGGCACGGGCGGCGGTCACAACGCCGCAGCTCACGCCGTCGCCGACGAGCTTTCGGCGCGCGGACATCACGTCGTGACGCTGAATCCGTATGAGCTTGTCGGCGACAGGCTGACGAACGCCGTCGACAATACATATATCACGATCGCGAAAAACGCGCCGCACGTATTCGGCGCGATCTACTGCCTCGGGGAGGTATACAGGAAACTGCCGTTCCGTTCGCCCGTATATTATCTGAACGAGCGGATAGCTGACGTCATGGGCGATTATCTTTCCAAGAATCACTTCGACGTCGTCGTGATGTCGCATCTTTTCCCGACCGAGATAATGACTGCGCTGAAGCGGCGCGGCGTGCGCGTCCCGCGCACCGTGTTCATCGCGACAGATTATACGTGTACGCCGTTCACTGAGGAGACGGACTGCGACTGCTATATAGTCCCGACGGTCGACTTGACGGGCGATTTTGCGAAAAAGGGCATCGACAAGGACAGACTTTATCCGCTCGGGATACCGGTAGGGGATGGATTCTCGGCCGAATCCGTCGACGGCAGCACGGATACGAGGACGGCGTGCAGACGCCGTCTCGGCCTCGACGAGACGCCGGAGCATAAATATCTTTTGATCTCGGGCGGCAGCATGGGAGCCGGCCGGCTCGAACGCGTCGTCGATATACTGTACCGCCATTACGACAGGCACAATGTGACGCTGATCGTCGTCTGCGGCAGCAATAAAAAGCTGTACGAGCGGGTGAAAAAATCGTATCCGGACTGCATCGCGCTCGAAAAAACGTCCGATATGGCCGATTATGTGCGCGCGTGCGATCTGTTCATAACGAAGCCGGGCGGACTTTCGTCGTCGGAAGCGGCCGTCGCCGGAACGGCGCTCATCCATATCACGCCGATCCCGGGCTGCGAATCGAAAAATATGCGATTCTTCGAGCATCACGGGATGTCGGTTGCGGTGCCGTATCCGAGGCTCGGCCTCGTGAGGGCGTGCGACAGACTTCTTCAGGGTTCGGAGAGGGACCGCATGGCGGCAAATCAGCGCCAGGTGGTGCCGCATACGGCGGCGTCCGATATATGCAATCTGATCGAATCGCAGGCGTGGCCCCCGTCAGGGTGCTGAGCGCGGAAACGAATGCGGGACCTTTAGAAAGGGCAGAAAAGCGCTAAGGGGTTTATCCTTGGCGATTCTCGCCTTTCCTACTATTCTAAACTTTTGCAAAGTTAAAAAAAGTTAAGGGTCTCTTTGCTGGCCGGCAAAGAGACCCTTAACAATCCCAGAAAACG
>CANRFY010000040.1 GCA_947630015.1 uncultured Clostridia bacterium
GCTTGATGTTATGTATTTGGGAAATCTCACATTAGCTATGATCTTTGATGCTATTTTAATGTGAACAGGCTCTAATTCGGGAAACCCATCGAAATCGGCATCGATCAATCCAAAACGGTAAGTCATCCATGGGCTCTTCATTTGGCCGGACTGAACAAGTCTGACTTTCGCTTCTGTTGTTATTTTAAGCAGATTTTCCGCAGTAAGCGGGTCGTCGGGGTACACAAAATCTTCTGTTTCAATTTGCGTTTCGGTAAGACTTTGAGTAGTTTGCGCTGAATTTATTTCCTCTGTTGCTTCGATTTCATCAATTAGCTGTTCAGTCTGCTTTGACGTTGTTTCGGTAGTCTGTTGAGTTTCTTGAACAGTTTGCTCCGTATCAGCCTGTCCCGTGACAGTATCAGCCTGACACCCAACCAACCATACAACAGCCAACGCTGCCGCAAGCAAAGATAAAAATTTGTTCTTTTTCATATTAAAATACCTCCTTGATTTGTTTGAAACACAATTGTGCGCTTAAACAAATTTTACATTTTTTTGAACAGTTTGTCAAGAGGTTTGCAGTAAACGCATTAAAAATTGCAGTAAAATACAAAAAATGAACGAGTTGTTAATGCCCGTTCATTTAAATTTAATATTTAAATTCCATTTTATGTTAAAAACTGCAATCTTTATCCTGAAAGACTTTCTGTTATAATTTACCATAAACATACATATTTTTTAATAAAAGCCTGATGCCTTTAGTCTGATAGTCAAATAGTTTGATTTTGTCACCACAAAATCTATGCTTGCTAAGAAAATACAGCTATTCTCCACGGTTGAATAACATACTTTTTCTCAACGGTTGAAATTTGCTTAAACCGCATATTTTTGTAAACAAGAAATTTTTCAAAATACTCAAACAGCGACATATAGCATTTTTGAAAAATTGCATAAACTGCAAAAATCCAAAAACAATTTTTATCCGAAAAAGCAAAACGAATATTTTGTAATTTAAGCATTTTGAACTATGTAAACATATTGCTTGAATGATGTTTACATAATAATGTTTCTTTAATATAGAAAGCGCAGAAAAGTCATATGACTTTTCAAAATTCAGGGGCAAAACTGCCCCTGAACACCCCTACTTTAGTTTTAAGACGGCTTATTTAAAAAAGCAATTTGAAATTATGTGCTATTTGTTTTGTGTTTGCCCTGCAAACAAATATTTACCGTCATATAAATTTTCCTATCTTTCCTAACAGTTTATGGTGCATACCAGAATAAATGACCGGTTCAAGCTTTGTAAGAGCAATGTCATAAGTATCTTTGAAAAATAAATTTTCGTCTGCTTGAACATTTTTTATTTTGCTTTTCACAAATCTTAGTCTATGCGGACAAGTTCTTATTGTTTTAAGATAACATTTCCTCCGCATTCCACATCTCCGTCAATATGCCGGCAGTACACATCATGGTCAGCCTTGACATCGCCGTGAACATCTGAGCAGTGTACATCGCCCTCTGCATTAACACTCTGCCCCACATTTGCGCAGTTCACGCCGCCCATCGCATCAATACACTGCCCTACATTTCCGCAGTTCACGCTGCCCATCGCATCAACACACTGTCCTACATTTCCGCAGTTTACGCCGCCTGCCGCATTAACACTCTGTCCCACATTGCCGCAGTTTACATAACCTTGTGCATTAACGCTGCCGTTTATGTCACCATCTATTGAGCAGTTTCCGATTATTTCCACAGTAAGCAGCGGCTGTTCGGATATATCGGGCAAAATGAGCTTTATCGGGGTATCATACGATACTTCACTCAGATCAAGTATATTGTTTCCAATTGCCTGCACGACCCGCATTATTTCATCGTCGGGAAAGGGAAGTGCATTTTTTTCCGAAACCATTTCTTTTCCCGTCAGCAGTCTGTCAATGGAAACGCCGAAAAAATCCGCCAGCATGGGAAGTCCGCCGATATCGGGGCATGAAAGTCCGTTTTCCCATTTGCTCACCGCTTGAACGGTCACTCCCATATGTTCAGCAAGTATTTCCTGAGATATTCCCTTTTGCAGTCTCAGTTCTTTTATCATTTCCGAAATTTTAATGCTCATAGCATCTACCTCCTTTATGATTTCATTATAAATTATGTCTGATATTATGAACAGCTACTGTTGGTTAAATCAATATAAACCTATGGTTGATATTATGAGCCGGCCTTTTCTTTTTTGGTTTTCAGAGTTATAAGCTGCGTTTGTTCCGATAATAAATGAGGGCTGAACACACATTGAAAAATGAGTTCCTATTGATTTTCTTGTTCTTGTTATAGCTTTTTCTCCCTGAATTACAATTTTTGATATGTTTCCATTTGTCCTTCATCAACATTATTAAAACAGGCTAAAGTAATATGCGGTCTTGTTTTGTATTCTAAAAACCTTGTACTTATTTTCTCGTCTGCAATTTTTTGAGCCATATCCAAAAGCCGTTTTTCAGTTTTTTTTATATCAAAATATAATTCTATTGCATATTTCATATTTATGCCCTCAGTAAATACAGATCTATTTATTAAATACCCGACAGTACGATTATATCATAAAAATTCATATTTGTCAAATTTTACTTAAAAACGAGCCGACAGTTAATACGGAACATCTCCGAGCAGAAATTGACAAATTAACACAAAAAAAGCACAAGGCGATAGACCTTATGCTTGAAGAACTTATCACAAAAGACGATTTGCGGGAGCAGACGGAATTTTACGACAGCGAGATTGCCCTCGTACAGGACGTAAATTCCGCGCACAAGAAACAGCTTGACGGGATAAGAAATTACATTGCTCAAGTGAACGCAACAGTCGGACCGGACACCAACAGCGCTGCTTTTTGAATACTGTACAACATTTCTTATTCATGAAGCGTACTGTTTTTTTGCCCTTCCGATATAGCTGCATTTAATTTTTTCTGCAAATTTTCCGCACATTCTTCGGGTGTAACAGCAAAATTACCATCTGCATCCTTGAGCATCAGAAGCGCTATTTCTTTATAAAATACGTTCCTGACAGAATCATCATTGCCCTGCCAGTTCGGGAGATTATGTGTATAATCCACGGAATTGACGGAATTCTGTGAAAACGCCTCCAAAAGTAATATATCATCTTTATATTTTTCCATGACTTTTTTACTTACCGGGATACTTCCGGCGGAACATTCAAGCCATTTATCGGTTTCATAGAAATATCTTATGAAATCTTTTGCGATCTCTATTTTTTCGTTGTCGCCGTTATCGAAAACCTCAAATCCATCGTTGAAAATAGTGCAGTGATTGCCCGGATAATTTACAAAGCCGTATTTCTTGAATGTTTTAGTTTCCGCATTGTAATCCTCTTTTACTCTGCTGTACGTTGAGCTTCCAAGATTAAAGTTATAAAAAGTAAGCTCGTCCATTTTGAATTTACTGCTGTTATCGGACATGGTCTTGTAATATGGAGCAGGCATATACCAGCCCCGATCCACACCATTCTGAAGCCACCTTAGTGCAGCAATTATATCGGGATCATCCGCAAGATCAAACTGATTGCTGCTATCAAACAGATCACCGCCGAAAGCACGCAGCATTGTCATTATGTGCGTATCACCCTGATTATCCTTTGCGTACATCATCATGGGAACTCTGCCTTTGCCCTCTTTTGCAAATCCGTCCGCAAGCGTATCCAATATCTTTGTCCAGTCCTCAATGCTCCATTCTGAAATAACTTCTCCCTCGTCAATATATTCGCCTAAGCCATATTGTTCAAGCATTTCCCTGTTATATATGAGAATGTTCTCGGAACTCATATAAGGCAGCATATAGAGCTTATTATTAAATCGTCCGTGTTCCAGAAATGCAGGATATATATCTTTTTCCATTTCAGGTGTAAGGACATCATCTATCGGAACGACCTTTCCCGTATGGATAAACGAACTCATATTGAAAAATCCGTCATATAATATATCTGCTGCATCGCTTGTTCCGAAAGAATTTGTTATGGCTTTTGTTTCCTCGCCGCTTTCAAATTCCACAACTTTTATTTTTACGTTTTTGTCATATTGTGCCATAAAATCCCGGCTTGCAAGTTCGAGGAGAGTATAGACATTTTTTATATTTTCATCGGCGATGCAATTCATTGTATAGGAATGAGGTACTTTTATAATAATTTCCTTTTCTATTTTTGGAGGTTCAGAACAACCGGAAAGGCAGAATGCCGCTGCTAAAATGATCTGCAATAAAAATGCAGTAATTCTTCTTTTCATTTTTTTCTCCTTATTGCACATTATGTTTTTCACGTTCGATTTTTTCCATTTTGCGGAGCATGGCATTGATATCGATCGGCTTTGTTAAAAAGTCATTCATGCCGCTTGTCAAAGCCTTTTCTCTGTCCTCTTGAAAACTGTTTGCGGTGCAGGCAAAAATGGTGACCGTTTTGGCATCTTCACGGTCAAGTCCCCTTATTCTTGACGACGCCTCACAGCCGTCCAGAACAGGCATCCGCATATCCATAAGAATGATCTTGAACTCATTTATCTTAGATCTCTCAAAGATCTCCACAGCCTCCTGACCGTTCTGCGCATGTACGGGATCAAAGCCTGACTGACTCAATATCTCCATCAGTATTTCCGCATTCAGTTCGTTATCCTCGGCTACAAGAATTTTCATTGATCTGACATCGTTATTGGAATTGTCAGATGTTTTTTCAGCTGCATCTGTATGTGTTTTCATATAGTCGGGAATTTCACAAATCTCAGCGGGAACTTCGACCGTAAACGTACTGCCTTTGTCCAATTCGCTCTCTACATATATCTCTCCTCCCATGGCATTGACAAGCAGCTTGCTGATAGCCATGCCCAAGCCTGTGCCTTTGGTGGAGTTGGAGGTGCTGCTGCGGTCTTGGGTAAATTTATGAAAAATTTCATTCAGAAATTCCTTGCTCATGCCGCAGCCTGTATCCTCACATACAAATGTTGTCATGACATGATTTTCATCGATCATGCTCTGATCTACCGTAAATTGGATAGTCCCGCCTGCCGGTGTGAATTTTACCGCATTGCCGACAATGTTCATAAGCACTTGTTTGATATGTACCTCATCACATTGTATACATGGAACTTTGATATGGAGATCTTTTACAAATGTAATGCCGTGTCCTGTGATATTATCATACTGCATGGAACAAACAGATTCTGACATTGCTTCGACAAGCATCGGCGCACGGGTAACTTCAACTTTCCCCGCTTGAAGTTTGGATATATCCAATACATCGTTTATCAGTGCAAGCAGGTATTCAGCCGTATTCTGTGATTTTTTAAGCCATTCTTTTATTTGAAGATGTTTCTCCGGCGAATCGATCGCATTCATCATCAGGTAATTTAATCCGATAATACCATTCAACGGCGTGCGGATCTCGTGGCTCATATTGGACAAAAATTCACTTTGTGCTTTTTCCTGTGCGTGGGCTATCTGTGTTTTTCTTTGCATGATAATAGCCGATATAAAAGCAATGATGATGACAATGACCGCAGCACTCATTGTTGCAATGATAAGCAAGACAAATAATTCTGTCTGGTCTTTCACTACCTTATCGCTTACCGACATGATAAAATACCAATTGACGCTGCTGCTTTTTAACGGTGTGCAGTAGTTCAGTTCACGGACGCCGTTCTTTTCCATATAAAACCAGAACTCTTCGCCTGCATTCATTTTTTTCTGTACATCAGAAGCCGTGAGGTCAGAACTGCTGCAGCGTTTTATGATATCAAACAAGCTGTCAGGATCGGAACTTGCCGCATCTTTTCTGTCCACAACATATTCGCCGTTTCTATTGACGACCGAACTGTACCCTTGCGGCTCGCCTGAATCATCGGTATAATTTTCAATTACAAGACCGTCCATGATAGTAGACCGTTTGCAAATGCCGATCACGGCATAGACTTCTTTCTGATCCTCGCCTATTTTTATACCGGATAATACTTCATCTTTGGGATTGCCTGATAATTTATAACCGTAAATAACGACCTTATCGGAACCCATCACAGGGAGCGGGGCATAACCTATGACTTTGTAATCATCCGTATCTGCAAACATATCCATATACGGGTAATAATCGGGCGTTTCGCTGTCTTTTCTATAGGTAATGTCAGTATAGTAGGAACCGTCTTCCATAAGCAGATAGACTTTATCAAATGTGGATTCATATGCTTCCAGCCCCAGATACTCATTGATCTGACTTACGGTTTTCAGTTTATCACTGTTCCGCTTCAGTCTTTCGCCGATACGCTGCTGATTTTTCCAATTATATTCAATAAACATCGTAATTGTATTACGGTCATGCACAGCAACTTCCCTGATGTTGCTGACTGCCGCATCTTCGAGGATATTTCCTGTTACAATGGAATACACATATATTGCTAAAAAAATGACTATTGCTATTATTATAATAAAAAAAGCATAGAAGCGGCTGCTTTTTAATAGTTTCATAAATTCACAACTTTCTAAGAATATTACCGGGCATATATTTTTCGTCGGGTATCTTCCTTTTGGAATTAAGGCAATACCGCGCAAAGACCGCCTTACGGCTTTGCCGCACAGCTGCACGACAATCTTTGTGCGGTATTGCCTTAATTTTATTATAGTACACAGAACGCTATTTGTCAATAGCCTGAAACTGTAATGATCTCATATGGGCACACATAGTATCTCATCTGCCAAAGGCTTCAGACCGTGATGATAGCGCCCACCTGTATAAGCGCCGAGCCTATACCGGCGCAGGTACGTCCCACTGCCGAAAGATCTTCCTTGGGCAATACCGCACAAAGATTGTCGTGCAGATGCGCCGCCAGATTTTAGTCTGTCGGTCAGCCCCTCTGTCAGCTTCGCTGACACCTCCCCTGTAGTAGGGGAGAACACGTCAGATTGACTGAAAATCCCGCAAAAACTTTAGTTTTTTGAATACATTGCGTATTTCAAGGGATTTTCGGGCAATATGACGGAAAATATGCAAGCAGATGTGCGGCAAAGCCTTAAGGCGGTTTTTGTGCGGTGTTGCCCTTGTCCTTGGGAAGATCCGTAACGGCAGGTATCATCGACCGGTAGGGTATGTCCATCATGGTGTATGTAGTTCCCCACAAAATATAAATGACTGCAAAGTAAACCATCATTCCGCTTTCACTAAGGTCGGGAGCGGAGAAAAGCGCATAAAGCACCACTGCGTTCAGTACCGTGCCGCTGAACAGCCATGGTCTGAAACGTCCCCAACGGGTGCGGGTCTTTGCAACGAGTATTCCCATAAACGGGTCCGTTACGCCGTGATAGCATATCCTGTCTCCTGAGCCGAAATCCTTGTGGGTGGGATAATCAAACATACATTAGCTGTAAAAGCCGACGTGTCCGCCGTCGGACATAGCTGCGTCAAGAACGTGGACATGGCGCAAAGCTTCGCCTTTTCCTCATCGGTCAATTTTGCTGTAGAATTTATACAAATTTTTTAAAATATATTTATTGAAAATGTTGAATTTATCGTTACGTTATTGACTTGGTATTTCTGATAGAGGTATAATATTTATAAGATGTGTGTTACCTGTTGGGTAATATATTTTAAACATCACTTTTTCAAAAAGGATAGTGAGTAGATATGACGGAGACAAACAAAGTAATAGATCCCGGCGAACGCTTGCTTTCTGAGATATCAAAGCGAAATATGACTCAATCGGAACTTTCTATTCGTACCGGAGTGTCCCCTAAGCATATTTCTACGATTATTAACGGTACAAAGGAAATATCTGTGTCTTTTGCCCGTAAACTCGATATAGCTCTTGGTGAAAATAGTGGCACATGGGCTTCTTATCAGGCTGAATACGATTCTTATATGGCTGAGATGGAAGAAAAGAATGGTATCACAGAGGAAGAAACAGCGATCTACAAGAAGATGAAAGACATTGTCGATTATTTCCTCGGTGTCAAGATCATGTATAACAACTGCGGTATCCCTGAGAAAATAATTCAGCTCCGCAAACTCCTGTGTGTGACCAGTCTTACGGTGATCCCGAAAATTACCTATAACGCTGCCTATCGTGTGCAGGTCAAGACAAGTACTGCTGTTGATCCGTATATCCTCTTTGCTTGGCAGAGATTATGCGAGATACAAACTGAGAAGGCAGAGATCGCTGTTAAGTTCGACAGCAAGAAGCTCTCTGACAGCATTCCTGCTATAAAAAAGCAGATGTTTGAGACTGATCCGAACACCATGATAAAGAACCTCAAATCTATCTTTGCGGAATGTGGGGTAGCTTTTGATGTTGTACGTCATTTCCGTGGTGCGCCTGTTCAGGGATTTATCAAGGAAACAGACAGCGGAAAGGTTATCCTCTGTGTAACTATCCGTGGTAAAAATGCTGATAGGTTTTGGTTCAGCTTGTTCCATGAAGTCGGTCATCTGCTTAACGGTGATCTAAGCACTCGTTTTGTGGATTTTGATACGGTAAGGTCGGAAATGGAGGATAATGCTGATTCCTTTGCTCGTGATACACTTATCAAGCCCGAACATTACAAGAGGTTGCTCGAAGCAGGAAATTATCACGATCTCACCTATATCAAGCGTTTTGCCCGGTATGAGGACGTACCTCACTGGATCGTTATTGGCAGACTTCACAGTGATGAGTGGCTTGAATGGAGCATTTTCGCTCATGAAATCCCCGGATTTCAGTGGACTGATAATTAAAACACAATATATAGTATAAAACGCTTGACAATCTCTATATATTGTGGTATAATATGACTTGGAATATTATAGAAAGGGGTGTTGCCTTTGAGTGCATTAATATTCAACAAAGGAAAAACGCACTGACGAACTGTTGCCGCAGCAAGTCAATGCGCTTTAGGGGGTTATGATGTAAATAATACATATATTAATATTATATCGCACCCCCTCTCCTTTGTCAATCGGCAGAATATACAAAATTTTAATAATTTCTAATAAACAATGAAGGAGGAATGCGATTTTGAAAACAAAAGAAACATTAAGCAAACTATTGAATTATAATTTTCTAAATTACACAAATCTGACACATAGCTGCGGTGAAAAAGATCTTCCTGCTCTTTATTGCAGAACTGATGTTTACCCTGATTTCCTTGCGCTTTATTCAGAAACCGGACTTTATCATAAGACGGAGCGGACGGGAGTATGTTTTTACCAGTATGATTCTGAATTTGATGGTAAGAGAGGTTTGTATGAAGCGATCTACCACGATGATACGGCAAGGCTTGACTATTTCAAAAAACGTTTTGAAGGTGTAAAATTTATTATTGCTCCCGATTATTCAGAATTTGGAGATATACACGTTATTGAAAACGAGTACAGGCTGTTCAAGGCGCGAGTTGATGCAATTTGGTTTATGGTAGAGATCGGTGCAGTAGTGATACCTAACATTTCAATTCCGACTGAGAGAAGTGCTGCTTTTGCACTTGCCGGCTATGAAGAATGTTCGGTCGTTGCTATAAGTACTAAATCACATTTGCAGAATACAGAAGAGTATGAAAGGCTTCTCTGGAAGATACGTTATACAGTAGATAATCTTGATCTTAAAGCTATCATAGTTTATGATGTATGCGGTTCAAACGACAAAGTTATGGAATGCTTTGATTATGCTGTCAATAAAGGGATCGAGATAATCATTCCTGACAATACGCTTAAAACCCGCAATACTGCTAACCGAAAGGCGGTGAGCAGGAATGGCTGATGGCAAAAATTCCGGACTTGCTCACGGCACAAGCGGTTCTCCGCAGCTTACGCTTGAAAACGGTGAATTGGCTGCTAAAGCAAGGGAAAATGAAGAAAAAGTTAAAAGAAATTATCAGGGCGGACGTACATATTCAGAATACTTAGATTTAGCAAGGGATCCCTCTCATGCAAACAAGATATTACCACAAGGAAGAAAAGAAAGATCAATTGGATTAAATCTTGAAAAGCAAGGACTACTTCACAAAATCATTCGTGACCCTCAAAAGAACAATGGTGCTGAATTTATTGATACTGTTACCGGTACAAAATGGGATGTAAAAAGTTTCGTATCAAATCCAAATGGAATCACATCAGCACGAAAAGGTGCTTTTAAATTGTCGAAAGCAATAGCAAAAATTGAAAAAGAGTTTGCGAACGGGCATAATGTCATAATTGATACCCGAAGATTGACAAAGTCTGATAGAGATTCATTAATAAAAGCCATAAACGAAAAGGGGTATTCGGATAAGATAATATGGTATCACAAGAAAGGAGATAATCATGAACAATAATCTCAATGTGCTTTTTGAAAATCATGCAAAATGGATAAAATCCGAAGGACAAAGCGGTGAGCAGCTCGTTCTCGAAAATATTAACTTTAAACTGCTGTCAAATGAGCAGTTACAACTATTGACAGATTCTATTATTACAGAATGTGTATTTACAGATACAGAACTGAATGGTATCGATTTTTATTATACAGAAATATACTCTTGTAAATTCAGTCATCTATCTTTTAAAAATGCTCAATTTATCAAAAGCGAAGTAAATGATACGAATTTTATTGAAACAGATTTTGAATGTACTAATTTAAACAAGGCAGAATTTTTTGATTGCATTTTTAACAAATGTTCATTTATTGATTCATCTTTTATCAATATTGGAATATGGAACACTTCATTTGATAAATGTTCATTTACCAATATCGACTTTGAAAATGCTTATCTTGAAAATATTATTTTTTCAAATGCTACATTTATTAATCCGATAAACCTTGAAAAAGCAACAAAATTAGTGCTGAATATTGGTACTATTGAAAAACCTGTCTTGATTGAGCATAAAGCATCAGTCAATTGGATAAAAGATCATAGCATATAATAAAAAGCAGCGGTCAGCCTGTGGGGCTGACCGCATTTTGAAAATCAATTATCCATATCCCCGCAAAATCCGGACTCGCCAACGGCACAAGCGGTTCTCCGCAGCTTACGCTTGAAAACGGTGAATTGGCTGCTAAAGCAAGGGAAAATGAAAAAAATCTTCTTATAAATGAACTTAAAATGACAGGAACAAAATTCACAGTAGAAAACGTTGTTTTCGTCACTCGTGATCCAACAGGGAAAATCGTTTGGCTTGAAACGGGTAATGACAAATCGGGATTAAAGCATATTATTGACACACATGGAAAACAATTTAATGGGAAAGGAATAGCTGATGCCGATATTCCTGACTATGTGCTTGAAGCTGTGTATCAGGGAAATGTTGTTGGCACACAAGGTAAGCGTAACCCAAGAACAATATATGAGTTTACATACAACGGTATAACTCAGCGTATAGCGGTTCAGGTAAGCGAAAACGGATATATTGTTAGTGCTAATCTTAAAAATATGAAAAGGTAATAGTTATGATCAAGAAAATACGAATTCTTTTGGAGCACAACACATACTGTCTATGGCTGTATGATGAAATTGTAAATACGTCATAAATTACAAAATTCCACTTTATATTATACTACATAATTGGCTAAAAAGTCAACTGTTTCAACATAATTTTACCACAATCATGGAGCTTACGCCGAATCAACTATATTGCCATTAACGCATTGTCTACGGCAAATTATAATATTTTGTCGCGTTATTTTTCATTTAAATTTATCGGAGCAATATGGCTGTGGCGTGACCACAGCAAATAAGGAACGGCTTCGCCGCAGCAGTTATGCCGAACGAAGTCTTTACGCTTTCCCGTCAACTATACCGATCGCTCCCTCATGGCAAGCATTGGCACACGTTCCGCAGCCGCTGCATTTGTCCTCGTTGATATTGATAATTTTTCTAAGAATAATATATTTCTCCTGCCTTTTTATCTGACGTTCATCCATACCCTCATCTGGTTTTCTCCACGGTTTCCCCATGTGTAATATGGAACAGCCAAAGCCGCACATTGTATTCCATTTGTTGTATATATTATCTTACGGATCTCCTCCGGATATTCAAAAAATGTTGTAAGTTCAGCCCAATTTTTGTCCCATGATTTAAGGATATTAGGATACTTTTTATCCCATTTTTCGCGGAATTCTTCTTTTGCATATTCAGCGTCATCAAGGTTGACTGCACTGTAGATTTTCTTTAAATCTGCACACACAGCTTTTCTGTCCTTGTAAGGCACAAACTTGCAGGAATTTCTGATCTGATGAACAATGCAAAGCTGGTTTTTTGTCTTTGGAAATATCGCATTTATTGCATCACAAAGACCTGTCAGATTATCTGTGACAAAACCATATGTACCATATGGTTCAATGAAAATGTCGGTAACACCGCGGTTTTTAAGGTCTGAGCATATGCTTGCATAGAAGCTCGCAGACTCGTTTTCGGAGATCCATGTTCCCAGTATTTCTTTCTGTCCTTCCATGTTGATCCCAAGGACGGAATAAACGCATTTTGTGATAATTTTATTGTCTTTTCGGGAGTTAAAAACTATCCCGTCAAAGAAAACTACAGGATAAATTTTCTCCAAAGGACGATTCTGCCACTCATTTACTTCGGGAAGAATTTTGTCGGTTATCCGTGAAATAAGTCCCTGTGAAATTTCACTTCCGTATATCTCGCGCAGCGTATCTTCGATGTCACGCTGACTCATTCCCTTGGCGTACATCTGCATGATTTTTTGCTCAATTTCGTTTGTCCGCGTCTGCCTTTTTTCAATAATTTTTGGCTCAAATTCTCCGTTGCGGTCACGGGGAATGGAAATCTCACACTCACCGTAATCGCTGGTGATCGTCTTCTTGCCGTAACCGTTTCTGCTGTTTCCGGAGTTATTTCCGAGAACAGAATTTTTCTCATAACCGAGATGTTCGTCCATTTCGGCTTCCAGCATCTGCTCAATGGTTCCTGCAAAAAGTCGTTTTAATTTTGCCTGAATATCCCCTGTGCTCTGGCAGTCTGCCATCAAAAGCTGGACAAGCTCCATTTCTTTTTCGCTTAAACCGTGTGATCTTGTTTTCATGTTATTTTCCTCCATAGTTTTTTATTTTCTATGGCTATTATTGACATTTACACGGTTCTTTATTCAGACTCGGACATAGCCTGCTTAACGGAACTTTGAGTTATTTCATAAACCCGTGCAGATACACACTTTTTCATAATGCCGATGCTCGGTTCAGAGAAGCACAGCTCCGTGAAAATCGTTCGCTCTTGAGATAAAATCTTTACTATTTTCATCTGTCTTGAAAATATCTTCGTTTTTTCATCTCCTGCAAATCCAAGATCACATCTTCGGTGCGTAGTCTGTCATTTTCATCTGAAATTCAGTCTGTAGTATTCCGCAGCAATTCTCGGCGTGACCATTGATTTGACAGCTTCAAAAAATATCATATGCATTTCTCCTTTCAATTTTTCTTTGTTATCTGAATATGCGGTGAAAAAGTCTTAAACCTGAAAAATCAGACGGATATGCAATAAAGCAAAAAGCTCTCCTGCAAT
This sequence comes from uncultured Clostridia bacterium, assembly GCA_947630015.1. Taxonomy (GTDB): domain Bacteria; phylum Bacillota; class Clostridia; order Oscillospirales; family CAG-272; genus DTU064. The sequence goes on from CANRFY010000040.1 coordinate 13,488, forward strand.
TCTTACAAAAATGCAAGTGCAGAAGGGCATTGAACATGATACAAGTGATTTTTCACATCAAAAGTAAATAAAAAGTGAATTTTCACTCAAACTTATTGAAAATTATGAAAATATGAGTATAATATAGTTAAGCTACAATGGAGGTGCTGTATATGGAGTATGAAAGTGAGCGCATTGAATATAAATCTCAGATGACCGATGACATCTACAAGGAAGTCATCGCATTTGCAAATACGGACGGCGGCGTTATCTATCTCGGCATTAATGACAAAGGTGATCTGATCGGCATTGACAATGTGGATGAAACATATACCCGTTTAACAAACGGCATCCGTGATGCGATCGCACCGGATGTGACCATGTTCGTGCGGTATATACTCCGAGATAACAAAGTGATCCAGATCGAAGTTGCAGAAGGAAGCTATAAGCCTTACTATCTGAAATCCAAGGGCATGAAGTCCACCGGCGTTTATGTCCGTCAAGGCGCATCCAGTGTTCAGGCATCTTCCGAACAAATTCGGCAGATGATAAAAAAGTCTGACGGTGACACTTATGAAGATACCCGCAGCCTTGAACAGGATTTGACATTTCATACCGCAGAGACCGCATTTGAACGGTATGGCGTTGAGTTTTCCGCTCAGAAGTACCGTGCGTTAGGCATCACGCAGAACGATATTTATACCAACCTCGCTCTGCTGCTTTCCGACCAGTGTCATCACACGACCAAGATCGCTGTATTCAAGGATGAATTCTGCACGGAGTTCCGTGACAGCAAGGAATTCGACGGCTCTGTATTCAAGCAGTTTGAAGATGCGATAAACTATCTTGCTCTTTGCAACAAGACTGTTTCCACGATCAAGGGCGTTGTTCGCACGGATAAACAGGACTATCCCGAAGAAGCTATTCGTGAAGCGCTTCTCAACGCTCTTGTGCATAGGGATTACAGCTTCAGCGGCAGTATTATCATAAATGTAAACGACAGCAAGATGGAGTTTATTTCTCTCGGCGGTCTCCTGCCCGGTCTTTCCACTGAAGATATTCGCATTGGTGTTTCTCAGCCGAGAAATAAAAAACTGGCGGAAGTGTTCCACCGTCTGCGTTTGATTGAAAGCTACGGCACCGGTATTCGCCGTATTTTCAAACTTTACGAAAATTGTCCGGTTCAGCCTACTATTGAAGCAACAGCCAATGCCTTCAAAATTGTACTGCCCAATATGAACGCAACTGATGCGGTTATTGAAAATGCTCCTGTATTCGCCCCAAAAACACCTGCAGCAATTACGCCACAGATGAAAACAGTGGTGGACTATCTGGCAAAGTACGGTGAAATGACCGATGAAAAGCTTCAGGAACTGCTGAATGTCAAAAAGACAAGAGCCTATCTTATTGCCCGCATGATGAATGAGAATGGGTTGATCGAAATTGTTGGCAGAGGTGTGGGTAAGAAGTACAAATTAAAGTGAGGAATGATGTATGGCACGTTATATCGTTAATAACTACACAGTCGAAACATTGCTGTCAAATATCAAATCCGGAAGCATTGCAATTCCGGAAATGCAGCGTCCTTTTGTCTGGGATAGTTCCAAAGTCAGAGACTTGGTTGACTCTTTGTATAAAGGATTTCCTATAGGATATATAATTGTGTGGCAAAACCCGGACGTTAAGCTGAAGTGGCGGCACAAAGTTACGCAGACCGAACTTGCCATGCTGTGCTATTAAAACATGAGCATTTTAGTGTATTTGGATGAGCTGTTATATTCGCTCCGAAAAATACATTATACGAAACGGGGTATGTCCCAGAACATTAAATGTCCAAAGGAAGGAAAAGGAAATGGCAGCAATTAACGATTTGATCGCCCAAATAGAAAATTCGGAACTTCGTGCAAGAATACAAGCCGAAGTTGATAGAATGAATAAGCAGAAGAAGTTTGGACTCGTTTTCGAGGAACATCTGCCCGAATGTACGCCTCTTTATGACATTCCCATTAAGAAAGGTGCTCTTGTTGCGCTCAAAACCGGCAGAGTGAGCGAGGTTTACAGAGTACTGAAAATCAAGGGCGATGAGGCAGAGTGCAAGAAGAAGGATGCGGGCGAGGTTGCTACTTTTAAGGTGAACGAGCTTGTGACTATTGCCGAATTCGGCGAGCCGATCTATCCTTGCCTGAAGCTTATGTGTCTGGGTTCTCGGATTCAATGGCTCTGCGAAATAATTTCTGTAAATTCACCAACTGTGATAAAATTTGAAATTATTGGGAGCAGTGAAAATTCTGCTCCTGTTTTTGTACAACATACAACAAATGCCATAATTTGTCAAGGCGTATTATTGCAAATCAGCCTAATAAAGAAGAACAAGATCAGAATGATTTGTCACGGTAGCTCAGCTGAACCTGTCCAGATACATGACCTCCAACTCGCCCAGAACCTTGCCCCCAGTCCCGAAGCGGCATTGTCCATTTCTTAGCGATCTCATGAGTTGCAAGATACAGTGCCTTCAGAAGTGCCGTATCGCTTGGAAACACGCTCCTTTGCTTATTCAGACTTAGGTTAATCACTATTCAGGCTTTCAATGTCAGAGTTCGTTTCTGCCATTCTTATATCTGTGGAAGAAACCCATCCGTGATGTCGGAAACAAGCCGTCGCTTACCTCAAAACCATAAATATCCTCTATATTTTTGCTTATCTGTCCGGTCGTCATGCCCTTTGCATAAAGAGAGATTATTTTCTGTTCAATACCGGAAATGTCTTTTGGGCGTTTCTTAATGACCGGCGGTTCAAAAATACCGTAACGATCCTACAGAACTTCTATCTCGGTTTCTCAGAAATTTCCGCGTATTTTCTTGGTTTTCTTGCCGTTGTAGTAATCGATTAATATTCACGATACCCAAGATGCTCGTCCATTTCTGATTCGAGCATTTCCTGTATTGTCCCGTCTAACAGGTATTTTAGTGCATCCTGAATATCCTCTACTGCCTTGATGTCGTATTCCTTGATAAGCTGTGCTATGATGTTCTTTAGGTCCTCGCTCATTCGTTTTCTTTTTCTTCTTATCATAAAAATCAGCCAACTGTGTTATTTTTATTATACAACAGTCGGCAAATTTTTTACAGACTTTTTTCACAGGGTTTCTTAACCACAAATCAGGAACTATATTTCTCACGCTGCTGTCTCGAATATACGTTTTTGAACTATGAGATAGTTATAGAGATTATCTATTGAATCATAACGCTTATCAAGTTCTTCCTCATTAAAATGATACTCGTTCATCTCTGCAAGTTTAACCGTGTATTCGTAAATACGACTTACAAAAACATCAAATTCTTCAGCGGATAGTACAATTGTTATATTGCTACTATTTTTGTGATTTTTCATTGGTAACCGTCAAAAGATCCCCACCTTTATGAAAGTCATAATAGCCAATCCACACAATTAAGCAAATAAAAGATCCGCA
>CANRFY010000041.1 GCA_947630015.1 uncultured Clostridia bacterium
TGTGTGGTGACTTAATTATACCATATCCAATGTCTGAACTTCTCTTTTTTGGGGTCATATCATTTTACTGCGGACAGCAAAAGTGAAAAAGCTGTTCGCGACATCTTGACAAACGCCGAATAAGTGTGCTATGATGTAAATGGTTCAGCAGAAGCTGACCGTCGGCACAGAAGTGCTTTGCAGATTTTCTTTTTGAACGGCGTACTATGAAGGTATGCGTTTTCTCAGAAGAGAGAGGACGTATGCCTTTTTTGTTTGGCATACGAATCAAAAATACATTTTCTATCGTTTGGAGAGTTGAAATGCAACGCGAAACAAGAATAATTTCAGAGTCGGTTCAAAACGGCGCTGTTTCGGTAAACGAGGCGCTCGCCGCAAACATGATAAATCATATGGAGGCAAAAAAATGAGGACGCTTTATTTGGATTGCGGAATGGGCGCTGCGGGAGATATGCTGACGGCTGCGCTCTTGGAGCTTCTGCCCGAACCGGATCGATTTGCAGACAAGCTGAATACGATTGGAATCCCGGGCGTAGAATTCCGCAAAGAAAAAACGGTCAAGTGCGGTATCACCGGCACACATATGTCTGTTCTCGTTCATGGCGAGGAAGAGGGGCCGGATGTACACCATCACGATCATGAGCATACACACGATCATGAGCATACGCACGAACATGAACACGGGCATCACCATCACAGCGGGATGCACGAGATCGAACACATTGTTGCGGATTTGAAGCTTCCCGAAAAAGTTGAAAAGGATGTCCTTGCGGTTTACGGACTGATCGCCGAGGCGGAAAGCCGCGCGCACGGAGTTCCCGTTTCTGATATCCATTTCCACGAAGTCGGCACAATGGACGCGGTTGCGGACATTACGGCGGTCTGCCTTTTGATGAATGAGCTTGCGCCGGATGAAGTGATATGCTCCCCCGTTCACGTCGGGAGCGGTCACGTCAAATGCGCTCACGGCATTCTGCCTGTCCCGGCGCCCGCCACAGCATTCATTCTGCAAGACGTACCCACTTATGGAGGCGGCATTAAAGGGGAACTGTGTACCCCCACAGGAGCCGCTCTGCTCAAACATTTTGTCACGCGTTTCGGTGATATGCCCGTGATGAAAACACAGGCGATCGGTTACGGAATGGGAAAAAAGGATTTTGAAACCGCGAACTGCGTCCGCGCTATGTTTGGCGAAGGCGAGGATAAAACGGACACGGTTTTGGAGCTTTCCTGTAATGTGGACGACATGACGGCAGAGGAGATCGGCTTTGCAACGGATCGCCTTTTTGAGGGCGGCGCAAACGAGGTCTTTACCATTCCGATAGGCATGAAAAAATCCCGCCCAGGCACATTGATTCGGGTCATGTGTAAAGAGCAGGATCGAGAAAAAATGCTGCGCCTGATTTTCAAATACACCTCTACCATCGGGGTACGGGAAACGCCGACGCATCGGTATATTCTCGACAGACGGATCGAGACAGTGGAAACTCCATATGGAGCTGTCCGCCGCAAAATTTCATCCGGTTACGGCGTGTCGCGCGCAAAGTATGAATATGACGACCTCTCCAAAATTGCACATGAGCAGGGGCTTGGTATTGAAGAAGTGAAGAAGCTCCTTGAGGATGTATAATGATAGAGTGATTAAAATCCCCGTCTGATCTGCTCGTATATGAGCGCGGGCGGGGACTTTTTGTGATTGAAACGGGAAGCGCATGGACGCCTCGCCTTGAATCGCTCGATTTCGTCGGGGGTGAAGATTGTCACAGTATCATCGGCGCGCTCTGCATGGGATTTTTCGTGATTGCCTCCTGCTGCATCAGGTATTTGAAGTATTCGTTCAGCAGGGAGTACACCTTTTTCACGGTCGTGTATGCGTAGCCTTCGTTCATTTTCTGATTCAGTAAGCCTTTTATGTCGGCGGCGGTAATGTCGCCGACTGTTTTGTTGTGCACACAAAAACCACCGGCAGAGCCGGTGGTTTTCATTTTCATTATCGCGAGCGGATTACCTTTCTCGGCGGGATTTTATCGACGCTGCCGCGACTGCTGCAGCCGTCGAACTCGCTATCATGATCCAGCAGACGACAGCGGCGAGGGGAGAATCGCCGCCGGCGGGCGGCGTCGTCGATCCGTCTGTCTCGGCGGACGACTCGGGACCCGTCGTCGATTCGGGGTCGGACGAGGACTCGCTGTCGGGTTCGGATGTGGGATCGCCGGCGGGATCGGATTCCTCAGCAGATGTGGAATCGGACTCGCTTACTGCGGGTTCGTCGGTGTCCGCCGGTTTATCGGAATCGGCGGGATCGTCGTCGCCGGAATCGGCGGGATCATCGTCGCCGGAATCGGCGGGATCATCGTCGCCGGAATCGACGGGATCATCGTCGCCGGAATCAGCAGGATCATCGTCGCCGGGATCGACGGGGTCGTCATCGCCGCCGGATGACGGCGGAGTTGCGGCGCTGTCGCTGATAATTTCCTCAGCGTCAACGATCCCTTCGACATCATCTTCGGTGAGACCCGTGCCGGTGATGTTGAGCTTTTCAAGCTTTGCGTCGTCGGCAAATTCGATGCTTTCGAGCGCGTTGCCGCTGACATTTACATCCGTAAGCGCCGGATTGTCGCTGAGATCGATGTCGGTCAGCGCATTATGGCTCAAATCGACGCTTGTGAGATTCGGGCTGCTCGAAAGATCGATCGAGGTGAGCTTATTGTAGCTGCAATTAAGCACGCAAAGCGAGCTTGCCGCCCTCGGCGTCGCCGCAGATGCGGATGCAACTACCACGTCGCTGCCCGGGAGATCAAGCGACGTCAGGGAGTTATTGTTGCAGACAAGGCGGTAAAGCGATGTGCAGGACGTCGTGTCAAGCTCCGTGAGCGCGTCGCAGCCGTAGCATATGATTGTATAAAGGGAAGAAAGGCCGCTGACGTTCAGTGACGAAAGATTCGGGTTATCATTGCATTCTAAGTATGTGAGTCCGCGGCACTCGGTGAGATCGAGCGAAGTAAACGCGTTGTTGCTGCAATAAATGCCGGTCAGCTTCTCGCTGCCGGAAAATTTTATGGATGTAAGCGCGTTGTTACTGCAATAAAGCGAACTAAGCTCGAGATTTGACGAAAGATCGAGCGACGTAAGCTTATTTCCATCGCACCGCAATGCATCGATCTTTTCGTTATTGCTTGTGTCAATCGTTCCCGTGATATTGTTGTTTGTAACATCGATTGATATAAGTTCGCTATTATGCGTCAGATCGACGGAGCTGAGCTTGCTGTCAGTGACGTAAAACGCCCAAAGGCCGGGGCATTGCGTAACGTCGATGCTCTCAATATTGGTATATTTTATCTCCAGAAGGTAAAGCGCGCCGCAGCTTGTAAGATCAAGCTCGCTGATCGGAGCGGGCGAGCCTTCGACGCCGCCGAGATAAAGGCAATCCAACGCCGAGCATCCGTCAAGGTTTACGGATTCAAGCGTCGGGTTTGACGAAACCTTGAGCCAATAAAGCTGATCGTGACCCGAAACATCGATCGTGACGAGAAGATTGTTGTCTGCCGTCAACTCACTGAGCCAATAACAGCCCTCGACGTTTATGGAGACGATCTTGTTGTTTGAACACCTAAGTGTTGAAAGCGACGCGTTGGAGCTGAGATCGAGCGACGTTATGTTGTTATCGGAGCAGTCGAGGGTCTCGAGGCCGGAGAATCTCTCGATGCCGGTCAAGTCTTCGATGCCGAGTCCGACGCAGCGTATATCTCTGCTTTTCGCCATAATATTGAGTTCGGTTTCGGACATCATCCCGTCGCCGCTTATGTCGTACTCTTTAAGCACAAAGTCTCTGAACGCGGGATCGGGGAACAGGTCGGACGCCTTGTAGCGAACTTCGCCTTCATACGAGGTATTGATGTCGAAGTAAATTTCCCAGACCTTTGGCTCGCCGTTTTCTTGGAATCCGTTATCAATCACGCGTATGCCGCACACGAGGCTGTTGGGGAATTCATTAAACGTCCAGATCGTGTTTGCCTCGTCAGGGTATGCCCAAATATCCTCTATGTGTGTTTCGCCTGTCTCGGCGTCGCCTCTGTTAACTTCACTTAAAACCCACGATATCCGGCTCGGGTCCTCCATAAATGACAGGTCGACCTGATATGATATTGTCCCGTCCTCGTTCTCTATCGGGACGATCTCTGCGGTCTGATGCGCTGTCTGAGGCACATAATCAAACCAGTTTAGGCCTTCGTAAAGCGCATCCCATGTGAAGTTGGGATGAAAATCTATATAGCTTATGTGATTGTCATTGCAGGCAAGGCCTATAAGATTTTCGCAGTCGGAAAGATCGAGGTACGTAAGCTCGTTGTTGTTGCACCTGATTTCCGTAACGGCGGTGCAGCCCTCAAGATTCAGCTCGGTAAGGCTGCAGTTGACGCAATAAACGTATTCAGCCGATGAACAGCCGGACGCATTTACGGAGCGGAGATTTTGGTTTCTGTTCGTCCACACTTGGCTGGCATTGACGCATCCGTGCATATCTACTGTTTCGAGCAGCGGGTTTTCATCGGCGCTAAAGCTTGTAAGAGCCGTATGTCCGCTTACGTCGATCGATTTAACGAGGGTGTTTGAAATACTAAGATACTCAAGCTTGTCAAACGGACTAAGGTCGATGCTCGTGATCTGCGCGCCTTCGATTGCGAGATAATTAAGCTCCGAACAGCCGGAGATATCGAGAGAGGTGACCGAGGGCGAACAAAGTGTAAGGCGATCGAGTTCGACATTATTTGACAGGTCGAGAGATTCTATCTTTACACCGTCGTAGAGTCCCAAAGATCGAAGATGCGGGATTTTGCTCACGTCAAGCGTCACGGCGCAGTCATTGCTGATGCTATATACGTTAAAGAGCCACTCGACGCCGGTGAAATCGTATATTTCGGAATAGAGCGCTGTCACATACTTGACCTCTTCCGCAGTCGCGTAACCGTCTCCGTTGGAGTCGAATAAGCGCACCTCCTCCTGAAGCGCGGGATCGGGGAACGTTTCCGTGATGAGCAGGCCCCCCTCCGGAAACTCGGGCGCGTCGTCGGGGATCGGAGGCACCCACGGGCCTTCCTCCTCGGTCTCGATCGACGTTTCGACGCCGGTCTCGGCCGCGGTATCGGCGGGATCGCCGCCGTCGGCGGCGTTCGCAACCGTCATCGCGAGCGTTGCCGCGATAACGAGCAGAACGACCAGCACGGGGATCAATGATCTACTGTTGCTTTTCATATGCTTTCCTCCGCATAATATTGCCGAATTTGCTGCGTATGCGGCGGGGCTGCCGCCGCGTTTTAAAACAAATTGTTTTAACTACGTGCCATTGTACCATATTAAAGCCGCAAAGTCAATAAAAATTTGACCCTGTATATAAAAATATTGAACGCCTCCCCGCCCACCCTCCCAGCAAATACTTGCGAATTGTATTGACAATCCTGCGCGGGCGATATATAATAACTCTGAATAATACCCGTGGCACGGAGAACGGAGGATTTAACTGTGCCTGACGACCATTTGTATACGTACATAATTACGTTTGCGATCTTTACCGTTATGGCGGTGCTGTTTGCGCTGTCGTATTACGCCGTTCACAACGGCGTCGAATCGAGCGTGCGCAAATCCGCCGACGACGGCGACAAGCGCGCCGCGCGGCTGCTCGCCGCGATGGAGAAATCGACGATTTTCGAGCGCGATTCGCTGTTCGCGATGACGATGTCGATGCTGCTCGGCGGCGTTTCCGCCGAATACGCGATACTGCCGCTCATAAGAGGCGGCGGAGCCGCCGTGACGACGCTCGCGGCGCTCGCGATCGCGCTTTGCGAGGCGCTCATATACTACACGCTCGTGTTCCTTCTCCCCGACGCGGTGTCGGAGCAGAACGCGACCTTCGCGTTCGCGATCTCCTCTCCCGTCGCGCGTCCGATCACGTTCGTGCTGCGGCCGCTCGCGGCGTTCTCGTCGCTTTTGGCGCGGCTGCTTCTCCGTCTGTTCGGCGTCAAATCCGACGGCGGCGACAATGTGACCGAGGATGAGATACGCGACATGATCGACGCCGGCGAGGAATCAGGCTCGATCGAATCGACGGAGAAGGAGATGATAGAAAACGTCTTCGATTTCTCCGACGTCGTCGCCGCCGACGTCATGACGCACCGCACCGATATGGAGGCGATCGATATCGCCGACTCGCCGGAGGAGATCGACCGCATCATCCGCGAGACGGGATTCTCCCGTTTCCCCGTTTACGAGGACAATATCGACAGCGTGACGGGCATTTTGTACACGCGCGAATATCTTCTCAACCGTATGTCGGACGAGCCGAGGCCGATCGCGGAGCTTATCCACGACCCCATCTTCACGCCGGAGCGCGTGCGCGCCGACGTATTGTTCCGCGAAATGCAGAAGAATAAGATTCATATGGCGATCGTGCTTGACGAATACGGCGGCACGAGCGGACTTGTCACGATGGAGGATCTGCTCGAGGAAATCTTCGGCAAAATTTACGACGAATTCGACGAAAACGAGCAGGCGGAGATTCAGCCGCTCGGCGACGGGAAATGGCGCGTCGCGGGGTCCGTCGATCTGGAAACGCTCTCGAAGGCGATTGGTGTAGACTTCGACGACGAAGTCTACGAGGATTACGATACGCTCGGCGGCCTCGTGTTCTCGTGTCTGCCCATAATCCCCGACGACGGCGAACGCCCGCACGTCGAGGCCTTTGGCCTCGATATACAGGTCGAGGTGTTCGCGGATCGCCGCGTCGAATGGGCGATAGTGAGTCCCGTTCCCGATTCTGCGCCACAGCAGAACGATTCGGGCGATTAAGCAAAAGAGCGTTCGGGACGGGGACATCCCGCCGGCCTCCTCGTAAATGGAAAAAGAAAAGCGCCCTGCACGGCTTTGAGCCGTGCAGGGCGTTATATTTGATCTTCGATCCGTTATTTTATTATTGCGCGCGCTATTTCAATTTTAATATCGCCCGTATCAGTCGTGATCTCACATCTGCCGCCGTCCGTCGTTTTGGGGACGTCGACGCGGCCCGTATCTGTTTGCGCTATAAACACCTTATCGGAAAGCAGGCTGCCCTTGACGTCGCCGGTATCCGTTTTGACGATAATTTCAGCGGCATCCGAGCCGTCAAACCTCACGTCGCCCGTACTTCTCCTGACGGAAAGCTTTTCCTCGGCTATCACATTCTCTATGGAAATATCGCCCGTGCTTCCGGTCGAGGTAACGTTTCTGCATCTGATATTCGACAGAATCGTTTTTCCCGTCGATACGCCGACCGCAACATCGCCAGCGCAGGCCGCGCCTAAAACGGTTATCTCGCCTGTGGAAGCTTTAAGATCGAGCGCGCCGGCGGAGATGTTCTCAACGCGAATAGCTCCCGTGCTTGTTTTGATTTTCACCGTCTCGGAGGCGGAGGCGAAAAAGCCTACATTGCCGGTGCTTAAAGAAATATCGACATTTTTGAACACAAACGCATCAGGCACGTCGATGTCTCCGACGCCGGCGTCGATTTGGAGCGAGGCGTATTGCGCGTTCGGCAGATAAACCGTTATCTTGGGCGAATCGAAGTGAAAGCCTATGTATTCGTACCAAGCTTTCGTATTTTCGCCCGTGCCGACGGAAAGAATACCGCTTTCGACTGCGGCGCGGTGCTTTCTGTTCTCATCCTCATAGCACTCGACCCGGCACCTGCCGTCGCCGGAAAGCGCAAAAACAATGTCCGCGTCGTCGGTATCGATCGAGATTGCGTCAAACGATTCGCCGATCTCAAAGGCGTTTGTCTCGTATTTGGTCACGGACAGCTTTTTAAAATCCCATTCGAGCGTCGACATCACGACTGCGAACAAAGCGAAGCCGATCAGCACGAGAACGGACGCCGTAATAAGCCATGCTGACGTTTTTCTCATTGCGCCGCCTCCTTTTTATTAAAGCATCTCCCAATACGTATCACCGTTTTCTTTGTGAGCAGCAGCATTCCCTTTGTCACCGACTTGCATCCGAAAAACGCAAAAATCGAAAATCCGGCGCAGACGAATCCCGCCGCAAGCATCGCGATCCCGTTTGCGGCGCTGCCGCTCGCGATAAAAATAACAAAATCCAAAGCGCCGCACACGGCGCATACGGCAAGCGATCCGAAAACAGCCCACAGGGAAACGATCACGGCCCACAGAGAAATATAGAGCGAAAGCATTACGGCGAATATCGCGATCGCTAAAGACAGCCATATCGGCGACCCGAGGATCAAAAGCGCGATCTCGCCTGCGTTCAGCCGTCTTTTTGACGCTGCTTTTACCGTTGAGATTTTCGCGGGGAGCGCTTCCGCCCTTATCTGTTTTACGATATCCGCGACCGAACCGGCCGCCGCGAGCGCTTCCTCCTCGGAGAGTCCCTCTTCCGTTTGATCGTCGATCATTTCGCCGTAAAACGATACGCGCTCGTCAATATCGCTCTGCGGCAATCCGGACAAACCGTCGCGCAGCCGTGCAAGAAATTCTTGTTTATTCATCTGCATCTTCCTTAGTTACAAATCGATATATGGATAGGATCTCTTTCCACTCAACCTTGAATTCTTCTATGCGTTTAAGTCCCTCGTCTGTGATATGGTAATACTTCCGAAGCCTGCCGCCATGCTCCGCGGTGCGCACGGTCAGCATATCGGCCGTTTCCAAGCGCTTCAGGATCGTGTAAAGCGTCGATTCGGAAAGCTCGATATACGGTTTCATGTCTTTTATTATTTTGTACCCGTATGAATCTTCGCTTTTGATCGCCGCTAAAACGCAGACATCTAAAAGTCCCCGCTTCAATTGAATGTCCACTTTATGCCTCCTCTTATGGTATATATCGTATCACGAAGTATGCGACTTGTCAATAGTGTTTTGAAAAGTTTCAGAAACGCGAAAGCAACAGCGGATACGCTGCGGCGTGCGCTGTTGGGGGGAGGGGAGGACCCTTTCTTTTGAAGAAAGGGTCCTCATCCAAAACAGCCTCTTTCTTGCGAGAAAGAGGCCCTTAACATAATTTAAAAACTTTATAAAGTTTAAAGAAAAGGAAACTATAGAATCGCAAAGGAAACTCCTTTGCCCTCGGGTCTCTTTGCCGGCCGGCAAAGAGACCCTAACTCTTTTAACTTTGAAAAAGTTTCAGATGAGGCATAGCACATCCCGCCAAGGAATCGCCTTAACACATTCTACCCTTTCCAAAAGCTTTACATATAGCATCGCCCGGTCCCCATCTTGCAGCGGACATCGAATTTCCTCAATCGAGGAAATCGCGCCTGTACTCGACGCCGAACGCCTCCGCGAGCGCGCGCAGCTCGCAGTCGCGGATCGTATTTATGCGCGGCTTGCCCGCGGTGAGAATGAAAATTTGCGCGGCCTTTTCGACCGTTTCGACAAGGCCGAACGTCTCCTCCATCGATTTTCCGGCGCAATAGATGCCGTGCATACCCCAGACGACAGTCCTGTACAGCTTCATTTTTTCGGCGGTCGCGGCGCCGATCTCGTTATTCCCGCACACCATCCACGGCAGAACGCCGACGCCCTCGGGGAACACGACGATGCATTCTGTACACATCTGCCACAGCGTGCGGGTGAACGATCTGTCGTCGAGGGGATGGATGTAATTCATCGCGAGCGTATTCGTCGGATGACAGTGCATGACGACGCGGTTTTCGGGATCGACGGCGAGACGCGCCATATGGCTCATCATATGCGCGGGGAATTCGCTTGTGAATTTGCCGCCGTCCGAGTAGCCCCAGAGCAGCTCGGCAGTTCTGCCGCCGTCGGCGAGTCTTACGATTCCGAGCGTATTTTCGGGATCGGCCGCGACGCGGCGGAAGTATTTTCCCGTGCCGGTCACGAGGAAGAAGCGCCCCTCAAGGGACGGCGCGTCGAATCCGGTCGGGATGCGGCGCAGGACGGCGTCGGTGTCGAGATACGGCGCAAGCTCCGCCTCATCGAGCAGCAGGCTTATATTGCCGCCATTGCGCTCATTCCAGCCGAGGCGGTACATATTTGATGTGATCTCGCACATCTCGGTTATAAACGGCGAATTGAGTATGTTTTGCATTATGCGTTACCTCGTTTTCGGCGAAATTTCTTTTTATATTATAACAGCTTTCGCGGCGCGGGGCAAGAGGGAGAGCGTTTTCTTATATGAAAAGGCCTGCAGACAAAAAAGAAGTTGACAGGTTATCCGTCGATTGACAAGCCACAATGTACCAACGCCACATTTTTCCAAAGGAATCCGATTATTCCAAGCATAAATATTTATCCTCTTTTAAAACAGACAAGCAAAATAAACAGAAGAGTTTTCACATATTCCTTGACTATATGTATACACAGTGATAAAATATTATTGTAATATCGCAGATAATGAGGCTGTTTTTATTTATTTTTAAATAGCTGTCAATTCAACGTCATATGCTTTTAATAAAAAAGACTCTAAAGCAAGTGCAGCTGCAATTTTAAAAAGTAGGAGTTCAAATAGTGACTACTGTCAGAAAAACAAAAGAGGCCCATCCCGTTTTGGCTATTTGCTATGATTTTGATAAAACACTTTCGCCTGATGATATGCAGGCACAAGGATATATCCAGTCCGTTTACGATGGCGACATCCCTTCTTTTTGGAAAGAATCAAATGCAATGGCTGAAGCCAATGAGATGGACACAAACCTCGCGTATATGTACAAAATGGTTAATGAAGCCCGTGGCCGTATAGTCCTCACTAAAAAAAGTCTGCATGAATACGGAGGAAAGGTAGAACTGTTCCCCGGGGTCGAAGAATGGTTTGAACGTATAAGGACATATGGCGCCGAGCGTAATGTTATAGTGGAGCAGTATATTATTTCTTCGGGGCTGAAAGAAATGATTGAAGGTACTTCAGTTGCTAAAGCAGGAGCCTTTGAAAAAATATATGCAAGCTCCTTTATGTTTGACGAAAAAGATGTTCCGATTTGGCCGGCTCAGGCTGTAAACTATACAAATAAAACACAATTTCTTTTCAGAATCGAAAAAGGTGTACTCGACGTCAATGATTCAGGTGTAAACGATTATTTCCCGCCTGAGAAGATTCGCGTACCTTTCAGAAATATGGTATACATAGGTGACAGTGATACAGATATTCCCTGTATGAAACTTGTAAACTCTTACGGCGGTCATTCTATCGGCGTATATAATAATGACACACTTGATAAAACAAAAGTTTATAAAATGTTTCATGACAGGCGCATCAAATATTTCGCTCCCGCTGATTACACAGAAGGATCAAAACTTGATAAATTAGTTAAATCCATTATAGACCGCACCGCAGCAAATGAAGCGCTCGAAGAATACAGCTTAGAATGCGGAAAAGAGCAAGAGCGAAATGACACAAGCAAATTCAGCGGCGAAGAAAATCGCAAAAGACTCGACCTGATTCTTTCATTAAACGGTAGCAGCAATTTTGCAACAACACACACGATTATTAGAGAACTTCGTTTGATAGAAAACTGGACCGATAATGAAATCGATATGCTGCTTGAAATAGCCTTGGAAAACAGCCAGGTAAGATATATACTTAACGACACAGATATCAAGACATTTTACAAGTCGATAATCGAACAAATCGAGCCTACCGATAATTCCCGCCAAATCGAATCCTATTTTGAAGAAACTGTTTAAATGCCCGAAGACATTATTGTATTTTGCCGGATAAAAGTCTCTGCATTGATTTCTCTCAACCTCTTATCCGGCAGCACAAATTTTGATGAAAGTCCCGTAAGTGATAAACTTATTGGGGCTTTTGCTTTACTGCTTGTATGCTGCCTATCTCGCGAACCGCGTCATGCACATACAGCGCGGGACGAAAGAAGTGATTTCCCGCGACGGACTCGAAAACCTCCACCAAGGCTCGGAGATGAGGATCGGCAAGCTCAAATCCGCATCGAGCAAGCGCGACGTGCCACTGAATTCGACCGCGGTAGCCATGATCGAGGAACTGCGCCAAGAGGCATACTTCGGCGAGAACACGCCGCTGATCTGCGACGAAACAGGCGGATTCACCCGCCCGATGAACTTCCGCAAACGATACTACCGCATCCTCGAAGGCGCGGGACTGGAAAAGCGCGGACTTCACTCACTCCGCCACACGTTTGCGTCGACGCTCGTCAACGGGATAAAGCAGCCGGACGGGTCGATAAAAGCGCTCTCGTCGTAAGCAGAGTTCCACCGCAGGTGGAACCGCCGATTTGCTCGGACACAGCACGTCACAGATAACGGAGACGTATTACGTGAGGAAGGATACGTCGAGGCTGAATGGCATCACGGACGGGTTTGAGATGTGAAATAGCATCTCTTGACAAGAAAAAATATTAAAATTATAATATTGTTGAAGATAAAAATGACTTGCACATACTTGATTAATAGTGAGACAATAAAGATAAAAAATGCCCGACAGAACGCATGCTTTGAAGGGCGAGTTACTTTAATTCCGCGAATTGCTTAATTGTCGGAGGGAAAATATATGTTTTTGTTTGCGCATGATAAGGACGACAATCGCGTCTATATTGACGACACGCACAGCAACAGCGAATATTACTGCCCCTATTGCGGGGCAACGCTTATAGTCAGAAAAGGAGATATACGTCACCATCACTTTGCCCATAAATCACACCATGAATGCTCCGACACCTGGAGCAGAAACGGATACTACGACGATTCTGCATGGCACAACGACTGGCAAAGCAGATTTCCGAAGGAAAATCAGGAGATCAAACTTAATCTCGGTCAAACGGCTCACCGCGCCGATGTGATGATAGACAGATCGGTTATAGAATTTCAACACTGCGTCATGAGTCCCGATAAATTTGACGACAGGAACAATTTTTATTTGAATCTCGGATATAAAGTCATCTGGCTGTTCGATCTTTCGGATTTATTTGAATCAGGAAAAATCACGTATGAAAAACGCGAGGGCGGTCTGCATTTCCGCTGGAGCAATCCAAAAAAAGCGTTCAGCAGACACGACGTTCAGAACGGATATATAGATTTATTTTTCCAGCTGAAAAATTCTGAGGAAAAATGTCTGATCCGCGTCAAAGAGGTATCGGCGTTCGGCTTTGAGGAATTCGACTCAACGGAGCTGCTCGATAAAAACGATTTTCTCGAATATGTCGGCTTATCGGGCGGCGTCTGCGACGCGCCGTATCGGGACGATCCCGACGCGAACAAGGCGTATCTTGAATTCAAGGAAAAATATAACATTCAACTTAATAAGCAACAGGAGCGCGCGCTCCAGTCCGTCAAGGGAGCTAATTTGCTGCTTTCCGTTCCCGGCTCGGGTAAAACAACCGTTCTTGTCGCCAGGATCGGTTATATGATACTCGTCAAAGGCATCGATCCCGCCCAGATCCTCGCGATTACGTTCAACAAAATCGCGGCGGAGGAAATGCGGCAAAGATTTGAGGCTCAATTCGGGCGTGAGTTGTCCCGTCAGGTACAGTTTCGGACGATCAACAGCCTGTCGCTTGAAATATACAAAAAGTATTGCGCAAGAAATAATAAAATTGTGCGGGGGATGATCGACAGAACAAACAATAAAACGAGTCCCGTGCGTCAAACATTTCAAAAATATCATCCGAAGGAAAACGCAACCCAAAACGATATCGTCGAATTTGAAGCCGCGTTCGCGTACATAAAAAATATGATGCTGTCGGACGAACAGATCGACGAGCTTGACGCGGATATTCCCGACATTAAGGAAATGTTCAACGATTACTGCGCTTTGCTGAAAAGCAGCCGGCTCATGGACTTTGACGATCAGATGGTTTTTGCAGACTATGCGCTTCAAAATGACGCCGAGCTTCTTGACGAATACAAGAGAAAATACAGATATATCTGCGTTGACGAGGCGCAGGATACATCAAAAATTCAGCATAAGATAATACAGCGGCTTGCAAAAGGCAACAATCTTTTTATGGTCGGCGACGAGGATCAAAGCATATACGGCTTCCGCGCCGCATATCCCCGCGCGCTGCTGAATTTCAGATACGACTATATCAATCCGTATATTCTTCGGATGGAGACAAATTACCGTTCGACAAAACAGATCGTCGATTTTGCGCAAAAGTTTATATCCCGCAACAAAGGACGATATGAAAAGAAAATGACCTCCGCGCGGGATGAGGGGGAGGATGTATCCCTTGTTCATGTAAAAACACGAGTGGAACAGTTCAATTATTTACTTGACGCCGCGAAAAACAGACAAAAGAAAGTCGCGTTTTTATACAGAGAAAACAACAGCGCGATAGTTCTTATCGATCTGCTTTTGAGAAACGACATTCCGTTCGTTCTGAAGAAACCCGAAAAGAATTTCTTTGAAGACAAAACAGTTTCGGATATAATGGCGTATTTAAAGCTGTCGCTGAACTGTCGGGATGTTGAAGCATTTAATCAGATATGCAACAAGGGAATATTGTATATAAAGGCTAAACAACGCGATTATACTGTAAGAAATTGCCTGCAAAAACATATCTCTGTTTTTGACGCACTTGACGATCAGATGAAATATGTTCCGCTTGAATATAAAGATCGAGCCGAGAAATTCCGGATTTTTATGAATGCTATGAACGGTTTATCACCGGTATCGGCAATTGAACATATCTGTGACGGCGGGTATAAAAAATACTTGGAGAAAAACGCCTTTCTTGACGAATCGGATATAGACATTTTGAAAATGATCGCCGCGCACGAGCAAAACATCGGCTCATTTATTAAAAGAATAGAAGAACTGAAAGCAAAGTACGAACAGGGCTTTGTATCTGACGACCCGAACGCTGTCGTTTTGTCGACCGTTCATTCAAGCAAGGGACTCGAATATGACACCGTCTATATTGTCGACGTCTATGACGGACGCTTCCCGTCCTCAATGAAAAATACGTTCAGCCGCTCAAAGGATAGCGCCGACGGCGAACAGGAAGAACGGAGGATGTTCTACGTCGGCATAACTCGCGCCCAAAACAAGCTCGTGCTTATAAATATAGAAAACAGGCCCAGCGAATATCTTGCCGAAATGTTTCCGTCCGAATATGTTTATATAGAGGACATCCCCGACCGGGATCTCCCCGCCGCCGATATCTCGTCGGCGCAAAGACGCGTTTCGGGTTCAAATGATGTTTTCGTCATAAAGAGCCGCTCCGCGCAGACTTTTCCAAATTATGAGGCGGCAGTGAAAAGAAACATGGAGCGGAGAAAGCAGGAAAAATTAGACAAGGAATGTTATCATAAAGTTTGCGATAAGTTCACGCAGCAGGAAAAACCGATTCGAGATCATACAGGCCGCAGATGGATCAAATGCGAGAAATGCGGCGAAATAAAGCCGGAGGCAGAGTTTATTACATATGGTGGAGCAGGACGTGTCAATCTCGGAACGTGCAAAGCGTGTTGGGAAAAGAAGCAGATGTTAAATGATTAAATGTAAAATAGATTATAACGGTGTATTATGGTACAATTTCGCTGCAATCGACGTTTTTGCACCAATTCCGCCGACCTGCCACTGTGACAGGTCGCACAAATCAATAACGAAAAACGCACTGAAATCGACTGATTTCAGTGCGTTTTTCACAGGGGCAGGAGGTATTCGAGACTTGTTTTTGCAAAGCAAAAACAAGTTTGCGACACCACGGTTTTGGAGCGGATATGGTAAAATTTTACTGGTAGGAATTGTATCAGTGTTTGCAAGGATTTTTCGCAAAGACGCTTTAAAAAAGAGCCGTTTTGCTGATATGTTGCTGATGTGACTCGATTTTGAGGCGGTTGTCTCCATCTGATATGCGCCGTTGCCCGATTGCTGATAGGCATCGGGGACGGTCATTCTTTGTGCATGGTTCACCCGTCAAATTTTGTGTCGCTGTAAGCAAATCTGCTAAAGACAGGCGCTCGCGCTATTCCGAAAAAACACAGTATTAGAAATGATCACGATTTTATGCTATACTTGAAACATCAAAAAAGTTTGTAACGATTGTCTGCTTCCTCAATCTTATTTTTGAAAGGAGGTGAGATAGTGAGTGATTTTGACGATATATATCAAAAATATGGAAAAGCCGTATATTACTTTTTACTGTCATTGTCAAGAGATGAAACGTTATCAGAGGAATTGACACAGGAAACTATGTTTCGGGTTGTTATGAATATCAACTCCTTCCGAGGCGATAGTACGATCTCCGTTTGGCTCTGCCAGATCGTAAAGAATTTGTATTTTGAATGGATAAAAAAAGAACAAACGAATAGTTCCCATTGATGAAAGCATAGATTTTCAAGACAGCGGGAGAGATATTGCGGATGAGTTGGCAGACAAGGACACGGCGAACATGATCCTGCAGCATCTGCATGAACTTGAAGAACCGTATAAGGAAGTTTTCACACTTCATACATTAGGAGATATATCGCTGAAACGCATCAGCCGGCTTTTTGACTCAGATTGTCAAGTGAAGTGCAACGATTTGTTGAAAAAAACTTCCTCAGGAGATTTCCAGCCTAAACA
>CANRFY010000042.1 GCA_947630015.1 uncultured Clostridia bacterium
AACGTCTTGTTTTACCGCCTTTTGAATCCGGTCCAGGCTGCTATCGGCAACATTGTGTATGCCGACAGAAAAAAGGACGATCTTTGGAAGCAGTTCGAGATGCTCGATGTGTTCAGTTTCTTTTTTGCAAGCTATATATCGGCGGGTTTTTTAGTATTTTTTCAACCGGCTGTCAAGCTTTGGATGGGGAGCGACGATTATCTTTTGCCGTACTCATTTGTAATTGCTTATTCTCTGACCATTTATCTTGGCGCTGTTTGGGAGATCGTATACAAATACCGCAGCGTGTTCGGCGAATACAGTCAGGACAGAAACTGTATGCTGCTTTCCGCTGTATTGAATATAGCCGTTTCGGTACCCCTTGCATTCGTCATTGGAGTTACGGGCGTGCAGATAGGAACGTTGGTTGCATTTATCCCGATAGCATACGGCAGAATACGGTTCGTAGTTGGTCACTACTTTGGGCAGTCTGTCAAAAAATATCTTCTGAAGCATGCGGGGCTGTTCGCGGTCGTGCTTGTTGAGGGCGCGGCGGTAGTTCTTATGACGTACAATATGCCGATAACGCTGCCGTGGCTCGCGTTGCGGGCTCTCGTTTGGGCGACCGTACCGCTTACTGTAAATCTGCTTGTATATTTTCGCAATCCGCATTTTAAGGATATGTGCGGATACTTCAAAAATCTGATTATTATAATAATCAATAAAGTTAAACACAAGTGAGGACTCCACATGAAAACGGCTTTGATCACAGGTATAACAGGACAGGACGGAAGCTATCTTGCCGAATTTCTGCTTGAAAAAGGTTACGAGGTGCACGGCGTAACGCGCCGTGCGTCAATCTCGAACACCGGCAGAATCGACCATATAAAGGACAAGCTCACGCTCCACGACGGCGACCTTACGGACAGTTCGTCGCTGATCAGGGTTATAGGCGAGGTTAAACCCGACGAGATATACAATCTCGCCGCGCAGTCGCACGTACAGGTCAGCTTCGATGTTCCCGAATATTCCGGCGACGTCGACGCGCTCGGCACGCTGCGAATACTCGAAGCCGTACGCATACTCGGTCTGACAAAGAAAACGAAGGTATATCAGGCGTCGACGTCGGAGCTTTACGGCAAAGTCGAGGAGATACCGCAATCGGAGAAGACGCCGTTCCACCCGTATTCGCCTTACGCTGTGGCAAAGCAGTACGGATTCTGGATCACGAAGGAGTACCGCGAAGCATACGGAATGTTCGCGTGCAACGGCATCCTCTTCAATCACGAATCCGAGCGCCGCGGTGAAAATTTTGTGACGCGCAAAATAACGATCGCGGCAGGCAGAATCGCAGAGGGCTTGCAGGATCACCTCGAACTCGGAAATCTCGACAGCCTGCGCGACTGGGGATATGCAAAAGATTACGTCGAGTGTATGTGGCTCATCATGCAGCAGGACAAGCCGGACGACTTCGTCATCGCGACGGGCGTTCAGCACACAGTCCGCGATTTTACGGAGCGTGCGTTTGCCGCAAACGGCATAAGCATCCGTTGGGAGGGCAAGGGACTTGACGAAAAGGGCTATGACGAAAAGACGGGGAAAATGCTCGTCTGCGTAAATCCCGCATGGTTCCGTCCGACCGACGTGGACAACCTCCTCGGCGACCCGACTAAGGCTAAGACTGTACTCGGATGGGATCCGCAGAAGACGAGCTATGAAGAGCTTGTAAGGATCATGGCGGAGCATGACAGAAAAATGGCGAAAAAGGAAAAGGATGTTGCTTTGCATTGATGAAAATGAGTATGTATAACGAGAATATAATGACTGAGGTATCAGGTAAAGAAAATTCTGTCAATCAAGGAAAAAAGAAATACCTTGACGCAGTCAAGGGCTTTTGCATATTACTTGTCGTTATAGGACACGCCGGGGGGATACCGATCATTGGCGGTTTTTTAACAGCATGTTTTATGCAGGTATTCTTTTTCATAGGTGGACTTACATATAAAGACAGGTATGAAGAAACTTTTGGAAGATTTGCCGTTAAGAAGGCAAAAAGATTGTTGATTCCATATTTTGTTTATGCAGTGATCCTCCTATTTATTGATATATTGCTCAACCATCGAAATATCTCCGAGATTTTGATTGGTGCGGGGGGGGGGGGTATTCTATACGCAAGACATTGTCTGCTGATATATAACGGACATGAAAATAATATCTTTTTACTTGATAATCTGAACGGACAGTTATGGTTTTTGCCGGCAATGTTTCTGACATATCTGCTCTTTTGGATACTTGTTAAATCGAGCAAAGGAAAAAGAGCTGTCCTTATAGTCACATATTTATGTATAAATGTTGCAACAAATTTTTTACCTATTCTTTTGCCATGGAGTCTTGATACGGTTTTCGTAACAAGCATAGTGATGTATTTGGGTCACTGCTCAAAGGAAAGAGTAAAATGCATTGAAGAACTTGATATAAAGGCTATATTTAAGCCTAAAATGTTTGCTGGTCTATTGTGTATGATGTTGATATACTGCATCGTTGTCAAGATAAACGGGTCTATCAATATTTCTGTCAGAATTTTTGGAAACTATAAGATATTAAGCGTTCTGTTGTATATTCTTATCGGATGTATCGGTACGCTTGCATATATGACAGTATTCGCTGTATGCGAGAATACATATTTTCTAAAAAGAATTGCGAATTGTTTTGAATATTTGGGGCATTGTACGATTGAAATACTTGCTGCCCATATTATGGTTTTTGATATAATCGATAAGATGTTTGGATATTTCAATATTACAAATAAATATTTGGTTTATAGTTGTAAAATTGTTTTAGGTACGTTTTTTGGAATTGTATTAAACATTATGGTAAAAAAAGTAATGAATTATATACTGGCGAAAAAAATTGATACGTATGTGCCGGTCAAATGATATAGACATTTGATATAGAATACTTTTTAGATATGAAAAAGGAGGATTATATTTTGGATAAAATAGGCGTAGGATACGCGTCGGTTACCGACATTGAGAAAAAGTATGTCATGGATGCGCTCGACAGCCAGAGGCTGTCGCAGGGTAAATATGTAGCGAAGTTCGAGAAAATGTTCGCCAATATGCACGGGCTTCGGTACGGCGTCATGTGCAACAGCGGAACGAGCGCGCTCCATCTCGCGATACTCGCGCTTAAAGAGGTATACGGTTGGGATGAAGATACGGAAATACTCGTTCCTGCGATCACATTCATCGCAACGTCGAATTCGGTGCTTCATGCAGGTCTGAAAGCTGTGTTCGTCGACGTCGACATCCACACATACAATATGGATCCCGACGAGATAGAAAAGCACATAACGGACAAAACGCGCTGCATAATACCCGTACACTGTTTCGGAATGCCGTGCGACATGGAGAAAATAAGCGAAATAGCGAAAAAGCACGATCTCAGAATTATCGAGGACTGCGCCGAGTCGCACTTTGCGAAGATAAATGGGAAAACGGTCGGCAGCTTCAGCGATATCATGGCGTGCAGCACATATGTTGCGCATACGCTGACGACGGGAGTCGGCGGCGTGATGTGTACGAACGATACAAATCTTGCCGAGATACTCCGTTCGCTCGTCGCCCACGGCAGAGCCTGCACCTGCGAGAGATGCATAGCGTCGGACGCGAATCAGGTATGCCCGAAGCGGCTTAAAACAGACATGGACAGACGGTTCACGTTCGTTCGTCTCGGCTATAGCTACCGCGTCGGCGAGCTTGAAGGCGCGCTCGGACTCGGTCAGCTCGAAAGAGCGGATGAGATAATGGACGCAAGACACAAGAACGCCGAGTATCTTATTGGAGGGCTTGAATGTGTCGAGAAATATATACAGCTTCCGAGGCACCCCGAGAACATCGAGCATACATACATGATGTTCCCGATACTCGTGAAGCCCGAAAGTCCGGTGTCAAAGAATGAAATAGTAAAGTATCTCGAATCGAAGAACATCGAGACAAGACCGATGCTGCCGCTTCTCAATCAACCGATATATAAAGAGCTGTTCGGCGATATCGAAAAAGATTACCCGAACGCCGAGTATATCGACAAAAACGGATTTTACATTGGCTGCCACCACGGACTCGGCAAAGAGGAACTCGATTACGAGATAGAGACGATAAAAGAGATATTCGCATAAAAGAACCGGGGCAGATCATGGAGAAAAATTCAAAAATATATGTAGCCGGGCATAGCGGAATGGTCGGTTCGGCGATAGTCCGCGAGCTTGAGCGTCAGGGGTATACAAATATTGTCACGCGCACGCACGCGGAGCTTGACCTGTGCCGACAGGCAGACGTCGAAAGATTCTTCGCGGAAGAAAAGCCGGAGTATGTCATAGACGCGGCGGCGCTTGTCGGAGGAATAAAGGCGAACAGCGAGCGTCCGGCGGAGTTTATGTATATAAATATGCAGATACAGCAGAATCTCATCTGGACAGCGTTCAACGGCGGCGTCAAGAAGCTTCTGTTCCTCGGTAGCGCGTGTATGTATCCGAAGGAGTCTCCGCAGCCGATGAAAGAGGAATATCTTCTGACAGGTCTGCCGGAGATCACAAACGAAGGTTACGCGCTCGCAAAAGTCTGCGGGAGCCGCCTTTGTAGCTATATAAACCGCGAATACGGCAGGAAGTTTATCTCGGCGATACCCGCCAACTCCTACGGCATCGGCGACAGCTTTGACCCCGAGCACAGCCACGTCATACCGGCGCTTCTGATGAAATATCACAAGGCGAAAGAGAACGGCGACAAAGAGGTCGTCCTTTGGGGGACGGGAGCCGCAAAGCGAGAATTTATCAACAACCGCGACATCGCCTCGTCGTGCATATTCCTGCTCGAGAATTATTCCTCGCCCGAACCGATAAACGTCGGAACGGGAGAAGAAGTTTCAATCATGAAACTGTCGCAGATGATAAAAAAGATCACGGGCTTTGAAGGCGATATCGTGACCGATCCGACGAAGCCCGACGGCATGATGAGACGGATGTGTGACAATACAAAAATATACGATCTCGGCTGGCGGGCGGAGATACCGCTCGAGGCGGGAATACGCGAATTGGACGAATGGTATATGAAAAATGAAAGGCAGGGTACCTGATGCTTTCCGTGAGAGATGCCTTTTTCGGTGAAATATATAAATTGGTCAAATCAGGCGAAGATATCTGTGTCATAACCGCCGATCTCGGCGCTCCGAGCCTTGACGATTTCAGACGTGATTTCCCCGAACGGTATATAAGCGTTGGTATTGCTGAGCAAAGTCTTGTCTCTGTTGCGTCGGGACTTTCACTTGGCGGAAAGAAGGTCGTTGCGTACGGTCTAAATCCTTTTCCCGCGACAAGGGCTTTTGATCAGGTGAGGTGTCTGATGGCGGAACTGAATGTCCCGATAACTTTATGCGCTTTAAATGCGGGACTTTGTTCGGCAGAGTGCGGTTATACACATATGCCCGTTGAAGATGTCGGAATGATGAGAATGCTCGGAAATATACGGACTTTCAACCCTACGGATGAGACAATAGCCGTAAAGCTGGCAAGAGAAACGGCGGAATGCAAGTATCCGCGATTTATCAGGTTTGACAAATCGTTGAAGGGAACACTGTATTCGGATGCGCAGGCGGATCTTGCCGACGGCTTTGTCGGGCTTAAAACCGATGCACATTATGATATAGGTGTAGTCACGTCCGGATGCTATGCCAAAGAACTGAGAGAGTGGACATTAAACGAAACGGGAGTCCAGCTCATTGACATTTTTGAATTTCCCAATAACAAGGATAAGCTCATTGAGTCTATTTCAAAATGCGATGCCATTGTCACGGTCGAGGAAAATGTGCTTTCCGGAGGCGTTGGCTCATACATTTCAGAACTCCTGTCGGACAGAGGAATGCACAAGCCGTTGAAACGCCTCGGATTGAATTTTGAAAACGGATATTATGATGTGTTTACAAGCAGAGAGTACATAAGAAAAGATCAGGGACTGTCTGTTGAAAGGATTATCCGGACCATAGAGACAATAAGGCGAGAAAAATAAAGGGAAGGGTCATGAAACATACCGTAACGGAATTGCAGGAAAAAGTTTTTTCATACAGGAAAAGATTCTTGGAGCTGTTCACGACCGTGGGCTTCGGACATGTTACAACCGCATTTTCATGGGCTGAGATCGCCGCGGTGCTGTATAACGAGATAATGAATGTTCCGCAAAATACAGATGATACGGACGGATGCGACAAAATGGTCGTAAGCAAAGGTCACGGCGCCGGTATTTTGTTTCCGATCTTCGAGGATCTCGGATATTTTACAAAGGAACAAATGAACGACATCGTCCGCATAGGCGGCAGCAACAAGGAACTTCGAAAACTTTTTTATCCCGGATTTGACTTTTACGGCGGTTCTTTGGGCATAGGAGCAGGCGTAGCGGCAGGGCTTGCAAAAGCCGCGAAGCTGTCCGGGCAGAGTTGGAAAGTTTTCTGCGTTGTCGGCGACGCCGAATGTTATGAAGGCTCCGTATGGGAAGCAATAAATTTTGCAGGTCACAACAAGCTTGATAACCTGACGGTGATAGTGGACAGAAATCGTCTCGGATGTTCGGACTTTACGGAACATATGCTTGCAATGGAGCCTTTTGCCGAAAAATGGAGCAGCTTCAACTGGGATGTCTCCGAGACCGACGGACACGATATCGAAAAAATATATGATGTTTTGCATGAAAAATCGGATGCAAGAGACGGGAAACCGCACTGTATAATTGCCAATACGAAGAAAGGACAGGGCCTTGACTATCTGATCGATAAACCGCTTATGCACGGATATATGCCTAAGGGCGAGGATATCGAAAAAGCGTTCAGGTCTCTGAAATAATATATGCGACAGGACACATACATTTCAGAAGATACGGAACTGTTGATCAAAAGCTACCCCGAGTTGTTTGATTCCCTCAAAAATAAAACGGTTTTGGTAACGGGCGCGACCGGACTTTTGACTACGTATCTTTGCAAATGCCTTGCAAATTGCTCCGGGCAATATAATATTCACATCTATTTACAATGCCGCAGCCGTGAAAAGGCGGAGATGATCTATAAAGACTATCTTGATGATCCGCATCTTGAAATACTGACCTTTGATCTTATCAGCGGAAACTTTCCCGACATTAAGTTTGACTATATGATCCATGCGGCAAGCATGGCAAGCACGAAGTATTTTGTCGAGACGCCGGTAGATGTAATTCTTCCGAACGTTGTCGGTACATACAGACTTTTGGAGCATACGAGGAATAAGGGAGCTGAAAAGTTCCTTTTCTTCAGCTCCAACTCGATCTACGGAGAAGGCGGGACGGAAAAAGAAATTCTTTCAGAAAGTGACTACGGGATCGTAGACCCGCTCAATGACAGATCAAGCTATATTGAAGCAAAAAGGCTTGCCGAACAGATGTGCCGCGCTTATTACAAGCAATACGGTGTTAATACCGGGATAATCAGAATAACTCACACGTATGGCCCGACGTTCGATATCGAGCATGATATGAGAATATTGCCGAGAGTAATAAAAAGTCTGTTGTCCGATAAAGAGATGGTTATGTACAAGGATCCGTCTGCGTCGGCACAGTATACATATATTGCCGATATGATCGCCGCTGTCCTGTTCATTCTTGTAAAAGGCGAACCGGGTGAAGTGTATAACGCGGGCGCAGATGAGCTTGTGAAGATTGACGACGCTGTTTCATGGATGATCGAAGCTTCGGAAAAGACAAATTCCTCAGTTAAACAGATAGATATTGATGAAAACTACAACTTTTCAAAAGGAAAAGGCGTAAATGACAAAAAGACTTCAAATGAAAAACTGAAGACACTCGGCTGGCGTCAACTCTATACCCCTAAGGACGGTTTTGCGAGAATGGTTAAAAGTTATATCGAAGATAAAGAAAATATTCGGGGGGGGGTATAGTATAGGCTTAGGAACCGGTGATTTAGACAAAGATCGTCCCGATGAGATGGCGGCGCTGCTGGTACAGTCGATCCTCTGCGGCTATCGCTTTATAGATACGGCATATTCGTACGGTACGGAAAAGATCGTAGGTAACGCGCTAAAGCTTCTTTTTGACGCCGGAATGAGCAGAAACGAAGTCTATATACAAACGAAATTTTATCCCGTCATGCCATATGACGGCGAATCCGTGCGGAAGCAGTTTGAAGAAAGTCTGCAAAATCTCGGACTCGATTATGTTGACAGTTACCTGATCCATCAGCCTGTTCCGAGATATTCCGAGCTTGAATATACCGAAAGAAACATTTCCGCTTGGAAAGAGATGGAGAGGTTGGCGGCCGAGGGAAAGGTGAAGCACATCGGCGTTTCAAATTTCCTTGAGCGTCATATTCTACAGCTTACGGAAGCTTGCGATACAGTCCCGGAGATAAATCAGCTTGAAATAAATCCGCAATTCCAGCAAAGAGGACTGGCGGATTTCTGTAAAAAAAGAGGAATAGCTGTGCAAAGTTGGGGGCCGCTGACTGTGACTGAGGAAAAAGTTAAAACCGTCTTGCAGCTTATTGCCGATAAATATGGAGTGTCGAGAGCACAGGTCGCGCTTAAATGGAACATACAGTCCGGTAACACTCCGATATGTTTTTCAAAAAATATAAATCACTTGATTGAGAACAGAAAGCTTGATTTTGAATTGTCAACGGAGGACATGGAAGCAATACGTATGTGCAACAGCGCAGATGCACATAGGAAAACGTGGTGGTATCCGCGTCAGCAGATGTATTGAAAAATACATGAATATGTGACGCGAAAATGGCTCGCATATTGAAAAAACTGTTTGGAAGGATGTGAGTCTCAGTTTGAAGAACAGAACAACTTACATAGACACATATAATACGTGGATCACCTCCCCAATATTTGATGCACAAACCCGCGCCGAGCTTGCTTCGCTTGGTCCCGTCCGCGACGCGGCGGAGATCGGGGACCGCTTCTACCGCGACCTCGAATTCGGCACGGGAGGTTTGCGCGGAGTTATGGGCGCGGGGACGAACCGCATGAACAAGTACACGGTCGGGAAGGCGACGCGCGGACTCGGCAAATATCTGCTCGACACGTTCGGTGCGGAGGCGTGCCGTTCGCGCGGCGTCGTCGTCGGCTATGATACGCGAAACAACAGCAAGAATTTTGCCGATGTGACAGCATCGGTGCTGAGCGGTATGGGCATACGCGTGCGCGTTCACTCGGATGCGAGGCCGACGCCGCAGCTCAGCTTTTCGGTCAAATATTTCGATGCCGTCGCGGGCGTCGTCATAACGGCGTCGCACAATCCGAAAGAGTATAACGGATACAAGGTTTACGATGAGTTCGGCTGCCAGCTCGTGCCGGATAAGGCGGGGCGCGTCATCGCATATGTGAACGGCGTCGAAGATTACGGCGAGATCGATTTTGACGGCGACAACTCGCTCATCGAGACGGTCGATGTGACCGATGAATTTGTGAACGCGGTCCTGAAACAGAGCCGATATGACAACTCGACGGCAAAGGCAAACCTTCATATAGTATATACGCCGCTTCACGGAACGGGAAATGTCCCGGTGTCAATGGCGCTCACGCGCGACGGATTCACAAGCGTTGACAAGGTCGCGGCACAGGTGGTCCCGGACGGAGATTTCCCGACAGTGCAGTCGCCGAATCCTGAGGACAGGCGCGCGCTCCTGATGGGCATCGCGCAGGCGGGAGAGACGGACGCCGATATCGTGCTCGGCACTGACCCCGACTGCGACAGAGTCGGCGTTGCTGTGAAGACGGTAGACGGGTACAAGCTTCTGACCGGCAATCAGACAGGCGCGCTGTTAATGGATTTCGTCCTTTCGCACACCGACCTTAGCGCATACCGCCGTCCTGCGGTCGTAAAAACGGTCGTGACGTCGGAGCTTGGCGCGGAGATCGCGAAAAAGCATGGGATCGCGGTGTTTTCAACGCTCACGGGATTCAAATTCATAGGCGAAAAGATAACGCAGCTCGAACAGGCGAAGCAGACGAGCGACGATGAGCGCGACTACGATTTTCTTTTCGGCTACGAGGAGTCATACGGCTATCTCGCGGGCACGCATACGAAGGACAAGGACGCTGCCGTCGCGTCTATGCTGATCTGCGAGATGGCGGCGGAGACGAAAGCGGAAGGCAAAACGCTCTGCGACAAAATGGACGAGCTGTACCGTGAATACGGATATTACCTCGACGCGCTCGACAGCTTCACGCTCAAAGGCGCAGACGGGGCCGAACGCATAATGTCTATGATGAAAAATCTCCGCAGCGGAGAGTCGCCGTTTGAGAAAACAAAGACTGTGACCGACTACAGTATTCCCGTCCCGGCGGAACCCGGATTCGGCGAGCTGCCGACGTCGAATGTCCTCAAATACACGCTCGAGGGCGGCTCATGGGTGGCAATACGCCCGTCGGGGACGGAACCGAAGATAAAGATATATTACAGCATCCGGGACGAGGACCGCGCGGCAGCCGAAAGAAAACTCGAAGAAATACGCATCACGGTAAAGAAAAAGCTCGGATTAGCGTAAGAGGATAAAACAATGAATATCATTTTGCTTTCGGGAGGAAGCGGCAAACGCCTGTGGCCTCTCTCAAACGATATACGCTCGAAGCAGTTCATCAAGCTGTTCAAAAACGGCGATGAATACGAATCGATGGTACAGCGTGTGTACAGACAGATCACGACAGTCGACCCGAACGCGAACGTAACGATAGCGACGAGCAAATCTCAGGCGAGCGCGATCAAGAATCAGCTTGGCGAGAAGGTCTCGATATGCGTCGAGCCGTGCCGCCGCGACACGTTCCCGGCGATAGTGCTCGCCGCCGCATACCTGCACGACGAGCTCGGGGTCGACATTGGCGAGTCCGTCGTCGTCTGTCCCGTCGACCCTTATGTTGACAACACATATTATGAAGCCGTCGGCAAGCTTCAAAAGCTGGCGGAGGAGGGCAATGCGAACATAACGCTGATGGGCATCGAGCCGACGTACCCGAGCGAGAAGTACGGGTACATAATTCCCGAGAGCGGAGATAACGTCAGCAAGGTACGCGAATTCAGGGAAAAGCCCGATACCGAAACTGCGAAGAAATACATAGAACAAAACGCCCTCTGGAACGCGGGAATATTTGCGTTCAGGCTCGGTTATCTGCTCGATAAAGCCCACACTATGATCGAATTCGACGATTACCGCGGTCTTTTCGGCAAATACGACACGCTCGAAAAGATCAGCTTCGACTACGCGGTAGTCGAGAAGGAACCGTCGATACAGGTGCTCCGCTACGGCGGTTCGTGGAAGGACGTCGGAACATGGAACATGATGGCTGAGGTCATGGCGGACACCGCCAAAGGCAAGGTCATTCTTGACGAAACGTGCGGGAACACGAATGTCGTAAACGAGCTGAATATACCGATACTCTGCATCGGATGCAGGGACATGATAATCGCCGCGAGCGGCGACGGCATCCTTATCTCCGATAAGGAACGCAGCGCTTACATGAAGCCATATGTCGAAAAGATCGAGACTGAGGCGATGTACGCCGAGAAATCGTGGGGAACGTACACGGTAATAGACGTGCAGCCGGGCTCTATGACTGTCAAGGTCTCAATGCGCGCGGGCGAGCATATGAGTTATCATATGCACAACTACCGCGAGGAGGTTTGGACCGTCGTTTCGGGCGAAGGCAAAGCTGTCGTCGACGGAATGGAGCAGATACTTCGCGCGGGCGACGTTATCACGATAGCGGCAGGATGCAAGCATATGGTCGAGGCCGTCACAGCACTCGATATCGTCGAAGTGCAGCTCGGCGACGAGATAAGCGTCAGCGATAAGATCAAATTCGACCCGGAGCGCAGCTGATGGAGATATTAAAGCTGTTGCCGGCGGGGAAGGATTATCTTTGGGGCGGCACACGGCTGAAAGAGGAATACGGCAAAGACATTGATATGACGCCGCTTGCTGAGACGTGGGAATGTTCGGTGCATCCGGACGGGTTGAGTACGGTCGCGAACGGCACGTTCAAAGGCATGACGCTCGCCAATGTCCTTAAAGAGCATCCCAAATATCTCGGGACGAAGGTACATAACGGCGAGCTGCCCGTCATGGTGAAGTTCGTCGATGCAAAGCGCGACTTGTCAGTTCAGGTGCATCCCGACGATAGTTATGCTCGGGAGCACGAGCATGATAACGGTAAGACCGAGATGTGGTACGTGCTTGATGCAGATGAAGGCGCGAGCATTATTTACGGATTTGGGCATAAGGTCACGGAGAGGATACTTCGGAACGCAATCAAAACGAAAACTCTCGACAAGCACCTGCAAAAAGTCAAGGTACACAAGGGCGACGTATATTTTGTTCCGGCCGGAACTGTCCACGGCGTGGGAGAAGGCATACTCTTGGCGGAGGTGCAGGAAAGCTCGAACGTGACATACCGCGTCTACGACTATGACCGTGTCGACAAGGACGGGAAACGGCGCGAGCTTCATTTCGATAATGCTGTCGATGTCATGAATATGGCGCCGGCACCCGACGTGAAACAGATCCCGAGAACGGTGAGGTATTACCCCGGCGCATCGCGTGAGCTTCTGTGCAGATGCAGGTATTTTGAGGTAGAACGGATAGAGATCACGAAATGTTTTTCTTTTTCGGTCCGGGACGAATCGTTTCAGATTCTGATGTGTCTCGACGGCTATGGGCAGATCGAGGTCATGGACAATGCAGAGCAGAAGCCGCTGCGGTTCGTCAAGGGCGAGACGATGTTTATCCCTGCGGGGATTGGGAGATGTTTGGTGATAGGGAATACGGAATTATTGAAGGTACGGTGCTGACTTGCTTTGAGATGTGACCAATGAGCGCATACGCCATTTACGCTGAAAATCTAACAACTCAAAAAGATTAAAAGCATGACATGGTATTTGACATTTTCTACCTCATATGCTAAAATTGATTCATTCAACAGTTCCAAATTCACATAAGGAGCAATACCATGCCAAACTTTCCAAATTCTGACTCGTTCACTTCTCTCAACCTCGGCAATCCCGATAACTCGCCCCATGACATCCGAGAATACTGGACACCCGAACGAAAGAAGGCGGCGACTCCCGTCATAGGCGGAGCGCCGATTTCACAGGGAATGCCGAGCGCGGACAACGCTCCGCCACCTCCGCCTCCGACAGACCCAAAAGAAGCTAACCTTGCCGAAATGCCGTTCACCACGGGCGGAAAGCTGTTCTATTCCATGAACGGCAAAGACTTTGTAGCGAGCGGCAACATTTTCATGAAGAACAATATGCTGCTGACAGCGGCACATTGTATTCAAGACAAAGATTCGGGCAGTATCGGCGAGAACTACGTTTTTGAGCTTGACTACACAGGCGAGCTATCGTCAGAGGATTTCACGTTCAAAACCGTTGCTTTGCGTGAAAATTGGTATCAGACCAAGAACGAGAAATACGACTATGCGCTTGCCATTTTGGACAAGCCGTCAAAGGTCGCAACACCTTTGCGCTACACCACCGACACCCAAATCCGTGACAAGCAGATCACCTCGATGGGATATCCTACCGCATACTTTGACGGTGCGCAGATGATGTTTGTCAAAGGACTTATCGTCCCGATTTATGGACATTGGGCGATGTTCGGCAGCAAGATGGGCGCGGGCGCGTCAGGCGGCGCGTGGGTACTTGACGACAATGTGACCGCCGTCGGACTTAACGCCTACGTTTCCGTATCCGGAAAAGAGATCCTCTATTCCGGCTCCCCTTTGTTTGACAAGGAATTCGACAGTCTGTATCAATATGCGCTGACACTTATGTGATAGGAGGCAGAACATGAACACTTTACGATATTTGAAGCTTCAAAACGACGGCGCGTTTGTCGCGCAGATCGTCATGGAATACCGCGAACGCCACACCGACGGGCAGGGCAACGTCAGCTTTGCCGGCGAATGGAAAAGCTGGTACACCGCAGGATATCGCGATATTTTGCAATACGCCGAGCGGTCGGTCGATCTCGCAAAGGATTCCAATATTCCGAACGGCTCACAGGTTAGGCTTCACGTCTATGTGGCGGCGGGATACAGCAATCCGTCGGTCGAGCAGTATATATTCGACAAGGACAGCGGCGCACAGGCGGTCTATGAGATCAGCGGCACAACGCTGATTAACTATTTGAAGCTCGTTTCCTACGGTTAATAGCTCAAGACTGTTCCCTAACTGATACAAATAGCTGCGACATCGAGGCAGGGCTACGCTCTGCCTCAAGTTTTCATTTTTTTCTACTTGCCGTTTGGAGGCACAATATGGATAACCGTACCCTTCTCGTCCTCGCCTTTCTGTGGCAGCAGACGGACGAATCGCATACCGCCGCCATCGCCGACATCGCCGAATATCTCACCGAACACGGGATCTCCAAGCCTGACGCGCGCACGATCCGCAAGGATATCGCGCAGCTTGTCGACTTCGGCATCGACATTGTGTCCGCGAGAGGGGTGCAAAATCAATACCACGTCGCCTCCCGCCATTTCGATATGCCCGAACTGCGGCTCCTTATCGACGCGGTGCAGTCGTCGCGGTTCATTACAACACGCAAGAGCAAGGCGCTGATCGACAAGCTGTCGGTATTCGCAAGCCCGTATCAGAACGACCTCATGCGAAGCGGATTCTACGTCGACAGCAGATTTAAAGCAGACAATGAAAGCATATACATAACCGTCGACCGCATCGAAACCGTTATCGAGGCGCACAAGAAGATAACATTCCAATACTTCGATTACGCGCCGGACAAGCAAAAGGTGCTGCGCCACGGCGGGCAACTATATACTGTTTCTCCCTATGCCCTGCTCTGGAATAACGACGCATATTACATGATAGGCTATTACGACCGGCGGGAAAAAGTCTCAACATTCCGCGTGGACCGCATCACGCAGCTTGAAATCCTCGATGAAGCGGCGACGGAACGTCCCGCGGACTTCGATGTGTCAGAGTATTTCACAAGAGAGTTTTCAATGCTGAACGGTAAAGAGAGCCGCGTCGAACTGCTGTGCGAAAACGAACTGATGGGCAATATCATCGACCGCTTAGGCGAAAATGTAGAGACAGAGCTCTACGATATGATGCATTTCAAGGTGACTGCGACTGTGGAGTTGAGCAACAACTTTTACGGCTGGGTGTTTGCTTCCGGCGGAAAGATAAAGATCCTGTCTCCCGACGATGCGATCACCGAATTCCGTGAACTGATGGAGCAGAACAAGGCATAAAAACTCAAAATTCTTTCAAGGTGTGCATTTAAATGTACACCTTATTTTGCCATATTGACACTGTTTTCGGGGAGTGATATAATGGCATCATAGAAAACAAATGTTCTTTTCGGAGGAACAATGAGGAATGGAGAAAACACAACGGTGGGAATCATACTCGTGGCACTGTGTCAACTGCGGCACTCTCATCACAGGATACAAAAACAAAAAGGCGAAATTAAGATCGAATGCCGAACCTGTCATACAAAAATGATACGAAGTATCAAATCGTCAAATCATGACGTGATCAACGTATACGCACCGAAAGGTGAGGTACATATATAAGCAAACCGATATTTCCGATGCTGCGACCACCAGTGTAGCTTAAAAGCATAAAACCTGTGTCAGCTCACGCATCGAACTTGTCTTGAAAAACTGAAACGACGGTAAGGCAGCGGGAATACAGCCCGCATAAGTCCGATATCAGGTCGTCAGCAGCGGTGTAGTCTTTTCAAGCCACCGACAAGGCAGTCACTATTCTGCGGAATAGTGCTGTTTTGCCGGTGGTTTTTCATTTAGAAAAAATTTTTCAACTTTTTTTGAATTAGTGCAATTAGCTTGCACCGTTAGATGTTACGATACAGCATCAAAGGAAAAACGGAAAGGAGGTGCGGAGAGTGACTGCTATCGAACGCCGACAGTACATTCTGGAAACGTTGAGCGACAGACGCAGTATAAGCGTCGGAAACTTAGCTAAAGAATGCAATGTCAGCATACGAACGATCAAATATGATATCGAATCGCTGTCAAGCTCCGTACCGATCCTGACCGTTCCGGGTCCGGGCGGCGGTATCCGTGTTGCTGACGGCTGGTATCTCAGCCGCAGATATCTGCGTGAAGACCAGGAGGCGCTCCTTCGTAAGCTGCTTCCCGAACTTCCGTCTGATCAGCAGGATACGCTCAAGAGTATCCTTGTTTCCTTTGCAAAGCCAAAGGTGAAGAAGCCGGGGTGATCCGTTCTTCACCGCTCCGCTGTCTGCACGGAGCTGTTCATTGACAACTGAATAGTACAGCACACACACTACATTCCTCTCGCTGCCGGTGATGGGCCGGTGAGCCGATCGAGCATTGATCTCGTGTAACAGCGGCGCATCCGCTGTGGGGCGACGACAGGCGAGAGCAACA
>CANRFY010000043.1 GCA_947630015.1 uncultured Clostridia bacterium
CGTCAGCAGCCGTCAACTCCTTCGTGATGGTGAGGTTCTTGGGTTCAAACGTATTCGTATAGTTGACCTGTTCCTCGAACCAACCCGTATTGCCGAATACGGAGTACACGCCGGTGTACTTGTATGGGGAGTATGCTGTAAGATCCGACGGGACTTTTGTCTGATTCGGCTCTTCATCCACCGCGAAATGCACCGTCGGGCTGACGCCGTAGCGCGCCATATTGCGCAGATACGTCGACGCCTCGCCGTTGTAGTGGGGGTCAACGAGGTTGCCATTCTTATACATATAGTGGAGAATGGAGCCGTCTTCCTGCGTTTCATCACATGTCGCACAGCTTGGGTTATCCGATACAATATGAGGGCCTGTCACGCTGTTATACGTGTTGGGGTTCTTTTGATCCCATATCTGCATCCTTTCTTCCTTCTCTTTAGCATCTTGAGGCACGCTATTCGGCTGATGATGGTTGCCGGAGGTGCCAGCGGCCATCGTAGCATAGTACTCCCACATGATTGCGTTGGTGTGGGCGAAAGGCTCGTTCTTCACTACTACATTTTCATCGGCGTTCTTGGTTCCGTTCGTGTCTACCGCCCAAGTCAGTCCGTTTTCAGTCTTGCTGCTTTCATATGGCGCATACTGATCGCCGTATGTAGCGTCGCTCTTGGTGTAGATCGGAATCTCCTGTATGCCAAGGCGATATATACTTTCGGAGCCGCGCTGCTGGATGTGGCTGACCTCTTGCAGCTTATACCCCTGATCGATCTGCTTTTGCGTCAGTTTTTCCGTAAATCGGTACGCGACGCGGTTATCGAGACCCGTCAAAAGCAATCCTTCGTTGTGCCTCAACGTGAACTCGGCGGTGTGTTTTGCGATGTAGTCGGCGTCGATATCCACCGCGTTACCATCGCCATTGAGGTTTGCCACATTCGTGAACAGATCGGGACGATCCGTCGTCGGTATGACTGTGTCGTAGAGATCGCCCGCAATCAGCGGATTGTCCTTGGGAGTTGTGCCTACACCGTCGTTTTCATTCGCAGTCACGCCGAACTTCAGCTCCACCGTCATATACGCAGAACGCGTCAGGAACGGCGACGTGAAGTTGGTCTCGGACGTTTCACCGCTCGGCTTGCGTATGACGAAGGTGAAGAACGTAAGCGTACTATGTTTATCATGTTCATCGGCTTTATGAGACCATGGCGTCACTGTCGAGACTTCCAACTCCCCGCCAACTGTTGACGCTTCCGCTGCATCCACCGCTGTCTTCGGTATCAGCTCCGCATCGAGCGCCCAATACGTCTTTGTACCCGCCGGACGCGTTTCTTCCATGCCGGTGTTGAGACGATAGCTGTCGCGTTTTTCAGCGCCCGGTTCGCTGCCAGTAACCTCATCCTTATGATTCTCATCGACAAACGTTGTCGTGCCGTTTTTACTAAGAGTAAGAGTGTCGCCCTCGATCTTGTCGTCGCCCTCATATTTATCATTCTGATACAGGCGGCGTGTGTGGGTCGCTTCCTCGCCCGAACCGTTCGACGGCAGATAGAGGTAGTAGATGGTTGGGCTATCACCTTGAACTTTTTTCGATTCGTCCGGTTCCCCATTCGTTTCCACGGGCAGCGTGCCGTCATCGTTGGCGTAGTAATAGTTTTCTCCACTTTGGATGACCTGTCTTGCAAGAGGAACGGAGCCGCCCTCCAATGTGCTGCCGGTTGTCTCCAGCACAAACAGCGCTCTTTCGTTGTTGTTCGTCTGCACAAGGTCGCTGTTGTCCGTCAAAACGTCGATATACGCGAGCTGGCGATCCCATGTGCCGCTGTACTCGTTATACTCCGTCTTTACGGCTGTACGCGTGCCGGTCACGCCCTGTATGAAGATCTGATAGTTGAACGACTCGTCCTTCTGAGCTTTCGTCAGTTCATACCCATCGGGCGGCACCAGCCGCTTTGTGACGTGCAGCATCTGGTTCGCGATCTCGAGTCTGCCGTTGTTGCCGAGATAGTTGTTGATAATGACGTTGTTGTCTGTGCCGGAGCTGTCGGAAATGGTGGGCAGATAGTACGTGTTGGACGTCTTGGTGGCGTTTTTGTCATAGAGCTGCGTCTCGGCATCGTACTTCGTACCCTTGTACTGCAAGTTGTTCGACATATCGCCGGAACGCACGCCGCCCGGGCGCGCCGCGACCGCGAATTTGAAGTAATCGTTGAATTCATTTTCGTCTAATGCTTCGTCACCATTGGCTACTTTCTCAACGCTTTTTGCAGCTTCCAATGCGGCTTGGACAAATTCGTTTTCCTGCATCCATGTCCAATATCGCACCTGCTGCTCCAGCCACGTAACTTCCTCTGTCGGACCGTTCGGATCGTTCAAATCTCTCGGAACAGTAACCTTGTTGTTTTCGTCGTCAGAAATGCCGATTCCTTTAAGATACTCCTCTAATCCAGCGCCTTTCTTCTCCGTCAGCTTCTCAAACGTCGGTTCGCCGCGCGTTCTGTCGCCCGTATCCGTCTTCGACATATAATCGAACTCGAGGCTGATCCTGTTGTTCGTATCCGTCCAGCACAGCATATCGCCGTTGTCGATATTGTCGGAGGCGAAGCCGGAGCCGAACTCGCTGCCCTTGCGGGCGAGCGCGTACTGCACCATTTGGCCCGCCTGAGTGCCGGGAACGGGTTTGTCCATATTGTCTTTGCCGATGCCACCGTCGGGCACATAATACTCGATGAGGATGAAGAAGTAATCGTCGGACGAGAATGATACGGAATCAGCCTTATAGCTGCCGTCTGCGTTCGACGTGACGTGATCGAGCAGATCCTCCTCGAGGAATACGATGCCGTTTTCTACATACGGATACCATACGCCTTTGCTGTCCTTGATGTACCGCTCACTTTCGGGCATACCTATTTCGCCCGGAGAAATAGACGCGCTTGTTGTAGTATTAGCACGCGCATCTTTGAACGCATCCGCGCTATCATACGTACCCATGTACTGCCCGCCGACCCACGAATTCGCCTGCTGCGTTGCTCCGTTATAGGTTTCCCAAGTGGTCTTGCCGTTGCCGGCTTTATTTGCCCCTGTGGGATTGCCGTCTACCGGATTCAGTGTTCCGTTCGGCTGCACCCTGTACGCGTGCGCGTACAGCGGCAGCGGCTTCTGGAACACGTAATAGCGGTTGTCTATGCTCGGCGAGAACGTCACCGTCGGGTCGCCGCGCGTGCGGGATGTTTCGTCGGTGGCGTATTTGTCGTAACGAGTCTCGGAGTAATAGTTCGATATGAACCAAACGTAATCCTGCCCCTCGACCGTGTGCGACTGTATGTACTCGGGCGAGATCTTGTTGAAGTCAACGCCGATCTGTTCGTCCGTCTCCGCGTCGCGCATGATGAGGTCTTCCTCGAGTCCGACTGCATAGAACAGTCTGAACGGCGTCGACTGATAGCAATACTGCTCGTAAGTCGTCGTTACTTGTTTACCGTTTTCTTCCCTCGTCGTCCCCTCGGGGTGATCCTTGCCGAGGTTCGTCTCATACGACAGCACGCCGTCTTTGCCGAGCGTGATCGTCGCCAGCTCGGTCGGCACTGCCGCCGCGGGAATATTGACGTACAGCGAGCGGTCGTAGCCCGTGTTCGGCGTGATCGCGCCCGTGGTGTCTACGAAGTCGCCCGTGTCCTCGACCCACACGCGGATGTCGGAGAGACGGTACACGCCGGGGGTGCCGGCATAGCCTGCGTTTGTTTCGGGATAACTGCCGCTATCTACATACGTCTGCCATGTTGCCAGAAGTTCCGCAGGCACCTCGCCATAGATCGGATTGCGGTGCAGCTTGTTGCGATCTTCCGTTGAACCCGCGAAACGGTACAACGTGTAGACCGTATTCTTCACCTGATCGGGAAGAGTGTTCGGATGGACGTTCGGGTCGGTGCCATCAACACCCGTAATCGGGACGAAGGACAGAAGCGTCGAAAAGTTCACACGGTATACCCAACCGTCCGCGCGCGCTTCGGTGGCGTTACTGTAGGTTGTGCCATCTTTAGCTTTTGTAGGATATGAGCCGGCATCGTCATGTCCTGTTTCCAATGGCTGCTCCGCATCTGTGGGATCGTCGCCGCGATACCACCCCATCGGGAACGGCATATCTCCCTTTTGATCAGGGTAGTTTTTCTCCATCCACTCGTTGTTCCAGTTCCAGTCGTACACGCCGACGCGGACGAGGCCGTGCATTTCGCCGAACAGCAGGAGCGCCATATCATATGTCTGCTCTTTTCCCTCGCCGGTGGCACCATTGTCGATATGATGCGGCGTCGCCTTGATCGCGCCGTTCTTTATCTCCATGTACTCGCCGAGCGGGTCCTGATACGTGATCGAGTCGCCGACGCCGGCGTCGTTGTCGCCCGACACGGGGACGAACACCTTGCCGAGGATGAGGGAGAGGATCGTGTTGAACGTCTCGTCCAGCGCGCCGGACGTTACGTCGTAGAAGTTGTCGTTGTACGCGATGTTTTCGACGACGTTTTGATTTGTAACTGTTATCTTATCGTTGCCGCCGGCTTCGTATGTGACGCTGTCAGGTATCGGTTTTATGATGATATTTACAGGCGCACCGTTTTCATTGATTTGGTTCGGACCGCCTGTTTCTTTCCCTTCCTTAAACAGTTCCCAAGCCTGCTTAAGACCGGTGATGTTATCAGGACCATCGTCCATTATTGGTTCATGCGTTTCAGCTTTTTCTCCTATCTGTCCAAGGTCCTCGATTGTACCACCATCAAACAGAAGCTTCTTTGTGATATGACTTCCTAATTTTTCATAATACACAGAATTCTTTATCTCATCATCCGTACCGAATTTGTCGTTATTCTCCGGATCAGCATACCATTCATCGATTTTATCGAGGTCATACTCCTTCGGGTCGAGCGTAGGATACAGACGCATTCTGCCCCACAGCGGCACGTGAACCGTATCGACGTTCATCGTGTAGGTGAAAAGCTCGCTCTTGCTTTCCTCAGTCGCGTTGTCTTTCGTCCAGCCGTTTGAATAGTGCGTCTCCACAACGTAGCTCATATACGACGCGGTGAGCAGCACCTCCATGACCGTGCCCGCCGTACCCGTCACATCATTGTCGCTGCTGTAAAATACGCCCGCATGGTTCCAAGCCGGCGGGGATGAAAGCGTGCCGTCCTCAAATATATCGGCGCCCTGATTGTATATACCGTGCAAACCGTCCCATGCTTGCCCGAGCGTATCTTTGCCCGGAATGAAAACATTATACCATTCGTCGCCTGAGTTTTGATTTAATCGATGATTATTGTCAAGATAACGACCGTCAACAACTCCATCTTTCCAGCCTAGGGTGTTTCCATTAGTCCATGTGTCGTCGCTTATATATTCAAGTGTTGGCGTTCCGCCGGCAGCAACTCTCTGTCCGTAGCGAACATTCCAGTCTTCGGCGGTATATGGCTGGCCTTCCTGTCCCATCTCGTTGAACGAGAAGTTCGCGCCGCCGTCGGACATGATGATCGCGGCGGGGATGCGCGCGACCGTGGACACCACGCCGTTCGTGAGCGTCTCGGTGTACGTCGTAGCCGTCGAATCCGCTAACTGCTTATACGCGAGGTATATGCCGCCCTGCGTGTTCGTGAAGTAGCCCACGTAGTCGTTGGCAGCAAGACCTTTAGTTGGCTTCATAGCGTCTTTAAGCTCGGAGGTCGGTTTTTGTGTTTCGGGGTCAATTTTATCCGTATCAATTACACCTTGTGAACCAGAAGCCCATCCATGTACATTAGAACTTGTATTTTCATATACAAGTTTGTTCTGAGAGGCATATGTATTCTTCGGCGTTTTGCCTTCTTCATCCCAGTCGCCCGGGAAAGCCTTGACGGGTGTTCCGTCATCCGAAAGCACGTTGTTGCTGACGGTTTTTTTGACTTCCGTCCACTCGTCGGTAGAATCGGGCTTTGCGCCAGTCTGACCGAGACCGTCGCCGTTTTCATTCAGCACGCCCGTATATGTATTGTACTGTGCATTCACCACGACCGTGTAGCACGTATCGCGGTTGTTCATCCAGTACCAGCCGTCGTTTTCAACTTCGGGAAGTTTCTCGCTGCCTTTCATCACTGTATCGCCGACTGTTCTATACACCAGATCGCTCGGGTGGTACAGCGTCTCCATGCCGCCTACCGAGAGGTAGGGAGCTTCCTTGTCGGGGGTTCCGTCATTATTCGTATCTGCGTGCTGATAATGTCCGAGCGGCATCAGCACGACGGCGTTCGCGCCGTAGCCGCAGACAGCGACTCTGTTCTGCGGGTTCTGCTCCATGAGCTGGTCGATAGTTTTGTTTATAGCGTCGAGCGTCTTCTGTATGCGCGAGTTTGCGATACGGTCCGCCATCGGCACGCCGACTTTGGGCCATGCCTTGTCACCTTCCAGCGCTTTGCCGTTCTCGTCTACATCCTTGTTCGTGTCATGCGGCATATATGTATTCAGACCTGTATCGATACCGTATCTCGTGTCCTGACCCATGGAACCCGACATATCGAAAACGATAACGAGGTCAACGGGGGTCGGCGGGTACTCGTTCACGACCTGCGAGCTTGCGAGCGCGGAGAATACGTGAAGAAAGTCCGCATTGAAAGAAACGTTTCCGACGTAGCCGTCGGTAGCCATATCGAGGGTGAGGGTATGATCGCCGTCAAACGCGGTATCCGCTCTCTTCGTATCTTTATACGCGAACACGGTCTTATCCGACCAAACGCGTCCCGCGTAACGCGAGCCGTTATCAAGCGTGAGCAATCGGTTCAGATAATCGTCCATCGTGTTCGGATCGGCGACGCGCGAACCCTCGACAATATGATCCGTCGCACCCGCGTTCCCCGACCGTGTCGTGCCGGCCGCGTTTACAACGGAAAACAGAAGTCCCGCGCCGCTTATGACGGACATTACCATGCACAGCGAGAGAAGCCCCGCAAGGAGTCTCTCCGAGATACCGTATGTTCTCGTCTGTTTCATTTATCTATCCCTCCGGAAAGAAAGTAACGGAACATCCCGTGTTCCGCTCATGCCGATTTGAATTTTTCCGCATCGGCAACTGTCAAAAGGTGTACTTTTTGAAAGCCTACTACAAATGCCAGTATACCACAACTGCCTAAAAGATGTCAACCCCCCCCCCCGCAATTTGTGGGTTATTTTTTTGCGGTTTTCAAGGATTTTTCCGTCGTTTTTGGAGGATGGCGATCGTTTATTGTTCATTGTGAAAATATATCAAACGCTGCCATAAAATATACATTTTGGAAGACGCGACAGTAAAGCAATCTGCATCTGTCGGAACATGGCGTGTTCCGAAAATTTTTTTTGGGGGAAATAAATGATGAAACAAACGAAGACATACGGATTATCGGAGCGTGTGCTGGCGGGGATTCTCTCGCTGTGCATGGTGTTGTCCGCCGTAAGCGGTCTCGGACTGATCCACGCGGTCGTCAACGCGGCCGGCGAAGTCCCGATGTCGGGGACAT
This sequence comes from uncultured Clostridia bacterium, assembly GCA_947630015.1. GTDB lineage: Bacteria > Bacillota > Clostridia > Oscillospirales > CAG-272 > DTU064. The sequence goes on from CANRFY010000043.1 coordinate 7,498, forward strand.
CGGGCGCGACGCAGCACATCGTTGCCGATTCGCGCGCAGCCGATCCGAACACGATGGACACGTACCTCGAACGACTGCTCACGCTTGAAAACGGCTCGCGTTACGCGGGACGCGTGTGGTCGGATAAGACCGTGTTCGCGTATGGCGATACGGATAGAAAGGGCATCGCTGACTATAACGGTGACAAAGGCGGCTTTGACGGCACGAATACACTTTATCTCGATATGGCTACCGACGGTTACACGGGCCAAGTTGATTTCGATGCAGACTTTCTGCACGTATTCTCTACGCTTGCAAGTTCGCAGATCGTCGACGAATACCCGCCAAGCGCTCCGATCACAAGAATGAGTGGTCGACGGTCGTGGTGACGCAGTACCTGTTGACGGCGGCGTACCTGAAATCGGCGGTCGAGAATAATTACAGCGCGTACATGAATCTTGACGATAATCAGGATTTGCCCGTTTACACGGTCGGCGTCGATCTGCGCGATGACTCGGATGACTGGGTCCCCGCGCGTCTGTACCCGATGATGGACCCTGCGAAGTATTTCAAAGACAGCGCAAATCTCCCCGACACCGCTGATCATCCGGCCGAAACGGAAGGAATACCGCTCGGCAGTGATGCAACCAATAAAAGCCTTATCGACGAAGCATATAATAATGTTTATAACTGGCTTAATAATAGTTTTATTGGCGACGGTGTAACAGATCAATTCCCTGTAGCAGATATAAGCGAAAGCACACAGGGTCGATTCCAGCAAAATGAATATGCTACATGGAACCACACATATGCATATGGTCCCTATGTTATCCCGTTTGAGCAGGATGATGTAAATATTCAGGCAGCCGGCAACTCCAAAGTTACTTGGAGTGGTAAACTCGGCGGCATCCAATACGATAATTTGCAGTACATTCCGTCGTGGCATGGCTGGACAAGTACAAGTGATGTCGATCCTCTAAATGAAGAACCCCACTTTAGCGAGGATATCACCGGCACCGCTACATTCTGGTCGTTTGCAAATGCGCAAAAAACTGCTGGGACATCTGGCGTACCTTATGAAGCCGGCGGAAATGAATACGTCGCCGAATACCTCGTTGCAAAGGATGTTGAAAACGACGATTCCGCAGATGCAATTGCACATCCAAACACTCGTCATGTAGACGCCGTCACTCAGGACGACATGATCTCCAACATCAACTACGTGACGACATTCTACGACGTTTCGTCCGCGCAGATGGATTCCATCTTTGAGGAAATCCTGGAAGCCGTCATCGGCGAAGTCTTCGTGCCGATCTCGGGCGACAACGACGCCGGCGTCGGCGACTCGATCACGTATCAGGACCCGCTCGGCACGTACATGGAGATAAAGAACGGCGCGATCAAGACGACGCCGCATCACATCGAGAGCAGCGACATCACGGAAACCCCGACTACCTACGACATGGCGCTGCTCCTGTTCGGCGAAATGCACGGCCTCGTCCGCACGGGCGTGAACGATTTCCAGTGGAATGATGCGTGGATAGTAGCGAATGGCTATGCTCAAGGCACCGCAGCCATGGTTGAGGGCTGGTATTTGGGCGACGAGCCTGAAACTGCCATATCTGGTGGCAATGGCGCGTACCCTGACAAACCGGATGCAGACGGTAATCCATATACTGATGCCAATAAAGCGCGCGCTGACGGTTGGATATTCCGTCTGAATTATAAGTCGGTGCAGCAGTATATACCGATACTCGCCGAAACGGATTCTCCTGCCGATATATCCGAGCAGGCGAAGAACACGGTTTACACGTTGTACCGTTTCGCGGGTTCAAAGGAAGACCGCAACGCGCTCCGTCGTAACCCGATATATGGCGATGTGCCTGAGGAACTGCGGACAAAATGGCAGACGTATGTAGCAAGCGGCAGTTATCCCGAAACAAACGCAGACTATGCCGACATCCCCGGCGTGTACCGTCTCTCCGACATCCGCGTCTGGGTCGAGGACACCGGCGACTTCGTCGACACGGACGGCGCGATCACGCCCGAAACGGGCTACGATCGCTCGCTCTACGTCAACATCCCCGCGGCCGCGATCCCGACCGAGCTGGCGAAGATCACCCTCGGCGCGAACGGCGTGCTGTCGTATGAAACGAACCTCGCAAGCGATCATATAGGTGGCAAAACGGATGCGGAAGGAAATACAACAACTTACGAAGAATATTGCTATCAGTCCACGCCGTTCCGCCTGTTCTACGCGGTCGGCGTTGAGGACGATCTCATCATGCGCGACGATGCGGGCAACGATATCGGCGTCGATATCTCGAAGATTTCGGCCGAGTACATAAACGCGCACACGACAAACGACAACCACATCTGGTTCGTCTCGAACTACTTCTCCAACACGCCTTACGACAGCTATGTGACGGCGGAGTCGTCGCACACGCGCGGCGACCCGACGGTGACGTTCTCGCCGAGCATCGACAACCGCTACTACGTGTTCCAGAAGCCGCTCCCGCTGTACGCGCACGCGTACAGGGTCAACGGTGATACGCTGAATTCTGTCGACAACGCGTCGGGGAGCGGCTGGCCGGATGATAAGAGCGGCAACGGTGAGACGATATGGGAAGGCGCAGACGAGGGAGTTAAAGGTGGCGGCTCATGGAGCGGCGGCCAATTCATGGGCGTGTATGAAAGTGAAACAACGTACAAAGAAAGGCTCGCAGAAGCGCAAGCGGCCGGAAACGATTATATAATCGACGATCACGGCACTAAATATCCGATTGTCAAGGATGAATACGACAATATAAACGGCATCGTCTTCCTCGACAGTGACATGGTCGATCATATCACGACCGGTGCAGATGGCAATTATACAGAAGGTTCCATCTCCTTCTCGTCCGACGATTTCTTCTTCCTGCTCGTCGAATACTATCAGCCGAATTTAAATGGAGTCATCGGTAAAGACAAGGAAAACAATCCCCTCGAAGGTACGCTCGCCGCTGAAGCGATCCAATTCGCGGTCGCGCGCAAAGGCAGCGAGTTCGGCTCGGGCTTCGAGTCCGATCAGATCAGCAACGGCGATATGCTGTGCTGGACGGATACGAGCAATCAATTCGGCATCGAGTTCGAGTATGTATCGCGCTCGACGATGGGCGACAACACGCGCGGCGAGCCGACGTGGGAAAAGCTGACGCTGACAGGCATCCAGTTAGAGAATTATTTAAAGAATGATTGCGGCATCAGCGATGAGCTGCAAGTTGCGAATCCGTGGTACAATCCGGACGAACCAGCCGGAGATACAGAAACGATCTCCGCGCTTGAGTATCAGGTCAGATATTGGACAGATATGCAGAGCAATCCGCAGGTGAAAGCAGCGCTGGATATTGCGGATGAGAACAAGGATGGCGATGTGGACGAAGCCGAATTCAACAAAGCATTCCGTTTCGCGGTCGCGGCGCGCCCGGGCGGCATCCGATCCGGCAACATGGCCAGCAACGTCCAGACAAAGTCGGATAAGCGGCCGGATTTAACCGAAGACAAAACCGCCGACACGTACTATCTGCCGACAGTTTCGGCGAATTCCGGCACGGACAACTCCGTGATCCTGAACAGCTATCTCGGCAACAACGGCTATCTCGAAGTCGCGAACGAGATGCTGCACGTCACAAAGATTCTGCAAGCGCCTAAGGGATTCACGCTGACGGAGGAGCAGGAGGGTAAGCTGTTCGATTTCCAGCTCTTTGTGGAGGGCCTCACCGGCACGCAGTCCGCGGTGAAGACTCTGTACAACGAATACGCGGGTTCGTGGGAGCGTTATCTCGCGTATATCGACGTGCTGACGGATAACAGCGAGCTTGTCATGGACAACACCAACACTCGCGCGCTGTTTATAAAAGAAGACAGAGAACTCTCGACAGAAAAGACCGAATCTGTTGCAGTTCGCGTCATACCCGTTACCGGCGATGACGGAACAGTTACATATTATAGAGCTGACGAGAACGGCAATCTGCCTACGGATGTGAGCGCGCGGGTGAAAGTAGAAATTAGCGATATCAACCCGCTCTACTATCTCTATCTGCCTACCAACTCTAACAGCGGAACAAGCCGCAGAATTTATCAGGCCGCTGATTATGATGGCGACGACAAGATCGTGGCAGAAACCGATGAATATGGTATTACTGACAACAAGCACCTTGACAGAAACGGCATGACGACGTTTGTCTTGAAAGATCAGCACGAAGAAACCGGTACTGAGGGCGGCGAAGCCAGCCGCAATAGCTATCGTTGGACAGAAGAAGACAGCACTACGCGTCCCGCAGGCACAAAGACGTATTGGGTGCTTGATGCGGAGCTGATTCCCGTAAGCGAAGTAGCTGAGGCAGAATCGGTCGGCAGCATTTCGGGAGATGTTTCCACCATGGCGCTCGAAAGTGAGTCGGGCGGCGTTTGGTCGCATGAAGCCAGCCATGATGGAGAAGGTCATGTGGAACTCAGATATTTCACATTCGCCATCCGCACGCCGGTAGCGCGTTCGACGATCATGAATTACACATCGCCGTACCAGACGAGAACGAGGTATCTCACGGTAGATATCACGTTCGGTAAGAAGTCGGTAGATGGTGGAGCTGAAGAACCGCTGACGGCTGGTGATCTCTACGATCAAAACGGTATAAATATCGACATAATAAATGTTAATGGAGGCATAGTAGGCCATAAAGATTTCAATGACCTAAATATAATTGCCGCAAGCACCGCCGAATTCACACTTCACAGCGGAGAGGGTCTGCTGTTCACCGGTCTCGATGATAGGGCTGTGTACCGCGTCACGGAGAAGTTGAGCGAAGCAGATATCAAAGCGGGATATACGCTGGATAGCGTCCAGCAAACAGAAGCATTGCCGACGGAGAGTGGACGATTCGACACAAAGAAAGCCGCCGAATGCAAAGTTGCCGACGGCGTGTACTCCTACACTGAAAATACGGGTTCATACGAGGAACAGGTCAACTATACGAATACGTTTGAACCCAAGAACCTCACCATCACGAAGGAGTTGACGGCTGCTGACG
>CANRFY010000044.1 GCA_947630015.1 uncultured Clostridia bacterium
TATCTCGACGAAGCAGTGATCGGCGACATGGAACAGGCGATGCAGAGGACGAACTGCTCGTCACGAAATGAATTCATTGTAGAGTCCATCCGTTTCTACATCGCGCATTTGCAGAGGCAGGATTACAGCGACATCCTCACTCCCGCATACGAGTCCGTCATCAACGCACGGATCGCGGACACGGAAGAACGGATAGCGCGCGTCATTTTCAAGCAGGCGGTGGAGCTGTCCATGATGATGCACGTTGTAGCGGCGACAAACGACATCAGCGAAAACAAGCTCGGCGAACTGCGCCGCCAGTGCGTCGCGGAACTGTCGCGCATCAACGGGTCGTGCAAGTTTGAGGACGCTGTGAGATATCAGAAAGGCGGCTGATAAAAAGTGCCGAGGCTCGTGATGAAGTCTCCGTATCTGCCGTCGAGAAGGAAAAACCACCTCTCAAATTACGTCAAATATATCTCTACTCGCGAGGGAGTCGAACGCGCCGACGACACGAAAAAGAACCTTCCCGCGACAAAGAAACAGCAGGATTCGCTTGCGGAACTGCTCAAAAAGTATCCCGACTCAAAAGAACTTCACGAGTATGAGGACTACAAGCAGCGCCAAACAAGAGGAAATGCGGACGAGCTGATACTGCGTATAGCGGAGGCGCATCCCGAACTTCTCGGCGGCAGAGACGGATATGTCAGCTACATTGCGAACCGTCCTGGTGCCGAAAAGCTGTCATCGCACGGACTGTTTACGGACGAAGGAGTCCCCATAGTTCTCGATGAAACGGCTCGCAAGATCGCGAACTGCGAGAGCAATGTGTGGACGCACATAATCTCGCTTCGCCGAGAGGACGCGGAGCGTCTCGGCTACAATACGGCGGCATCGTGGGCGAAACTGCTTCGAGCGAACCGAAATATGATCACGGAAGCGATGAAAATATCGCCCGAAAACTTCAGATGGTACGCAGCGTTTCACAACGCCGCGCATCATCCTCACGTCCATATGATCGCGTACTCTGTAGACCCGAAGGAGGCATATCTCACGCCGAAGGGTATCGAAAAGATCAAATCTGAACTTGCAGGACAAATATTCAGGCAGGATCTCATCAGCGTTTATTCAAGAGAAACTGCACACAGGAACGATCTTCGCAGGATTGGACGCGAGAAGGTCGCGGATATTGTCGGGCGGATCATCAGCGGCGCAAGTGTTGACAGCGAAGCAGTCGATCTTCTCCTGCGCCTTGCCGAACGGCTGTCGCGAACCAAAGGCAAGAAAGTTTACGGCTATCTTAAAGCGGACGACAAGGCGCTCGTCGACAAAATCGTCGATATTATTGCGAAGAATGAGGACATTGCCAGGCTCTACGATCTCTGGTATGAGCAGCGGGAAGAAGTCATTCGCACGTACACCGACACGATGCCGAAGCGCATACCGCTCAGCTTAAATAAGGATTTCAAATCCATAAAGAACGCAGTTATTGACGAGGCAATGAAGCTGAATGCGGATATCGGTGCGGATGATGACGGCGGCATAGCGGAAACGGGTACGCGAAAGTCGGACAAATCCGAAGACGGAGGGCGCACATACAGCCGCGCATCTGATGCTGAAAGCACCGATTCTGATGCAGATAAAAAAGGCGCCGGCGGCAGTTATGGCGGCGACGATGTCAGAACGATCCGCACCGATCGCGCGGATCACAAAAGAGATCTTGCCGCACTCGGTGTGATAAATCTGATGAGATACGTCGGCAGGATATTTGACAACGATATCCGCGATGGCGACAGGCGGTACAGGATGGACAAAAAAGAATATCAAAAGATCGCGGAGAAAAAACGGGCGCATGGACAAAAGATGGGATAACGTGCAGCTCATTGCATTTTGAAGATACAACGGTTATCAAAGTGTATGTTTCCATGCAAATGTGCTTCAATTGCATTTTATTGTTGACAAAATGACGGATATGCCGTATAATAAAAGCGGAGTAAAGAACACAATCAATTTGAGGTGATATATATGGCTACCGTATCAACAAGACTGGATGACGAACTGAAGCATCAGGCAGAAACCGTCGCCGACCTGATTGGAATCCCGCTCAGCACGGCGATAAACGTATTCTTAAAAAGATTCGTCGCGGAAAACGGATTCCCGTTCGACGTTGTGGCTCCTTCGGGCGGGACGCTGATCGATCCGAAAGAACTTGACAGCGCCGTAAAAAAAGCGGTTGCCGATAAAGACAACAGCGGACGCCCGAAGCATTTTTGCTATATCGACCCGAAAACGAACAGACTTATAACCGTAAAAACAGATGAGTGACACGGCGCGCAATCCGATAATGCTCGTGTTTGCGGGACCGAACGGATCGGGAAAGAGTACGATCACGTCCGAATTTCACGTTATCGGACACTATGTAAACGCGGACGAAATACAGACTGAACTCGGCTGTACATCGCTCGAAGCGGCGAGAACAGCCGAGGCAACAAGAGAATATCTTCTATCCGAACGTATGGATTTTACGTTTGAAACGCTTCTTTCGACAGACAGAAACTATATTTTGATGGAAAAGGCAAAGGAAAAAGGATATTCGATAGCGTGTATATTTGTCCTGACGACAGACCCGCAGATAAATGTCGAAAGGGTAATAAAGCGCAACAGGTGGAACGGAAACGATGTCCCGCCCGAGAAAGTTGTCGAGCGATATTGCAGATCGCTGAAGCTGTTTCCGAGGCTTATTGAACTGTGTGACGAGCTTTATGTGTACGATAATTCGCATGACCGCACAGAGGGCGAACCACACAAGATCATTCAAAAAGCAAACGGCGTAACGGAAATTTATCCGTCGGACGTTTGGTCTTTGCAAATGATAGAGCAGCTGTGTCAGGGCAGATATGCTGAGAAATTTGAAAAAGGACTGACATAAAAGAACAGATCAAAACCGCCGCAAGTCGGCGGTTTTTCTTTCCTCGTTTATACGGGGATTTTTTATTTGGAGGTAAAGTATTGTCAAGATATATCCGATTCACAAACGAACAAAAAGAACAAGCACACAACGCTGACATTGCGGAGTTTCTGGCTTCACAAGGCGAGACTCTGAAGCGCGTTGGCAGTCAATACGAATGGCGCGACGGAGCCGATAAGGTGCTGATACGCGGCAATCTTTGGTTCAGCTACTATGAGCAGCAAGGTGGCGACGCAGTCGGTTTCGTGAAGAAATATTTCGATAAATCATACGCCGAGGCAGTGACAATGCTGCTCGGTGGAGGTGCAGCACAAGCAATTTCCACCGCGCAAACGGAGCGTGATAAAGCTCCAAAGCCCGAATTTGTGCTGCCGAAAAAGAACGACAATATGCGTCGAGCGTTCGCGTATCTGCTCATGCAGCGCGGAATCGACCGGGACATCATCTGCGAATTCGCGCGGCGCGGACTCATATATGAGTCGGCGGAGCATCACAATGCCGTGTTCGTCGGGTGCGACAAAGACGGAGTGCCGCGCCATGCACATATGCGAGGCACGGGATCGTCGAGTACGTTCAAGTGCAGTGTTCCGGGCAGCGAACCCGAATACAGCTTCAACTGGCGTGGGATGAGCAATCGACTTTATCTTTTTGAAGCGCCGATCGATATGATGTCGTTTATCTCGATGCACAAGGATAATTGGTACGAACACAATTATGCAGCAGCCTGTTCCGTTGCGGACAGGGTGCTTTTTCAGTTTCTGAACGACCGTCCCGACATAAACGAGGTGTTCTTATGCCTTGACAACGACGAGGCAGGACAGTCGGCGGAGCGCCGCATAAGCGACAAGCTGTTCGTAACACGAGGGATAAACACAAGTATTCTTGTTCCGAAACACAAGGACTGGAACGAGGATTTGACAAATACGGACAGTGACGAATGTCGGGAATTACAGTTCTCATAGTTGCCGCGGGAGCGATGGCGGCAGTCCTTGCGATAATCATATTCGCGTCGCAGAACAACACGCTTAACGGTATCAAGTCGCGCACGGTCGGCGACGGTCAGCACGGGACTGCGCGGTGGGCGACAAAGTCTGAGATACGGCGAACGTACAGGCATATCCCGTTTACGCCTCAGAGATGGCGCAAACAGGCGGCGAACGGGCTTGTACCGTCTGTACCGGGCAAGCCGAAAAAACATAACTCCGATGAAGCTCTACCTCAGGGGATCGTCGTCGGGTGCGTCGGACACGGCGACAGCACGACAGCGCTCGTCGATACCGGCGACGTTCACGCGCTCATGATAGGTGCGGCTGGCGTCGGCAAGACTGCGTACTGGCTGTACCCCTGCATCGAATATGCTTGCGCGAGCGGGATGTCGTTTCTGTCGACGGACACGAAGGGCGATGTAGTCCGCAATTACGGAACTATCGCGGAGGGATACGGATACAAGGTGTCGGTGATAGATCTTCGCAATCCGACGCGCTCTTGCGGGAATAACCTTTTGCATCTCGTCAACAAGTACACGGACTTATATGCGGAAGATCCCGATATGCTCGTCTACAAAGCCAAAGCGGAGAAATATGCAAAGATCATATCCAAGACGATAATCCTGTCGGGCATGGACGGCGGCAGCTTCGGACAGAATGCGTATTTCTACGATGCCGCCGAAGGACTGTTGACGGCGACGATACTGCTTGTCGCAGAGTTCTGCGAACCCGCAAAGCGGCATATCGTCTCCGTATTCAAGGTGATACAGGAACTTCTCGCTCCGTCGCAGAAGAAAGGCAAGAATCAGTTCCAACAGCTCATGGAGCTTCTGCCGCCCGATCATAAAGCGAGGTGGTACGCGGGAGCAGCGCTCAACAGCTCGGAGCAGTCGATGGCATCCGTCATGTCGACGGCACTGTCGAGGTTGAATGCGTTTCTCGACTCGGAGCTTGAACAGCTTCTCTGCTTCGACACAGAGATAGATGCGGAAAGCTTCTGCTCCGAAAAGTCTGCTATATTTATCGTGATGCCGGAAGAAAACCCGAATATGTTTTTCATGATATCGCTCATAATACAGCAGCTTTACCGCGAGATATTGTCGGTCGCGGATGAGAACAACGGGCGATTAAAAAATCGCTGCATATTCTTCTGCGACGAGTTCGGTACCTTGCCAAAGATAGAATCCGCTGAGATGATGTTCTCTGCGTCGCGTTCGCGCGGACTTCAAATCGTGCCGATCATACAGTCATTCTCACAGCTTGACAAAAATTACGGCAAGGAAGGCTCCGAGATAATCGTTGACAACACGCAGCTCACGCTGTTCGGCGGATTCGCCCCGAACAGTTCGTCGGCAGAGAGGCTGTCAAAAGCTCTCGGCAGCAGGACGGTTTTGTCGGGTTCCGTATCGCGCGGGAGGAATGATCCGACGCAGTCGCTGCAGATGATAGAGCGTCCGCTTATGACGCCGGATGAACTGAAAAGCCTGCCCAAAGGACAGTTTGTCGTCATGAAAACGGGAGAACATCCGATGAAAGTCAGGCTCAAACTTTTCTTCAAATGGGGGATAGAGTTTGACAAAGATCATCCGTACACGGTCGCGGAACACGGCAACCGCATTGTAAAGTATGCAGACAAAAACGAGATCGTGGACGGGATCATACGGAAATACGGGATGAGTATGATTCCTGATCCCGAGCCGAAAAAGTACGACACAGCCGATTCGCGCGGTCAAAGCGAAAGCATGGTCATGAATGAACCGCCGAAGAAGAAAGAGAAAACATCACAGGGCGGCAACAGTCTCAGGACGAACGAAAGCGAGCAGTCGGGTGAGCCGTCTTGATTTTCTCTACCGCTCCGATCTCCCGCACCGCGCCGTGTCGGTGTACATCTACCTCTTCGACCGCACGAACAAGGACGGCGAATGCTGGCCCGCGATACCGACGATAGCGCGCGACCTCAAGCTGTCGGAATCAACGGTGAGACGGGCTCTACACGATCTCCGCCGTGAAGGTCTCGTTGAATCCGAGCAGCGCTACCGCGAAAAAGGCGGCAAGAGCAGTCTGCTTTTTAAGCTGCGGATGCTCTGATAAAACGAAAAAAGACACCTTCCGCCAAGAGGGATCTATACCATCTTGGTGGAAGGTGCCACCTGTCATCGCGCCGGGTGCAGTGAACGTCCCATAGGAAAATATATATATATGATACCGGAGACAGAAAGATGGAACAGTCGAAAAAACAAATGAACTTGACAGCTCAGTCAAAAATCGTCAGAGATCCCCATCTTGACGCGGAGATCGCCGAGACTTTTATCGTACTGCTCTTTTGATATGGCATGACGCTCCAAAAACAGATCGAGCGTCTCTTTTTGTTTCAGGAAAAGGTTCTTTTTCTTTTCCGCCGGGGTGAGTTCAGACCAGTCCCTCGGCGTATGCTGTTGTGCATCCATGACTGTACCTTCCGTTTCTTGATTCTGTTCAAGCATTATCATATTACCACAGATCGGGTAAAAATAAAACAGAATGTCGAACAAAAAGTCGGAGGAGAACAAATTTCGTCAATGATTTTTCCATATGAATGACATCAGCAATGCAAGTGAACATAATCTCGTTGCTCACATCTTTTCTAAAACCCGTTCGATTATGATATTTGGATGAAGAACCTTCATTTCACGGAGACGTTCATCGACGGCGCGGTCTCTTTTATAATAGCGCCATATCTCATATTCATGAAGACCGTATATGTCGCACAATGCGAAAACTGTAGCTATATTCGGCGAAGTGTCGCCGTGTTCGATATTGCGTATCGTTTCGACAGATACATCTATGATCTCGGCGACCTCTTCTTGCGTCATATTCTTTTTTCGGCGGGCATCGTGCAGAGTCAAACCAAAGCATATAAGATCAAACATAAATCGTCTCCCGTTTTTGCTCATTTTACCGTCGAAATATGGGAAATAACAGGGAATATATTACCGATTTATGTAATTTATTATAGAATCTTTTTAAATTTAACCGAAAATGTAGTACGAATAACGCAATAGGGACGTTTTTGTTTAAACGTCCTGAATCTTGCGATAAACTTGTGATAATCAAAACATCCTCCGAATAACGACTGCTGTCGTCATTTAGAGGATGTTTGTGTATTACGAGAATATGTGATTCGAGTTGACGTTTGGATGCTGTTGTCGGTTGCTCGATTTTCAAAATAATTTTACGAAAACACCCATAAATCGGCAATATATTCCCTGTTATTTCCTTTATTACGGCTGTAAAATAAAGAAAAACCGGGTAATATCTACTTCTGTTTTCAAATGACAGCGCGTTTGACAACCGTTTGGGAAAATGAAAGCGATACATTCCGACATTACTTGTTGTGTTTTTATGGAGGCCAATGTATGAGATTTCATTATGTCCTGCTTGAGAGCAGACTGGAGCGCCGTACATGTTACGGTATCGCTGCCGTTACTGTGAACGACGGCATCGAGGTCATTTTGCAATCGTTTGTTGATCTGTCGCTTGACCGCGGTGCGTTAGAGGAGTTTGTCAGGCTTTGCAACGAGCTCGAGCTGTCGCTGTGTCATTTGCCGGATGTAGTCGAGGATTTTTGTGTCGGTGGAATTGACGATGATTAAATGGGTGTTGTTGCAGTGGCTTCACGGTGTAGAAAACTTGTATTCTTGAAAAACGGACGAGATAAGCATAATCTGCTTTGACAAAACGGACAACAGAATAAATACTAAGCCCCGCACGGTCAAATGTGTTGATCGTGCGGGTTTTGATTTGAGAACGGTTCATTTTTTCGCTAAAATATATGTGCCCGCACTTGTGCGGAAAATTAAAATACAAAGGAGTGTCGATCAATGATAAATGATAAAACCGAAACGTACATCACAGCAGAAGTAATTGCTTCGTTCCGTTCTTACCTCATCACCGAGGAAAAATCCTCATTTACGATAGACAAATACATCCGCGACGTCACCGCTTTCGCCGAATTCCTCGGCGGCGAACCGCTGTCGAAGGAGAAGACGCTTGCGTATAAGTCGCATCTCATGGAGTGCGGCAAATTTGCGGATTCAAGCATAAACTCGATGATCTCGTCGATACGTGCGCTGTTGAAATTTGTAGGGCGCCCCGACTGCGCGGTGTCAAATCTGCGCATACAGGAACTGCCGTTCAATCCCGAAGAAAAGAATCTGACGCAGGACGAATTCGCGCGGCTACTCGACGCGGCGAAAGGGGACAGACGACTGCATCTCTTATTGCTCGTCATATTCTCAACCGGCATACGCGTGTCGGAGGTGAAGTATTTCACGGTCGAATCGTTTCGCTCGAAGCTCGAGAAAGTTCGCGTGACGGTGCGATGCAAAAAGAAAAACCGCCGCGTTATCGTGGCGGATGAATTGAAGCGTGAAGTAATCGCATATATAAAAGAAAACAAAATCGAGTCGGGTCCGATATTCCGCACCAAAAGCGGCAAGCCGCTCGACAGATGCGCGATCTGGAAGCAAATGAAGCGTCTCTGCGCGAAAGCGAAAGTTGCGGCGAGTAAGGTATTTCCACACAATTTACGCAAACTTTTTGCGCGGACGTTCTATGCCGAGACGCACGATATAGTTCAGCTTGCCGCGCTGCTCGGTCACAGCAGCATCAACACGACGAAAATTTACGTTAAGACGACCGAGAGCGAGGTCCGCGAGCGCGTTGAAACGGTGGTGAACAAGATGATTTTCGCAAAAATAAAGACCACATTATCTGCATAATGTGGTCAACCAACAGAATTTGCGGCATATGGGGTACTATATCTCCGCATATTATATCAAAAGTGCAACTATAAATCAAGTCATTTCTCGCAGAAAAACTAACCATTGATGTAATAATTGTTGTCAATTTTGGCGAAAAGCGATATTTTTAAGAAAAATTATGCATGATGACAGAACCCTTGCAGTGACGTTTTTTGAACGCACTCGCAAAGGCTTTTTTAGGCATGTCTTTAAGAGCGCCATCGTTGGTGCTTTTTTATTTATGTAACCGTTCTGTCGTAAATCCTTCTTTTTCAAACCACATTATGCAGATAATGTTATTCATGTTTGTCGGGAAGGAGGCTGCGCGGTGAGTATTGAACTTTATGAACATAATCGGATCGCATACGAGTCGGTTGCCTCCATGCTTGCAGAGACTGGAAAGGCAGCGGTCATTCATCCGACCGGAACGGGCAAGTCCTTCATCGGCTTCAAATACTGCGAGGACAATCCGGATAAGAAGATCCTTTGGCTGTCACCGAGCGAATATATTTTCAAAACTCAGATCGAAAACTACAAAGCGGCCGGCGGAAAGCAGCTTGATAATATCACTTTTGCCACCTACAAAAAATTTTCTCTGTACACTGATGAAGAAATTGCCTCGATGCAATTTGACGGAGTTGTAACCGACGAATTCCATCGCGTCGGCGCCTTAAGCTGGCATGAAAATATCTTCAAATTTTTGAAGCTCTTCCCGAATGTTCCCGTCCTCGGTCTGTCCGCGACGGCGATCCGCTACCTCGACAACCAGCGGGATATGTCGGAGGAGCTTTTCGATGGCAACGTCGCGTCGGAAATGACGCTCGGCGAGGCCATCGTGCGCGGTATCCTGCCCGCGCCGAAGTATGTCATGGCGGCGTTCGTGTACCAAAACGAACTCGACAGGCTGAAAAAGAAGATATACTCGCACCGCAATAAAGCTGTTCGCAATGCGGCGGAGAAATATTATGAAGCCCTTCGCCGCGCGCTTGAAAAAGCGGACGGACTCGACGTGATTTTCGACAAGCATATGGAGAAGCGCACGGGGAAGTACCTCGTGTTCACGTCCAATATCGAGGCGATGCGCGAGTGCATGAGTCATGTCCCCGAATGGTTCGGCAAAGTAGATGCGAATCCGCATATTTATTCATTATATTCACTCGACCGTGAAACGCTGAAATCGTTCGACGATTTCAAAGCGGACGTGGATATATCACATCTACGGCTCCTGTTCTGCATCGACGCGCTGAATGAGGGCATTCACATCGACGATATCGACGGCGTGATTCTATTTCGCCCGACGGTTTCCCCCATTATATATAAGCAGCAGATCGGACGCGCGCTCTCGGCGGGGAAATCCCACACGCCGATTATTTTCGACATCGTCAACAACTTCGAGAGCCTTTACAGCATCGGCTCGATCGAGGAAGAGATGCGCGCGGCGATCACGTACTACAACTACTTCGGCGACGGCGAAAAGATCGTTGCGGAACGATTCCGTGTGATCGACGAGGTCCGCGACTGCCGTCAGCTTTTCAATCAGCTGGAGGAAACGCTGACGAATTCGTGGGACACAATGTATGCCTGCGCAAAGGCGTATCACAAAGAGTACGGCAACCTCTATGTTCCTGTTGATTACAAAACGCCGGAAGGTTATACGCTCGGCGCGTGGCTGCGGACGCAGCGGATGATCCGTGCGGGAAAGGCGATCGGCATCCTCGGCGAGGATCGAATTGCAAAGCTCGACGCGCTCGGAATGCGCTGGGAGAGCGTCAACGACGTGTCATGGGAACGCCACTATGAAGCGTGCAAAGCTTATCATGATGAGCATGGCGATCTGAACGTGCCATACGATTACGTGACAAACGACGGGCTGAAGCTCGGAAGCTGGATAATTGCCGTTCGCCGATACCGCAAAAGCGGGATAAAATCGAACTATTTCACACCCGAACGCGAGCGGATGCTTGACGAACTCGGCATGATTTGGGACGCGAACGATTATTTGTGGCAGCGCAACTACGATGCGGCAAAAGCGTACTACCTTGAACATGGCGATCTTGAAGCGCCGAAAGGATGGGTTCAGGACGGCGTGAAGCTGGACAATTGGCTTCACGATCTGCGGAAGAAATACCGGCATGATCCGCACGTCCGCGGCACGCTGACGGACAAGCAGATCGCCGCGATGGACGCGATCGGAATGCGGTGGGAAACGAGGCAGAGCCTTGCGTTCGAGAAGGGCTACGCCTATGCGAAGGCGTACTCCGCCGAACACGGCGCAGCTGATGCGCCGTATGCATACGTGACGCCGGACGGGTTCAAGCTGGGCGTATTTCTGAGCAAATGCAGGGAGAAATACGTCAAGGGCAAACTGAGCGAATCGGAAATGAAAAGGCTCAACGCCATCGGTATGGTGTGGAACAAATCCCGTAAGAACGATTGGCACGACTGCTTTGAAATGGCGAAGACGTATTTCAGGGAGCATGGAAACTTGGATGTCCCGTCTGATTATGTCACCGATGGTGTGTGGTTGAACAAGTGGCTGAATGAGCAGCGACAGATCCTTATGGGCAACCGCAAAGGAAAGCAGCTTACCGAGGAACAAATTGAGAAACTCCGTTCCATTGGTTTCACGCAGAGTTTGTACCGTGAAAACAAATGGGGCAGGAAATATGCGGAGTTAAAGGAATATTACGATGAACACGGCGACTGCCGACTTCCGATGCGGTACACCGATTCGCAGGGAGAAAATCTGTACTCTTGGCTTCGCAATCAAAAGCAGTATGCAAAACAAGGCAAGATGAGCGCCGAACGGAAGAGGCTGCTTGCCGCGATCAACGCGATAGCGATGCAGTAAAAAGATATGGTTCACGATATAGGCGCGGCTCGCCGATATATGTGTAGCGCAAGAAAGATAAAAAGGCAGAAATGAGGATTGTGTCGCATGAATAATACGACGACGGAAGTGAATATGATGTCCCCGCAAACCGAAAAAGCGGCCGCATCAAAAGTCATTCTTCCCTATGAAAAGACGAAGGAATATTACATAGAGCCGCTCGGTGAAATTGAAAAGAAACCGATTTATGAT
>CANRFY010000045.1 GCA_947630015.1 uncultured Clostridia bacterium
ACGGACGAAGAACTCGAACTGACGGCGGTGCTTTTCCCGCCGCCCGCATCAGATGAACTGTGCGAGATACGCCGCCGTATCACCGAGGATAACGACGTCAGACGAGCCGCGATGTTCCTGAAGCTTTTGCGATACAGCTATTCGAGCGGCGGAAAGTCGTACTCTTCGCAGCCGTTTGATATACGCAAACTGTTCCTCATGATCCGTGCGCTCTCCGACAGGATGGCGAATGTCGTGATAGAGAATCAGGACTTCGAGACGCTCATCCGCCACTATGACAGACCGGACACGTTGTTCTATGCCGACCCGCCGTATATCTCGACCGAGGATATGTACGACGTCGAGTTCACGATGAAAGATCACGTTCGCCTGCGGGATACACTGTTCGGCATCGAGGGCAAATTCCTTCTGTCGTACAACGACTGCGAAGAAGTCCGAAGGCTCTACGACGGATGCAGGATATTCCCGTTCACGCGCATCCATTCAATGGCACAGAGATATGACGCGGGACGTGAATTCGGCGAGCTTCTGATCGGCAACTATGACATATTCGAACGCGAACGCGCACAGCCGAGCCAGATTTCGATATTCGCATAGAAGATATCTGACTGTCGAAATTGTTTGTATAACATTCCTTTGATAACCTCTTGACAAGTAGGTTATCTGCGGTGTATAGTATATACAGAACAGGAGGGATCGAAATGGTTGACAGTTACGAGTTGATAGAGCGGATCAAGTCAAGAATAGCTGAACTCCCCGTCGGATATATTTCACGAAAGACGATCAAGGGAAAGACGCAGTATTATCGTCAATGGCGTGAAAATGGAAAGATAAAGAGCAAATATGTCCGTGAAGATGAGATATCGCTTTTGAAAGAGCAGATCGAAGAACGGAAACAGCTCCAAAAACGCCTCGACGAGCTGCAGAAACAATTCCCGTCAAGAAAAGATGAGCTTATGAAATACAGGACAAACATTATAACCGGCGAGGGCATGTCGGCGATCGCACGGAACACACACCATATGCGAAAGCGCGACTGCTTTGACAAGCTGCAAAAGTATCTGTACGACGAAGCGGATCACACACGTGTATGCGCGGTTTACGGTCTGCGGCGCACAGGAAAAACAACGATGCTTTTTCAGTCGATAGACGCCATGTCGGACAGTGATCGAGCGATGGCGGCATACGCGAAAATTCGGAGATCTGACGTAATGGACGATCTCATCCATGATCTGAAGGCACTGCGTGACGAGGGATACAAATATATATTTGTGGATGAAGTCACACTAATGAAGGATTTCATAGATTCCGCCGCACTGTTGTCGGATATATATGTCCCGATGGGTATGAAGATCGTACTGTCAGGCACGGATTCGCTCGGTTTTTGGCTTGCGAGTGACAACGAACTCTACGATCGGGTGCGCATGATACACACGACTTTCATTCCGTTCCGCGAATATGAAAGACTTCTCGGCATAGAAAGTATAGACGAATATATACGTTACGGCGGTATGCTAAGTCAGGGCGAACTTGCATTTGACGACGAAGACGCAAACGCGGAAGATTCTTCATTCCGTGACGATGAATCCACAAGACGTTACATCGACACGGCTATAAGCAAGAACATTCAGCATTCGCTCGCTTGCTTCGACTACGGTCACTATTTCGGTCCGCTGAAAGAACTGTATGAAGCGGGAGAACTCACGAGTGCGATCAACCGTATCATCGAGGACATGAACCACAGATTTCTCGTTGATGTGCTGACAAAGGATTTTGTATCGAACGATCTCGGTCTTACATCTCACAATCTGAAAAACGAACGTGACCCCGATAAGCGGACGGATATCCTTGACGCCGTCGACAAGAGCGCCATTACGAAAAAGTTGATGGAGCTTCTCGATATCCGCAACAAAAAGGATCAGACCGTTGCGATCACATCGGTACAGACGGCGCGGATCAAAGAATATCTCAAAGGTCTTGACCTCATTGTGGAATGCCCTGTCAGAGACGGAGAAAGCGGACTTGAAAGCGAAGAACGCGTCATCTTCACACAGCCGGGTATGAGATATTGCCAGGCGCAGGCACTTGTATACTCGCTTATGCAGGACATAACATTCGGGCAGCTTTCCGACGTTGAAAAAGCGTTTGTTACAGACCGTATCCTTGAAGATGTTCGCGGAAGAATGCTTGAAGATATCATACTTCTCGAATGCATGAAAGCGCTCGGGAACAACTATGATGTCTTCAAATATCGCTTCGCGTCCGGTGAATTTGATATGGTGATCTACGATAAAAAAGAGCGCGAATGTGCGGCATTTGAGATCAAGCACAGCGGGAAATGTGTTCCCGAACAGTCGAGACACCTTCGCAACAAAAGGCTGATATCGCTCACCA
Source organism: uncultured Clostridia bacterium (assembly GCA_947630015.1). Lineage (GTDB taxonomy): Bacteria > Bacillota > Clostridia > Oscillospirales > CAG-272 > DTU064. The sequence continues at coordinate 2,395 of CANRFY010000045.1, forward strand.
CGCCGCGTTTCGGAACGCTTGCCGGACAGTATGTTCTTTATCTCGGGGACGATGTTGATACTGAAGACGGTATCTCATACCGCAACGCTGAGGAGTTTCTGAAAAAACTGCCTGATGTAGAGTTGAAGAGCGGGCTTGAAGAAAAAGCGGATAAAAGTGCTTTGCGAGCATTTCATGAACTTCGAACATTGGCAAAGAAAAATGGTATCTCCGGCATGACGCTTGATGATATCAACGAAGAAATTCGTCTTGCTCGGAAAAGCAGTACGAATGGTCAATGATATGTTTGCTGCGGTGCATCGATCAACTGATATACCGGACGAAAAAAGCAAAAAACTTGACAGACAGAGTTTATCATCAGATCATTTATGAAGAACCAAAAACGCACAACATTGCCTTAAACAGTTGACTTTTTCTCGGTTTTCGGGTATCATAAAAACAGAGAAAGCGAATTCGAGTATCAAGGGGAGTGATGACGATGACCGAGACTGAACTTGAACGGAAAGAACGTGAGCGCCGCGAGGATTTAGCCAAGCTGCGAGGACTGCGCCCCATCGACGACGATTTCATGCGGTGCATCTTCCGCGACAATATCCCGCTTGCACAGTTTGTGCTGCGCATTATCACCGGCATGGATGATCTTGTCATAACCGGACTTGAGACGCAGAAGGATATGAAGCGTCTCGTCGGCGCGCGGTCGATATGCCTTGACGCATACGGTCACGATTCCGAGGGCAGGAAGTACGACCTTGAAATACAGCGTTCCGACTACGGAGCTGGAACACACAGAGCGAGATATCATTCGAGCGCGATGGATATAGAAAATCTCGACGCAGGTCAGGAGTTTGACGAACTGCCGGACACGTACACGATATTCATCACCGAGCATGATGTGTTCGGACGCGGCGCGGCGTTCTATCCGATTGAGCGTATGAATCTTGTGACGAACGAGCCGTTCGGCGACGGAGAGCATATCCTCTACGTGAACGGGGCATACAGGGACGAATCCGATATCGGAAAACTGATGCACGACTTTTCGTGCTGCGATCCCGATGACATGAATTTCGACGTCATAAAGGACGCGACGAGATATTACAAGGAAAATGAGGAAGGAGTAGCATTCATGTGCAGAGCATTTGAAGAAACGAGAAAAGAAGGCATAGCGATCGGACTTGCACAGGGACTCGAGCAGGGACTTGAGCAGGGACTTGCACAGGGCGAGGAAAAAGAACGTATCAAAAACATCAAGCAGCTTATGAAAACATTGAGCCTGACAGCAAAGCAGGCGATGGATGCGCTTATGATACCGCCAACAGAACAGGCAAAGTATATGGAGAAGCTGAACTGACTGTTTGCAGTCAAGGCACAGCTCAATAAAAAACAAGAGACAAAAGCGTCTGCTTTACGGCAGGCGCTTTTCTCATATTTCAAAAGAAAAGAGGTAACAAAAATGAAGGTCTACAAAATACTCGGACATCGCGGCAGGATCACGATACCGCAGAAGATCCGCGAGAAGATCGGCTTTGGAAACGGCGATATAGTGTCGTTCGACGAGCTTGACGGTCAGTCGATACTGATCCGCAAAGAGATCGTCTGCGACGGATGCGGCGATCTTGACGATGCCGATGACTTCGACGATATGTTTGACGACGGATTCGACGACGGTAATGGCGGCGACGATATGTCCCTTATCACCGATTTGCTCGATGGGCTGTCGCCGGAAAAACAGCGTGAGGCGCTTGTGCATCTGTCAATGCGTATCGCAGATCAAAAGTGAGGCATTATGATTTCGGAATATCCAAAGGTATATACGCATTCGCTGAACGACGCCATAATGAGCGGTGAACAGTCGGAATGGCGTGAAAGCTATCACTTAAACTGCCATTGTGCGGTAGATATCGAGCGAGCCATCGACGATTACTATGACGGGATGAGACTTGACGGCGGATGCGCCGAAAGCGTCGTCGAAAAATACGGCATCGACCGTGTCGAATGGGTGCTTGCGGCAACAGTGCAGGCACTTGATCATGACGGACGCATAAGCAGCGAAAACAAGAGCCGCACGGCTGAATATGATATCCCCGGCGAGCCGACAGTATCCGCGTACTGCGTGAATTCGCATCCCGGTCTCATCGATCTGTTCTGCCGCATAGTTCGCGATATGCATGATGAGATCGAGCATCAAAAGAGTGATGATGAACGCGTATTCGAAAAAGCATCTACCGATGAACCGCAGTCTCACAAACGTGACGATATAATGCGCGTCGTATACGTCGAGCCTCACGTTCCCGCGTATGAAGCGGAGATACAAAATACGCTTGCAGATATGCAGCGCGCTGTCGGCGGATATATCGAGGCAGTATATAACTCGGACGGTACCGTTATCGTATGCAACGACGAAGGGAAACTGATCGGAATGACCGGAAACCGCCATGTCGGGGACGGTACATCGGTCATTGCCGGTCCGTTTTTTGTTTGCGGCGTCGACGGCGAGGATTTCTGCTCACTCACAGACGCGCAGACCGAAAAATACCTTGCAAAATTTGCACAGCCCGAGGACATCTCCGACGAGGAAGTCAAAGATGATATGGGCATGGATTTCTACAGTTTTTAAGATAGGATTTAAGGAAGGAAAAGGAAATGGCCAAAGGAACACCTAAATTACAGAAGAACGAAAAAACGAATGAAAATCAAACCGACAGCCGCAGCGAAAACATGCCGAAGATAACGGCTAAGATCGATCGCACCTTCGACGGCGGGAACACAAAAGCGATCGCGAGCGCCACGATAGGCGGCGCATTCGCGATACACAATATCAGAGTCGTCAATTCGGAGCGCGGTTTGTTTGTCGCAATGCCGGCATCAAGTTATACCAGAAATGGCGAGGCACATTACAGCGACATCTTTCACCCGATCACGGCGACGGCGAGAAGCGAACTCAATTCCGCCGTCCTTGCGGCGTATGAGGCACGGCTCAGCATGGACAATAAAGGAGATAATGCGCAGACGAGGCATGACGTGGAGGCTGATGAGGAAGACATGGACGAGGATCACGGCCTTTCACAAAATATGTAGTTTTTGTTGAGTTTTTCGGTTGACTTCCGGCTCCGTTTCGGGTATTGTTGTTGGTGCGGATAACCCATGAAAAAGCGAGGGATCGAAATGAAGATAACGGCAATACTGACGGCGCTTTCAATGATACTGGTCGCCGTCACAGGCTGCGCAGTGTCAAAGGATATGCTGCCGACAGACTATGGAACCACAACAGACATAGCCATATCGGCAGACGATATTCCCGACGAAAGCACGGCGGAACCTTTCCAAACGGAGTTCGAAGTAGTCATGACAGATGCCGGCACAGAAACAGACACGTCTGTTGTAGAGCAGACGGAACCTGTTCCGGTTACGGAATCATCTGCCGTCGAACCGATCACAACGGACACCGATGCACCGAATGACACCGCAGAAGTCAACGAAACCGAGCAGGAGCCGATGACTACCGCCGCACCGCCCGAAACGACTGTTCATCCGACGGCGGCAGAGACAGCCCCCGAAACTGCTCCGCCCGAGACTGCCGACGTTTTTATGACAGCGGAAACGACCGAATCTATCGAAGAAACAACTGCAGTCCCCGAAACGACAGAGCCGTCGCATACGCACAAGTGGAACGACGACGAGGATGTCGGAGCGACAGTGTGCTCCGTGTGCGGCGTTCTAAGGTGCGAGATCGAAGGGCATATGTGGATAGACGCGACGTGCCGCCATCCTGCGTACTGCTGGTACTGCGGTACGACGGACGGCGGATTCGGCGATCATGTATATGACAGCGGGATATGCAGATACTGCGGTCATTTGAGCGATGAAAAAAGGAGCGAATGGGAGAGCGAGGTCATAAGGCTCATAAACGATATACGCCGTGAAAACGGACTTCGTGAGCTGACAGTCGACAGCAGTCTCTCATATGCGGCGAGGCTGAGAGCACAGGATATGTGCGATCACGGCGTATTCGATCACGACACGCCGACATACGGGATGCCCGATGACACGCTCGCAAAGCTCGGCATCGCGTATGAGGGCTACGGTGAAAACATCGCGGCGGGATGCACCCCGCAGGAGGCCGTTGAAGCCTGGATGGATTCGGACGGTCACAGAGCCAATATCCTGTTCGACAGATACACTCACATAGGATGCGGCTTCGGCGACAGCAGCGGGAATAACAGCGTGTGGTCACTGATATTCTGCATCGAATAAAACGAAACAACCTACAATTCAAGGGCGCAAGGCGAAAGCTTTGCGTCCTTTTCATATATACAAAAATCATTATGGAAAGGAAAGGAAAGAAAAATGGCAAACTCAAAAACAAGACCGACGACGAGAATGCTTGCGATGCTGCTTGCGCTGTTCACATTTCTCGGCGTCATCCCGTTATCGCCGTTTGTGTTGTTGAAAGTATCGGCAGCAGATCCCGGCAGTGCAAAACCTACGTCGGAAATGCTCGATAACTTTGTACTCCGTGCACTCGAGTATACGGGGTATGATGTTCAGGCGCAAAAAGACAACGATACGCTTTATGTGCAGGGCTACTACGCCGGAAAGACGCCGTCGAAGATCCTGTCGGGCATAGGCTACGGCACCGGCAACGGAGGCGGCGTCGCGACAGTCCCCGACAGCGGGACTAAGACGGGACGCGCTCCCGATATCGCCAAATTCAAATCAGGCGGTCTTGAATGCGGTTCGTTTGTGTCCTATGTGTTCCTGAACTACCTCCCTAACATCGAGGGCGTTGAAATGCAGGGCATAAAGGAGCAGCTCCCGAACGGTACGAACTCAGACGACACATGGTATTCGACGCTGAAAACGCTGACATCACAGGGCAAGGCTAAACAGATCACTATCGGTACGCCCGATTTCAGCCTGGTCGGAACTCTTGATACGAACGACAAGAACGCCGAGATCGATTATGTAGACTGGAGCAAGCTCGAGATAGGCGACATCATCGTGTTCGGCACGGAGAGCAGCACTGCTCATGTCGCGATCTACGCCGGGACTTGTCACAACGGCTGGCGAAACACTCACTTCATTATCCACGTCGGCAACGAAAGAGGGCCGGAAATATCCGAGGCAAGATATATGGCGGATTCGGGCAGCAAATCGTCCGTCCCGATAGCGGTATACAGACTGATCCCCGTCGAGCCTGCGCCTCCCCCGGAGCCGGAGGTCGGCACCATCGAGGTCAACAAGCACGACGACAGCGGCACAGCATTGTCTGGCGCTGTATTCACGGCGACAAATACCTCGACGCGTGAGACTGTAACGATAGGACCGACCGACAGCCGCGGTTATGCAAAGAAAGACAACGTCCCATACGGAACGTATGAAGTGGCAGAAACGACGTTCCCGTCGGGATATACGTCGTCAGGCACATCAAAATGGACTGTAACTGTCGGGAAAAGTACGCCGACAGTCACCGTCAATGCAGTCAACACGGCAGTCGACGGATACGGCAAGATCGTGAAGCTGTCCGAAGACGGGAAGGTGTCCGGCATAAGGTTCCACATCGAGGGCAACGGCGTTGACATGGACGTCACTACGGGCAGCGACGGCACGGTGACACAGGGACTTCGCCCCGGCACATATACGGTAACGGAGCTTGCGTCCGACGAATATGTTCCGCAGGCTGCCCGGACTCTCACCGTCGTTGCCGACAGAACGGCGACGGTCACATTTTCAAATACTCTCAAGCGCGGAACACTGAAGGTAACAAAGACCGCATACGACGGATTCGTTGAAGATATTACGTTCCACCTCTACGGTACGTCCGACTCGGGACAGGAAGTCAATATGTATGCGACGACAGACAGCTCGGGAGTCGCTACATTCAACGATGTCCTCGTCGGATCGAACTATGTGCTGGAAGAAGTCGATACGCCCGAACGGTATGTGGTACCCGATATAGAGTATGTGGATATAGAGTATAACGTCGTCGCAAGAGCCGACGTCTACAACGACGAAAAGGTCGGCAGCGCAAAGGTCATAAAGACATCCGACGACGACAATGTGCGCGGTATCCGTTTCCACCTTTACGGCACTGCAAATTCCGGCGAGCGCGTTGATCTTTACGCGACGACGGACAGAGACGGCATCGCTGATTTCGGTGAAGTTCCGAGCGGAACGGGATATACAGTCGAGGAAGTCGACGTTCCCGATTGGTATGAGGAACCGCGGGAACAGGAGATCGACGTCATAGAAGGAAGGACGACAGAGGTCAGATTCCACAACACTCTCAAAGTCGGCGATCTGACCGTAACAAAGACGTCGGAGGATGACAACGTATCGGGCAGACGTTTCCACCTGTACGGTACGTCGGATGCGCATATTCCCGTTGACGAATATGCGGTGACCGATGAATTCGGCACGGCATATTTCCGCGACATTCTAATAGGGACGAATTATGTTCTTGAAGAAGTCGGCACTCCCGATTGGTATATCGTTCCCTCCCCGCAGACAGTCGACATCGGGTATGATGACACAGTCGAGTGCAGCTTCAATAACGTCCTCAAGCGAGGCGATTTGAGGGTAACGAAAACATCATTTGACGGACTTGTAGCCGGCATCACGTTCCGACTTACGGGCATATCCGATTCGGGAGAATCCGTAAATGAAACAGCGGTGACGAACGACGCAGGTGTTGCGGAATTTCATGATATACTCGTCGGCTCGAATTACCGCCTTGAAGAAGAAGGCGCAGCAGATTACTATGTCATACCCGACATTGAAAACGTCGAGATAACATGGGGCGACGTTACGGCTCAGTCCGTACACAACGCACCGAAGGTCGGTACGCTCAAGGTCATGAAAACTGCCGACGACGGCAAAGTTTCGGGCAGACGATTCCATCTGTACGGAAAGGCAGATTCCGGCACCGTCATTGATCTGTACGCCGATACGGACGAAAACGGTGTTGCGACATTCAACGATGTCGAGATCGGAAAAGGATACACCGTCGAGGAAGTCGGGACTCCCGAATGGTATATCATACCCGAACCGCAGACAGTCGATATCGAATACGGAATTACTGTCGAGGCATCGTTCAACAATGCGCTCAAACGCGGGGATCTTGTGGTACACAAGACGTCGGAGGACGATAAGGTCGAAGGCAGAACATTCCGGCTCCACGGCACGTCGCTGTCCGGCGAGATCGTAGATATGACCGCATCGACCGATGCGACGGGTACGGCATATTTCAATGATATCCCGATAGGAAACGGATATATTCTCGAGGAAACAGGCACTCCCGAGTGGTATATCGTTCCCGCATCCGTAACGGTCGATATAACCGAAAATGTCACAGTAGAGCGCAGCTTTGAAAATGTCCTCAAACGCGGTTCACTCAAAGTTACTAAGACTTCGTTTGACGGACTTGTAGAGGGGCTGCAGTTCAGACTGACAGGCACATCGCTTTCGGGTATCCCCGTTGATGTCGCAGTCTCAACGGACTCGAACGGTATTGCCATATTTGAAAACATTCTCATAGGCTCAAATTACCGCCTCGAAGAAGTCGGCACACCGAACTACTATATCATTCCCGATATACAGAACGCAAATATCACATGGAACGATGTGACGGTGACCACGTTCTACAACGACGCCAAGCGCGGGGACCTGACCGTACACAAGACATCGGAAGATGACGAGGTCGAAGGCAGACGATTCCACCTGTACGGTACGTCGGACGCGAATATTCCCGTCGACGAATATGCGGTGACCGATGAATTCGGCACGGCATATTTCCGCGACATTCTAATAGGGCAATACACACTCGAGGAAGTTGACACCCCCGAAAAGTATATAGTCCCTGCACCGCAGACGGTGACCATCGGCCGGGACGAAACGGTAGAAGCATCGTTTTACAACGAGCTGAAACGCGGCACACTCGAGATCGTGAAGAATTCGGAGGACGGACTTGCAGAGGGCGTCAGGTTCCATCTATACGGAACATCTCTCAAGGGCGACTATATCGACCTTTACGCCGTGACGGACGCAAGCGGTATCGCCCGCTTCGAGAATATCCTCATAAGCGGCGAGACGCCTTATACCGTCGAGGAAGTCGACACGGATATCCGTTATGTCATACCCGAGGCGCAGGACGCCCCGATAGAATGGGCAAAGGTAACACGGAACGTGTTTGAAAACCGCTTGAAGAAATGGCGCGTTACGGTTACAAAAGTCGACGTCGAAACGACGACCGCGCAGGGCGGCGCGAAACTCGCGGGAGCCGTATACGGAATATATGAAAACGGCGAGATTGTCGACACATACACAACTGATGAAAACGGACAGTTCACCTCCGACTACTATGTATGCGGTGATGACTGGACACTTCGAGAAATATCCCCGTCCGAAGGGTATCTCCTCGATAATACCGAGTATCATATCGGCGCTGAGGCGTATAGATATGAGATCGAGTATAACGATCTGGCGGAGACGGTTGCCGAATCTGCGAAGTACGGCAATATAGCCGTCATCAAGCATACCGACAACGGCGATACACAAATTGAGACGCCCGAGGTCGGAGCGAAGTTTGAGATATTCCTCAAAGCCGCGGGCTCATATGAAACTGCGAAGGAATCCGAGCGTGATATTCTCATTTGTGACGAGATAGGATTTGCTCAATCTAAGGAGCTTCCTTACGGAGTTTACACCGTGCATCAGACCGAGGGTTGGAACGGCAGTGAGAAGATCGCTGACTTCGATGTTTATATTTGCGAAGACGGAAAAACGTACAATTTTCTTATCAACAACCGTCAGTTTGAATCGTATATCCGTGTCGTGAAGATCGACGCAGAAACAGGCAAAGCTATCCCTGTTGCGGGTGTCGGCTTCAAGCTCTACGATCCGAACGGCGAACAGATAAAGATGACGTACACGTACCCGACAGTTACAACAGTAGATACGTTCTATACAAACGAAAACGGTTATCTTGTTACGCCTGAGAAGCTTCCGTTCGGTCGCGGTTACAGTGTGGTCGAGGTGTCGGCTCCTTACGGGTATGTGCTTGATACGACGCCCGTTTACTTCGATGTGACCGAGGATAGTGCGGAGCGTGAAGACATTCTGATCGTCAT
>CANRFY010000046.1 GCA_947630015.1 uncultured Clostridia bacterium
CCCGAGAACAGATATATCACCCACTTCCCGCAGGACAACACGATCATGTCCGTCAACTCCGCTTACGGCGGAAACGTTCTGCTCGGCAAGAAGTGCTTCGCGCTCCGCATCGCATCCTATCTCGGACGCAAAGAGGGCTGGATGGCGGAGCATATGCTCATCCTCGGCGTCGAATATCCGAACGGCGACATCAAGTACATCACGGCTGCGTTCCCGTCCGCGTGCGGCAAGACGAACCTCGCCATGCTGATCCCGCCGGAAATCTACAGAAAGCAGGGCTACAAGGTCTGGACCGTCGGCGACGATATCGCATGGCTCAGAGTCAATAAGGAGGACGGAAAGCTCTACGCCGTCAACCCCGAGAACGGATTCTTCGGCGTCGCTCCCGGCACGAACGAAAAATCCAACCCGAACGCGCTCGCAACGACAAAGCGCGACACGATCTTCACGAACGTCTGCTACGACGTAGACAACAACACCGTATGGTGGGAGGGTCTTGACAACAACCCGCCGAAGAACGCGATCAACTGGAAGGGCGAGCCTTGGGATTACAGAACATACGACAAGGCCGACAAGATCAACACGTCCGGCGCTCATCCGAATTCCCGCTTCACGGCATCCGCGAAGAACTGCCCGTGCCTGTCCTCCGAGTTCAACACGACGAAGGGCGTACCCGTATCGGCTATCATCTTCGGCGGCCGCCGCGCAAAGACTGCTCCGCTGGTGTATGAATCCCGCGATTGGCAGCACGGCACGTTCGTAGGCTCCATCATGGCGTCCGAGACGACGGCAGCAGCGGCAGGCGCGATCGGCGTCGTCCGCCGCGATCCTATGGCGATGCGTCCGTTTGTCGGCTACAACATGGGCGACTACTGGAAGCACTGGCTCGACATGGGCAAGATCATCCCGAACAAGCCGAAGATCTTCCACGTCAACTGGTTCCGCACCGACGATCAGGGCAACTTCATCTGGCCCGGCTTCGGCGACAACATGAGAGTTCTGCTCTGGATACTCGCTCGCTGCGAGGGCAAGGTCGACGCTGTTGAAACTCCGATCGGATTCGTTCCGAAGCCCGAGGACATCAACGTCGAGGGACTTGACGGCGTGACCATCGATACGATCCGCGACCTTCTAACTATAGACAAGGAATCGTGGCTCGCGGACGTCGCGAACATCAAGGATTTCTACGCGCAGATCGGCTCGCACGTTCCCGCCGAGATGTACGACGAGCTTGCAAAGCTTGAGGCAAATCTTACAAAGTAATCGTTGATCCATTCGGGGGAGGAACATGATTCCTCCCCCGAACTCGCCATTTTATAAAATAAAGACCGGCAAAGCCGGCCAAAACTGCGAAAGCGAGGGACGTTATGACTGAATATCGCGACGGCGATCGGTGCGAATCTAAGGAGATACACGACGATCTTTTGCGCATAGTGAATGAAAAACTGCCCGACGAGGATTCGCTTTACGATCTCGCCGAGCTGTTCAAGATATTCGGCGATTCGACGCGTATACGGATATTGTTCGTCCTGTTTGAGGCGGAGGTGTGCGTGTGCGATCTGGCGGCAGCGCTGTCGATGACGGATTCCGCCGTCTCGCATCAGCTGGCGATACTGAAGCACAATAAGCTCGTAAAATCGCGGCGTGCCGGCAAATCTGTGTTCTATTCGCTCGCGGACAACCACGTCCGCACCATCATCAGTCAGGGTATGGAGCATCTGGAGGAGTGATTACGGCAAAGCTTTTCTCCTGAAAGTTGTGCGTTGATTCTTCATGAGCCGTTCCGCGGGCGGAAAAGCCGCTGTCCCGAAAGCCTCTTAAGCTGCGACTTATCAATCAAAAAAGGAGCCGTCAGGCTCCTTTTTATTATTGCTTCTGCGGCGTTGTCCGCTTGTATTTGCCGACGAACAGCGCGCGGATCGCGTTGCAGACGGCGAGGACCATCACGCCGACGTCGGCGAATATCGCCGCCCACATACCGACGAGGCGCAGCGCGACGAGGACGAGACATAACAGCTTGACGCCGATGGCGAGCGCGATGTTGGCGCGGACGATCGACATACACGTCCGCGAATGCGAGATCGCATCCGCGACGCGGCGCGGATCGTCGTCCATCAAAACGACGTCGGCGGCCTCGATCGCGGCGTCGGAGCCGAGCGCTCCCATCGCGAATCCGACGTCGGCGAGCGCGAGAACGGGCGCGTCGTTGATGCCGTCGCCGACAAACGCCAGCTTTTCGTTTTTGCCCTCGGCTTTTATAAGCTCCTCCACCGCCTCGACCTTTCCGTCGGGGAGAAGTCCGCAGCGCACGTCGTCGACGCCGAGTTTTGACGCGACGTCGCGTCCGACCGATTCGACGTCGCCGGTCAGCATGACGAGGCGCGATACGTGAGCGGCGCGCAGGGCGCGCACGGCCTCCGCCGCCTCCGGCTTGATCTCATCCGCGATCAGGATGTGACCGACGTATTCTCCGTCGAACGCAACGTGGACGACGGTGCCGACATGAGTGCAGGGGCGGTACTCGACGCCGAGTTCATCCATCAGCTTCGAGTTGCCGACGGCGACTCTGACGCCGTCGACGGTCGCGGCGACGCCGTGACCGCTCATCTCCGTCACATCGGAAACGCGCGATTTGTCGATCTTGCGCCCGTATGCCTCGCACAGACTGCGCGCGACGGGGTGCGACGAGAACGCTTCCGCGTGCGCGGCAAGCTCAAGAATGCGAGACTCCGCGATCGCGGGATAATGGATTCCCTCGACGGCGAACGTCCCCTTCGTCATCGTGCCTGTTTTGTCGAATACGACCGTTTTGATCCGCGACAGCGTTTCGACGTAATTTGACCCTTTGATAAGGATGCCGAGCGATCCCGCGCCGCCGATGCCGGCGAAAAATGTCAGCGGTATCGATACGACGAGCGCGCACGGACAGCTTATGACGAGAAACGACAGCGCACGGTAGACCCAGTCCGCGTATGCGTTCCCGCCGCCCGCAAGCAATATCGCCGTCGGCGGGACTATGGCGAGCAGCAGCGCCGCCGCGCAGACGGCGGGCGTGTAGATACGCGCGAATTTTGTGATGAAATCCTCGGAGCGCGATTTTTTGGAGCTTGCGCCCTCGAGCAGCTCGAGAATCTTAGACGCCGTCGACTCGCCGAACGCCTTTTCCGTGCGGATCGCAATCACGCCGGATACGTTTATGCAGCCGCCGTTTACGGAGTCGCCGACGTCGGCGGGGCGGGGGACCGATTCGCCCGTCAGCGCCCGCGTGTCGAGCGTCGTTTTGCCGCGGATTATGACGCCGTCGATCGGTATTTTCTCGCCGGGGTTGACGATGATGATCGAGCCGATCCCGACCTCGTCGGGATCGACGCGCTCGACGGTCCCGTCATCGCGTTCGATGTTGGCGTAGTCGGGGCGGATGTCCATCAGAGCGCCGATCGAACGGCGGCTTCTGCCGACCGCGATCGACTGGAACAGCTCGCCGATCTGGTAAAACAGCATGACGGCGACGCCCTCGGAGTATTCGCCGAGCGCGAACGCGCCGACCGTCGCGACCGCCATCAAAAAGCATTCGTCGAACGGCTGGAGATGGATAATTCCCTCGACCGCGCCGATGAGGATGTCATATCCGACGATCAGATACGGGACGAGGAACAGGCAAAGGCGCAGGATTCCGCCGTCCGGTACAGACGGGATAAGGAAAAGCAGCAGCGTCAATACGGCCGCCGCCGCGATGCGGATGGCGGCGCTTAGCTGCTTTTTCGTAAGCGAGCGCCGCTTTTTCATATATAGACCTCGCAATCGCGCTCGACGCGCTTGCAGTTTTTGCGCACCGCGCGCATCACGGATTCGCGGTCGGCGTTCTCGTCGAATTCGACGGTCATTTTCAGCGTCATGAAATTCACGTTAGCGGATGCGACGCCGTCCGTTTTTTTCGCGGCGTCCTCCATTTTTGCGGCGCAGTTCGCGCAGTCAACGTCGATGTCGTATGTTTTTTTCATTGTCGTATCCCTCGCAGACGCAGTTTTGATTCAAACGATTGAACATTCATTCAATCGTTCTGATATCATCATACGCCGTGACGAGGGATTTGTCAAGACCTTTTTTCAAATTTGTTGTCAAATTTTATTTTGTATCGCCGACGGGCGGGGGCGACGGATTATGCACGCGGTACCATTCGCCGTCCTTCGCGACGTAATGAATGTCGGGACCTGAAATAATGTAGGAAAACTCGGGAAACAATCCGTCCTCAGACTCGAACCAAAACGCCTCGCCGCCGTCATTGTCGGCGGGCGACGCTCCTTCGTCGAACGTGACGCGTGTGAGCAATAATCCGTCGAGCCATTCAGTAAGAGCGTTTAGTTCGCCGCCGACGGCGTCGAACTCGGAATAATGTCCCGACAGCGCGTGCGAGACATGGACCGACCGAACGCCGGCATCCGCCGTTATGGCGGTATACGTGTCGCCATGGCAGAGAATATCGCCGCAGCGGGAAATATTTGTGCGAGCGCTGCATGACGTGAGAATGAGCGCCGCCGCGAGCAGCGAGATGATCGAGAGTTGTTTCATTCTGCGTGTGCCTCCTCGGTTTTGCGTTTGTTATTTAGACGCAAAATCGAGGCGAAATGTTCCGTGACGGGGGTGGGGGGGACTTTTTTGTATTTTAGGGAGAACATTTTTATTTTTGAAGAAACCTTTTTTAGGGAGAACCTTTTTGTAAAAGGTGGGAGATATCTCGTCGCTGTCGCGCCGAGCTATTACACTTTCCGCACAGCGGAAAGTGTGACAGCTCCGAGCGGAGCGAGGAGATGTTCCCCTCACAAAAGCGGACTAAATAGTGTTTATCTAAAGTCCGCCCTGAAGATGGCTGTTATATTTGCTTTGGCAAAAAGTAAAGTTGCAATCGTATTCTTGAAATATTTATAGGGAGAAAACTTTTTGATTCGGGGACCCCTTTTTGTAAAAGGTGTCCCCTACTTCGCCAAAAGCGGACTAAATCGTGTTTATCTTAAGTCCGCCCTGAAGATGGCATTTATATTCGATTTGGCAAAAAATAAAACCTGCAATAAAATTCTTGAAAAGTGGGAGGGTGCAGGGAGGGCGGAAAACTTCATTGAAAGAAGTTTTCCGCCCTCCCTGCGAAAAAATTATCTATGCGATTTATCGATTGCTTCCCACAAGCCGTTGAGGTATGCGGCGCCGAGGGCGCGGTCATAGAGGCCGTAGCCCGGCATGGCGACCTCGTCCCAGATCATACGCCCGTGATCGGGGCGGATCGGTCCCGAGAAGCCCGTCTCATAGAGGGCGCGCATGATCTCGTACATATCAAAGCTGCCGTCCGAGGAAAGATGCGCGGCTTCCTCGAAGTTATCGGGCGAATGGAACTTGAGATTGCGCACATGGGCGAAATGGATGCGCCCTTTGAGCGAGCGGATCATATCGGGCAGATCGTTTTCGAGATTCGTGCCGTATGAGCCGGAGCAGAACGTGACGCCGTTGTGGACGTCGTCGACCATCTTCATCATACGCAGGATATTTTCCTTGTTGATTATGATGCGCGGCAGACCGAATATCGGCCACGCCGGATCGTCGGGATGTATCGCCATTTTGATGTCGTATTCGTTGCAGACGGGCATGATGCGTTTGAGGAAATATTGCAGGTTCGCGAACAGCGCCTCGTCGTCGACGGTGCTGTAAAGCTCGAACAGCTCCTTTACGTGCGCGAGTCTGTCCGGCTCCCAGCCGGGCATAACGGTTCCGTTTGAGTTTTCGCTGACCTCATTGAACATACGCTCGGGATCGAGCGCGTCGACCGCCGCCTGCGTGTACGCAAGCACTGTAGAGCCGTCGGGACGACGGCGCGCAAGCTCTGTGCGCGTCCAGTCGAACACGGGCATGAAGTTGTAGCAGACGAGATGGATATCCTCCTCTCCGAGATTGCGGAGCGTTTCGATGTAGTTGTCGATGTAGTAGTCGCGATCGGGCGTGCCGGCCTTGATCGCGTCATGGACGTTCACGCTCTCAATGCCGGAGATGTGGAGTCCCGCCGCCGCGACCTCGGCCTTGAGCGCAGCGATGGCGGCGCGCGTCCATACCTCGCCCGGCTTCGTGTCGTAAAGCGTCGTGATGACGCCCGTCACGCCCGGTATCTGCCGTATCTGCGAGAGCGTCACGGTGTCAAATTTCGAGCCGTACCATCTTAATGTCATTTCCATTTCGGTTTACCTCATTCCTTGTTTATATTATCACTATTATCACTGTTTTCGTTGTCGTCGCCGCGCTTCTCGGAGCGGCTCCGATTGCCGACGATCGCGACGAACGTCGCGGTAAAAACGCACGGTATGACGGCGTATCCCGCGCTCATCTCGCCGCCGGAGCGTATGACGAGAACGCCCGCCGCGATCGTCCACACGCTGCATACGATCGCGCATATGCGTGCGAGCAGGAGAAGCTTGTCGTTTTTCGTCGACTTTTTCATACAGCGCCTCCGCACATAATCGTTCCGATTTAATCTTACCACATTTTTATATAAAGTCAACAAAATGAGAAAAAGTTTTCGCGTAGCGCGAACTTTTGGTATAATAAAACCGTCTATATGATTGGAATCGGTTCAAGCAAGGAAAGGGGGCTGCAATGGCGAACGCGGACGAATTTGAATCGCTTTATAAAAAGCACAAGGGCGCGCTCGAACGGTTCGTGCGGTTCCGAATCGGGGCGCGCGACGCCGACGACGTAGTGCAGGAGACGGCGGCGGCTGCGTTTTTGAAATTTGCGGAGCTGAGAAGCAAAGACGCGTTTCTGCCGTGGCTGTTGTCGATAGCGAGGAACAAATGCCGCGACGCGTACAGATCGAGCGCGAGATCGCAGACGGTCGCGCTCGACGAGGACGCCGCGTATACGATGCCGGAGGCGGCGTCAGCTGCCGCCGCGGTAAGGGAAATTCTCGCCGAAATGTCGGACGCGGACAGCAAATTGCTGACGATGGCGTATCTCGAGGACGCGCCGCTGGCAGCGATCGCGGGATCGCTCGGAATCCCGCTCGGCACCGTCAAAAGCAGGCTCCATTCGGCGCGCAAAAGATTCCGCCGCGCTTACGAAAAAAAGTATTATGCGGGGCGGGCGGACGATGCACAGAATGATACGGAGGGATCAAATATGAAAAGAAGCGCGATTTTGCCGGACATAATTCCGGCGTATAAGATCACAAAATCGGATGCGGAGCCGTTCTCTGTCGTCTGCGAGGAGCTGATGGGCTGGATGATAGTCCCGCGCGAGGGCGAGCGGCTGACGTGGGGACTGTACGATTCGCCGTCCGGCAGGCGCACCGAATGGACGGAGCTGGAGGTGGTCGGGCGCGCGTCGATACACGGCGTCGACGGCGTCGAGATACGCGCGGTGCAGCACGACGCCGAAAACTATTACCGCACGGGCAGCATAGACGAGTGCGAGCGGCGCTTCATCGCGCAGGCGACGGATACGCACTGCCGATTTCTTGCGGAGAGCCACATCGAGGACGGCGTGCGCCGCTGTTATACGTTTCTCGATGGCGACGACTCGGAGTTCATTCAGAATTGGGGCTTCGGCCCCGACAACCGCGGCTTTGAAACGCATCTTTCAAAAAAAGGGATCGTAACGCGCGACGGCTGAGCCGTCACGTGCGCAAAAGATGGCGAAACGCTCGACATCGTCGGCAGATACAGCGTCGAAATCGCGGGGAAGGTGTACGACACCGTCTGCATGATTGACGTCGGCTGCTTTAGCGACAGCGTCGTCAGCGAGCAGTTCATAGACAAAAACGGCAGGACTGTATTGTGGCGGCGCTTCAATCGCGACGACTGGGCATACGGGCGTTACGGCAGGCGCTGGACGGAGATGCTGCCCGAAAACGAGCGGCTGACCGTGAACGGGGAAGTCTTTGTCCACTGGTACGACTGCATATCGGACTACATCCTCTGACGCGCGATTTTTTGCCGCGTATTGTTGACACCGATCGCGAAACGTGGTAAAATCAACTTGATCGGTAGGAAAAATGATACCGTCAAAGATAAAACATAACGGAGGAAGTTTAATATGAAAAAGTGGAGATGCACCGTTTGCGGCGAGATCGTCGAGTCCGATGTAAGACCGGACAAATGCCCGCTTTGCAAAGCCCCGGGCGAGAAGTTCGTCGAGGTAGTCGAGGACGAGATGACATGGGCGGCCGAGCATGAGGTCGGCGTCGGCAAGAAGCCGGAGGTTCCGGAGGAGATAATCGAAGGTCTGCGCGCCAACTTCAACGGCGAATGCACCGAGGTCGGAATGTATCTCGCGATGGCGAGAGTCGCGCACAGAGAGGGCTATCCCGAGATCGGTCTTTACTGGGAAAAGGCCGCATATGAGGAAGCGGAACACGCGGCGAAGTTCGCGGAGCTTCTCGGCGAGGTCGTGACCGACTCGACGAAGAAGAATCTCGAAATGAGAGTCGAGGCCGAGAACGGCGCGACAGCCGGCAAGTTCGAGCTTGCGAAGAAGGCAAAGCAGCTCAATCTCGACGCCATTCACGATACAGTGCATGAAATGGCACGCGACGAGGCCCGACATGGCAAGGCGTTTGAGGGGTTACTCAAGAGGTATTTCGGTTAAGAAAAAAGCCCGTAAAATAAGCAATTTCAAAATATCACAAACAGAAGGAGCGCCGTTTCAGAGATGAATCGGCGCCCTTTTTCTGTATTTTAGTTGTGTAAGGCATGGCGAAACCCTCCGTAGTGCAATGCGGAATTGCGAAACCCCACGGCGAAACCTTTACGATTGTATTATTTTGATACTTATCATAAATTTTTTCTCAAAATGGTATTGACATATCTCTAAAATGTGCTATAATGCAATTATGATACCAAACGAGATGTTGGTATCAAAATAAAATCATAAGGAGGAAAATTATTATGACATTAAAACAGTTTTTAAAAAAGGATTGGAGTAAACTTAGCTTAACGGAAGTAGCAGACTTCTTCAACGAGAACGGCATTTCTTTTACCTTTTTAGATGTGGATGATGTAGCCCCGCAAGCAATCGAATATAGATTTACTGGTGTTAAAGGAATGGACTATGGATTTCTTCACATCTATACTGTGGACGAAATTGCAGAATTAGAGGATTATGATGACTGCGATAGTGAATATAACAGATTGTATGATTTACTGGAAATGGAAGATTGGAGCGCAGCAAGCGAATACATTTGTAAATTTTATATCGGCGTAATGGATGAAGATGGGAATTATCTTATGAACTGGAAAAATTTTGGCATAAGCGACGAGGAAATGGATTCTCTTTCATTTAGATAGAAGTCACAAAAATACCGCTCGTTACTATCCCATATGATACCGTGTTGAGTGCCATTCCTATCTATTGCAATTTTGATTTTTAATGTGTATAATAAACTTAAGTAATAGATCTGGCTTCCGCCAGTCGAAGTTATCTTTTATTTCATGGGAAACACAAAAACTGCCACTGGTAAATTGTCGCCAGTGGCAGTTCGTATTTAATGGTTAATCTCATTGTACTAAACAAAATGGGGCCGACTTGCACGGTCAGCCCCAGATGTTTAGCAAGGTATCATAGCAGTTATTTTCTTGAATCTCTCATATTCTGATTGTTTCATCTTCTTAATCGTTCCGTCGTTTAGCGTTATCTCTACTATGGGTTCAACCATTGTTATTTTGTTAATGTTTCCAATCAAACGTTGTTTGGTTTCCTCGTTTACAGAAACATAAAAGCGCATTGTCGTATCATATTTTGTGTGTCCTACTCGGCGCATAACTTCAATAACGGGGGTATTCATAGCAGCAAGTTGTGTAATATGGGTTCGCCTTAAACTGTGATATTTAAAATTGATTCCCAGCGTTTCTTTAATTCGTTTTGCGTGATACTTGAAGCTGTTATTGGTCAAAAGCTCTCCGTTTGGCTTTCGGTTGATGAAATCCCCGCCGACAATGCTGGTCGGTTCTCCGAGTTTGCGTTTATCAAGGCAAACTTCGGTATTTCTGTATGCCGCTCCAAGTCCTGCTGCAGTATATCGTGCTTTACGTATTTTTGCCTTCAAATGGGAAAGAAGCACATCTGGTATATCGACAGTCCTTGTTCCAGCTTTTGTTTTAGGATTCTTAATGCAAAAGCAACCGTCCTCATATACAAGTTGTTTGTTTATGCGAATGGTTTTTTCACGCCAGTTTATATCAGTCCACATAGTTCCGAAACACTCACTGATTCGCAATCCTAAATAGTACCCCATAAGAAAGGCTGTATAGAGATTTGAATCCTTAAAATAGTTGTCCAACTGCTCAATCTCATTTAGTTCAAAAATTTCAACGGGATTATCCTCTTCCTCATCATCTTCTACCTTTGGGGGCATATGAATCTTGGTTCCTGGATTCTGGGTCATCATCAGATACTTATCATAGTCAATCCAGTTATTGTCAACAGCAATACCAAGTACCAACCAGAAAAACTTTGTGAAGCCCTCGACATAAGCATAACTCAATCCTGAATGATACAAATCACGGAGAAAATCTTCTATTTGTGCGGTGGTAAGCTCATTTACCTTAACATTTTCAAACTTCGCTTTGATATGATTATTCCAAAGGGAAGTATAGCGAACAACAGTCGCTTTAGCTTTCTCCTTTGCCTTGCCGTTCAAATAGACTTGCCACAAATCCCCAATGGTTTTGTCCTCTGGTTTACTCTCGCTTACCGTGGGATTGTTTATTTTAACAATCATTCTGGCTCTAAAATCAGAGGCCTGCTTTCTGGTTTTAAACGGCTGATTATTTTCGTCGCGGCGATATGCTGTATTGATTACCTTTCCCGTGTACGGATTTTTCATATGTATGCGGCATGACCAATTACCGTTTGAAAGTTGGGTCAAACCGACGCTGTTTGTCTTTGCCATAATATGTCCTCCTATCTTATCTAATTTTGATACGAATATCAATTTCTGTATCATAATTAGAGTATATCACATTTTGGAAATTTGTCAATAGTTTTGATACAAATTTTTTTAATAAGTATCATAATAATATTTTTGCTACATCTCTTGACATTGTTATCAAAACAAATTATAATATAATAGAAAAGAGGTGATTATATGTCCGATCAGAACAGTCATGGTGAATCTTTGAATATAGAACCCCCTACTATAACGAACGCTGATCAGCTTGGTGGCTTTTTTTTCATGCCGCACCCTGGCATGTTGCCTATGGGTCTTATCAGTGCCGATTATGCG
>CANRFY010000047.1 GCA_947630015.1 uncultured Clostridia bacterium
ATCCCGCAGCTTCTTGAAAGCATTGTTTATAATCTCATGGACAACGCGATCAAATATAACCGGCAAGGCGGAACGGTTAAAGTATCGGTAGAATCCCTTTCGGATGGTGTCCGCCTTTCAGTAGCTGATACAGGAATCGGTATTCCGCCGGAGCATCGGGAGCGCATTTTCGAGCGTTTCTACCGAGTAGACAAGAGCCGGTCAAAAGAGCTTGGCGGTACTGGTTTAGGATTATCTATCGTCAAACACGCTGCCCGCTTGCATAATGCAAAAATAGAACTGCAAAGCACAGAGGGTAAAGGTACAACAATCGCCGTTATCTTTCCTCAACCTTCAAAATGACATCATAACTGTGATAAACCGCAGAAAGGAGCCTGCGGCTTTTCACTTTGAACAATTCACATTCACCGTAGGTTTTGACCCGAGCAAAGAGAACAGCCATACCCGGATCAATTTCCGAGTATGGCTGTTCTCTTTGCTGCACCCCTGTTTGGCAGCTGCCCAATGTCAGTATTGTTTCGATACTGTTTTATTGGAAGCTACCCGAGGGCGTCCCTTTTATTTTATCTTTGTCACGCTATATCGGGGATGTTTTTGAGCTTATTTGAATCGACGTTTACGGGGTGATCGTTTGTGAGCTTTTCCGCGATATCGGTGTATTTTTCGGTGCGGAGCGTTTCAAATATGCTCGCCGCGTATGCGGGACGTCCCTTGCCAACGTAGTACATGATGTGGACGCCGTAATCGGTTTCGATCATTTCGACGTCTCCCGCCTTGCGCTTTGCGTCGACGCTCCAGTCTTCAAATTCCTCGACCATGGAGCCGATCGTCACGTTTTCATATTTACCGCCGTTGGCTGCCGATCCCGTGTCCATCGAGTACAGACGCGCGAGAGATGCGAACGATTCCTCGGTTTTGTCGCCGGCGTTGTACTGATCAAAGATTTCCTGCGCCGCCTCACGCGCCTCGTCTTCTGTCTCATACGAGCTGTAGCTGAAGAGGATATGGCGCACCGTGTACGTTTCGCTTTCGTTCAGATGCGACGGCGTTACGAGCAGATAAACCGTTATGGCGCCCGTAGATTCGTCCGTGAACATCTTTGTTTCGCCCGCTTTGCGTTCGGACGAGAACAGCCATGTGCTTGCGTCGGAATCCTCGACGGGCGACGCGTTATTGACTGTCGCGCTCTTGATCGCGGCCTCGATATCCTCGTCAGTCTTTGTGTCGTCTTCGCTGAGGATCGAGCGGATCGCCTCGTCGAACTTCTCGGGCGTATCGGCGTTGAGGAACGTCTTAGCCGGAACAAGATTGTCGTTGTCGTCGCTCTTCGAGATGCGGTAATACTTGTAATCAACGACGTTATACGCGTCGGGGTCCTCCGCCAATTTATCCGCGATCTCCTGATCTGTGACCTCGATCTCGTTATACTGCTTATAGTAGAATTTGCGGCTGAGATAGTATAATTCGAGGACGTCGCGGATGTCGCTCTCCTTGACGCCGAGACCGTAATTCTCGTTCAGGAATTTGTCGAACGAGATCCCCTGCTCCTCGGCGGCGTTCTTCATCGTATTGATCTGATGATCGACGAGCTGTCTGTCCTCGTCGTCGATCGAAAGGCCGGCGTCGTCAGCCGCCTCGGCAAGCACGAGCATACTCGTAACGTCGGAGATCGCCGTATTCATGAAGTACGCGTACCATGTGAGCGACTGATCGGCATACGACGTCTGATCGCGCAGAGGACGCGTAAGATCAGGCAGCATACTGCTGTAATACGACATCATACTCGGCCCGAGCTGCGTGTACAAATTTGAATACATATTGCTGTACCATGTCGTCAGCGCGTTGCGGAAATAGTACGACATCATGGCGTTGTTGAACTGATAATGCTCGCTCGAAAGGCCGACTCTGTCGCGCAGATAATTGCCCGTACTCTTTACGGCGTTGACGATGAGCGCGCACGATCCGGCTACTAACGCGATAACGAGCAGCACGGCTATGACCGCGATCGTTATCTTGATCGTTTCTTTTCGGTTCGCGCGCTTTGCCTCAAGCGCGTGAGCCTCGCGCTGTTGGTCCTCGATATGCTTTTGCTTTGCTCTTTGTGCTTTTCCCATTTCAATTTGCTCCGTTCGTTTGATTTTATGATCCGCCGGAAACCGGCGTTTTTTGTTAATTAAATGTCGTCCCCGCCGCCGTCGTCCACGGCGACAGTGAGCGATATCCTGTCGGGCATTCGGTCTGACAGCGTTCTGACGGTGAATGTCAGCCGCCCGTATGTGAAGCTGTCGCCGATCTCGGGATGTATGCCGAGCATTTGCGAACACCATCCGCCGAGAACTGTGTATTCGTCGACGATCTCGTCGCTGTCGTCATGACCGATCGAAAGCTCTGAGAACAGCTCGCGCAGACGCGTCTGTGCGCTCAGATCGTATGTTCCCTCGCCCGTTTTGACGATATCTGGTTCGATCTTATCCGATTCATCCCAAATGTCGCCGACGATGACCTCGAGCGCGTCCTCCATTGTCAGTATACCCATGACACCGCCGTATGAATCGACGACGAAAACGAGCTGCTGCTGGCGTTCGCGCATCAGATCGACGGCCGAATGTATCGGCGTCGTTCTCGGTATGAATATCGGCGTAAGGCACAGCGACCGCACGGCGTCGGCGACCGAATCCTCCGCGATCTCGCCGGATTCGAGTCTGAACAGGAATTTGTTCAGATGAAGCACGCCGATGATGCTGTCGACGTCGCCGTCGCAGACGGGCAGACGCGAATGAGTCGACGAAAGCGCCTGCTCGATGATGTCGCTCCCGCTGTCGTTTATGTCGATATATTCGACGTCGACGCGAGGCGTTATGATCTCATATGCGCGGATATCCTTGTAATCGATCGCGCGCTTGACGAGAGTAGCGTGATCGCCGTCTATGACGCCCTCACTCTCGACGATATCCATCACGCTCGAAAGCTCGCCCTCCGATATAGTCTCGTCGGTGACGGCGAGACGGCGCCAGCATCTCGCGATCTTGTCGACAAGGAAATTGACGGCCAAGACGGCGGGATGAAGTATGACCGACAGCGCCCGCAGCGGCACGGCCGCGGCGGCGCAGATGAATTCCGCGCACGTTTTGCAGAGCGAT
This sequence comes from uncultured Clostridia bacterium, assembly GCA_947630015.1. Lineage (GTDB taxonomy): Bacteria > Bacillota > Clostridia > Oscillospirales > CAG-272 > DTU064. Next base: position 3,141 of record CANRFY010000047.1, read on the forward strand.
TTTGGCAAGACCTCGCCGAATATAAGGATTATCGCCGTCATCGCGAGCGTCGCGACCCATGTATAGCTCTCGCCGAGCAGTCCGACGACGATCACCGTCGATATCGACGAGGCGACCTGATTCGCCACGTTGTTGCCGATCAAAATCGTCGCCAGCATATCGTCGAAGTGCGAAAGAAAATATACTGCGAACCGCAGCGGCGTCGATTTTTTCTTTTCGTATTTTTCACGGATGCGTTCGGCGCGGACGGCGGTGAACGCGATCTCGGTGCCGGAAAAATACGAAGAGCAGACGACGAGTATTACAATTGCTATAATGTGCGGAGTGAAGCTCATACGTTTTCCTCCGCGTCCGTTTCGTCGTCCATGTCACCGACGAGATATTCGATTATATCCTCGACGGTGACGATGCCTGTCACGACGCCGTCCGCGCGGCGGACGAACGACAGGCTCGTCTTGTTTTTGCTCATGTCGGCAAGCGCGTGATCCGCCGGCGTGTCGGCGTCGATATAGTGCGGACGCCACATCAGCTCGCGGACGTCGGCGCTCTGCCCTTTTATGCACGACCGCAGATATGAGCGTATGTACAGCACGCCGGCCGGCGCGCCGTCAGCGTCGATCACGGGAAATCTCGAATGCTGCACCGATCGCGCTATCGAAACGATAGTGTCGCGGTCGGCGTCGAGCGGCAGCTTGACGGTGTTTTTCCAGCTCGTTTCGATATCGGACACGGGAAGCGCCGTAAATTCATACGCGGAGCGTATGAGGCTGCCATGCTCGGGCGCGCTCGCCTCCGTATCGGCGGCGACGGCGTCGACGAGAGATTCGACCTCATGCTCCGTATACGTCACCGATCTGCCGGCACGGCCGAGAAACAGCCGCGTCAGCGCGTTCGTCATCGCGGTGAATACGGCGACGAACGGTCGCAGCGCCTTAATGGCGAATATTACTGCCGACGCCGTGTTCATGGCGACGAATTCCGGACAGTCCTTCGCGAAGCGTTTCGGAAGCATCTCCGCCGAAAAGAATACGATCAGCGTCGTCAGCGCCGTCGCAATCACGACGGCGACGCCGCCGCCGAGTCCGATCGCGATAAGCGTCGCCGCGTTCGCGCATCCGATATTGAATACGTTATTACAGATCAGATTCGCCGACAGCGCGGCGTCGAATCTGTCAAGCACATAAATAACGCGCCCGGCGCGCTTTGATACGCGCCTGTCCTCGCCGTCGGCGAGGCTCATCATTTTCGCTCTGCCGACGGCGGTAAACGCCGTCTCAACGGCCGAACAAACCATTGAGCCGAGCAAGCATATTATAAACAGTATGATGCCCGGCAAAGGACTGCCGTCCAAATTGTAGATCCTCCGAATCTGCCGTATTTCGTGAAAAACGCCGAACATAATACTTGTACGTCCGGCGTTTGATTTCACGTAAGAATGATGAATTGTACCGTCTTATTCTTCGGTATAAGCGCTCTTCTCGGGAGCGTCGGTCGAATATACAACGCCGTCGTCGGCCGCAGTTTCGGATGCAGCCGCAGGCGCCGCCTCTTCGGGCGCGTCAAGGCGCTTTATCGACAGGCTGACCTTGTGCTTTTCCTCGTCGACCGCGATTATCTTGACGTCGACCTCGGAGCCGAGTGTCAGAACGTCGGACGGCTTCGCGATGCGCTCTCGGCTGATCTCGGAGATGTGGATGAGTCCGTCCTGACCGGGTACGACCTCTGCGAATGCGCCGAAGGGCGTGAACGAAACGATCTTCACCTTGGCGACGTCGCCGACGGAATATTTCTCATTGAACAGTCTCCACGGGTTCGTCTCCTCCGTCTTGCAGCCAAGGGAGATGCGATGCTCGGAGCGGTTCATGTCGATTATGTATGTGTCGATCGTATCGCCGACGGATACGACCTCGGAAGGATGTCTTACGTGCTTCCATGTCAGCTCGGAAATGTGGATCATTCCCTCGATGCCGGGGGCGATCTCGACGAATACGCCGTATGCGGTCATGTTCTTGACTGTACCGGTGTACCACTTCCCTATCTCGGCCGTGTTCCAGAACGCGTCCTCGCGCGCCTTGCGCTCCGCCTTTGCGGCGTCGCGGATCGAGCCGTATGCGCGCTTGCCGCGCACGTCGACTTCCTTGATCTTTACCTTCTGCGTCGTGCCTACGAGAGCGGACAGATCGCCGTTCCTCGGCACGCCGGAGAGGGATGCGGGGATAAATACGCGAACGCCCTTCACCATCATGACAAGACCGGACTTGACAGCCTCGGAGATCTTGCCCTCGATGATGGCGCCGTTCTTCGCGTTTTCTTCCATTGCGAGCCAGTTGGCGTCGGAATCGACGCGGCGCTTTGACAGCATCGCGATGCCGTCGATGTCGCTGTTCTTGATGACGAACGCTTTGACCTCGTCGCCTACCTTGACGAGATCGGCGAGCTTTGCAGACGGATCGTCCGTGAACTGCTCGAGCGTGATGATACCGGTCGTCTTGCCGCCGATATCAAGATGCACTTCCGTTCCCGAAACAGACGTTACGGTGCCGGTCACAATGTCTCCTGAATTTATAGTTTTTAATGACTCGTCGATAAGCTCCTCAAAGGATTTTGTGTTTTCGAGTTCTGCCATTCTTGTTTTAACCTCCTCAATTATGCCGTCGGGCGTGGATGCGCCGGCGGTTATTCCGATTTTATATAAAGTCCCGATTATCTCGGTCGGAATATCGTCTGCCGTCTCTATCCTGTATGTGCGGGGACAAGTCTCGCGGCATACGTCGCAGAGCTTTTGCGTATTGGACGAATCGGCGCCGCCGATGACGAGCATAGCGTCCACAGTCGGCGCGAGCGCCGCGGCGTCGCGCTGCCGATTCTCCGTAACACTGCATATTGTATCAAAAATCTTTCGATTTGTATAGTGGTTTTGAATAAATTCCTGACATTTTTTCCATTCTGACAATTTTTGAGTTGTTTGAGCGGCCAGAATGACGCATTTTCCACTGCTTTTTTCGTCATTTTTAACAAATTCGGATTCGGCCAGCTCGTCAAGACCGGCGAAAACATATTTCTCGCCGTCCGCCCAGCTCATTATTCCGCGCACCTCGGGGTGCGTTTTCGTGCCTATCAGAATAAATACGGTGCCGTCGTTCGTATGCTCTTCGGCGATTCTGTGGACCTTAGATACGAACGGACACGTACAGTCAAGCACATGAAAATATTCGTGCGACGATTCGAGCGATCTTAAATGAAGCTCCTCCTCTTTCGTTATGCCGTGCGCGCGTATCACAACTGTCGCGGGGCATGACGGGTCTGCGGCCTCGGCAATTTCGTCGATTTCATCGCCATTTATTGATTTTACACCCAAAAGGGTCAGTTTGTCAAGATATTGTCTGTTATGAATTATGTCTCCGTATGTATAAATTTTTCCGACGCCCGATTCGATAGCGCGTTCGAGCGTTTCGGTGGCGCGGCGGACGCCGAAGCAGAAGCCGGCGTTTTCGGCGACTTTCACGATCATGCTCCCGCCCTCGCACTTTCCTCAAGCTCGCAGATGCGATCAAAAATGAGCGTCGACGCGTCCGCGTATTTCGTCCTGCCGTTGAATTTCGCGAATTCATCCGCCGGTATCATCTTGCCGAATATGACGTCGGTTCGTCCGAACAGGCGGAGCTTATTCGATTTTGTTTTGAAATATACGGGAACGACAGGCGCGTGAGCGCGCAGAGTCATGAAGCCTACGCCCGATTTGAGCTTTGGCAGCGTCTCTCGCACAGGCGTGGACGGACAGCGCGTTCCCTGCGGGAACACGCACAAAAGCTCGCCGCCGTCAAGCACCTCGAGCGTATGCTTTATCGCGGTGATGTCCCCCGCGTCCCTGTTTACGGGAAACGCGCCGAGCGCCTTTATTATCCCGCGCAGAATCGGGATGCGGAACAGCTCCGCCTTGGCGAGAAATCTAATCTGCCGCCGCTCGATCACGCCGAGGATGATTGGATCGATCGCCGATATGTGATTTGGCGCGATTATGCACGCGCCCTCGTTCGGGATATTCTCAACGCCCGATGTATGTATGCGGTACACGATTCTGAATATCCATGCGAATATGAATCTGACGATCTTATAAAACATCGCTGTAGTGTCCGCCTGTTTTTTCGTTTATGATCCGGATGGCCGCCGCGAACGTATCCTTCGGCTCAAATCCTGAATTGTCGAGCATCACGGCGTCGTCCGCCGGCACCGCCGGCGACGCGTCGCGCTCTCTGTCGGCGCGGTCGCGCTCCGTTATATCAGATAAAACGTCCTCGTATGAGACGTTCTGCCCTTTCGCCAAAAGCTCCTCATACCTGCGGCGCGCCCTATGCTCCGGCGAGGCGAACAGGAATATTTTCACGTCGGCGTCCGGCATTATGACTGTGCCGATATCGCGTCCGTCCATTACGACGCCGCCGCGCGCGACCATATCGCGCTGCGTTTTGTCGAGGAACGCGCGCACCTCCGGCAGCGCCGATACTGCGGACGCGTACATGGACGCCTCCGGCGTCCTTATCGCGTCGCCGACGTCCTGCCCGCACAGAAGAACGTGCTGCTCGCCGTCGACGTATAACAGCTCGATCTTGATGCTGTCGAGCGTGCCGACGATCGCTTCCCTGTCGGTGCGCGCGATATTGTGATTTATCGAGTAAAGCCCGACGGCGCGGTAAAGCGCGCCCGTATCGACGTATACGAGTCCGAGCTTTTTTGCTATGTTTTTCGCCAGTACGCTTTTGCCGGAACCGCCCGGCCCGTCGATTGCTATGTTCATGTGTCAGCTCTCCTTATTCGATCCGCGACGACGCGGCGAGTCCCGCCGCGCGTCCGGTTGAAAACGCTATCTGTAAATTGTATCCGCCCGTGTATGCGTCGACGTCGACGACCTCGCCGCAAAAATAAAGTCCGCGCACTTTTTTCGCCTCCATCGTTTTCGGCGACAGCTCGCGCACATCGACCCCTCCCGACGTTATGATCGCCTCCGCGATCGGCCGTTTGCCCGTTATGCGCAGCGGAAACGCGTGCAGCGTTTCGAGCAGCGCGCGTCTTGCCGCGCGCGGCAGCGAATTGCATTTCATGCGCGGATCGATGCCGGCGGCGTCGAGGACGCAGCCGATCGCCGACTGCGGCAAAAGATCGCGGCACGCGTTCGCCATATCGCGGTTCTTGTATTTGTCAAAATCCGACAGCAGACGTTTATCGAGCGTCGCGTCGTCAAGCGCGGGTTTGAAATCGATATATGCGGCGTATCCTGCGCCGTCCGTCATATGCGCCGACGCCGAAAGCGCGAGCGGACCGCTGATGCCGAAATGAGTGAACAGCAGCTCCCCCATCTCTGAAAATACGCGCCGTCCCGATGCGTCCTCGACCGTCAGAACGACGTTTTTCAGCGTCAGTCCCTGCATCTCGGCGCACGGGCCGTCCGCCTCGAGCGGCACGAGCGACGGTGACGTTTCCGTCACATTGATCCCAAAGCTCCGCGCGAACGCGTATCCGTCGCCGTCGGAACCAGTCGTGGGATACGACAGTCCCCCGCACGCGACGATCACGCGGTCAAACTTATGACGCCCCGACGGCGAAACTACGTCAAACGCCCCGTCCTTTACGGCAATATTTTCCGCGCGCTCATGTATCATATGCACGCCGCCGCGCGCGCAGTAGGCGCGCAGCGCGTCGACGATATCGTATGCGCGGTCGGAAACGGGAAAAACGCGCCGCCCGCGCTCCGTTTTGAGCGGCACGCCGAGAGATTCAAAGAACCGCATCGTTTCAGGCGGTCCGAACGACGACAGCGCCGCATACAGGAACCGCGGGTTGCGCGGAACGTGGCGCAAAAATTCGTCGATATCGCAGTCGTTGGTGAGATTGCATCTTCCCTTGCCCGTGATCGCGAGCTTGCGCCCGACCTTCTCGTTGCGCTCATAGAGCGTAACGGAGGCTCCGTTTTCCGCCGCCGTGCCGGCCGCCATAAGCCCCGATGCGCCGCCGCCGATCACGGCGACGGTCACACGGTCACGCATTGTCGTTTTCCTTGTCGTAGACCTGGAATTCGTCCCACACCTTTTCAAGCTCGTCGAACGTCAGCGCCAGCTCGTCCTTGCGCTTGCGGCTGATCGCGACGATGATCGCGTTTATGAGCGAAAGCGGAGCGACGAGCGAATCGACGAACGACGCCATATCGCTCTTTGCGTAAAGCAGATAATCCGACGACGGCGCGATCGGCGAGCTGCTGCAATCCGTTATGCCGAGGATCGCGGCGCCGCGGCTCTTCGCGAACGAAACGCCCTTGATGATTCGCTTCGAGTACCGCGGGAATGTGATCGCGATGAGAAGATCGCCGTCCCCTATCCTCAAAAGCTGTTCGAGTACGGAGCTTTCCGAGGACGAATCGACGCTTTTGACGTTGTCGAATATGAGATTGAGATTGTGCGACAGCGTATCCGCCAGCATCGACGAGGCGCGCGCGCCGACGACGTATACGTTCTTGGCGCTCGTTATGCTGTCGATGGCGGCTCCGAACGATTCGGGGCTGTTGCACTCGATGGTAGATTTGATCCTTGCGATATCGGCTGACAGCGTGCGTTCCAAAACGTCGCCGCCGCCTATCATTTCGTCCGTCATTTCGACGCGCTGCATCGACGTCAGCATCGAACGCACCGATTCGCGGAGTGCGTACAAAAACTCGGGATATCCTTCAAATCCAAGCTCGCTTGCGAATCTGACGACGGTAGATTCCGATACTCCCGCAGCCTCGCCAAGCTTGGACGCCGTCATATACGCCGCCTTTTCATAATGCTGGAGTATGTATTCCGATATGCGCCGCTGTCCCTTCGACATCGTACTCATACCGGCGCGAATTATTGCGAGCGTATTGTTTTTCATAAAAATTACTCCGCTTATCGTTAGAAATTTTTATAATGTCCACACCTTTATATTATAGTTTATATCCGAAAGATTGTCAAGAGCCGTGTCGAAGAAAATGCGGAGTATGCCGCGCCTTGTCTTCAAATGTGTCGGCCGCGGGCAAATTTGGCGTCTGTTGGGTATTGATTTTTCGTCTTTTGTGTGGTATACTGTATCGGTAACAGACAGGGGCTGTACTGTAAGACCATACGAGCCGGGGAGTTAGCGGTGCCTTGTACCTGAGATCCGCTGTATGCAGGGGTGGATTCCCGTAATGAGGGGTATCCTTGTGCGGCTTGCGATGACGGATATCGCGTTGATGGACGGGTCCTGCGCAATCGAACGCTGTGAATCATGTCAGGTGGGGAACCAAGCAGCATTAAGCAGTTTTTTCGGTGTGCCGCGGGGGCGCCTTTCCGGAGCGGTTACCGCTTTTAACACGCATGAGGGTATGCTCGAACTACGGGTGTATGGTCTTACAGTGCGGCTCCTCTTTTTACCTCAGATTGTCAAGTGAAGTGCAACGATTTGTTGAAAAAAACTTCCTCAGGAGATTTCCAGCCTAAACATTTAC
>CANRFY010000048.1 GCA_947630015.1 uncultured Clostridia bacterium
CGGCGGCGTCGCCGCGCGTCGCGCCCGCGCTCGACGGCGCCGTCGGCGAGTATTTCCGCGCGCTGTTCGCGGAGTGAGGTTGGCGGGGAGATTGCTTGGCGGGACGCGCCAATCCTAATATAAAACTTTTGCAAAGTTAAATAAGTTACGATATTCTTTTGCGATTCTCACCATACCTTATCTAAAACTTTTGCAAAGTTAGAAAAGCGTTAAGGGTCTCTTTGCCGGCCAGCAAAGAGACCCTTAACACTTTTCTAACTTTTTCAAAAGTTTACCCATGACAGGGGGCGAGGATCGCAATCCCCGCGTCCTCGCCCCTGTCGTCAATTCTTTGTGATCCTGACCGAATAGTTGCCCGTTCTGCCGTTGTTGTAGCGCGTGATGCGCAGGAACAGCGTCGTGCCGGCTTCGACCGACAGCGATCCCGTCTTCGTGTCGTTCTTCGACGCCGAAATCGTTCCGCGCTCCGTGCCGAGTATATCGAACACCGTCACCGAAAGCGACGTATCGATATTGTTGTTCGTCAGCGTCAGCGTATATTCGCCCGTTGTCGTCGCCGTGAACATGAACCATTCGGGGAACGTCGTATCCGCGACTACCTGCCGCGTCTCGCCGAGCGGCAGCACGAACGCCTCCGACTGTTCGAGTCCGCCGTCGCATATCATCTCCGCCGCCGTGAACTGATAATACCCGAGGCGGTCGCTGTAATAGCGCGTGATGCGGATCGTGTATTCTTTGCCCGCCGTCAGACGGAGATCGAGCGTATCCGTATCGCCCTTCGACGCGGACGCGCTGCCAAGCTCAGTATCGTATTCGTCGAATACGGTCAATGTCAGCGTCGTGTTTATGCTGTTGTTGACGAGAGTGAATCTGTAAACGGCGTAATTCTCCGTCGTTGTGAACTTGAACCAGTCGTTGATGCCTCTCGCGTCGGCGGCTTTTGTGTTTGTAGCGCCGAGATCGATCGCAAACGCCATCGATTTCGTCGCGCCGCCGTCGCAGATCTTTTCCTTGACCGAGAACTGATAGTTGCCCGTCCTGTCGGAGTTGTAGCGGTAGACATAGATCAGATATTCCGTGTCCGCTTCGAGCATAAGATCGACATACGCCGTGTCGCCGCGCCCTATCGACTGCCTGCCGAGTTCCTCCTCATACATATTGTATACGACGAAATACGTCGTCGTATCGATGCTGTTGTTCTTGAACTCGAAGCTGTACGCCGAATAGTTTGTCGACGTCCTGATCTTGTACCATGCGCCGTCGTTTTTTGAGTTGTAGGACGCGTGATAGACGTCCTCGAGCAGCACCGACGCCGCGTTCGCGCTCGTCGAGCCGCCGTTTATGTTGTGTTCCTCCGGCGTCTTCGGAAGCGTCGGGTTCTGGTTCGGATTCGTCGTGCTTTGGCTCGGCTGATCGGAGCCGCCGCTGCCCGTATCCGGAGCATCTGTGTCGGGCGGAGCTATATTCGTCAGCGTGAATACGATCACATCGCCGTCCTTAACGTAGTTCGTGCCGGCGCGTCCGCTGATAGGCTCGACGCCGTTGATTGTGTACGTCCAGACGAACAGTCTCGACGTGCCATCGTTTGCAAATTCACTATCATATGTATTTTTGAGCGATTCGAGGGAGAGTCCCTGTTCGTCCTCCATATGGTCGATGCCGACATTCTTGCAAGCCTCAATGAGGGCTCTGAGCGCGCTGACCTGCTCGTCGCTGCTGTATGTAATCGAGGTTGATATAGCGTTGAGGCATACACGGTCTTCCTGCGGGATGATGAAATCAGGCTTTGCAGCATTCTGATCGTACATATAATCGATGTAGTCCTGACCGAGCTTTGCCGTTACGGTTACTATCATATTCCGGCTGTCGTCGTCGGTATCCGCGCCGCCGACAGGCTCCGTCGTGACGTCGTCCGTATCTTCGCCGCCGACAGGCTCCGTCGTGATGCCGGCCATATCCGCGGGAGTCGTCCCTGTCGGATCGGTCGTATCGCCGACGCCTGCGATGCCGGTCGTTTCACCGTCAGTTTCATCCTTATCCTTATCGCCGCGCGCGTCCGTCTGCTCCGTTTCCTCGCCGCTGCCCGTCAAAAGCGGAACGACGAACACGGTCGCCGCCGCCGCGATCGCGATAACGAGCGCGATCGCGATCAGCGCTATGAGCGGCCCGCGGCTCTTTTTCTTCGGCGCGCTTCCGAACGTGCCGATCTGCGGCGGCTGCTGCGCCGACTGCGTCGACTGCGCCGCGCGTCTGATCGAAACGGTGCCGTCGAGCATATCGTCAGACGGCTTGTATTCGCCGTTCGCGACTGCGATCAGCGCCTGCTTCATCTCGGTCGCGGACGCGAACCGCTTTGCGGGATCGAATTCGCACGCGCGAAGTATGACGTCCGCCATCGCCGGCGACGCCCCGCACGGAGGCGTCAGCGCCTCGCCGCGTATCCTGCGCTCGACGGCGGCTCTGCGTTTGTTCGGGTCCATGAGCTGCTGCTCCGAATCGAGGAACGGGAGCCTGTTTTCATTGCAGAATCTGTAAAGCACGATACCGAGCGAATACGTATCGACGCGCGCGTCGTATTCGCCGCTGTTGGCGACCTCGGGAGCCATGTAATTGAACGTCCCCTTTTGCGAAAGACCGCCTGTCACGTTCTCCATCTTGCGCGCGATGCCGAAATCGCCGAGCTTGAAATCGCCGAAATCATTGACGAAGATGTTCTCCGGCTTGATGTCGCGGTGGATGATATTGCGCTTGCCGCATATTTCGAGCGCCGAGCATATGTCGGCTCCGAGCTTGATAACGTCGGATTCGGAGAGCTTTTTATCCTGTATGTAGGTGTTGAACGGAGTCAGAAGCTCCATTCTGATATAGATGTCCCAGCCGATCTCGTTTTCGCGTTCGACGACCTTGTAATCCTCGACGCTGACGATGTTCTGGCAGCCCTTGAGCGATTCCATCAGCTGTATCTCGCTGACGAAATCGTCCACTATGCCCTGTAAATACGTCCTTGTCGCGTTCATGTCGAGTCCCTCCGAGCGGAGCGAGTCGACCTCGGATTTGTCGGACGGGATCGAGATCACCTTGACGGCGGCGACTGATTCGACGTTGTGATCGGAACGCACCGCCTTATATACGGTGCCGAACGAGCCGCGCCCGAGCTGCTTTTCGATCCGCCATTCCGGCCATACGTTTGCGAGAATGTTCGTTTCCATATCTATACCTCTTTATTTGATGCGCGGCCGCCCCGCCCGAACGGGAAGGCGCGGACGCGTTCGATTTTGCAGATTATAACGGTTATATTGTCGCGGCCTCCGGCGTCGAGCGCAAGCTTCACGAGCGCTTCCGCCGCGTCCGCCGCGGACATCGTCGACGCGGCCTTCGCGATATCCTCGCGCGACGCCGCGTCCGTCAGCCCGTCCGAGCATATTACGTACACGTCGCCGTCCCCGTATGCGCCGCGCGCCGCATACGGTTCGATCTTCATCTCCGTTTTCGGGATGCCGAGATTCTGCGAAAGCGGCGGCTTTCGCCCGGGCGCGGCGTTGATCACATGATCCGTCGATATCTGCGTAAGCTCGCCTCCGGCGAGTCTGTATACCCTGCTGTCGCCTATGTTGCAGACGGTCACGCATTTATCGGTGAACGCGAGCATCGCCGCCGTCGTGCCTGTCGACGCGACGCCGTGTTCGTCCGCGTACCGGCAGATATCGTCGTTCGTCCGTTTGCAGAAATCGATCATATCTGCGGCGGCGTCGGCGCCGAGCGTCAGTTTTGAGGCGTTTTTCGCCGCGATCAGCGACGCGGCCTCGCCGCACATCTCGCCGCCGAGTCCGTCGAATACGCCGAAAACGGCGCGGCCCGACGGCTCCGTTTTGCCCGTCAGCGGAAACGCGACGCCGCCGTCCGGCGGCTCCATATAGACGCCCCGGCATATGAAATTATCCTGATTGATCCGCCGCGCGCGCCCTCTGTCGCTGACGCACGCGTAGCTGATGACATATTTCATGCCGCGTCTCCCGATAATAATATCACCGTCAGTATACCACATAAATCATGTTTTTCCAAGTGGAAAACTCAAAAATCAAAAGGAAAATATGGAATTTATGTGAATTAAAAGCGCGCCCGCGCGCGATTTTCGGCTCACGCGCGCAAAAACGGCGATATCGGCTTGCATTTTTCGTAGAAATTATTATAATATATAATAAGAATATCGGCGCGGAGACCCGCGCTTTTTGGGGAGGCGTTATCATGTCATACGATCTGTCGGGGCCTGTCGTCATCGGCATAGGCTCGCGCGCGCTGTTCGATCTCGAATACGAAAACGGCATCTTTGAGCGGGAGGGCGTCGAGGCCTACGAGCGGTATCAGGTCGAGCATGAAAACGATATACTCGGCAAAGGCCCCGCGTTCCAGCTCGTCGAGGCGTTTCTGAATCTGAATAAGCTCTGCGACCGCAGAATGGTGGAGGTCATCGTCATGTCGCGCAACAACGCGAACACGAGCCTGCGCATATTCAAATCGATCGCGAATTACGGACTCGACATAACGCGCGCCGCGCTCACGAGCGGCGTCGAGATCGCGCCGTATCTCAAAGCGTTCCGCACCGATCTGTTTTTGTCCGCGCACGAGGAGGACGTCAAGCAGGCGATCGACAGCGGCGTCGCCGCCGGCACGATCTTGACCGGCAATCTGAGTTCGGAGCGCAAAACGAAGATAGATCAGATACGCATCGCCTTCGACGGCGACGCCGTGCTGTTCTCGTCCGATTCCGAGCGCATCTATCAGCGCGAGGGCATCGAGGCGTTCAGACAGAACGAGCATAAAAACGCGGACGTTCCGCTCGAAAAGGGTCCGTTCGCAAATTTCCTCGCCACGATCGCCCATATACAGTCCACATTCGCGAATTCTCAGCCGTGTCCGATACGCACCGCGCTCGTAACGTCGCGGAACGCGCCCGCGCATGAGCGCGCGATCAAAACGCTCCGCTCGTGGAACGTACATATCGACGAAGCGTTTTTCCTCGGCGGCGTCTCAAAGCGCGACATTCTGTCCGCGTTCGGCGCGCACATCTTCTTCGACGATCAGAAAACGCACGCCGATCAGGCGTCCGAGGTCGTCGCCTCGGCGGTCGTCCCGTACCGCACCGGCGACGATCCGAGACTTTGACGGCCCATTTGCGGCAACAGATTTTTTGGCGGTGGCATATGGACAAGCTTGAAACGATCAAACACGCTAAATCGTATCTCGAAAAAATGGCAAACGGCGTCGATCCCGTAAGCGGCGGCGCACTTGACGGCGGCGCGCTCGCGCAGGAAAGACTGCGCAAATGCTTTGCGTTTGTCGCCGGCATCCTTGACGAGGCCGTGCGCAATCACGGTCTTATATCGCTGCCCGAAAACGATCCTGCATCGGACGCCGCCGAATATAAGCTCGTGCGCGCGAAAGCGCCGTTTTCCCTCGACGAGGAACAGAAGAGCCGCGTCGCCGTCAGCGAATCTCCGATCCTGCCGTCCGCGTTTGTCAAAAACGTCAACGCCGCCGTCGATCTTGACCGGACCGAAAAGCTGACGCTGACCGCTGTCAACAAATGGCTGATGAAAAACGGATACATAACGGAATCTCACGTCCGGATGCTCGTCGGCAGGAACGTGAAAACGCTCACGCCGCGTTCGTTCGAGATCGGAATTTCGGAAAAGACGGTCCCCGACGGCGATACGGGAATGATGAAGACACAGCTGTATTTCACGAAGAAAACGCAGAAATTTCTGCTCGACAACATCGACGCCATCGCGGACGCGTCGAAAAGATCGGGCAGCTGACACGTCCGGCGCGCCGTCCCCGAGCGGAGGCGCGCCTTTTATTTTTCGCGAATTTTCGCGATTTTAATAAAATTTTTCGTCAGTACCCGCGACCGGCGGCCGATTTTTGCGAGATGATGTATGAGGACGACAACAAATGCGAAAGGAGAATATCATGAGCGGATCAGGCAAAAGCAAAAGCGACGCCGAAATCGTCGATCTGTACTGGGCGCGCTCGGAGAGCGCGATCACGGCGACCGCCGATAAATACGGCGCATACTGCCACGCGATATCGTACCGCATCCTATCCGATCATGCCGACGCCGACGAATGCGTCAACGACACTTATCTCGACGCGTGGAATTCGATGCCGCCGCACAGGCCGAGCGTGCTTTCGACGTTTCTCGGCAAGATCGCGCGCCGGATATCGATAGACAGATGGCGGCGGTCCCACGCCGAAAAGCGCGGGGGCGGCGAGATACCGCTCGCGCTCGACGAGCTGTCGGAGGTGGTCGGCTCCCCGGACGGCGGCGTCGCCGACGCGCTCGACGCGCAGGCGCTCGCCGACGGCGTGAACGCATTTCTGCGCCGTCTTCCGACGGCGGAGCGGCGGGTATTCATGTGCCGTTACTGGCATCTCGAACCGATCGACATCATATGCGAGCGGTTCGGATATTCGGAGTCAAAGGTAAAATCGATGCTGTCGCGGACGCGCGCAAAGCTGCGCGTCAGGCTCGAGGAGGAGGGACTTTTATGAACGAACGCGCGTTTACATTATTATATGCGATCGGGGAGGCGGACGGCGATCTTGTCGCCGACGCGAAGAAAAAGCCGCGCGGCGCGGCATCCGCGGTCAGGATCGCGGCGTGCGCCGCGATCGCGCTCATTCCGATACTGCTCTGGGCAAAGCTCGTTTTCACCGGCGCAAGCTCCGGCGATCCGAGCATAAAAGACGATACCGTATGCGTCTATTATATCGGTGAGGACGGCGAGATCAAAAGCGCCGTTGCCGACGGCCGACGCGACGATATCGGCGAGGTGTTCGCGCTCTGGTGCGGCGCGAACGGCATCGAGGGCGTCGAGTTTTACGGATTTCACGTTTCCGAGACCGACGCGGGACGCGCCGCAATATTCGACGTTTCGCCGGAAATTGAGCCGTATCTGAACGGTTCCGACGCCGATTCGCTCGGGGAAACGCTGCTTTTGACGATGTCGTCGAACAATAATTTCGCGATCGATTACGACGTCGACGAGGTTCGGTTTGAGATAATGACGGACGGGGGCGGCGCTGTGTCGGGAGGTGATGCGTAATGAAGAAATTTTTGATCAAATACGGACGGCCGGCGGCGCTGATCCTTATCGCCGTATCGCTTGCGCTTGAATTCATGCCGTTCGCCGTCGAGCTTCATTTCGGCGTGCCGCCAGACGAGTCCGAACTCGGGTATATCAAAGCGACGTATGCGTACTATTCGCCGATCCCCTTCGGTTACGCGGTGTTCTGCCCGCTTTTGATCTTCGCGCTTACGTGCGCGGCGCTCGTTGCAGCGGCAGTATCGGCGATATCGCGCGGGCGCGCCGCTTTGACGGCGGCAGCCGTCTTATGCGCCGCGTGCGTCGCGCTCTCGGCGATATGGGCGATGTACGCGTTCTATTCGTTCACTGCGGCTGCCGCCGCAATAACGACGCTGCACGCGGCGGCCGCAGCGGCGCTGCTCGCCGTCCGATGCGTATGACGCGGGGGTACCTCGCGTACCCCCGCGCGCGCCGGGATTTTCCTTGGCGGTACGCGCCAAGCCTGTTCACAAACATTTGCAAAGTTGAAAAAGAGTTAAGGTGATTCCCTCGCGATACGCGCCTTTCCTCATCAAAAACTTTTTCAAAGTTAAAAAAGAGTTAAGGGTCTCTTTGCTGGCCGGCAAAGAGACCCTTAACAATCCCAGAAAACGCCGTGCCGGTGGCGTCAATTCGGCTCCAGTCGGCGGTAGGGGCGCTTCGGGCGTAAACCGCGTGTTTATTTTGATAAACAGTTCCGTTCCTCCGCGCGGCGCGTCGAGATCGAGGCGATTCTGTCTTGGTTAATCGATTATGGTTGCGTCAGATTTCGCTCGTGCCGTGCGAACAAATTGGATTCACAATGAGATACGAGACGGTTCGCACCGGTTGGCGCGCAATACCGTGCATCCGTAAGGGTTTATGTCAGTGCGAACGCGATTTTATTTATTGCTAACAGCTCCCACGCGGACTGATTCGAATGCGCCGCCTGAAATGTCGCGATCAATCCGACGCTGGCAGCGACGGACATCGCACGCGCACGGTGCGCGCAGGTGAGGCTGGAAAGCCTACGGCGCGGGGGGTGAGGTGCGTCGATAGAGGGGTTGATTTGTGGTAGGTGTGAAAACTTATGTTTAAGAGAATTGCGTCCACCGAAGTGAGCGCATTGTTATTTCTTGAATATCAGAAATGTTCGCAAGTTGATGGCACTTGAACAAAAAATCAACCGCCCCGCGATGAGCTGTTCGCACACAGTCTCAGCGCGTTGTTCTTTTGGAGAGGGGGTTCGGGGGAGGACCCTTTCTTTTGAAGAAAGGGTCCTCATCCCAATCAGCCTCTTTCTTGCGAGAAAGAGGCCCTTAACATAATTTAAAAACTTTAAAAAGTTTGCAGAAAAGAAACGATGGGATTGCAAAGGAAAATCCTTTGTCCTCGCGTCTCTTTGCCGGCCGGCAAAGAGACCCTTAACGTTTTTAACTTTGCAAAAGTTTGCGAAAGGCAATGATAGGCTCGCAAAGGCTCCGCCTTTGCCCTCTCATCAGGCGTCGGCGCGCTTTGCTTTTACTGATTTGATTATGTACTTGATTATGAGCATGATCGTGCCGGCAAACAGCATCGACAAGCCGCCGATCACGACCGGCAGGATCACGACCGACAGCGACGCGCTGACAAGCGTCGACATCGTGATCGATTTTGCGACGGCGGCCGCGATCGCAACGCCGCAGTAGATGATCCCGACTATGTAAAGCGCGACGCCGAAATACGACAGCGAACTCGATATCTGTCTGCGGTTGATCACCATTATCAGCAAGGCGAGCAGCGCCGTGATGAGCCACAGAATCACGAGGAAGATGCGGGAGAACAAAAATCTGACGAGCGATACGATGTTGCTCACGCTGTCCGTGATCTCTCTTATCGACAAATCGCCGAGCGCCGTATCGTCGAATAGTACGTCGACGTCGCCGCGATCCGGCATCTCGAGCGACTCATGGCCAAGCTCGCTCAGTATGCGGTTGATCTCGTCCTCGTTCTCCTCGAGGAAATTGAAGAACTTCGACGACGTGATGCCGTCCCCGTTTTTGCCGTCCACAAAGAACGCGCGGTACTCGTTGACGACCTTTATTATCGAATCCTTTAAAACGGGCGAATCGAGGAACGCCTTGATGTCGTCCTCGTCAAGATCGTTAAGTCCTTCGATCTTCAGATCCTCTACGCATCCGAGGATGAATTCGGGCAGACGGACGTCGCGTCCGTCGTCATCGGCGACGACGATATCGCACAGATCGATCTTGTTTATGATCCCGTCGACGCTTTCCTCCGTGACGAGCGCCGCCACGATCGACATCGCTTCCGCCAATATCAGGAACAATGTCAATATTATGCAGAGGAATACGGACAGAATGCGTCCGAATACGCCGACGCCCTTTTTCTTCTTTTTGGGCTGCTTTTCCTTTTTCGGATTTGTCGGCATCGGAGGCATTGGCGGAACAGGCGGCACAGGCGTGTATTGCGTGTACTGCGGCACCGGCTCGAACGGAGGCTGCGGCATCTGTTCAAACGGCGGCTGAGGCACCTGTTCAAATGATGTCTGCGGCTTCGGCTCAAACGGTGACTGCGGCATCGGCTCAAACGGTGACTGCGGCTCCGGCTCGTTTACAGGCTCGGGAATCGGTTCCGGCTCAGGTTCCGGCTCCGGCATCGGGACAGGTTCGGGTTCGGGTACGGACGCCTCCGGCGTCTCCATTCCCTCGGCTTCGTTTTCGTTCGGCATCGGTTCCGGCGCAGGCTCCGTCTGCTCCGGCTGATTTTCTGTCGGCGCGCCGCAGCTCGTGCAGAATTTAGCGTC
Organism: uncultured Clostridia bacterium; assembly: GCA_947630015.1. Classification (GTDB taxonomy): domain Bacteria; phylum Bacillota; class Clostridia; order Oscillospirales; family CAG-272; genus DTU064. The sequence continues at coordinate 9,913 of CANRFY010000048.1, forward strand.
GTCCGCGATCTGCGCGCCGCATTTTGTGCAAAGCATATTTTTTCTCCTACTCGTATAAATAAAGTGCATACCGTCGGATATATTCAATTACAATATACCACAAATTGTCACACAATTCAATACCGCACGAAATAAAATTAAAGGGAAACACAGATTTCAGTTGGATTTGATACCTTTACTGTATCACAGGCCTCTTTCAATCGCCGCATCCTTTTTGCTTCGTAACATTTCTATTGTAATCATGCGCTGCCGCGCACAATAAAAAATTCACAAACCGTATTGACAAACCGTTCGCGGCGGTGTATTATAAGTGTACTATATCAAGTAATACATACGAGGCGTCCCGAACGACGATGAACGATTTCCTCAGCACGCCGATGAACGATTTTCTCAGATACATCCTCAACCACCTGAAAGGGG
>CANRFY010000049.1 GCA_947630015.1 uncultured Clostridia bacterium
CGGCACGCCGCTTTCTGGGATTGTTAAGGGTCTCTTTGCCGGCCAGCAAAGAGACCCTTAACTATTTTTTAACTTTGCAAAAGTTTTAGATTGGGAATAGCGAGGATTGCCAAGTCTCACCCTTCGCGCGCGGCCCCTCGGAGCGCCGCCCCGAGCGTTACAGCATCGCGGCGCCGACGATCCCCGCGTCGTTGCCGAGCGCGGCGCGGACAATGCGCGTGCGCGCGCCTGACGCGCCATTGCCGTAAATTTCGGCGTCGACGCGGTCGCGCAGCGGCGCGAGCAGCCGTTCACCCTCGTTCGATACGCCGCCGCCGACTGCAAGCACCTCCGGCTGGAATATATTGATGAAATTCGCGATCGCGCAGGCGAGATACGAAACGTATCTGTCGACGACGGCGACGGCCGCCTCGTCGCCAAGCTCGGCGGCGCGGAACGGCGTCCGCGCAGAGAATTTGCCGTCGCGAGCGGCAATATCGGACATGACGGTATGAACGCCCGCAGCTTCCGATTCGGCGACGGCGGCGCGCGTCTGGCGCGCCAGCGCCGGAGCCGAACAGTATTGCTCCGCGCATCCGCGGCGTCCGCACGCGCACGGCTCACCGTCGTAGACGATCACGGTATGACCAAGCTCGCCGCCGGCGTGATTGAATCCGGTCAGAATTTTCCCGTCGTTTATGTAGCCGGAGCCGATGCCGGTGCCGATCGTGATCATGAGAAATTCGCGCACGCCTCGTCCCGCGCCGAAATGATATTCGCCGAGAGCGGCGGCGTCGGCGTCGTTCGAGAGCTTTATGCGGCCGCGGTCGACGCCGGTGAGCGACGAAAGTCCGCCTGCAACGTCGTCGCCCGAAAACGGCAGATTCGCGGAAAAATCGACGACGCCGCGATCACGATCGACGGACCCGGGACACGCGACGCCGATCGAGCCGATGTCGTCGTTCGACAGCGAACACGCCCGCTCGATCCCGACTACGGCGTCCGCAAGCCCGCGTATGACGGACGCGGCGGAGCCTCTGTCCGTCTTGGCGGCGTAACGGTACAATATCTCGCCGCCGTCGCCGACAAGGGCGGCCGCGACGTTGGAGCCGCCGAGATCGATCCCTATCTTACGCTTCATGCTCGTCGACGGACGGGACGCCGCCCGTCGCCTCGACGGGCAGATGAGTCAGTCCCCATATCTGCATTTCATTCAGTATCGGCAAAAGGCTCAGACCAGTATCGGTCAGCGAATATTCGACGCGGACGGGCATTTCGGCGTATTGACGGCGCAGCACGAGTCCGTCGCCCTCAAGCTCGCGAAGCGAATTCGCCAGCATCGTATTCGTGATGAACGGCACTCGCCGCTTCAGCTCGTTGTAGCGCGTCGCCTCGGAGCCGGAAAGCGCGCACAGTATCGGTATCTTCCATTTGCCGCCGATCACGTCGAGGACGGCAGTGAGCGGACACGGCGAAAGCTCCGAGCAGTGACACGAATTCTTGCCGCAGGCGTCGCACGATTCACATTCGCCGCCGCAGACGATATCGTCCGCCGTATCGGTCAAAACATCGTCGTCAGTCATAAAAATAATACCTTATCAAAAAAAACTGCGTACTTGATATAAAATCTGTACATGGTATAATTATGATACCATAAAACAAAATAAAACTCAACCGCCGACGCGAAAATCGCAAAAAAATTATTTTTCGGCGGAGTAATACGGAGGTCATTTTTGGAAAACAGATTCGTATACGCGGACAACGCCGCCACGACGCCCGTATCAAAAGAAGTCGTCGAGGCGATGACGCCGTATCTCACGGATTTTTGGGGCAATCCGTCGAGTATGTATTCAAAGGGACGCGAGGCGCGCCGCGGACTTGACGAGGCGCGCGAGACTGTCGCCGCCGCACTCGGATGCGCGCCGAACGAGGTGTATTTCACCTCATGCGGCACAGAGGCCGACAACTGGGCCGTCAAGGGCGGCGCGCGCTATATGCGCGATAAAAAGGGCAGAACTCATGTCGTGACGTCGAAGATCGAGCATCCTGCCGTTCTGCGTTCGTGCGAGGCGCTCGAACGCGAGGGCTTCACCGTCACATACGTAAATGTGAAGCCGAACGGCGTCGTCGATATGAACGAGATGAAAAACGCGATCACGGACGACACCGCCATAGTCGCCGTGATGCTCGCCAACAACGAGATCGGCACGATCCAGCCGATAGCGGAGATAGCGAAACTGGCACATGAGCGCGGAGCGCTCATGTTCACGGACGCAGTTCAGGCAGTCGGCGCGATACGCGTCGACGTCGGCGAGCTTGGCGTCGATATGCTGTCGCTTTCGGGACATAAGCTGAACGCGCCGAAGGGCGTCGGCGCGCTATATGTGAAAAAGGGCGTCCGCATCGCGAAATTCCTCGACGGAGGCGGTCAGGAGCGCATGATGAGAAGCGGCACCGAAAACGTCGCCGGCATCGTGGGACTCGCGACGGCGATCAAATCGGCGGTCGAAAGACTGCCCGACATGGAACGCGTCCGCAAAATGCGCGACAGACTCGCGGGATTCATCCTCGGCAATATAAGCCACACTATATATAACGGCGACCCCGATCTGCGCCTGCCCGGCAATCTCAACATCAGCTTTGAATATATCGAAGGAGAAAGCCTGCTCTTGCTGCTCGATCTTGCGGGGATATGCATCTCGACAGGCTCCGCCTGCTCGTCGAATTCGCTCGAACCGTCCCACGTCCTGCTCGCGCTCGGCCTGCCGGCCGAAAAGGCGCACGGCTCGATGAGAGTTTCGCTCTCGCATCTGAACACGGACGAGGACGTCGATTATATAATCGAGAAGCTGCCGCCGATCGTGGCGCGCCTGCGCGCCATGAGTCCCATCTACCCGGGCGACGATAAACAGTAAACGAAAAATCAAAAAAGGAGATTTTGATATGCAGTACAGTGAAAAGGTAATGGATCATTTCGCGCATCCGCGCAACGTCGGCGAGATCGAGGACGCCTCCGGCGTCGGAACAGTCGGCAACGCGACGTGCGGCGATATAATGCAGATGTTCCTCAAGATCGAAAACGACGTGATTGTGGACGCGAAATTCAAGACGTTCGGCTGCGGCGCCGCGATCGCGACGTCGTCGATGGCGACCGAGCTTATAAAGGGCAAATCGGTTTCGGAGGCGCTCGAGCTTACGAATAAGGCCGTCGTGGAAGCGCTCGACGGACTGCCGCCGATCAAGATCCACTGCTCCGTTCTCGCGGAGGAGGCCGTCCGCGCCGCTCTCGCCGATTATTACAAAAAGATCGGACGGGAAATCGATTTCGAGGTCCCCGAGAAGGACGAGGAAGCCTGCCACATCATACCGGAGGAATAAGGCGCGGGGCTTCGGCGTTTGCCGCATCGGACAAAAAGGGCGCGGGGGAGAGAAGCGTTTCTCTCCCCCGACCGCGATTTTTACTAAATTCCGCAGCCGCAGGGCTGCCGTTCGGTTCAATATAACATAGGCGGGATCGGTCCCGCAGACACGGGGGAGCATATGATAACGAGAGACGAGGCGTGGGCGCTTTTATGCGAATATAACAGCGAGCCGTTTCACAAACGGCACGCCGTGACGGTCGAGGGCGTGATGAGATATTACGCAAGGACGCTCGGATACGGCGACGAGGAGGATTTCTGGGGCATCGTGGGACTTCTTCACGATCTCGATTTCGAGATGTATCCTACGGAGCATTGCGTAAAATCGCAGGAAATAATGCGCGAGCGCGGACTCGACGAGCGCCTTATCAGGGCGACGGCGAGCCACGGCTATATGCTCGGCGTCGATATTGCGCCGGAGCATGAGATGGAGCGCGTGCTGTACGCGACGGACGAGCTGACGGGGCTGATCGGCGCTGCGGCGCTGATGCGTCCGTCCAAAAGCGTATCCGACATGGAGTTAAAATCGCTGAAGAAAAAATATAAGACGCTCAATTTCGCGGCCGGATGCTCGAGAGAGGTGATCGAGCGCGGAGCCGAAATGCTCGGCTGGACGCTTGACGATCTGTTGTGGCGGACGATACTCGCGATGAGGGACTGCGAGGGTGCGGTCGAGGCATACGCGGCCGAATTTGAGCCGCGCGCGGACAAATGAGGCGGGTCACGGTCGCGATGAGCGGCGGCGTCGATTCGAGCGTCGCCGCGTTCGTTCTTTGCCGCGGCGGCGACGACTGCGTCGGCGCGACGATGAAGCTGTTCGACAACGGGGACGTCGGCATCCCGCGCGATCAGGCGTGCTGCTCGCTCGACGACGTCGAGGACGCGCGCGCCGTATGCAGACGGCTCGGGATCGATCATTTCGTATTCAATTTCTCCGACGCGTTCAGACGCGACGTGATCGGACGGTTCGTTTCCGCATACGAGCGCGGAAGAACGCCGAATCCGTGCGTGGACTGCAACAGATACGTAAAATTCGACGCGTTTTACAGGCGGTCGCGCGAGCTTGGACGCGAATATATCGCGACGGGGCATTACGCGCGCACCGAATTCGACGAGGCGTCGGGGCGGTGGCTGCTTCGCCGTCCCGTCGACAGAAACAAGGATCAGACATACGTCCTTTATTCGATGACGCAGGATCAGCTCGCGCATACAGTGTTCCCGCTCGGGGAGCTTACGAAGCCGGAGGTGAGGGCGATCGCGGAACGGGAGGGCTTCATAAACGCAAAAAAGCGCGACAGTCAGGACATCTGCTTTGTGCCTGACGGCAGATACGCGGAGTTTATCGAATCGTACACGGGCAAAGAATACCCGCCCGGGGATTTCATCGACGCGGACGGCGCCGTGATCGGACGTCACGGAGGCGTGATCAGATATACGATCGGGCAGCGGCGCGGGCTTGGCGTATCGTTTTGCCGGCCGATGTACGTCGCCGCCGTGAATACGGCGGACAATACTGTCACGCTGACGCCGGAATCGGGGCTTTACGGAAGCTCGCTTTCGGCGCACGGCGTCAATCTGATCTCGCGGGAAACGCTCGAGTCGCCGGTGCGCGTCACGGCGAAGATAAGATATTCGCACCGCGAATGCGGAGCCGTCGCCGTCATGACGGACGCGGACGCGCTCAGAGTCGATTTCGACGAGCCGCAGCGCGCGATAACGTCGGGACAGGCCGTCGTGCTTTACGACGGCGACGTCGTCGTCGGAGGCGCGACGATTGATTGAAAGCATCGCCCGCGCCGCGCCTTTTTGCGGCGCGGGCAAAAAATTTCATTCTTTGTATTGACAACGAATCGAAAATGATGTATACTATATCGGCACGATGAGAGTCGAGGGCCATTAGCTCAGTTGGTTAGAGCAACCGGCTCATAACCGGTCGGTCCGGGGTTCGAGTCCCTGATGGCCCAGCATAAACGGACACCGAGTATCGGTGTCCGTTTTTTTATGCGCGGGCGGGCGGAATTTTGCGGAGGTATCATGCACGACATATGGAACCCGTGGCACGGGTGCGTAAAATGCAGCGAGGGCTGTGAAAACTGCTATATGTATTACCTTGACAAAATGCGCGACCGCGACGGCAGCGTCATATACCGCACAAAAACGGGATTTTATTATCCGCTCCACCGCGACAGATCGGGCGCGTATACGGTCAGATCGGGCGAGATGATACGCGTCTCGATGACGTCTGATTTCTTTCTTGCCGAGGCGGACCTTTGGAGGCCGGACGCGTGGGACATAATCCGCGAGCGTCCGGACGTGAAATTTTATCTTTTGACAAAGCGGCCGGAGCGCGTGCGCGATCATCTGCCGGACGATTGGGGCGACGGCTGGGAAAACGTCACGCTCAACGTGACGGCGGAAAATCAGCGGCGCGCGGACGAACGTCTGCCGATCCTTCTGTCGCTGCCCGCAAAGCACAAGGGCGTCATGTGCGCGCCTCTCATCGGCCCCGTAAGCCTGTCCGACTATCTCGGCGGCGGGCAGATCGAACAGGTCGGATGCGGCGGCGAGAATTACGACGGCGCGCGTCCGTGCAGATACGAGTGGGTCTTGGCGCTGCGGGACGAATGCGCGGCCGCGAACGTCACGTTCGATTTTTTCGAGACGGGTACAGTATTTATAAAGGATAATAAACGATATAACATCCCCGACAAAAGAGTGCAGAGCGTGATGGCGTATAAATCGGGCGCGAGCTTTCGCGGCAGACAGCCCGTATGGAAGCTGACGGACAAGCTCGGATTCCCGATACCGGACGGGGAGCTTTATAAGCCGCGCTTTGAGGCGCGGTGCCGCGTGTGCGGGAGCCGATCTATGTGCAACGGATGCAGCGGATGCGGAAAATGCCGCCACGGCGGCGGCGAATGATTCGGACGGCGAACAGATTTGACGAAAATCATTGACATTTGCCGCTCATTGTTGTACGATAAGGAGTACGGCAGTCGAAACATTACAGTATGGGACGTATACGGATGAAAACGCTGATATTATCATGTAATACGGGAGAGGGACACAACTACTGCGCCAAAGCGTTGTGCGAGTTTTATCGTGAGCGCGGCGAGGTCTGCGACATCGCCGACGCGCTCAGCTTCGTATCGCAGAAGCTCTCCGATCTTGTGTCGAGATGGTTCGTCCGTCTGTACCGTTACGCGCCGAAGCTGTTCGACAAGGGATATAATTTTTCCGAGGATCACCCGGGTCTGTTCGATTCGGATTCGACCGTGTATCATCTGATCGCGGCCGGCGCAGGCAGGCTCGCGGAGCATATAGCGGCGGGCGGCTACGACGCCGTCATATGCACGCACGTTTTTTCGGCGTCGATGCTGACGGAAGCGATCCGCGAACACGGCATAAAGCCGAGGGCGACGTCGTTCGTCGCAACGGATTATTCCGTTTATCCGATGGTGAACGAGAATAATGTCGATATTATCTTCATCCCGTACATATCGCTGACGGACGATTTTGCGGCGCACGGGATCGCGCGCGAACGGATAGTGGCGTCGGGGATACCGGTGCGGAGGATGTTCTATAAATGCGCCGACAGGGACGAAACAAAGCGGAAGCTGTCGATACCGGCGGGCGCGCCGCATCTGCTCGTGATGTGCGGCAGTATGGGATGCGGTCCGATGAGGGAGCTTGTGACGATGATATCGGAGTCGATGGGGGACGGCGCGTTCGTCACCGTCGTCTGCGGGACGAACGATAAGCTGCGGGTCGAACTCGAACACGAATTCGGCGCTGACGCGAGGATCCGCGTTTTGGGCTTCACTCAGAATATCGGCGAGCTGATGGACAGCGCCGATCTGTATTTGACAAAGCCGGGCGGGATCAGCGTCACGGAGGCGGCGGTCAAATGCCTGCCTATGGCGTTCGTCGACGCCGTCGCCGGCTGCGAGGAGGGAAATTTCAATTTCTTCATCGATTGCGGCGGCGCCGTCGCGGCGGAGGACAACGATATCGGCAGATTGGCCGAGATCTGCGTGTCGCTGCTCGGCGACGGGGATAAGCGCGGCGAGATGTCGGCTGCGCTTCGGGGACTCGATCTCGCTGACGCGGCGTCGGTAATATACGATGCGATGAAACGCCGGTACGAGGGGCCTCACCCCGCGGGGTAAAATGGATGAGCTTTTGAAAAAGTTCAGGAAAATGTTCAGGCGATTCCTTGGCGGGATGCGCCAGTCCTCAGCTATAACTTTTACAAAGTTAAAAAAGAGTTAAGGGTCTCTTTGCTGGCCGGCAAAGAGACGCGCGAGCAAAGGATTTTCCTTTGCGATTCTATCTTTTTCTTTTCGCAAACTTTTTCAAAGTTTTTAAATTATGTTAAGGGCCTCTTTCTCGCAAGAAAGAGGCCCTTAACGATCCCGAAAGAGGCTCCCGTGTGGCGTCGATGTTATTCAATCGGCGGAAAGAGGGGGTTGGGGCGTAAACCGCGATATCATTCCTGCTAACAGCTCCCACGCGGACTTATTCGACTGCGCCGCCTGAAATGTCGCAATCAATCCGACGCTGGCAGCGACGGACATCGCACGAGCGTAGTGCGCGTAGATGAGGCTGGAAAGCCTACGGCACAGGGGCGGAGGTGCGTCGATAGAGGGAGCGCCCCGCGAAGAGCTGTTCGCACACAGCAAACGCGCGTTGTTCTTTTGGAGAGGGGGTGTGGGGGAGGACCTTTTCTTTTAAGAAAGGGTCCTCATCCCAGACAGTCTTTTTTCGTGAAAAGAGAAATTTAAAATAATATAAAGCTATTGCAAATGTTTTGTCGAGCCTCGCGGAGCCGCAGGCTCCGCTCCATAACCTCCCTCGCGTCATTGACTTATTGCGATTTATGGTGTATAATATCAGCAGCAAAGGCGGCGGAGCCGCGATGAAAGGAGAACAAAACGATGGAGAAGAAGATCACGATTTCGCTGCGCCTGCCGAGGATCGGCAAGGCGGAGAATGCGCAGACAGCGGACGATGTCAGCGGCGAGGCGTCGCGCGTATATTATACGAAGGAGATCACGCCCGAGTCGGTGCTGGCGCTTTACCGCGCGGTCGGACGGGAGCTTGGCGGACGCGTGGCGATAAAGGTGCATTCCGGCGAGGCGGGGAATCAGAATTTCCTGCGCCCCGAATTCTGGGCGCCCGTAGTCGGGGAAGTCGCGGCGCACGCGGATTCGTATGCGATCGCGGAATGCAATACTGCATACGAGGGGGAACGCGATACGACGGAAAAGCATCTCCGCACGCTGGAGGCGCACGGCTGGAACACGTATAACGTCGATCTGCTCGACGCCGAGGGACCCGATCTCGAGCTGCCGATCCCGAACGGCAGGGTGATAAACAAAAATTACGTCGGCAAGAACATAGCGAATTACGATTCGCTGCTCGTGCTGTCGCACTTCAAGGGACATCCGATGGGAGGCTTCGGCGGCGCGCTGAAGCAGCTCTCGATCGGGATCGCGTCGTCATACGGCAAAAAGAACATACACGGCGCGGGCCATCCCGACGGCAATTTCTGGGGCGCAAATCACGACGCGTTCCTCGAATCGATGGCGGACGCCGCATCGTCGGTCACAAATATGTTCGGCGACAACGTCGTCTACATCAACGTCATGAAGAATCTCTCCGTCGATTGCGATTGCTGCGCTGTCGCGGAGGACCCCTGCATGGCGGATATCGGCGTCCTCGCCTCGACGGACCCCGTCGCGATCGATCAGGCCTGCCTCGATCTCGTCTACGCCGCAAAGGACGATCCCGGGCAGAAGCACCTGCTCAAACGCATCGAGAGCCGTCACGGCGTCCATACGATCGAGGCCGCGTCCGCGCTCGGCATCGGTTCGAGAAAGTATGAATTGATTGAGATGTAATATGTATAAATAATTTTGGGGGAGAAACTTTTTGAAAAAAGTTCCTCCCCCAAACCCCTTCTTCAAAAACTTTTATTACATAGGGCATATTGGATATCGGGCCTCTCATATAATAGCGTAAGCTGTTATACGGGAGGAATATTTATGACTGAGAGGGACATATACAGAGACATCGCGGAGCGGACGGGCGGCGACGTATACATCGGCGTCGTCGGCCCCGTGCGGACGGGGAAAAGCACGTTCATAAAACGGTTCATGAACGCGCTCGTGATGCCGAATATCGAGGGCGAATACGATCGCGCGCGAGCGCGCGACGAGATGCCGCAGTCGGCGGCGGGACGCACCGTCATGACGACGGAGCCGAAATTCATCCCCGACGAGGCGGTCGAGATCACGATACGCGGCGGCGCGCATCTGCGCGTCAAAATGGTCGACTGCGTCGGTTATCTTGTACCCGGGGCGCTCGGCGATACGGAGGACGGCAGCGTCCGCATGGTATCGACGCCGTGGCAGTCAGAGCCGATGCCGTTCGCGGAGGCGGCGGAGACGGGGACGCGC
>CANRFY010000050.1 GCA_947630015.1 uncultured Clostridia bacterium
ACGGAAAAGTATGTGGACGTGCCGGAGCTGACGCAGACGATTGTGAACGAGTATATCAAGAAGATCGTCGTGTTTCCACCGGACAAGTCCAGCGGCAAGCGCAGGCAGAAGATAAAGATTTACTTCAACTTTCTGGACGAGGTTGAAATCCCCGCTCTTGAGCAGTCTGTCACCCTTGAACAGACCTACGGACGCAGAAAAACGGCGTGAAACATCGTCACGCCGCCCTCTGCGGCAAAATAGTTACTTGTCACTATTAGCCCTTCTCTTTCAACGACTTCAAAAAGCAGCTTGCTGTTCACAGCTACCGATACAACAACTTTCCCATGCGTCCTCTCGGCTGGCTTTCGCCACGTGAGTTTTTACATAATTTCTTTGTAACACATCATTGACAAACATACATCGCGCATATTTTTTTCACTTTTGCAGCAGCCTTTTGAATCGGCTCTGTTGTGCTTACCGTTTCCGCTTCCGCGATGATATTGTCTGCGTCGCGGCAATAGCCTCCGCTTTATATTCGCCGACGCCGCCGATCCCGAATACGGCAGCGCGCGAAGTTGCCGGCCGCTCCATCGCCTCTTTAACCGTGCAGATACTTTGCACGGTACTCCGCGTTGATCTCGGAGATTTCCCTTTTTCCGTCGATGTAGTCTTGGTACATTTTGTAGGGGTCCCCGCCGCCGAGACAGCAGGAGGAACAGTTTTCACAGCCCCCTCCGCCGCAGTCAAGAGAACGGCGGATAATTTCTTCCCGCTCTTTTCGAGTCGTATCTTTGATCAAAATCTTCATATACCTGTTCCTTTTTTGTTTCTTTCAGTTAAAATGACGGGCGTATCACTCGGCCTGTTTCCTGTATACTGTCTATTAAGGAAATACCGATGCACGCGCACGTCTCTGCAAAGCGCGGTGCCTGTCTGCTCCGGATCGAAATCATCCGGCTTCTGTCTCCGCCGCGTCAGCTGTCACATAGATCGTGCTGCGGATCATCCCCATCCAGCAGGTATAGGGAATCGAACCCGCCGCGTCCGGGGTAAAGCGGATCACGTTGTCGCCGGGTTCCAGAGGGACGCTGAGGTCGAACTTGGGAATGTAGATTTCGCGGTTGCAGCTGTTAATGCGATCTTCCTCGGCGTGGATCGTCCACTCCACAGGGATGCCTGCATACACAGTGATGACGGGATAGCCTCCGTAGTCCAGTTCTGAGCGGATGTACTGCACGCCGTCCTGCACGATCGCTGTACCGTTTTCACTCTTTGGTCTTGTCGCCGGTGTTCCTGCGCCCGCCAGCGCCAACCCGCTCGCCAGCACACTCACACCCATGGCCAGCACCAGCGCGGCGGAGGCATAGCGCATGGGTCTGGCGAAGCGCTTGTTCAGCTTGCCGCTCACCAGCCCCACGCCCAGCATCAGCGGAATCGTACCCAGGCAGAAGCAGCACATATCCAGCGCGCCCCGCCACCAGCTGCCCGCAGAAAGCGCGCATACCTGCATCGCCTGCAATGGGCCGCAGGGCATCAGGCCGTTTGCCAGACCGATGACGAAGGAGGACTTACCGGCAAAGCGTGCAAACAACCGTGCGCTCAAGCTTTCGGGCAGACGAAACGTGAGCTTGCGCAGCCAGGCGAGGCTGCCCAGCAGGTTCAACGCCATCAGCAGCATGAACACCGCCGCGAAGATTTGAATTGCCGCCTTCGCCGTATTTGTGATGCTCAACGCCGTACCCAAGGCTCCCACGATGCCGCCGATCAACGTGTAGGAGAACAGGCGGCCGAGATTATATAGAAAATTTGCTCGAGTCAGCTTTACACCGCGCTGAGCCGAAGCAGCGCTCAAAGACAGGTTGATACCGCCGCACATTGCCACGCAATGCAGCGATGTGGCCAGCCCTACGACAAACAACGCGCCCATACCCATGCCCGCGCGAGCCGTCGGGAATGCGCGCATCCAGTCGGAAACGGCCGTCCGCGTGAGCAGCAGGTAGAAGATCCCCGCCGCCGTGAGCGCCAAAAACAGCCGGAGGATGTCGCGCACCCACCCCGCGCACTTTGTACCGCGGACCAGGCCGTAGCCCGCCTCCCGCAGACGCGAGTCGATCTCCGTTTCCTGCAGCTGCTTTTCGTCCCACAGCGCCGTCAGCGTTCCCTTTTGGAAGCTCACAATGACCTCGGAAAGCCCTGCCATCCCCACAAGCGCACTTCGCACCGCAGTCTCGCAGTGCGGGCAGTGCATCCCCTCTACGCGCCAGGTCTTCCGGATCGCGCTCATGAGAACTTTTTCCAGTTGATGAAGGCGGGGGCGTTGGCCTTGAGTTCGGAGGCAGGGATAACCACGCTGTCGCCATCAACAGACGATTCGCCCACGGGCAGAGGATTACAGCCGCCGACTACCGCGCCGATCGAGTAGAGACCGAACTGATTGCCGCAGTTCTGGCAGATCAAGAGACCGTCCTTGTAAACAAAGTAGGCGTAGGGCGAACCCGCGCAGGACTGGCAAGTGTTGTACGCCAGCCGCACATTCTCTCCATCCATCAGCGCGATCAACTGCATCGGTGTACCATCCTGTTCCCAGTCGATGAAGCGAGGCTGATCGCTCAGGCTGTCGAGTGGGATCGTAAGATCGTCCGAGACGGCTTCGGAAGCCGGAGAAGCCGATCCGCTGCCGCAGGCGGTCAGCATTGCCGCGAGCGCCAGGGGCGCAAGCATTAAGAGCAAGTTTCTTTTCATTGCGGATCTCTCCTTCATCATCGCCTCACCGACCTCCCCGATCTTTAGCCTGATTTGTGCGTATCATATCCAGAAAATACCGATGCACCCGCAAGTCATCGCAAAGCTCCGGATGAAACGCCGTGACGAGCTGACTTTTTTGCCTTGCCGCCGCGATACGGCCTTCCACGACGGAGAGTACCTGCACATTTTCTCCGACGCTTTCGATATACGGCGCCCGGATAAATGTCATGGGTATGGTTCCGAGTCCGTCAAATTCCGCCTCGGCGGAAAAGCTTCCGAGCTGCCGTCCGTAGGCGTTGCGCACCGCGACTATATCCATAGTGGCAAAGTGGCGGCGCGTATCGTTTTTGATGCTTCCGGCGAGCAGCAGCAGTTCCGCGCAGGTGCCGAATACGGGCAGCCCCGCCTCGATTTTCTCTTTGAGGGGCTGAAACAATCCGAGGTCACGCAGCAGCTTGCCCTGTACAGTGCTTTCTCCGCCGGGAATTATAAGGCCGTCCATCGGCCGGATCAGGTCGCTTTTCTGCCGGATCTCAAAACAGGATGCTCCGAGGCGGGAAAGCATCTCTTCATGCTCGATAAAAGCGCCCTGAACGGAGAGTATGCCGATATTCACTTTATTTTCCTCTTTCGGCCATCAAAAGCTCGATCTCCTGCTCATTGATCCCGACCATGGCCTCACCCAAATCCTCGGACAACTCGGCCAGCATTTTGGCATCGTTATAGTTTGTGACCGCCTTGACGATAGCCGCCGCCCGCTTTTCGGGGTTGCCGGACTTGAAAATACCCGAACCGACGAACACACCTTCGGCGCCGAGCTGCATCATCAGCGCCGCATCGGCAGGGGTCGCAACGCCGCCCGCGGCAAAATTCACGACCGGCAGTTTTTTATGTTCATGGACATACAGCACCAGCTCATACGGCACCTGCAGCTGCTTTGCGGCGTCGAACAGTTCGTCCTCGGACATAGAGCCGATCCGCCGAATTTCGGCCTGCATCATGCGCATATGCCGAACCGCCTGTACCACGTCGCCGGTGCCGGACTCGCCTTTTGTGCGGATCATGGAAGCGCCTTCGTTGATACGGCGAAGCGCTTCGCCTAAATCCTTCGCGCCGCAAACAAAGGGAACGTCGAATTTCGTCTTGTCGATGTGGTACTTGTCGTCGGCGGGAGAGAGTACCTCGCTCTCGTCGATGTAGTCGATCTCGATGGCCTGCAAAATCTGTGCCTCGGCAAAATGTCCGATGCGGCACTTGGCCATAACGGGAATGGTGACGGCGTTTTGGATGCCCTTGATCATCTTCGGGTCGCTCATCCGGGATACTCCGCCCGCCGCACGGATGTCGGCGGGAATGCGTTCCAGCGCCATCACGGCGCAGGCGCCGGCTGCTTCGGCAATTTTCGCCTGTTCGGGTGTGGTAACGTCCATAATAACGCCGCCCTTGAGCATCTGCGCCAAATTCTTGTTCAGTTCAAATCTGTTGTTTTCCACAAGTATAACTCCTGATTCGGGATGTCAAGCATATAAAACCTATCTGCTTAATGAGCTATTATACTCAGCCGCCGCCGTTTTGTCAATAGGGCGGACAAAAAGATAAAATGCAAAATGTTGCGAACAGGTCTTGACAAACCGCAAACGAGGTACTATAATGCCTATATAGCCGATAGGTTTAATGAACAATGTGGAGGCAAATCCCGATGAAAATACGGATCAGGCAAAGACGATGTTGCCGCTGCGTTTGAAAAACAGACGATTTAAATCATATATTATTATAAGGAGCAAACACGTATGAAAACATATGACAAGATCACCGATTTGATCGGCGGAACGCCGCTTTTGAAGCTGACGAACTATATCAAAGAAAAAGAACTCGCCGCGGATATTTACGGCAAGCTTGAATATTTCAATCCCGCCGGCAGCGTCAAGGACAGGATCGCAAAAGCGATGATCGACGACGCGGAAGCAAAGGGCGTGCTGAAGCCCGACTCAGTCATTATCGAACCCACAAGCGGCAATACCGGCATCGGTCTTTCGGCCGTCTCGGCGGCGAGAGGATATAAAATCATCCTCACCATGCCGGACACGATGAGCGTGGAGCGTCGGAATCTTCTCAAAGCCTACGGCGCGGAGCTTGTTCTGACCGACGGGGCAAAGGGGATGAAGGGCGCGATCGCAAAAGCGCAGGAGCTTGCGGAGGCAACGCCGCACAGCTTTATCCCGAGCCAGTTTACAAATCCCGCAAATCCCGATATCCACCGCAAAACGACAGGTCCCGAAATTTGGGAGGATACAGACGGAAACGTCGATATCTTTGTCGCGGGCGTCGGCACCGGCGGAACGGTGACGGGCGTCGGCGAATATCTCAAATCAAAAAATCCGAATGTCAAGGTCGTCGCCGTGGAACCGGCAGGCTCGCCGGTCCTTTCAAAGGGAGTTGCCGGACCTCATAAGATTCAGGGCATCGGCGCAGGTTTTGTGCCGGATACGCTCAACACGTCCGTCTATGACGAGATCATCGCCGTCGAAAATGAGGATGCATTTGAAACGGGACGGACTCTGGCTCGGAAGGAAGGCCTTCTGGTCGGCATTTCTTCGGGCGCCGCAGTTTACGCGGCGACGCAGCTCGCGCTCCGGCCGGAGAACAAAGGAAAGCTGATAGTAGCTCTTCTTCCCGACACGGGCGAGAGATATCTATCCACTCCTATGTTTGCGGAGTAACAAAATAAAAAGAATCCCGCCACTTTTGCGTCAGACACGAAAGCGGCGGCGATTTTTTGTCAGATCATATAATTGTCAATGTCCCGCGCATTTTTTTGGTCGAGAATATCCTGCAAGGTGATGCCGTCAAAATATTCGTTTATCACCTTGTAGAAGCCCTGCCACACGGGAAGCGTCGGACAATCGGCACGGCGCTTGCATTCTTCCGGATTTTTCCCGACGCACGCCACCGGAGCAAGGTCCCCCTCTGTCAGCCGCAGAATCTCGCCCACCGTATATTTGTCGGGATCCTTCACGAGCATATATCCGCCCTGTTTTCCGCGGTTCGTGCGCAAAATGTCCGATTTGTTTAAGACAGGTACGATCTGTTCAAGATATTTCTTTGAAATGTCCTGACGCTCGGCGATGTCCTTTAATGCAATGTATCCGTCCGCCCTATGCTCGGCAAGATCGAGAAGCATCCGAAGCGCATAGCGGCCCTTTGTCGATATTTTCATATAAAAAGACTCCTTCTCATCCTCTGCCTAATAATAACATATATTTAATAGGTTTTCAAGGGGAAAAGGAGAATGTGATAAAAACCCTCGTTCCCCGCGTCCGCATCGGCTTTGAAACGGATATGTGATATGTCATGTATATTGCCGGCGCGGCAAGGTACAGCGCTTGCGATAGCCTCCGGCGCAATTGAGGGAAGAGTTATGATTTTTTGGTTTGTCGTTTTTTGAGTCTTTATTTCAAATCTCCTTTTATGCGCGGAATTTTTTGAAACTAAAGGCGGCAGTACAGAGCGAGATACGCTGTACTGGCGAAAGCAAAGACTTATTTAACGTCCTTCAAGAAAAAGCAACCCCGAACGTTTCACCGATAGGTAAAAATTCGGGTGTGAATGCTTTGATATGTATGTTTGTCAATGATGTGTTACAAAGAAATTATGTAAAAACTCACGTGGCGAAAACCAGCCGAGAGGACGCATGGGAAAGTTGTTATATCGGTAGCTGTGAACAGCAAGCTGCTTTTTGAAGTCGTTGAAAGAGTAGAATTTGTGGGCAGCGTAGAAGTATTCGTTGTCTTTGCGGTGAGAGCGCTCGACCTTGCCGTTGTGACGCGGAGTGTAAGGCCTGATGAGCTTGTGCTTGATGCCACGCTGTTCGAGGCGCGCCTCGAACAGCGTGGGCGTCGGACGCGCCTGCTGCAGCAGGCGCTTGGTGAACTCCGCGCCGTTGTCTGTTTGAACACACTCGATTTTGAACGGAAACGCCTTGATAAGATGCTCTAAAAATTCGGTGGAACTGTATGTGCTGTGTTCCTCGAAGGCTTCGAGATAACGGAATCTTGAATACTCATCTATGGCGGTATACTGGTAGAATTTCTTGCCTTTTGCCTCGCCCACAAGGCATGAATCCGGTACGAATTTCACGTCGATCTGGACTCTCTGACCAGGATGATCCATCTGCTCATACGGTTTAGGCACATACTTAGGATTCGGCGGTTTTACAGCCATCTCGCCCTGTCTGCGAAGCACACGGTACAGCCCGGTGATCGAGCGTGTATATCCGCGCTGTCTTAGTTTTACCCAAAATACTACGAGCCCCGCGTTTGGGTTGCGGCGGCGCATATTCCCTATCAGCCGTAATTCTTCTTCCGTATGCTGATTCGGATGGTGGTGCGGTCGACGTGAGCGGTTTTGCAGGGAAGCCTTCGTCCCGTCATATCGGCGCATCCAACGATAGATATACTGTCGGTTGGTCTTGTACCTGATTGCCGCTTTTGTCACTCCATGTTTTTCTGCATACGAAATTAGGACTTGACGATACAGTACTTCTTGTGCTACACTTTTCATGGCGATTGAGATCCTCCTGTACACAGTTGGCTTGGACAACTATACTGTATCACAGGTTTTTCTCTTTCGCCACTCTTTTTTTCTTACTGTAACATTTCTATTGTAATCATACAACAGCGTATCGCAAATCATGGGTTACTTGAAAGGGAAAAGCAGCCTGATGATATTTGAAAAATATGCGAATATGAAGTACAAGTACGGGAACAGACATTTCTGGTGCAGAGGATATTATGTAGATACTGTGGGAAGAAACAAGAAAGTGATAGAGCAGTATATACGAAATCAACTGCAAGAAGATGCAGCGCAAGATCAAATGTCGATCAAGGAATATATCGACCCGTTCACGGGTGAGCCGGTACAAGAGGGCAAGAAATAAGCCCCTTTAGGGGCTGCCTGTGAAAGTCCCGCGGCTCTACGGACTTTTCGGCGAGCCTATAGGCTCGGCTGGCATTATGCCCTAAGGGGGCTGTGCAAGCCACCGGCACGGCCGGTGGTCTTGACTTATCAAAAGAGAAACCGAAAAAAGCGAGATATATCAAAATGGCAATATATCATCTTGAATCAAAAATCATCAGCCGGGGCGCCGGTCGCTCCGCTGTCGCGGCGGCATCATATATGAGCTGCTCCAAAATCCTAAACGATTACGATGGCGTTCAGCACGACTTTACCCGCAAGCAGGGGCTTGTCTGGCAGCAGGTTTTTCTCCCGGAGTATGCTCCCGCCGAGTGGAAAGACCGCAGCGTTTTATGGAACGCCGTGGAGGAAAACGAGAAAACAAAGGACAGCCGCCTTGCCCGTGAGTTTGTGGCTGCGCTGCCCATCGAACTGAAAAAAGACGAGTGGATCACTCTGCTCACAGAGTTTATCCAGCGCAATTTTGTATCCGAAGGGATGTGCGCCGATGTGTGTATCCATGACACGGACGGTCACAATCCCCACGCCCACATCATGCTGACCGTGCGCCCGCTGGACAAGGAGGGCGAGTGGCAGTACAAGACACGGACGCCGCCCGTCGCGTGAAGTCTGCCTATGGGAATCAGTACCAGCCCCTTGTCATGTCAAATGCGAAATGGGATGTGGCGAAAATGCTTGGTGAGGAAACAAAGAGAAAGTCTGTCCGGAAGCAACTCAAAGAGAAGCAGCCGGAACAGAAAATGCCCCAGCCTAAAAAGCGGAAACAGGATGAACGGGAGAGATGAAGTTGCAAAGAGGGGCGCATTTCATTTGCGCCCTTTACCTTTGCGTGCTGCCCTTATCAGATAAAGCTGACCGGCCAGCCTTTAACCTTATAAAATCAAATATTCCCAATCGCTCAATTCCCGCTTTCTGTTTGCAGCTCCACCATGCGGGTATATGGGCCGTT
>CANRFY010000051.1 GCA_947630015.1 uncultured Clostridia bacterium
TCCTTTTTTCTGTCGGCATACACAATGTTGCCGATAGCAGCCTGGACCGGATTCAAAAGGCGGTAAAACAAGACGTTCATGACGCCCTGTTGAAGAATAAAATAATTTCCGTAAAGCGCCACATCGCGCACGCCGCATATCGACGATATGACGATGTTGTCCGTTCCCCCGTATACGGCATATGAAATCTTGTGAACGATGAAATTCTTGACATCGGGGATCATATTGCGTCCCGCGATATCCTCTTTTGTGACGGTATATTTTTCTTTTAGGTAGGGATAATCCCTGTTCGACTTTAACAGTATGATAAAATTTGCAATAAGCGTTGTCGAAAGCTGTATTGCAAGGTAGAGAAGATAATTTTTGAAAATGGCAAGCAGTGCGAGCTGGATAACCTGGACGAATAAATTCGCGAACAGGTCGATCTCTACGGTCACATATTCCTTTTGATCGGCAGCGTATATGGTGCGCCTGTACGACAGAAAATATCCGGCGATGATGCTCGTAAGCTGAAGAAAGTAAACGATGTAAAGGTATCCGACGTCTTTTGTCGCGTCTTTGACTATATACGGTACAAATACGCACGCGCCGAGCCCGAGAACGAGTATGACAGCGGCAATTATGCGGTATACCCATTTGTAAAGGTACATCAGCTTGCCGATCTCGCGCTTGTTGTCAGTCACTATCTCGCGGTAGAGATGGAACGATATTATTCCGCCGATACCGAGCTCCGCCACCGACAATATCGAAAAGATATTGCCGAACACGCTCTGATAGCCGAGGTATTCGATATCAAGGAACATGACGAATACGCGGCGGTTGACGAATTGCAGCAGCAGCGTGAGGATCTGACCGATGACCGAGATTACGCTGTTTTTAAGTGTTTTTGTGGAGGTCATATGGTATCAAATTTATACGTCGATTTTAGTCCATTCAGGACAAGCAAACGGAATATTGTGTTCGGTTACACCAACTCCGCTGTTCGGCGCAATAACTATTTTCCCGGGATTTTTATTCAGATATGCGCCCCAAAATGAGAATGTGCTGTTAGCAATAATATTGTGTTTGCAGTTGCTCATAAGCTGCATATCCCTAAAACTATCCCTATCATCATTTCCCTCGACTATTTCGTACCTGATCTTGCCTTCAAACAGACTCCGGCAATAGTCGTGATCATTTGAAAAGACGAAGAATACCGGATCGTCTGTTTTGTTTTTAATAGTTTCAATAGCCTTCAAATAGTATTCTTCTGTTGTCAACGAATAACCGTATTTTACAAAATCCCCTCTTCTGACGTGAATACTCACCGAGCAGCTTTCTGATATTTTTTTCAAATACTCCTTATTTTTTTCGCTCAAACCGTCTTTGAATTTGAAATCATTCATCAATATATCTTCAATACCGACGAGATACTCATAATTTGCCCATGCGCCTTCAAAATAATAGTCGCTTAGAGTACTTAAGTTATATACTTCGGGATAAAAGCACGTGAAATCATCCTGAAATATATGCGTACTTTTATGACCACGAACACAATTAATGACTTTAGATATCGGTCGCAGAACGGAGTGTGCTTTTCCCTCCTCGGGGTACATATCTGCCAATTTCGCAACGGTTTTCCATGAACATGTTTTAATATGTATATCAAATGCTTCTTCCAGCCAATAATCTGCTAAGTTATATTTTTTTGTTGGGGGTCTTGAAATAAATCCTCTGATAACATTATAAGGATAGTGCTTTTCAAGCTGTTTCAATAGCGCATATTCAAACATCTGATTTCCTAATCCGCCCCAAAATTTAACTACAAACATTTAATCACCTCAAAGTTCGTTTATTTTTTCCATTCACCGCTTTTGACATCATACCTTTTCACCGTCTTTGCAGGTACGCCTGCCAAGACAGAATAATCGGGGTAATCCCCGGCGAGCACAACTGCGTTGCTGCCGACTATGCATTGTTTGCCGAGCGTAACACCCGGATGTATGCATGCACCGTAGCCTATAAAACAGTTGTCGCCTATATGCGTAGGCTTGACGAGCACAGGCTGCATCAAAACATTTTCTCCGATGTTTCTGTATTCATGAGCGACATCGGAAATATAAACGTTCGCCGAAAATGTGACGTCTTTTCCGATCGTCAATTCTTTGCAGCATATCATGTGCAGATTCTGACCGAAGCTCGTGCGTTCACCGATCTCTATTTTCGGTTCATAAGAAACGCCGTTATAATATGATATAGCCTCTATTCTGGCATTAGGCAAGATGTTTACCCCGTCTCGGAGAAAAATGTGCCTTTTCCCCGAGATAATAAGCGGTTTTGAGATCATGCAATTTCTTCCGAGCTCCCCAAATGAACGTTTATTTTTTATTTCAAAAAAAGTCACGCTCATTTTTTGCCTTATGATTTGCAGCTTGTTTTCACTTGTGATAAAAGTATGAATTTTGTCACGAAATGTACTCATGAGTTTCTCGTTTCTATTCTACATATTTGACTATTTGGGCAGGTACTCCGGCAACAACAGCATTATCCGGGACATCACGAGTTACCACAGCATTTGCCCCGACAACGGCGTTTTTTCCTATCTTTATATTCCTGTGCCCTAAAATTCGTGCTCCCATTCCTATAACAGCAAAGTTGCCGATTTCCACGCTGCCGACATTCAACCCGGTGTTTCTTAATGACTTATCGGGGATATACTCATGTTCAATATCGGTGATCAGCACATCCGGCAATACGCTTACACCGTCGCCTATATTTATTTTGTTTGCACACGTTATGTGACAGTTCTGACCCATATCGACATCGTCGCCGATATTGATGCCGGAGAATAAGTATTTCCAAGCCACCTGTCTATCGCCTCCATACGAAGTCCGTCAAAAATACAGACATCATTTCCGATGGAGATATATTTTTTACCGACGACCCTTATAGGATGTTTAACAATGCTTGTCTTTCCGAAGGATCGGTAGCCACGTCTTATTACCACCCACCGAAGTCTTTTTAACGCTATATACGGCGGGCGAAGAATTGCCTTTATATATTTATTCATCGTTGTATTCCTATAGTTTCGTAATAATTGCAGAGGCTGTCGGACAATTCCCGTAAATACGTGAAATTATTTATCAACAGTTTTGTCTTGATCATTCTGCTGTTTCTCGGTCTTTTTGCTTTGCTGCCCCCATACTCCTCCGTTGTGACAGGGATAACTTTTGTATCTTTGCCGGCCAGCTTGAATATTTTTTCCGCAAAATCCGCCCAACTGATGTAGCCGCCCTCGTTCGTGGCATGGTAAATGCCGTATTTGTCGGTCTCGCACATGTCAACGAGCAGACGTGCTAAGTCGGGCGTATATGTCGGCGTGCCGATCTGATCGTTCACGACGCGCACGTCACTATGTGTCTCGGAAAGCCGCAGCATCGTCTTTACAAAATTGTTTCCATGGCTGCCGAAAACCCAGCTTGTGCGAACGATATAGTACTTTTCAAGCGCTTTTTTGACCGCGAACTCACCTTCAAGCTTCGTCGCGCCGTAGTAGTTGAGCGGGGCGAAGTCCTCACAGTCCGGCTCCCACGGTTCTGTTCCCTCGCCGCTGAAAACGTAATCGGTAGAAATGTATATCATCTTGCAGTCATTTTCTCTGCACGCCTCGGCGATATGCTTCGTGCCGAGAACGTTGATCGCATAAACCTTCGGCTTGTTTTCCTCGTCCTCGGCAGCGTCGACCGCAGTCCATGCGGCGCAGTGAACGACTGCATCGGGAGCGACGTCTGCGATCGCTTTATGCACCGCTTTTTCGTCGGTGATGTCAAGCTTTATATACTCGCAATCCTGCTCGTAGCTGTCCAAAATATCCGTCGCGACAGGCTCATATCCGCGCTTTTTCAGCTCAAGTATCATGTCCCATCCGAGCTGTCCGTTAGCGCCCGTGACCAGTACTTTCATAGATAACTCCTCATCATTCTTTCGTTTTCTGCAGTCGTTCCTCTAATATCTGTTTTATTTTTTTATCATCGCCCCAAACAGCCTTTGAGTCATAAGGTCTGTCCGGGAACTTTCCGTAATCCAATTTTATTTTATAATTATTCTCCGATATAAATCTCTCGACTCGCTCTGAAAGCTTTTCGGGTCTGCCGCTGCAGATGTTGATTATGCCGTTTATCTCTCTTTGTTCGACCGCAGCGCCGACTTGAATGCAAAAATCATCATAATCTATGAAATCCCATTGATTTATTCCCATCGTAAAAGGAAACAGCTTGTCTCCTTTTTCCTCCGCCGCCGTTATTTTGGAGAAAATCGAATTGCCGAATTTCGTGTTTCCGACAATATAAAATCCTCGCAGCCATTGAAAAACGACATTCGATTCTTCGCACAAAAGACCGGCCGCATTTCTTAAAGCATTCTTTGCGATCCCATACATACTTTTCGGATTAGTCGGTGTATTTTCGTTTATGCTTCCCTCGTAAAATCCCACCTCATGCATCGTTCCCATAACGCAAAGCCGCACGATGCCTCCGGACACCATTTCTTTAATAAACCTGTAATGAAGCGGCAATTCAACTATATGTGAATCTGCATTATGCACGAATCCGTTTTTCCACGCCAAATGAAGCAATACATCCGGCTTGGAAAAATAATCAAACGGGTCCTGCACGGAAAATAAGTCGCAGGAAATGCTTTTCGCTCTTTTGTCTATATTTTCAGTTGAAAAATCTGCTGCAATGACCTCTATGCCATCATCCAGCAATTGACGGACTATTCCTTGGCCGAGATAGCCGTTTGCACCGGTTACAAGGATCTTCATTTTGGTTCCCTTCAAATTAAAAATAAATTGTGTACCCAAGACCTCAACGAATATTTCTCTAAAACATCATCGTTAAGCGAGATGAACGGACTATTGATGAATTCCGATGTAATAACTGCATTGTTAATATCTATCAGCAATATATTATTATCGTTATAAAAATCATAGTTAACAATATCTCGGTTTGTTGTGACGATTTTGGCACGAGACGCAATAGACTCCAATGTTCTGATCGACAGTCCCTTTTGAGAAGGATACGGCATATCTATGACAATCTTCGACCTTTTACTTATATCAGCCGTCTCTGCCATCGGCAGCCTTTTTGCCTTTATAAACGGATAAAGCTTTTTTCCGCTAAGAAATAATTTAATTTTGTTAAAGCATGGGGTAGATAAAAGTGCAGACCAATGAAAGCGTTCCGCAGGAAATTGCTGTTGTATTTGGGACAAAAGCTGAGAACGGTATGTATGCAATTCACCTACGCAGGAGAAGTCGATGTCCTTTTTTTCATTCTTATATCTAAATTCATCACAGAAGAACAGCGGTAAGAACCTGAGACCGTATTTTTCGCAATCGACTCTGTCAAAAGATACTATATCGTCAAAGCCGTCTTTTATCTCTTCAAACTCATCTACACGCATCACATCATCCCACAAATACAGTATCTTTTTGGAAGATTTTTGACGCCGCATAAAATCGTTTAATGCCGTACAATTTATTCCTCTGCCTACAAGGACAAAAATGTAATCATATAGCTCGTTAAATTTACGCTTTAACATTCTTTTTTGAGCTTGTTGATTACATTTCTGTGCTGCTTTCTTTCCTAATACTTTTCCTATTATTCTATGAAGCCATCCCACCTGATAATCGGAATAAAAAATATCAACGTCAGCGTTTACTTCCCTTGAAATAGATTCTGCTATTCTGTAAATATATTCCCTGAAATGAATCGTAATAAATAAAACCTTTTTTTTAGACGTCATTATCGCTTTTTATCTTCTCCCGTACATTTTCTCGTAATAGTTCCGGTACTCTCCCGAGATTATCGTTTCCCACCAGTCGCGGTTGTCGAGATACCACTTTATCGTCTTTTCGATACCATCCGCAAGCTTAGTCTCCGGCAGCCATCCGAGCTCGGTGTGTATCTTCGTCGGGTCGATCGCGTATCGCATGTCATGTCCCTTGCGGTCGGTGACGTATGTTATCAGGCTCTCCGGCTTGCCGAGCTTTTGGCAGATCAGCTTCACGATGTCGATGTTCTTCATCTCATTGTGTCCGCCGACGTTGTATATCTCGCCGACGCGGCCGTTATGTATGATAAGGTCTATCGCGCGGCAGTGATCCTCAACGTAGAGCCAATCGCGGACGTTCTCGCCCTTGCCGTAGACGGGCAGCGGCTTGTCGTTTAAGCAGTTCGCTATCATCAGCGGGATCAGCTTCTCCGGAAAGTGGTATGGTCCGTAATTATTCGAACAGCGGGAAATCGTAACGGGCAGACCGTATGTGCGGTGATATGCAAGCACGAGCAGATCCGCCGACGCCTTCGACGCGCTGTATGGTGAGCTTGTATGTATCGGCGTTTCCTCGGTGAAGAACAAATCGGGTCTGTCGAGCGGCAGATCGCCGTAGACTTCGTCGGTGCTGACTTGGTGGTACCTTGTGATGCCGTATCTGCGGCACGCGTCCATCAGAACCTGCGTGCCGAGGATGTTCGTTTGCAGGAACACCTCCGGGTTCTCGATGGAACGGTCAACGTGTGACTCCGCCGCGAAGTTGACGATAATATCGGGATGTTCTTCCTCGAACAGGTTGTACACGCCCTCGCGGTCGCAGATATCGAGCTTCACAAAGCGGAAGTTGGGCTTATCCATGACAGACGCAAGCGTCGACAGATTGCCCGCGTATGTGAGCTTGTCAAGGCACACGATGCGATAGTCGGGATGTGCGTCGAGCATATGGAATATGAAGTTCGAGCCGATGAATCCGGCGCCGCCGGTAACGATTATTGTCATACTTACACCTCAAATTCGATTTTTGACTCGCTGAGCGTCGGGTGATGCTTGTCCTTTTCGCTCAGTATTATCTCGCCGACGTTCGGCCATTCGACGCCCACATCGGGATCGTTCCACATGATCCCGCCCTCATCCTCGGGGTGATAAAATTCGTCGCATTTGTATGCAAATTCCGCTGTTTCAGATACTACGACGAATCCGTGCGCAAATCCGCGCGGCACCATGAATTGACGCTTGTTTTCTTCCGACAGCAAAACGCCGACCCATTTACCGTATGTCTTGCTGTCCCTTCTCAAGTCGACGGCAACGTCGTAGACCTCGCCATTAAGTACGCGGACGAGCTTCGCCTGAGGGTGCATTTTCTGAAAGTGAAGCCCGCGCAGAACGCCTCTCCGGCTGCTCGACTGATTGTCCTGCACGAATGTGTAATCAAGTCCCGCGGCCTTGAAATCGGCCTCATTGTACGTCTCCATAAAGTATCCGCGGTTGTCGCCGTATGCCGTAGATTCAATTATATATACGCCGTCTATTTCCGTTTTGATAAAGTTGAATTTGCCCATATCAATATACCAGCCTTCCCTCTGCAACATTTTTCAGATGCTGTCCGTACGGTGATTTTCCGTATTTCCCGGCTGAGCGCAAAAGTCTCTCTTTTGTGATCCAGCCGTTTTTATATGCGATCTCTTCCGGCGCTGATATCTCGATACCCTGCCTGTTCTGTATCATCTTTACAAAGTCCGTTGCCTCGGCGAGGCTGTCCATCGTACCTGTGTCGAGCCACGCGAATCCGCGTCCGAGAAGCTGGACATCGAGCAAGCCTTCGTCCAAATACATCTTGTTCAGCGTCGTTATCTCAAGCTCGCCTCTCGCCGACGGCTTGACCTGTTTTGCCATCGCCGATACTCCCGAAGGATAGAAATACAGTCCCGTCACGGCGTAATTCGATTTCGGCGCAGTCGGCTTTTCTTCGATTGAAACCGCGTGTCCTTCACCGTCAAATTCGACGACGCCGAACCGCTCGGGGTCGGGTACATAGTATCCGAACACAGTCGCGCGCCCCGATTCGGCATTAGTGACCGCCGCGCGAAGCGACTTGCCGAAGCCGTTGCCGTAGAAAATGTTGTCGCCGAGCACCATCGCGCACGGCTCGTTGCCTATGAAGTCTACACCGAGGATGAACGCCTGCGCGAGTCCGTCCGGCGACGGCTGTTCTATGTACGAAAGCTTTACGCCGTAATCCGACCCGTCGCCGAGCAGCCTCTCGAAATTTGGCAGATCGGACGGCGTCGAAATGATGAGTATGTCGTTTATCCCTGCGAGCATCAGCGTCGACAGAG
>CANRFY010000052.1 GCA_947630015.1 uncultured Clostridia bacterium
GTAGCGACCGTGCCGCGGCCCGTGATGGAGAAGACGTCCTCAACAGGCATAAGGAACGGGAGGTCAGCCTTACGGTCAGGCGTAGGAATGTAGCTGTCGACAGCGTCCATCAGCTCATGGATGGAAGCGTACTCGGGAGCGTTCGGATCGGTGGATGTCGACTCAAGCGCAACGCGCGCGGAGCCGCGGATGATCGGGATCTCGTCGCCCGGGAAATCGTACTCGGAGAGAAGCTCGCGGACTTCCATCTCGACAAGCTCAAGCAGCTCCTCGTCGTCGACGAGGTCCGTCTTGTTCATGTAAACGACGATCGCGGGAACGCCGACCTGACGAGCGAGCAGGATATGCTCGCGGGTCTGCTGCATAACGCCGTCGGAAGCTGCGACAACAAGGATAGCGCCGTCCATCTGAGCTGCGCCCGTGATCATGTTCTTGACATAGTCAGCGTGACCGGGGCAGTCGACGTGCGCATAGTGACGCGCATCCGTCTCATACTCAACGTGACGTGTGTTGATTGTAATTCCGCGTGCCTTTTCCTCGGGCGCGTTGTCGATCTGGTCATATGCGAGGAACTCGATCTTGTCGTTGGCGAGTGAGAGAACCTTCGTGATGGCTGCGGTAAGAGTCGTCTTACCGTGGTCAACGTGACCGATCGTGCCGATGTTTACGTGCGGCTTTGTTCTTTCAAATTTCTGCTTTGCCATGATTTGAAACCCTTTCGTTTTGATTTTTTGTTTTTATTTGTTTTTGACTGAAACAAGATTATCGGACTCAGTGATGCCCGCGCTTCGATACGATCTCGGCGGAGATATTCTTAGGCACCTCTGAGAAGTGGTCGGGCTCCATCGTATAGACGGCTCTGCCCTGTGAACGCGAACGAAGCTCCGTCGCATATCCGAACATGACCGCGAGCGGCACGTGAGCCGTGACCTGCTGCGCCGAGCCAACGTTCTCTATCGACACGATCTGTCCGCGTCTTGAATTGAGATCGCCTATGACGTCGCCGAGATAATCGTCCGGCGTCGTCACCACGACCTTCATGATCGGCTCCATCAGCACGGGATCGGCCTTTTCGAGCGCGTCGCGGAGCGCCATTGACGCCGCGATCTTGAACGCCATATCCGAGCTGTCGACCTCGTGATAAGAGCCGTCGATGAGCGTTACCTTTACGTTCACGACAGTATATCCGGCAAGAACTCCCGACTGCATAGCGCCGCGGCAGCCCGCCTCGATAGACTTCATATACTCGTTCGGGATCACGCCGCCGACCGTCTTGTCGATGAACTCGAACTCTTTTCCGTCCTCCGTCGGCTCGACGACGATCTTGACGTGACCGTACTGACCATGGCCGCCCGTCTGACGGGAGTAGAGCTTGTCGACCGTCGCGGTGCCTCTGATCGCCTCTTTATAAGCGACCTGCGGCTGACCGACGTTTGCCTCGACCTTGAATTCGCGCAGGAGTCTGTCGACGATTATTTCAAGATGAAGCTCGCCCATTCCGGCGATGATGGTCTGGCCCGTTTCCTCATCCGTATACGTTCTGAACGTGGGGTCTTCCTCCGCGAGCTTCTCGAGCGCGATCGTCATCTTTTCCTCGCCGGCCCTTGTCTTAGGCTCGATAGCGACTCTGATGACAGGCTCCGGAAATTCCATCGATTCGAGGATTATGGGAGCGTTTTCGGCGCAGAGAGTGTCGCCCGTTTTGGTGTTTTTCGTCCCTATTACCGCCGCGATATCGCCCGAATAAACGCAGTCGATATCCTTGCGGTCGTTGCTGTGCATCTGGAGCAGGCGGGATAATCTCTCCCGCTGTCCCTTTGTCGAGTTGTACGTCGCCATTCCGGCCTCGACTTTGCCGGAATAGACGCGGAAGAACGTCAGTCTGCCGACGTAGGGGTCGGTCATGACCTTGAACGCGAGCGCCGCGAACGGCTCCTCGTCGCCGGGACGTCTCTCCTCCTCCTCGCCCGTCTGCGGATTTTTGCCCGTGACCGGCGGGATATCGAGCGGAGACGGCATATAGTCCACGATCGCGTCGAGCAGCTTCTGCACGCCCTTGTTGCGGTACGATGTACCGCATACGACAGGGACGATCTTGTTCGCGATCGTTTCCTTTCTGATCGCGGCCTTGATCTCGTCCTTCGTGATCTCTTCCTCGTTCACATACTTCTCGAAAAGCGCCTCGTCCGCTTCCGCGACGGCTTCGATCATCTCGGCTCTGTACTGCTTCGCAAGCTCGAGCATATCGTCCGGTATCGGCTCGATCTTCATGTCGCGGCCGAGATCGTCATAGTAGATGACGGCGTCCATGTCGATGAGATCGATGATACCGCGGAAATCGTCCTCGGCTCCGATCGGGAGCTGGATCGGTATGGGGTTCGTTCTGAGTCTTTCCTTCATCATGTTGACGACGCGATAGAAATCGGCGCCCATGATGTCCATTTTGTTTACATACGCCATGCGCGGGACGTGGTACTTCGACGCCTGATGCCAAACAGTCTCAGACTGAGGTTCGACGCCGCCCTTGGCGCAGAACACGCATACGGCGCCGTCGAGAACTCGAAGCGAGCGTTCGACCTCGACCGTGAAGTCGACGTGGCCGGGCGTGTCAATGATGTTGATGCGCGTATTGCGCCAATGGCAGGTTGTAGCGGCGGACGTGATCGTGATACCGCGTTCACGTTCCTGCTCCATCCAGTCCATGACTGCCGCGCCGTCGTGAACTTCGCCGAGCTTATGCGTGATACCCGTATAGAACAGGATACGCTCAGTCGTCGTAGTCTTTCCGGCGTCGATGTGAGCCATGATGCCTATATTGCGCGTGCGCTCCAGCGAATATTCCCTGGGCATATAGTTATTGGCCTCCGACGGACGCTGAGAATTGTCCCTTTGCGGGCGGCACGCTCATTTCTGCCGGTCTGCGTCCGAATGTCATCTTAAAATTGAAATTAGTACCGATAATGAGCAAACGCCTTGTTTGCTTCCGCCATTCTGTGCATTTCTTCCTTCTTCTTGAAAGCACCGCCGGCGTTGTTCTTGGCATCCATTATCTCGGCAGCGAGGCGCTCGGACATTGTATTTTCGCTTCTTGTCCTTGCGTAGCTGACGAACCAACGGAGTCCGAGAGTAAGACGTCTTTCCGCTCTGACCTCCATAGGCACCTGATACGTTGCGCCGCCGACACGGCGAGCCTTGACCTCAAGGCTCGGCATGACGTTTTCAAGAGCGGCTTCAAATATCGTCAGCGGATTCTCATTCGTCTTGCTTTCCACGATGGCGAACGCGTCATACACTATCTTCTGAGCGACGCCCTTTTTGCCGTCGAGCATTACGTTATTGATGAGCTTTGTTACGAGCTGCGAATTGTAAAGCGGATCGGGCAAAACTTCTCTTTTGGAAATCTGACCTCTTCTTGGCACTGTTATTCCCTCCTTCATTAAAAAATGTTATCACAGGTACTCGAAAAATAAATCCCGATCGTGTCATGCTCGGTCAGACGCACACAAACAAATCAACATTTATGTTCGCTGTCAATCCGGCAGAACACACCGAAATGTCACGCTTTTGTGACAAAGATTACTTCTTCGGTCTCTTTGCGCCGTACTTGGAACGGCCCTGATTGCGGTTCGCGACTGCCTGCGCGTCGAGAGTGCCGCGGATGATATGGTAACGAACGCCCGGCAGGTCGCGCACACGTCCGCCTCTTACGAGGACGACGGAGTGTTCCTGAAGGTTATGTCCGATACCGGGGATGTAGACCGTCGTCTCAAGTCCGTTCGTAAGACGCACTCTTGCGATCTTACGGATCGCGGAGTTCGGCTTCTTCGGGTTGACGGTCGTGACCTTGGTGCAGACGCCGCGCTTCTGGGGCGAGCTTTGAGCAACGCTCTTATTCTTGAGCGAGTTGAAGCCCGTCTGGAGCATAGGCGCCGTCGACTTATAGGTCTTGTCGTGACGTCCCTGCTTGACAAGCTGATTAAAGGTCGGCATTTTTTCCTCCTTCTTTAAGATGTGGATTTGTTTATGCGCATTATTTTGCGACGGAACATGAAAATGAGCATAGATATCCCTTCACAAATACGCACATAGATTATATCTCATGCGAGAATTTTTGTCAAGGAATTTTTTGCTCATGTATATTTTCTCTCTATTGCACAAAAAAATACGCCGTCCGCCGGCGCGATTTGCATTTTATGCGTCCTTTTCCCGTTTTTGCCGTAAAAAATGCGGCGCGCGGGGCGCGCCGCAAACCGGCGCGCCCCGCGCGGATACTTTATTTTTTCCCCGATATTAGCTTTCGGAGCATATCGAACGGGACGACGGTGAACGCCATCGTGAGCGCCGCGCCGAGATCGCGCGGCGCCAGCGGCGTCGTTCTGAACACGGAGCCGCCGAAATAAACGATCAAAAGCTGCGTCGCGCACGTCGCCGTCATGATGAGGATGAACGCCCTGTTCTTGCCGAGATTCGCCGTGAGATTTACGCGCGGCGTCCGGCAGTTGAACGCGCAGAATATGCCGCAGAACACGAACATCGCGAAAAATACGGTGATGTATCTGTCGTAGTCGCCGTAATATCCGAACGCGACGCGCAGGCGATCGGACGCCAGATACAAAATGCAGATCGCGACGGCAAAGCTCCCCGTTATAAGCACCCGCGACAGCTCGCGTCCGGTCAAAATCTTCTCGTCACGCATCTTCGGCGCATCCTTCATGTAATCCGGCAGCGGAGGCTCGCCCGCGAACGCGAGGCCGCCGAGCGTATCCATGATCAGATTCACCCACAGCATCTGTATCACCGTCACCGGCGCCTCGATCCCTATGAACGGCCCTATTATCGACACGCCCACCGCGCACAGATTCATCGTCAGCTGAAACACGATGAATTTGCGTATGCTGTCGAATATCGTCCGTCCGTACAGCACCGCGCGGCATATGCTCTTTATATTATTGTCGAGGATCACGATGTCGCCCGCCTCCTTCGCGACCTCCGTCCCCGTCCCCATCGCAAATCCGACGTCGGCGGCGCGGAGCGCCGGCGCGTCGTTCACGCCGTCGCCCGTCATTCCCGTCACGAATCCAAGCTCGCCCGCGATCCTCACGAGCCGCTCCTTGTCGGCGGGCATCGCCCTGTATACGACGCGCAGCCGCGGCAGCGCGTCCCGCAGCTCAAAGTCCGTCATCGACAAAAGCTCCCGTCCCGATACGCATATTCCGTCCGCGCCCGAATCCGTTATCCCGACGCGCTCCGCAATCGCGCGCGCCGTCTCCATCCCGTCGCCCGTTATCATAACGACGCCGATCCCCGCGCCCCTCAGCTCGGCGACGGCGGCTCGCGCCTCCGCGCGCGCCTCGTCGTTTATGACGGTGAGCGCGAGAAACGACATCCCCTGACGCGGCGCGCGGAACGCTCCCTTCACGACCGCGGACGCGATCACGCGCGCTCCCTGCGCCGACAGCTCGCGGCATCGATCCTCGATGCTCCCGCGCATATAGAACGATTCGTCGCCGCGTTCGCGGCAGCACATATCACAAAGCGGGATTATTATATCCGGCGCGCCCTTGAAATACGTGTATATCCCGTCCGCCGTCTGAACCGTCGCGGACGAAAACTTGTTTTTGCTGTCGAACGGCGTTTTATCGATCACGCGGACGGCGTCGCGGCGCGACGCGTCGTCGAGATACGTCGTCAAAATTGCGCGGTCGGTCGCGTTGCCGCCGAGGGCGGCGCGCCTCCCGCCCGATCTTCCGACGTCGCTCTCCGTATTGAAGCGCGCCGAGCATAAGCACAGCTCGTACAGTCTTGGCGCGCGCTCCCTCATCCGCGCCGCCGACGTAAATTCCCCGTCCGCCGTCACAGTCCGCGTGACGGTGAAATCGCCGCGCGTCAGCGTCCCCGTCTTATCGCAGAACAGGATGTTCAAGCTCCCCGCCGTCTCGATGCCGACGAGCTTTTTTACAAGCACATTGTCGTTCAGCATCCGCTTCATGTTCGACGACAAAACGACCGTTATCATCATCGGCAGTCCCTCCGGCACCGCCACGACTATGACCGATATCGCGAGCGTAAGCGCGCCGAGCAGCTCCGAGACGAGCCTTCGCGGGTCCGACATCGCCGCCAGCGCGGCGTCGATATCCATGCCCGTTTCGATGAAGAACGCGCGGAACAGATACGCGACGGCGACGAGCGCCGCCGCCGCATATCCGAGCGTGCTGACGCTCTTCGCGAGCGCCGACAGGCGTTCGCGAAGCGGGCTGTCGCGCCGATCCGACGTCAGGGACGCCGCCGCCTTGCCGTAAACCGTATCGATCCCGACGCGCATCACGCGCATCATGCCGTTGCCGGACGTTACGGTCGATCCGCGCAAAAGCGCGTATTTCGCCTCCGGCGAAAGCTCATACTCCACGCCCGCGCGCGCCGGCGATTTGCTCTCATCCTTCGATTCGCCGTTCAGCGCGCTCTGATCGACCGTCAGCGCGCCCTCGATCATCACCCCGTCGGCAGGCACCATATCGCCCGCGCCGAGCAGCACCGTATCGCCCGCGACTACGTCCGACAAAGGGATGCTGTCGATCACGCCGTCGCGCAGAACGCGCGTCGGCGAGGCGTCGCCCGCGCTCCGCATCCGCTCGAACGCGCGGTCGCTTCCATGCTCCGACACCGCCGACACGACCGTCGATATCATCACCGCGATTATGATCCCCGCCGTCTCGTACCAATCGACGTGTCCGACCGATACCGCGACGTTCAGCACGAGCGCGCCAAGCAGGATCCGTATGATCGGATCGGAAAATCCCTCGAAATATCGCCGCAGAAACGACTTGCGCCTGACGCCCGTTATCGTATTCGCGCCATGCCGCGCGCGCGATTCCGCCGCCTCGGCGGCGGTCAGGCCGCGAGCCGTATCGACGACGCTTTTATATGAAGTTTTATATGCAGTATCCACGAGCAGCCCCCGTATAAAGTCTTCTGCCAATATATATGCTGCCCGCCCGCCTCATATGCGGCGCAAAAAACTCGGGGAGTCCCTGCGGACTCCCCGAGTTTTCGTATGCGTTATGATTACTTATAAAGCTCCGCGAGCTTTTCAAGATGCGCGAACTTCTCCGCAGCCTTGACCTTCGCTTCGTTGAAGAGCTTTTCAGCTCTCTCCGGGAAGCTCTGAGCCAGACGGCTGTAACGAGTCTCACTCTTGATGAATTCGATGTAATCCGCTGTCGGCTCCTTGCAGTCGATGGTGAGCGGGTTCTCGCCCGTCGCCTTCTTAGCCGGATTGTAGCGGAACATCTGCCAGTAACCCGCGTCAACGGCGCGCTTCATCTCGATCTGGCAGTTCGTCATGCCGCCCTTGACGCCGTGCATCT
This sequence comes from uncultured Clostridia bacterium, assembly GCA_947630015.1. Classification (GTDB taxonomy): domain Bacteria; phylum Bacillota; class Clostridia; order Oscillospirales; family CAG-272; genus DTU064. Next base: position 7,365 of record CANRFY010000052.1, read on the forward strand.
CGCAGGGCGCATAGCCGAT
>CANRFY010000053.1 GCA_947630015.1 uncultured Clostridia bacterium
GATTTCTCTCTGAGTTGCTATATCTTTTTCACTTGTTGCACTTCATATTATAATCCAAGGAAAAAAGTTCCCTTAAGCGGGGTGCGGGGCAGCGCCCCGAATTAACCATACTTTATTCAAACAGCAAGCCGGACGCGGTGAAATAGACGAGGACGAGGAGGCCGAGCGCGATCCTGTAGATGCCGAACGACGAGAACGTATGGCGCTTCACGTAGTCGGTGAGGAATTTGATCGCGAGCAGCGACACCACGAACGCAACGATGCATCCGATGATCAGCACCGTCGTTTCCGTACCCGTCATGGACGTGCCGGCGTCGGCCATATCCTTCATGTATTTGACGGCCTTAAGGCCGCTCGCACCGAGCATCGTCGGGATCGCCATGAAGAACGAGAATTCCGCCGCCGCAGTGCGCGACAGCCCGAGCAGCATCGCGCCGAGGATCGTCGAGCCGGAGCGCGACGTCCCGGGGATGATGGCAAGCACCTGAAACGCGCCTATCATAAGCGCCGTTTTCATCGGGATCGCATACGGGCTTTTTATGCTCGGCGTCTTTCCCTCGCGCGAACGCTCGATCAGGATGAACGCGATGCCGTATACGATCAGCATCGTCGCCACAACGGGCGCATTGTAGAAATGAGCGTCGAACCAGTCGTCGAACAGAAGCCCGATCACCGCCGACGGGATCACAGATACGACGACGATGAACCAGAGATGCCACGTCGCGGTTTTCTGCTTTTCCGTCTTTTTTCTGCTGAACGGATTCAGCTTGTCAAAGTATGCGACGATAACGGCCATGATCGCGCCGAGCTGGATTACGACGCGGAACATCTCGCCGAATTCGTCGCTCACATCCATCGGGAACAGCTGCTCGAACAGGATCAGATGCCCCGTGCTTGATACGGGCAGCCATTCCGTCACGCCCTCGACGATGCCGTAGAAGAACGCCTTGATTATTTCTATGAATTCCATAGTCCACCGTGCCTTTTACGCCGAACGTATTATGTCGCCTTCGGCGACAGGAAACGGCGTCGTTATCGAAAACTCCATGTTCGGATGCGGCGTCGATTCGATGCGATTGCCGTCGGCGTCATGAATTTCGCCGACAGTGAACGCCCGTCCCGTCATGCCCGGGGAAACAAGCTCGACGCGCTGTCCCTCCGTCAGCTTGTTTTTCTGGCGGAAACGCGCAGTTTTCGTATTTTCATCATATGATATCGCCGCGGCAAGATATGCCTTGTCGCGCAGATATCCCGACGAGCTGACCGTGTTCGCGCCTTCGTTCGGCGCGCCGAAGAAGAATCCCGTGCAGTATTCGCGGTGCGATACGCTCTCAAGCTCGCGCATAAGCGCGGGATCGGGAACATACGCGTCCCCCTGCGCGAGATATCGGTCGATCGCGATCCTGTACGCGTTCGACGTCACCGCGACATAGTACGCGCTTTTGACGCGTCCCTCGATCTTGAAGCTGTCGATCCCCGCCGCCGCAAGCTCCGGCACATGATCTATCATGCACATATCGCGCGAACTCATCACAAACGTCCCGTCCGGATGCTCCTCCACGGGGATCCGCGTCCCGGGGCGCTTTTCCTCCGTTATCTCAAATCCGCTGACCTTGTAATTCCATCTGCACGGCTGAGAGCAGGCGCCGCGATTCGCGTCCCTGCCAGTGAAATAGTTTGATAAGAGGCACCGCCCGCTGTACGATATGCACATCGAGCCGTGTACGAACGCTTCAAGCTCGAGCGACTTCGGCGTCTCCGCCCTTATCCTCGCGATCTCGGCAAGCGTCAGCTCACGCGCCAAAACGACGCGCTTCGCGCCGAGCCTGTGCCATGCGGCGCAGGCCTGCGCCGATACTGCCGACGCCTGAGTCGAAATGTGTATCTCGAGCGACGGCTCGCGATCTCGTATAAGCTCGAAAACGCCGAGATCGGATACGATAACTGCGTCGACGCCGAGATCGGCGATCTCGGCGATGAACCGCGCAAGCTCCCCGTACTGCTCCGTGCGCGGCATAATGTTCACGGTGACGTAAACGCGGCGATCGGCGCCGTGCGCAAGCTCCACCGCCTCGGCCATTTCATCGCGCGTGAAATTGTCGCACGCGGAACGCATCCCGAACTGCCTGCCCGATATGTATACGGCGTCCGCGCCGTATCTGACGGCGGCGCGGAATTTCTCGATATCTCCCGCCGGCGAAAGCAGCTCCGGCCTGCGGCCGCTCATTCGTCCGCCTCCCCGACCTCGTCCGCCGGCTTTTTCTTATCCTTTTTTTCCTTTTTCTTTCCGCGCTTCGGCGGACGGATGCCGAATCCGAGCATCGTCGTGACCTCGAGTATCGCCGCCGCGACGAATACGAGCCAGATCGTATGCTGCCTCATGATAGTCAAAAACAGCGCCGCCGCCAGCGTCCACAGCAAAATCGACGTACATAAAAAGCACATCCCGCGTCCGCTCCATACGCAGCACAGAACGAGCGCCACTACCGCCGATACGGGAGCCGCCCATACGAACAGCTGCCATGCGATTATGCCGTATGCGTAGCACGCCGCGAACGACGACACGGCGATGAACCATATCCCGAACAGCGCGATCAGCGTGATCAGCACCTGATTGCGCGTCATTCTGCGCGGCCGCTTTACGGTTTCCGGCGGCGTCTCGGTCTTTTCATGCTCGGTGAGAAGATAATCGACCGTCACCCCGTACATATCCGCGATCGCCTTGAGTACGGCGACGTCAGGTATGCTCTCCGCGCGTTCCCATTTCGATACGGCCTTATCCGAATAGGAAAGCCTGCCGGCGACCTCCGCCTGCGTCAACTGCGCCTTGACGCGCAGATCGCACAGATTTTTCGCTATGATATATCTGTAGTCCGTCAATTGGCTCTCCTTTTCACATCTTTATATTCTTTATCATTGTAACAGCTTTCGCCGAAAAAGTAAAGACTCGAAAAAGAGATTTTTCAAATGCGGCGGCGCGCGGCGGGGACGCGCGGTCAAAAAACTAAAAATCCTCGCAAATTATTATAAAAAGGGGTAGTCAAAAAAGGAAATTTATGATACAATGTCATTGGCGCGGACAGCGCGCCTGTAAGTAAGTTTGAAGTCAGTTCAATCAATTCCATAAAACGGAGGAATCACATGAGCAAGAAGAAGTATGTTTACCTTTTCAGTGAAGGCAACGCCAATATGCGTGAGCTTCTCGGCGGCAAGGGCGCGAACCTTGCGGAGATGACGCACATCGGCCTGCCCGTCCCGCAGGGCTTCACGATCACGACGGAGGCCTGCACTCAGTATTACGAGGACGGCAGACGCATCAACGACGACATCATGGCCGAGATCATGGAATATGTCGGCAAGATGGAAGCGCTCAACGGCAAGAAGTTCGGCGACCTCGAAAATCCGCTTCTCGTCTCCGTCCGCTCCGGCGCTCGCGCGTCGATGCCCGGCATGATGGACACGATACTCAACCTCGGCCTCAACGACGACGTCGTCGAGGCGATGATCAAGGGCAATCCCGATCCCAAGTTTGAAAGATTCGTCTACGACTCATACCGCCGCTTCATCCAGATGTTCTCCGACGTCGTAATGGAGGTCGGAAAGAAGTATTTCGAGCAGCTCATCGACGAGATGAAGGAGAGAAAGGGCGTCAAGTACGACGTCGAGCTTACGGCGGCCGATCTGCGCGAGCTTGCGGCCGAATTCAAAGCGGAATACAAGGAAAAGATCGGCGAGGATTTCCCGTCCGATCCGAAGGTCCAGCTCAACGAGGCCATCAAGGCCGTGTTCCGCTCATGGGACAACCCCCGCGCCAACGTGTACAGACGCGACAATGATATCCCCTACAGCTGGGGTACGGCGGTCAACGTCATGCCGATGGTATTCGGCAACCTCAACGACAACTCTGGCACAGGCGTCGCGTTCACACGCGATCCCGCGACCGGCGAGAAGAAGCTGATGGGCGAGTTCCTCGTGAACGCTCAGGGCGAGGACGTCGTCGCCGGCATCCGCACTCCTATGCAGATAACGCAGATGGAGGAGATGTTCCCCGAGGCATACGAGCAGTTCAAGCGCGTCTGCAAGACGCTCGAGGATCACTACCGCGATATGCAGGATATGGAGTTCACCGTCGAGAACGGCAAGCTCTATATGCTCCAGACAAGAAACGGCAAGCGCACGGCTAAGGCCGCGCTCAAGATCGCGTGCGATCTCGTCGACGAGGGTATGCGCACCGAGCAGGAAGCCGTTCTCATGATCGATCCGCGCAACCTTGACACGCTGCTCCATCCGCAGTTCGACGCCGCCGCCCTCAAGAAGGCGGAGCCGATAGCGAAGGCGCTCGCGGCGTCCCCCGGCGCCGCTGCCGGCAAGATCGTATTCTCCGCTGAGGATGCGAAGGCATGGAAGAAGCGCGGCGAGAAGGTCGTGCTTGTACGTCTCGAGACGTCGCCCGAGGATATCGAGGGCATGAAGGCGTCGCAGGGCATTCTGACCGTTCGCGGCGGTATGACGTCGCACGCGGCAGTCGTCGCGCGCGGCATGGGAACGTGCTGCGTATCCGGCTGCTCCGCCATCACGATGGATGAGGAAAATAAGCGCTTCACGCTCGCCGGCAAGGAATACCACGAGGGCGACACGATCTCCATCGACGGCTCGACGGGCTACATCTACGACGGCATCATCCCGACCGTCGACGCATCCATCGTCGGCGAATTCCAGCGCATCATGAGCTGGGCCGACAAGTATCGCCGTCTCAAGGTCCGCACGAACGCCGACACGCCCCGCGACGCGAAGAAGGCTCGCGAGCTTGGCGCAGAAGGCATCGGTCTCTGCCGCACCGAGCATATGTTCTTCGGCGAGGGCCGCATCGAGCCGTTCCGCGAGATGATCTGCTCCGAAACAGTTGAAGAGCGCGAACGCGCGCTTGAAAAGATACTCCCGATGCAGCAGGCTGATTTCGAGGCGCTTTATGAAGCGCTCGAGGGTACGCCGGTTTGCATCCGCTTCCTCGATCCGCCGCTGCACGAGTTCGTGCCGACGGAGGAGGCCGATATAGAGGCGCTCGCAGCGGCTCAAGGCAAGTCCGTCGAGACTATCAAGGCTCTGATCGCATCGCTGCACGAATTCAACCCGATGATGGGTCATCGCGGATGCCGTCTCGCAGTCACATATCCCGAGATCGCGAAGATGCAGACGTCCGCCGTCATTCGCGCGGCTATCAACACGCAGAAGAAGCACCCCGACTGGAACGTAAAGCCCGAGATCATGATCCCGCTCGTCGGCGAGGTCAAGGAGCTGAAATACGTCAAGGATATCGTCGTTAAGACGGCGGACGAGGAGATCGCCTCCGCAGGCGCATCGCTCGAGTACGAGGTCGGCACGATGATCGAGATCCCGCGCGCCGCGATCACCGCGGACGAGATCGCAAAGGAAGCAGATTTCTTCTGCTTCGGCACGAACGATCTGACACAGATGACGTTCGGCTTCTCGCGCGACGACGCCGGCAAGTTCCTCTCCGCATACTACGACGCCAAGATTCTCGAGAACGATCCGTTCGCGAAGCTCGATCAGGTCGGCGTCGGCAAGCTGATGAAGCTCGCAATCGAGCTTGGACGCGGCTCCAATCCGAAGCTGCACGTCGGCATCTGCGGCGAACACGGCGGCGACCCGACGTCGGTCGAGTTCTGCCACAACATCGGCCTCGACTACGTGTCCTGCTCGCCGTTCAGAGTGCCGATCGCACGTCTCGCAGCGGCTCAGGCAGCGCTGAGGTAAGGATTCGTCATACGACTACGTGGGGGGAAGAAAAACTTCTGATGAAGTTTTCTTCCCCCCACACGGCAATTTTGCCGCGCGTCCCGACCAGCTTCACATAACGCGATCGCGCCGCATATGATGGCATCGAATCAAAAAACGAAGGAGGCGCGGCATGACCGAGCTTTTGCTCAGAATTTTCATAAAGCAAAAAGACGGCGCGGACGCGCCGTCTCTGTATCACGCCGCCGTCGGCAAGCTTGCCGGCGTCGTCGGCATCATATGCAATCTGCTGCTCACCGCGGCAAAGATCGCAGTCGGCGCGGCCGCGGGATCGGTCTCCGTGATCGCGGACGGCGTGAACAATCTCTCCGACGCCGTGTCCTCGATCGTGACGCTCGTCGGATTCAAGCTCGCGCAGCGTCCCGCCGACAAGGATCACCCGTTCGGTCACGCGCGTTACGAGTATCTTGCCGGCACCGTTGTCGCCGCGCTGATCCTCGCCATCGGCGCGGAGCTGCTGATATCGTCGGTGAAGCGCATATTTTCACCATCCCCGATCTCGCTTTCGATCCCCGTCGCGATCATCCTTTTCGCCTCCGTCGCCGTCAAGCTCTGGTTGTCGCTGTTTTATAGGACGCTCGGACGCAGAATCGCGTCGCAGACGCTTTTGGCGTCGTCCGCCGACAGCAGAAACGATGTGATCGCCACCGCCGCAGTTCTCATCGGCTGCGCGCTCCGCCATTTTCTCGACATCGACGCCGACGGCTTTGTCGGCGTGATCGTGGCGCTGTTCATCATTTCGTCCGGAATCGGGATAGCGCGCGACGCCACCTCGACACTGCTCGGGAAAAAGGCGGATCAATCGCTCGTCGACAGCATCGAAGAGATCATAATGTCGCACGAAAAAGTGCTTGGCGCGCACGATCTTCTCGTCCACGATTACGGTCCCGGGCGCGTTTACGCCTCCGTTCACGTCGAATTCGACGCCGTGGAGAACGCGCTTCTGTGTCATGATATTATCGATTCGATCGAGCATGAGGTTCTCGACAAAACAGGCGTCGACATCGTGATCCACTACGATCCCGTCGTCGAGAACGACGACGAGCAGAATCGGTTGACCGCCGTCGTCGGCGGCATCATCGAACAGATCGATCCGCGCCTGTCGGTACACGATTTCAGGATCGCTCGCGGCGCGGAGAAAAACAGGCTCGTTTTCGACATCTGTGCGCCATACGACATTCTGCACGATAAATCCGAGCTTAAATCGCGCATCGACTCCGAGCTTGCGCGCCGTGGTTACGATTACGAAACCGTCATACGGTTTGACGGGAAATGACGCGGGTTGGTTTGGGGTTTGGGACAAGGCCCCAAGGCCCTGCGCCTCGATAATGCTTTTCTTGAGTGATCCTCGCGATTCCTCATCCAAACTTTTTCAAAGTTTAAAAATAGTTAAGGGTCTCTTTGCTGGCCGGCAAAGAGGCCCTTAACAATCCCAGAAAGCGGCGTGCCGGTGGCGTCAATTCCGCTCCAGT
>CANRFY010000054.1 GCA_947630015.1 uncultured Clostridia bacterium
GAGATTATTGTAGCAGAAACGTATGTTCGCGTCAACGGGTTTTATCAAAAAAGTGTTCGTGTTCGGAAAAGTTTTTTTGAAAAACCCGCGTAGTATGTGCGGAGAATTTTCAGTTTTTGAGAACAGCAAGCAAATCAGGTGTATATACACACGGAGAAGATTGCTTGCCATTCCATCACGAAGTTTTTGGAATAGCAAGCAAATCAGGTGTAGCTACACCTGCTTCTTTCGTGGGATTCCCACATCCTTTTGTAAATTCATTTGTCTCCAAATTGGTCTGCTGTTATTGAAATTAGGGAAAGCAAAATGGTATAATTGTACCTGTTAGAATGTGTTTCGCCATTTTCACATTCCACACAGATTCCAAATAACCGCCACGCGCATTCCTCATTCATGGTGTATTCTATAATCACCGATGAAGATCGGAATACAGAAAGGTGGTAAAAACCATGGAAAAGACAAAATGGATCTGGGGAATCGCTATTATGGCACTGGCAGTAATGCTGTCGGTCGGCTGTTTTACCGCTTTTGCGGCAGACGTCTCTGCCGAAGCAGACGCGGCGGAGCCGCAGACATCCGAAACGACCCTCTTACCGGAAAACACCGGCGAAGAAGCAGGAACCGAGGCATCCGCACCGGAAAACACCGGTGAAGAAGCCGGGGTTGAGGAATCCGTGACGGAGCCGAGCGAATACAGCTATCTGACCGGACAGAAGAGAAGCACCTCACGCAACGACCTGTATGCTCAGGCAGAACAGCTTCCCGAGGACGAACGGGACGCTTTCCTTGCCGAGAACGGCATCGGGGAAACGCCTTGGTCCGATGAAGCGGCCGAATCCTACAGCTACGTCGGCGGACAGCAGAGAGACGCGTCTTACCGGCAGAACGATGATGCGGACAGCACACAGGATATGTCCGGGTACAGCTACTTGACCGGACAGCAGCGCGGCTCCAGCTATCACAAGTAACACAAAGACAAAATTCGCGAAATGGCAAACCGTCCAAAGGGTGGTTTGCGTTTTGCGCTGTATAGGAGGAAGAATATGGCTTACCTATTGGCTGTCGATGACGAAAGGGATATTGTAGAACTGATTTCCCGTTTTGCGGAGCATGAGGGACATAGAATCGACACTGCGGCGAGCGGCAAAGAAGCAGTGCGTTTATGCAGTGAAAACGACTATGACCTGATTATTCTCGACATTATGATGCCGGAGATGGACGGGTTCACCGCCTGCAAGGAGATCCGCAAGCAGAAACAAACGCCTGTTATCATGCTGTCGGCACTTGGCGCCGAGTACGACAAGCTGATGGGCTTTGAACTGGGTATCGACGATTATGTGGTAAAGCCATTTTCCCCGCGGGAGCTGATGGCGCGGGTCAAGGCGGTTCTTGCAAGGCATACCGAGGGAAAGCCGAAGCAGGAAATCGTGGTACAGGGTCTTCGCATTGACACGCTCTCCCATGAGGTCTTTGTGGACGGCGTGAAGACGGAGCTGACCGCGAAAGAGTATGAGCTGCTTGTCTATCTCATACAGAACAAAGGTATCGCCCTGACGCGGGAGAACATATTGAATAACGTGTGGGGCTACGACTATTACGGAGACGACCGCACGGTGGATTGGCAGATCAAGCTCCTGCGCGGCAAGCTGGGGCCCTATCGGAAGTGTATTGTGACTTTGCGGGGAACGGGGTATCGGTTCGATGAAAAAGCGTAAATCCTTCGGCGTGAAGCTGTGGCTGTGGTTTCTGTTGTTTTCCGCCGTCATTTTTCTTGTACTTTGGCTTTTGCAGACAGTTTTTTTACAGAGCTTCTATAACGATATGGCGATCCGAAATGTCGAAAGCGCAGTTAGCAAGATGACTGCTCACGCGCAGGACACGGATTTTTATGATGTAATCGACGAGATCGCCGTCTCTAATTCGCTGCTCGTATTCGTGACAGACACGGACGGGAACGTCCTTTACAGCGCCGATGAATACAGGCGTCTTTACGACGGCATAGAGCAGGCGGATGACGGGACGGACAATCCGTATCACTCCGGCGACGTGATGAATTGGGAAAAGGGCGCGCAGCGCAATCTGCCGTACAGCTATCAGACACTTGTAAACGAGCTGAACGAAGCCGGAACAGATCGGATCGGCTTTATGACCGAGGACGAGACGGCCTATGTGACGGGCATCCGGCTGGGAGACGGAAAACTTTTGTCGGTCAGCCTTCCCCTCGGCACGGTGGGCGGGACAGTCGGAATCTTGCGGGTGCAGCTTGTGTGGGTTTCCGTCCTGTCTCTGATTTTAGGTTTTGTCCTTGCGTGGATTATATCCAAACGCTTTGAAAAGCCGGTGGCGCAGATTGCGGCTTCCGCCAAGGAGATAGCCGGCGGCAACTTCCGCCCAGAGCTTCCAAAGGGCTTCTGCGCGGAGCTGGACGAACTATCCGATACGCTGGGAGAAACGGCGCTGCATTTGGAAAAGGCGCAGAATGCCCAGCGGGAATTTCTCGCCAATGTCTCGCACGATTTGCGAACACCCCTCACCATGATCAAGGGCTATGCGGAGATGGTGAAGGAAATCTCGTGGAGCGACGAGGAAAAGCGGGAAAAGGACTTGGACATCATCACCCGCGAGGCGGACAGGCTGACGGCGCTGGTCAATGAAATTTTGGAATTCTCCGCTATGCAGGCAGACGGTTCGGTGAAGGAATACGAAAAAATCGACCTCAGCCGTGCTGTCCGCGAGGTGATAGGGCAATTTGCGCCATTCTGTGAGCAAAACGGCTTTGTGATCGAGGCAGAGGTCGCCGACGGTCTTATGGCGGCGGCGGACGAGGCGCAAATCAAGCGGGTCATCTATAATTTCATCGACAACGCCGTAAACCACACGGACGAAAGGAAAAAAATCAAGGTGTCGCTGACCGTGTCCGATGGCTCCGCACGGTTTGAGGCGACAGACTATGGAAAAGGTATCGCGGTTGAGGACATCCCCTACATTTGGGATCGCTACTATACCGCACGGAACAGGAAGAATAAAGCCGTCGTTTCCGGGCTGGGTCTGTCTATCGCAAAAGAAATTTTAACAGCGCATAGAGCAAGATTTGGCGTGGACAGTAAGGACGGCTGCACCTTCTGGTTTGAACTTCAAGTCTGTTCAGATGCAGGCGTATGAGGAACTACTATATAGAGCAACTATTCTCCCTCTATTGAATGGGGGGTACTTTCGGTGCAATTATAGGGGCAAATGCTCCCGCACAAACCCGCCAAAATCAATCGCCCGTTTCCGATACGACTGACACATTCCAGCCGCCGGAAACGGGCGTTTGGTCTTATATTTTGGATTTTTGATTACCGCCACACCGCTGATGTTGTTGTCATGCTTTATGCGGGGTTGTCATTACTAAGGGGTGTTGGGCGAGTGTGTTTGCCTCTGTGCCGCGCGCTTGTGCAAGGGCGGGGGAGTCTGAATGCGAGAATTATCAAAGCTCTGCAACGAACAGAATCTACTATATAATAACGCGCGCCGTTTTATGCGGCGCGCGTTATTTTTATCTGATCAATCTGGATATCGCGTGAAAATGTAATCGGCGGCCTCGACCTCCTCGCGGGACAGTGTACGTCCCCAATGAATGGAGCTGTTGAAGTTGCCCTCGGCGATGACGACGTAGTCGTCATGGACTTCCAAAACGATGACGGTATGCGTATCGTTGTCGACGCGCAGGATATCGCCCGGGCGAATATCCTCGAATTTGAAATCCCTGACCTCGCGCGCGGGAAGATCGCCGAACGCGGCGTCGGAGAGGATGAAGGCGAATCCGACGCATCCGTAGCCTTGGTAAATGACGCCAGGGACGGCGTGCCAATCGTATTCGTTGTCGTTAGTCCAGCGCATCCCCTCGGGATACTGCGACTGCATCGCCATCATGCGGCTGTAGACCTCGGCCTCGGTCGGGACATCCGCGTCGGGGATCGCCTGAAGCTCGTATTGTTCCTCTTTCGTATAACCGCAGACGACGCACGTAAACGTCTTGATACCGGGCTCCGAGGCCGTCGCCTGTTTTGTTACGGATGAGACGAAGCGATGACCGAGCTTTTCGACCGTGTGCGTGTAGATTTTATCGCAGTGCGAACACGTATATCTGCATTCGCCGTCCTCGGTGCAGGTCGGGGATTTCGTGATCTCGCCGTAGTAATCGTGCGGATCGTCGGCGTAAGTCTGCAAATGAACTATGTAGCCCTCGCCGCATTCGCACTGATATTTCGTCGAGGTGATCCTGTATTCGCCGTCGGTCTCGACCGTGCGTTCGACGCTGACGAAATGATGCTGATGCGACGCCGACGGCTCCGGCGTCGGCGTCGGTTCCGGCTCCGGTTCGGGATCAGGCTCGGGTTCCGGTTTTGTCTCGGGCTTTGTTTCGGGTTCAGTCTCGGGTTTCGGCTCCGGCTTTGTCTCGGGCGATGTCTCAGGCTCCGTTTCGGGGGCGGTTTGAATATCGGGTTCCTGCGGCGTTTCGGGCGTCGTGTCGGGTTCTGACGCTGTCGTATCGGGATCGGTTACAGGCTCCGTTTCGGGGGCGGTTTGAATATCGGGTTCCTGCGGCGTTTCGGGCGTCGTGTCGGGTTCTGACGCTGTCGTATCGGGATCGGTTACAGGCTCCGTTTCGTCGGGAATTTCGGCGGATGAATCCGGCGCGTCGGTGTCGACGGGATCGGATACGGGATCGTCGTCCGAAATCGTATCGGATGCCTCCGGCGCCGCTGTCGTATCATCTGTTGTGTCGGGAATCGGATCTTGCGTCTGCGCGTCGATTTCGGACGCCGTGTCCGGCGGCCCGATGCGAACGGGAATATCGCACGAGGCGAGCGCCATAACGAGCGCGAGCGCCAGCGAGATGAGTTTTAGAAATTTCAAATTGCCGTCCTCCGTTCAGGCCGCGGATTTGAGATGCGAGCCGTCTACTGTTATTGTATCACGCGATCGAAATTTTGCAAGTAGCGCGCGTCATTTTTTGCGCAGTCAAGCCGAAGGTAATTTTATATAGCGCGCGAAAAAAGCGAAAAATCTACTATATATTATATTTGATATGCGTAAGCTTCCTTGGCAGGCTTCGCGGAGGCGTCTCAAACGCTAGCCAATTATCAATGAATCCGCGAAAAAAAGACGCGTCCCGCATAAAGGCGGGGCGCGTCTTGCATTCACACCGAATACTTATTTGGAGGACTTGATGTCGTTCTCGTACTTCTCGACCATCTTCTTGACCATCTGGCCGCCGACGGAACCGGCCTGACGCGATGTGAGATCGCCGTTATAGCCGTCCTTCAGATTTACGCCGACTTCGCTTGCAGCTTCCATCTTGAACTTGTCAAGAGCTTCCTTTGCTTCGGGAACGAGTTTCTTGTTGCTATTGCTCGATGCCATTTTAATTCTCCTGGATACGGGCATCATAATCGTGACGCGAAACGCGGCATGAATATGGCCCTTTCACTTGATCTATATAAATTGAGTCCGCGTTTCGCGTCCTCTGTCATTATTGTCTGCACCATGTCGGCAAATATGAATGGAAATAAAAAGCAGAAGAAACGCGGATTTCGGATCATAGTCCGATCGACTGTTTGACATCGCGCATCGGATGTGATAAAATGCTTATATATAGATGAAGCGTTCGGACGGAGGAAATGAAATGGCGGTCAGGTTGAACGATAACGAGGAGATCGTAAAGCTGATAAGGGAAGGATTGCGCGAGCGCGGAGGATATTGTCCGTGCAGGCGGGAGAAGACGGAGGACAACAAATGTATGTGCCGCGAATTCCGTGAGCAGATAGCGGACCCGAACTTCGAGGGATATTGTCACTGTATGCTATACTATAAGTCAAAGGACTGATGAAGAGACGTGAAAGCGGCGCGGGAAACAAAAAATTGACCGGACTCTCTCCGCGCCGCTCCGCGTCGGAAAATTGGCGGCAAAGCCGCCTTTGATCGCATTTTGCGGCAAATACGGTAATATTATGCGCAATTTGCGTATTAAACGAAATTGGAACGATTACAAATTATAGTTATTCAACAAACCGAAAAAATTTGAAAAAAAGTGTTGACAAAGGGGAGATGGTGTGGTATACTAACAAAGCTGTTGGCGAGAGAGACAAACCTTGAGCGAGATGACAGCGAGAGATCCTTGAAAACAGAACAACAATGAGTAAGAAGAAACGATGACGGACGGCCGAGGGATCGGTCGGACGTGAGAGAAAATGATCTCGTTGATTCCGAAATTTGAGTATACAATACTCTAACAAATGTAATTTGG
>CANRFY010000055.1 GCA_947630015.1 uncultured Clostridia bacterium
ATGTCAGTCAAGATCAGATTAAGACGCACAGGCGCCAAGAAACAGGCATCGTACCGCATCGTCGTAGCGGATTCCCGCTTCCCCCGCGACGGACGCTTCATCGAAGAGCTTGGTTACTACAATCCGCGCACGGAACCCTCGACCGTAAAGGTAGACGCAGAAAAGGCGAAGAAATGGATCGCCAACGGCGCGCAGCCCACGGATACAGTCAGAGCGCTTCTCAAAAAGAGCGGCGTTATCGAGTGATTTTTTGAATCCTCACAACTAATTTCATAGGAAAGGAAGATTCACTCGGTACTCCGGGGCGAATCGAACGGCATTAAAATGGTCGACCTTACAAAGGTTCTGTCAGTTATTGCAAAGTCCATCGTCGAACACCCTGATGAAGTTTCCGTAACCGAAGAAGATAACGGAAACACCGTCACCCTGACTCTGTCGGTTGCGGAGTCCGATATGGGAATGGTGATCGGCCGTCACGGCAAGATCGCCCGCGCGATACGCTCGGTCATGAAGGCGGCGGCTAATTCCACCGGCAAGAAAGTAAACGTAGACATCAAATAAAACAAGCCCTCATTTGAGGGCTTGTTTTGTTATATCCGCGCGTGCGCTTGTCAGTCGAACATCCCAGAGGTGTTGTCGTCGAACAGGTAATTGTATTGCAGGATCGCATATTGATTGAGCAGTTCGTTTTTCGTTGCGTCCGCGATCGGATGAAGCGCACCGTCCGCCGTCATATACGAGTTCGCGGATACGGTCGGATATACGGAGCGAAGATCGGCCAAAAACCGCTGCGCGTCCGTCAGCTCGACGTTTGCGACCTGGCAAAGCAGCGTCGACAGATAATTGGCGCTGATTGCGCCGACGTTCTCCTCGCGGATATCGTAATTCGCCCAGATGAAGAACGGCACCTCGTAATACGTCTCGCGCTCCGTCACGTTCGCGTCGTCGATGTGGACGCCGTACATATTTCGGAGCGCCGTCGACACCCAGTCGCCGGGCTGGTGATCGCCGAAGAATACGACGACGGTCGGTTCGTCGAACGACTGGAGCTGCGTCAGCATCATCTCGACTGCGGAATCAGTCTTTTTGATCAGCGACAGATACTGCGACAGCTTCTGATCGTCCTCGAGTCCTGTCGCCGTCACGGCGCGGTCGCCGAACGAATCGTATCTCTGCGTATATGCGCCGTGATTCTGCATCGTGACGTTGAAGATGAACATCGGATCGTCCGTTTCCTTCGTGCGCAGCTCTGTCAGTATGCGTCTGAATACGGACGCGTCCGATACATATCGGCGTATTATCGACATTCCGGTCAGATCGTTGCGGAACAGCGCCTCGTCAAATCCGAGCGACGGATAAACGGTGTTGCGGTTCCATCCAGACGCGCCGTAAGGATGGATCGCGAGCGTTTTATATCCGAGGCTGCCGAGATGTGAGGCGAGCGACGGCCGCTCCGCTTTCAAATACTGCTGATACGGTATGCTTCCCGTCGGCAGAAACGCCATCGACAGTCCTGTCAGAAATTCAAATTCCGTGTTCGCCGTGTTGCCGCCGAGTACGGATACGTGAAGCGTCCCCTTAACGGTGTTTTCATCCATCGAATGGATGAACGGCATATAGTCCTGATTCGTCTCGAAATCGCAGAATACGGACAGATCGGAAAACGCCTCGTCCATTATTACGACGATGTTGGGATTTTCCACGTCGCTGTAAGGCTCGTATGCGGCCGAATGATCCGCCGACGCGATCTCTTCGATCTTGCCGTTTGAATATCCGCGCGGCTTGTCGATCGACAGATATCTCATGTTCATCAAGAACGATGCCGAAAAGCCGTTTCTGTAGTAGAGCGTCGTCGGCGTGAACAGATACGGATACAGTCCGAAATCGGAGATCGCCTTGTCCGTGCCGAGATAGAACGAATACCCGAACAGCAGCGCCGCCGCGATCACGCACGCCGGTATCCTGACGGCGAGCTTTCGCATCGGCTCGATCTTCGCGCACGTATAAAATCCGAGCGATATTATGAAGCAGAACGCGGTGACGGACGCCGCAAGCGAGCTGTCGGGCGTGAAATCGTAATTTCCGGCGACATCCGCCGCGATCCCGATGCTCTTAAGGTCCCACGGGAAAAGCGGCGCCGAACGGAACAGCAAAAGATAATGCTCCGCGAGTCCCGCGATCAGCGCGTATACTGTCGGTATCAGCACCGCCGTCGAGGTGCGGCGGAAAACCGCAAGCCCGATCAGCGCAAGTATGTAAAAAAACGCGATATTGAGCCAGACTATGATCCCCGTCATGTCCGCGAACGGATCGTGCGAGGTGTATTCGAGCAGCAGCATGACGCACGGCGGCACGCCGATCGCGACGACGTATCCGACGATATCGGGCAGCTTCAGATGGACGAACATCATCGCCGCCATCTCGATCATCATGAGCATACAGAGCAGAAAATTCCCCGTTCGTCCGATATCCTCGTCGGACGCGCCGCCGTTCATCGACCAGATCGTGAACGCCGCCGACAGCGCCAGCGGCAGAATGTAGAGCAGCTCCGAACGCCTCGGCAGCGAGATTATCTCCCGCTTCCCAGCCGCGTCGGACGCCGCTCCCCGCCGATTTTTGTCGGCGTCCTTCGTTCCGCCGTCAATGTTGTTTTTGTTTTCCATTTCGTACTTCCCTTTTCAATTCGGTCAAACCGATCTATTATAATCGCGCCGGCATACCCGCCGCCGCTTTTTTACAAACATTCATCCGCTTGCAAATCCGTTTTGTACGTGGCCGTCAGTATCAACCCCGCATCGGGCATTTATTAAAACAGAAACTTCTACCTTTTGCAAAGGCTGTCAATATCAACCCCGCACCAATCAAACGCGCGGCGGCATTTATTAAAACAGAAATTTCTACCTTATTTTCTTGTCGTCCGCAGGACGACTTTTAATAAGATTGAAATTTATGTTTCAATATCGAACCCGCGGCCGTGCAAATCGCGCAGCGATTCGGTGTTTATTTAAACAGAAATTTCTGCCTTTTGCAAAAGCCATCTATGTCAGCCCCGCACAATTCAAACGCGCGGCGGGCGTTTATTAAAACAGAAATTTCTACCTTATTTTCTTGTCGTCCGCAGGACGACTTATAATAAGATTGAAATTTATGTTTCAATATCGAACCCGCGGCTGCGCCGCGGCCGAAAGCGTCAGCTTTCGGCGAATCGCTGCGCGATTCGGTGAAGATATTATAACATATTTGAGGCAAATCAATTGTGAACTTTTTGTAAACAAACTCGCGTTCGCACATTCACCAAAATCTGCGAGCATATGACATATCAATATCAGTCATATTGCGTATTTGACACGGGTAGACATTCGTGTTATATTATATGTATGCGTCGCACGACATAAGCCGTGTGACGTCTCTGTTGTTTATCGTTACCGTGCAAGGAAGTAGTTATTTATGAGTTTTATGCAGCGTTTGGAGGAATTCTTCTCGCCGAAGGATATGTCCGTCGGCAAGCCCGCAGTCAGGATCGCGGAATTCGCGATCCCTATGCTCATCGGCAATATCGCCCAGCAGCTTTATAATACTGTCGATACGATCGTCGTCGGCAATTTCGTCGATACGAAAGCGCTGTCCGCCGTCGGCGTCGCGGGACCGATCCTCAATCTGATGCTCGCGCTGCTGATCGGTATCTCGACAGGCGTCGGCGTCCTCGTTTCACAGTATTTCGGCGCGCGCGACCGCAGAATGCTCTCCACTACGATCGGTAACTGCATCACCGTCACCGCCATCGGCTCCGTTATAGTCATGATCGTCGGCACACTCATCACGGACCCGCTTCTGACTATACTCGATACTCCCGAGGGCGATATATTCCGCTGGGCGCACGATTATTTGATCGTATGCTTCCTCGGCATCGCGGGGACATTTTACTATAATATCCTCTCCGGCGTCCTGCGCGGAATGGGCGACTCTATCTCCGCGCTCATGTTCCTTCTCGTCTCGGCCGGACTCAATATCGCACTCGATCTGTGGTTCGTCATCGGACTCGGGCTTGAGGTCATGGGCGTCGCGCTCGCCACGATCATATCGCAGACGATCTCCGCTATCCTCTGCTACATAAAAATGATGCATATGCGCAAGGTGTTCGACATCAAGCCCGAATACTTCAAGCTGAAGCGCGTCACGCTTGAAATGATGCGCCTCGGCATTCCGTCCGGCTTAACGCAGGCGATATTCTCCGTCGCGATGCTCGTCGTGCAGCGCCTGACGAACAGCTTCGGCGACGCCGTCATGGCGGCGAACGTCATCGTCATGCGCGTCGACGGATTCGCCATGATGCCGAACTTCTCGTTCGGCCAGGCAATGACAATGTATACGGGCCAGAACGTCGGCGCGCAAAAGCTCGACAGGATCAAGAGCGGCACAAAGCAAGGCACCGTGATGGCCGTCAGCGTCTCCGCGTTCTTTCTCGCCATTATCCTTCTGTTCGGGCATCCGCTGATGAGCCTGTTCACCGATATGTCAAAGCCCGGCGCTGAGGATCTCGTAAAGATGAGCTTCGGGATGATGTGCATCCTCGCCGTCGGATATGTCGCCATGGGCGTCACACAGTCGCTCGCCGGCGTCATGCGCGGCGCGGGCGATACGATGACGCCGATGTGGCTGTCGCTGATCACGACGGTCCTGCTGCGCGTCCCGATCGCGTATGCGATCGCGTTTTTCACACGCACCGAGGAAAATCCGCTCGGCGATTACCGCTGCATACCGATATCGCTGCTCGTCTCGTGGCTGATCGGAATGGCGCTTCACGTCATTGCATACGCGACGGGCAGATGGAAAAAGAGGATACCAAACTACGCAAAGATGTGACGCAGTATAGCGCGCCCCACGGCGGCAATATTTGAGAACGTCGCTTTATTGCACGTCACGGCGTATCGGGACTGTAAGGGATTATCATCATGAGTACGAGAAAAGAAATAGTCGGCGCATTTTACGACAGTTACGATGAGGACGGACGGCTCGGCAGGACGCGGCACGGTCAGCTCGAATATTACGTCACTATGAATTATATTCACAGATATGCCGCCGGCGGCTCGAAGATACTCGAAGTCGGCGCAGGAACGGGCGGATACTCGGTCGCCCTTGCAAAAGAAGGCATGGACGTCACCGCCGTCGAGCTTGTCGAGAGCAACCTCGCAGCTCTCAGGGATAACAGTAAAGGAATTGATAATATCACGTCATACCAAGGCGACGCCGCTGACCTCAGCCGGTTCGCCGACAACACATTTGACGTTACGCTGTCGTTCGGTCCGATGTACCACCTGTATGAGGCTGATGAGATAAACCGCGCCATCGACGAGGCTATCCGCGTAACAAAGCACGGCGGGGTGATGATGTTTGCATTTATTTCCGTGTTCGCCATCATGTACGCGAACTACTTTTACGGTAACTTTACGGCGGGACTGAAAGAAAACTTCACCGACGACAATAAAGTACGTCATTTCAAGGAGCAGCTCTTTACCGGCTACGACGTGACCGAGTTTGAAGAACTGTTTCGGGGAAAGCCTGTCGACCGTATCACAACGGCGGGCGTCGACGGACTTTTGGAGCCGATAGAAAAGCGGCCGGATTTCTCGCTCTCCGACGATGACTTCAACGCGCTTGCGGAATGGTATCTTGCTTTTTCACTCAGATTGTCAAGTGAAGTGCAACGATTTGTTGAAAAAAACTTCCTCAGGAGATTTCCAGCCTAAACATT
>CANRFY010000056.1 GCA_947630015.1 uncultured Clostridia bacterium
GCGCTTGGTACTACGGCGCTGATGGTGCGGATTGTTTCCTGCTTTATCTGCGGCTGCGTGGCGGGCATTTTGATCCGCGTGTTTTATAAAAACAAGCCGTTTTTCGATTTTACCGGCTTTGACGGCCCGCACAATCACGACACGGACCCGAATCTGTTTCTGCGGCTTGTTAAAAACATCGGCAGAAATATCAAAGCGACCGGGCTTTGGTTTCTCGTGGGTGTGCTGCTTTCCGCCCTGTTCCAGCGGTACGTTCCGGCGGATAAGTTTGCGGCACTCTTTGGAGAGGCCAACGAAGGCTTCGGCGTCCTGATGGCGGCCACCATCGGCGTCCCGCTCTATGCCTGCGGCGGCGGGACGATCCCGCTCATTCGTGAATGGCTCTATTCCGGCATGAGCATGGGGAGCGCGGCGGCGTTCATGCTCACGGGGCCGTCGACGAAGATCACAAATCTCGGCGCGCTGAAAATCGTGCTGGGCGTGAAGCGGTTTTTGCTCTATCTTGCGTTCGTGATGCTGTTCTCGTTCGCAACGGGAATGGTCGTAAATCTCATTTTGTAAATAAGAAAGGGTGTTTATAATGAAAAAGATTCTTGCGCTCATATTATGCGTCGCGGCGGTTTGCTCGCTCTTTGCCTGCTCGTCGGTGAACGAAGAAAACGGCGGCGGTACGAACGGTTCGGGCGGCACGTCGTCCGGCTCGGGGAACACGTCATCCGGCTCGGGAAATCAGACAGGCGGCTCCGGAAACAATTCCGGCGCGAACACAAACGCGGACAGCAGCACGTCCGGCGGGAAGACGCTCGTCGTTTACTACTCCGCGACAAACAACACCGAGGCGATCGCGGGATATATCGCGAACGCCACGGGCGCGGATCTGTTTGAACTGATCCCGACGGAGCCTTACACCTCCGACGATCTTGACTGGACGGACCCGAACAGCCGCGTTTCACGCGAGCATGACGATGAATCCCTGCGCGATGTCGAACTTGAGAAATCCGTTCCCGACAACTGGGACGAATACGACACGGTGTTTATCGGCTACCCGATTTGGTGGGGCATCGCCGCATGGCCGACCGATACGTTCGTGAAGGCCAACGATTTCACGGGCAAAACGGTCATTCCGTTCTGCACGTCCTCCTCATCAGGGCTCGGTCAGAGCGGAGAGCTGCTGCGCGACGAGGCCGGAACGGGAAACTGGCTTGAGGGTCAGCGGTTCCAGTCGAGAGCAAGCGAGGACACGGTGAAGGAGTGGGTCGCAAGCCTGGGGCTATAATCGGTTCCGGCACGTCCTACAACATTGACGCCGGAACCGAAACGTACCGCGGCTTTGTGATCGACAACGTATATCATTCTCCGAACGACGGGGATATTCACTACAACGTCTATGTCCCCGACAGCTATGACGGCAGCCGCCCTTATGCGCTGTTCTTCACGCTTCCCGGCTATGAGGGACTCTACTTTCAAGGTGTAGCGCGGAATTTGGAGGCGGAGGCGTTCGGATTTGAAGCGCAGAAATACAACGAGGAAATGATCGTCGTCGCCCCGCAGCTTTCAGATTGGCGGGAGACTTCCGCGAACCAGACGATCGCTCTGCTCGAATACTTCCTCGATGCCTACAACATCGACCGCGAAAAGGTCTACGCAAACGGATATTCGGGCGGAGGTGAGACGATGTCCCTTGTGATGGGGATGCGTCCCGAGCTGTTCACCGCGTATCTGCACTGTTCCTCTCAGTGGGACGGCGACCTCGAAGTATTGGCGGAGAGCCGCACGCCGGTTTATCTTGTCATCGGCGAGGACGACGAATATTACGGCTCCGAGCCGACAAAGCGCGCATATAACGAACTGCACGCTCTCTATGTCTCACAGGGGCTTTCGGAGGACGAAATTTCACAGCTGCTTGTGCTTGACGTCAAGAACGACGGCTATTTATTTCCGCGATCGCGGCATGAACAATCAGCACGGAGGCGGCGGACTGTTTGCCTACGATGAGGAAATCATGGGCTGGCTGTTCGGAAAGTAGATGGGAGAAGATGATGGACAGACCGACTGTTATATGTCATATGCTGACCTCTATCGACGGCAAGATCGACGGGGCGTTTTTCTCTGCGCCGGAAACGGCGCCCGCTCTCCGCAAATACGGCGAGGTACGGAAGTTTTACGACTGCCCCGCCACGATTTACGGCACGACAACGATGGCGGAGGGCTATGCGGACGGCTTTCTTTCCGACCTGCCGGAAACGAAGCT
This sequence comes from uncultured Clostridia bacterium, assembly GCA_947630015.1. Taxonomy (GTDB): domain Bacteria; phylum Bacillota; class Clostridia; order Oscillospirales; family CAG-272; genus DTU064. Next base: position 2,252 of record CANRFY010000056.1, read on the forward strand.
GACCTTTCCCCGCGAGGATTACCTTGGGGACAGCGATGTGAATAACTACATCGTGTCGCTGGACGGCGATGGCGTTCTTAAATGGCACGGGAAATATCTTGAAAAGAAAGGCCGAACGAAAGCTCATGTGATCGAGGTGCTGACGGAAAAGGTGTCCGACAGCTATATCGCATATCTGCGCGGTTTTGATATTTCATATATCTTTGCCGGAAAGGAAACCATCGACTGCGCTTTGCTCTTGCAAAAGCTCAAAACCCTTTTCGATATCGAACGTGTAATGCTCGCGGGCGGCGGCATAACAAATCAGGCTTTCGCCGCATCCGGGCTGATCGATGAACTCAGCATCGTTTTAGCGCCCACGGCGGACGGCGACAGCGGATGCGCGTCTCTGTTTGAAACGGGCGGATTCTCTACCGCAGCGCCCGCCGCGTATTCCCTTGAAGCGGTCGAGCAGATCGAAAACGATACGCTTTGGCTTCGGTACATATCAAAAAATTCACATAACAGGAGGACAACAGAATGAGAAAGAATTTTGGCGTGAAACCGTGGGTCTACCCGCAGCCGGTGCTGATGATCGGCACCTATGACGAAAACGGAAAGCCGAATCTGATGAACGCGGCATGGGGCGGTCAATATGACGCAAATCAGGTCATGCTTTGCCTGAGTTCCCACAAGACCACGGACAATATCAAAGCGACCGGAGCTTTTACCGTCAGCTTTGCTACTGCTTCTACCGTCGTACCCTGCGACTATGTGGGGATCGTCTCCGCGAAGCAGGAGCCGAACAAAATGGAGAAAGCGGGCTTCACGACGGTAAAAAGCGAATTTGTAAACGCGCCGATAATAAACGAGCTGCCCCTGACGCTGGAATGTAAATTCCTCAAATTCAACGAGGACGGCAACGTGATCGGTGAAATCGTCAATGTCAGCGCCGACGAGAGCATCCTGACGGACGGAAACGTGGACTATAAAAAGCTGGATGCCATCATCTTCGACCCGACGGGTGCGGCGTATATCCGCCTTGGCGAGAAGGTCGGGGACGCTTTCCGGGACGGCGCAAAACTGAAATAACGTTATTTCGGGAGCGATTTTAACATGGACAATATCGAACGCAAAAAGCGGGGATTGCCGTATCGCTATGACGATCCCGAGCTGTTCGGCGATCAGCATATTTACCAAAATAAGATGGTAGAATATAACCGCACCCTGCCTACGGAGACGGAACTGCGGCAGAAGCTTTTGCGCGAAATTTTCGCGGAGGTCGGAGAAGACTGCACGGTCGAAACGCCGCTCAATGCAAACTGGGGCTGCAAACACGTTCACTTGGGGGAAGGCATTTATATCAATTCAAACGTCACGTTTGTGGACGACGAGCATATCTTTATAGGCGATTACTCCATGATCTCCCCGAACGTGGTCTTTACGACCTCAGGACATCCCATCCTGCCAGTTTTGCGCGAGCATCACTATGTTTACAATCTCCCGATCCGTATCGGGAGAAATGTCTGGATAGGCTCGGGCTGTCAGATCATGCTGGGGATCACCGTCGGCGATAATTCCGTCATCGGAGCGGGTAGCGTCGTGACGCACGATATCCCTGCGAATACAGTAGCATATGGCGTTCCCTGCAAGGTTATCCGCGAGATCGGTGAGAAAGACAGAGAGTTTTACTATAAAGACAGAAAGCTCGATGTCTGGGAATGACTTTTTAATATGATCAGGATCATATACCCGTCCGCATTTTCGTTTGCGGGCGGGGATTTTTTGAGTTCTGACTTACGGTTATAACTGCTGAACCAACCGAAACTTCCGATTACCGTCAAAAGGGGCTAAAATATAATTACAAACAAACCAACAAAGAGGGGTTACGGAATATGGAATACATCACACTCAACAACGGCGTGAAAATGCCGATGGAGGGCTTCGGCGTCTTTCAGGTGCAAGACCCAAAGGTGTGCGAGCAGGCGATTTTAGACGCCATCAGCGTGGGCTATCGGCTGATCGACACGGCGGCGTCCTACGGGAACGAGGAAGCGGTGGGCGCGGCTCTCAAAAAGAGCGGGGCCTGCCGGGACGATCTGTTCATCACCACCAAGCTGTGGGTGTCCGATTCCAGCTACGAGGGCGCAAAGAAAGCGTTTGAAAGCTCGCTTCAAAAGCTGGGGCTTGAATACCTCGACCTCTATCTCCTTCATCAGCCCATGGGCGACTACTACGGCGCGTGGCGGGCGCTCGAAAAACTCTACAAAGAAGGCCGCATCCGCGCCATCGGCGTGTGCAACTTCTATCCCCATGTGTTGGCGGATTTCTGCGAGACGGTGGAAGTCACGCCCATGGTGAATCAGGTGGAGCTGCACCCGTTCTTCCAGCAGCCGAACGCGATCTCAATGATGAAAGAATACGAAGTGCAGCCGGAGGCGTGGGGTCCGTTTGCCGAGGGGAAACACGGGATCTTCACCCATCCGATCCTGACCGAGATCGGCGCAAAGTACGGCAAGAGCGCGGCGCAGGTTGCCCTTCGCTGGAACGTGCAGCGGGGCGTCATCGTGATTCCGAAATCCACCCACAGAAACCGTATGGAGCAGAATTTCGACATCTGGAATTTCAGCCTGACCGACGAGGAAATGGCGGCAATCGCGCCCCTGGACATCGGCCACAGCGAGATCGTCGATCATTTCGATCCGAACTTTGTTCGTGCGCTTCACGGACGTTTCGGCAGATAAGGAGAAACAGGATGAACAGCTTCACATACCGTTATCCCGTAACGGTTTATTTCGGGGAAAAAGCGGCGGAAAAGAACCTGCCCGCAGAGCCTGCAAAGGTCGGCAAAAACGTGATGCTCGCTTACGGCGGCGGCTCCGTCAAGCGAAACGGTGTTTACGACGAACTGATGGGACTTCTCACCGCTGCCGGAAAGAATGTCACGGAGTTTACCGGCATCATGTCCAACCCCACCTACGCCAAGGTCCAGGAGGGGGCGAGGCTTGCGCGGGAGAACAGCATCGACTTCATCCTGGCCGTGGGCGGCGGCAGCGTCATCGACTGCTGCAAGGTGGTATCGGCGCAGGCAAAAACCGACGCCGATCTGTGGGA
>CANRFY010000057.1 GCA_947630015.1 uncultured Clostridia bacterium
TATATCCGCTCGAAAGATTTTACTGACGGCGCGTCTGTGAATTTTGAACCGATGCGCTCCCTCGTCGATGACGATGAGGACTACGGACACTGTTTCAACGTTCTGTCTGCCATGTCGTCCGATCTGGCGCGGCAGTATCTCGTGCTCATTTACATGGATTCGATATGCTGCAACATGGATCGCCACACGGAGAATTTCGGATTTCTGCATGATACAAAGACAGGAGCTGTGCTGTCCCTTGCGCCGAACTACGACAACAACATCGCGCTCATATCGAGAGGATATCCGAGCGACATCAGCCGGAAAAATGACGGGCTGATCAGATTCTTTGATGAATTTCTTTCCGAAAATGAGACGGCACATGAAATGTACAGAAACATGAAGCTTCCGACGATAACGGAAGATATGATCGACAAATGCATGGCCGAAATACCGATCGAGGTGAACTGTGATTTCATCCGCTCGTTCATTCTGAACGGGCAAACCCGCGTCCGCGAGATCATTGACACGGACGAGACAATGTCCGTGGATGAGGATATGTCGACGGGACTGTGGCTGTGAATATACAAATCCCCCGCCATGCAAAACGCAAAGCGGGGGATACGATTATATGACATTTTTCTCTCACCTGTCCCCGTAATTCGGTCTGACTGTTCGCCCGCGCGCAAGTATCTCGTCAAGCGTCACCGGCGCATAGCTCCAGTACATACAGCCGACATTGTAGATCTCAGTCCCGATCCCGGCTTCGTTCAGTCTGTCCGCTATGTCCACTTCAATGCCAGCTTCGACTGTGAAATGCGAATGCGCATGAAGATGTATCGCCTGACGAAAATGACCGTTGTACAGCGGGATGAAGTAGTGGGAGAGAATGCACCTTCTCTTCGTGCCGTCTTCGAGCGTTACAACGATATCGTCGTAATCCTTAACGTCCGCAAGCGCCGCCTTCGCTTCGGCGCTGTGGAGAAATCTGTCGTGGTTCCCCTTTATAAGAATGATACGCCCGTTCAGGCTGCGGATAAGCGCCGCTGCCTCGTTGCCGTATGACTTCCAGATCATGTCTCCAAGGACATATACGGTATCGTCCGCGCTTACCTTTGCGCTCCACCGCCTGACAAGCTCTGCGTCCATCTCCTCGACGGACGAAAACGGACGGTTGTCGAACGCGAGTATGTTTTCGTGACCGAAATGAAGGTCGCCGGTAAAAAATATCCTGCTCATGTATGTCTCCGTTATATCGTGTCGGTTATACGGTCAGTATAGCATAATTTCCGGCGGTTGTCAGGAGGATAGAAAAAATAAACGGTGTAAATCGCTTATTGCGCAGGACAATGTATCACATAACCAATCTCGTCAAAAAAGACCGCTTCGGCGGTCTTTTTTATATACTTCAAATACCGAAAGGAGAAAAAATGTTATTCACAGAAACACCCGCCGACAGAAAGTACGAACGCATGATGACGAGGATACCGAACTTCCGCTCGCGCGGCGGCGGGCGGCGCATCGGAGAGATCGATCTCGAAAACGCGAGACTGATCATCTCAAATGCGTCTGTCAAGATCGGAAAATCAACTTTCAAAGAGAAGCTCAAACTGACCGTGCGTGAAGAAAAGGCACGCCGGTCGGAGAAAAGAAAGGAAAACTTATTCGGGAAGAAGGGATATGAAATGGACTTCAAAAACAAACGGCACAAGGAAATATTCGTCACGACGGCGGCGGGACTGGAGAAAAACAATTCTCTTCTCGCCGCCGTTTATCTTTTGACGGCGAACGGGCGATTGTGGGCTGATGCGGAGCCGTGCGTCAGCCGGGACAGCATCGACTTCGACAGCGTCAAGCGCGGGAAGTATTCGATCGGCGCATACGCGCTTTTCTGCGCAGCAAAGGATTTGTACCTCGGCACGGAAAGCATGAATATCGCAGACATGAGCGACAGGAGCATCATCCCCGACGCTGCGTTCGGACTGATCTGCAACGCGATGATGATAAAGCGGTACGGGCTGAAAGCGCTCGACTCGGTCAATGTGTCTGACGAAGCGTTGAACGAAACGGCGAAACCGAACACCACGAGTTGCGAAGACGGCAGATATGCAGAGAAAGAAGCCGAAACAGCATGAAAAAGGCGACAATGATAAACACGTTGATCGAAACAAAAGACGGCATCACCTCTGTCATCGAGATAACAGGCGACAAATACGATATGTTTTTACAGCTCCGAGAATCGGGGATAGAACGAAGACCGTCAGACATAAGGATATCAGATGAGGAAGGTGATGACGTGCGTGTCAAGCTCTGTGCGGAAAACGAAGTAGGACAGCACCTTGCAAGGATGTTCGACGGGAGCAGTACGCTCGATGACGTCTGCCGTGCCGTCGAGCGCGTCAACAACGTCAGAGATATTATCAAGGACGAAGTCTGCCGCAGGATCGTGAACGATGAATACGACCATGAAAGCGAGATAGCCGACGACATACGCGGGCTCATGTACGACCGCGGCAGCGTGAGTGAAACATACTTTTTCCCGCTGACCGCACAGATCGTGTGCGATGATGAATATGACGACGATATCACCGTCGATGAACATGATCTCGTTTTCTACGAGGACGATATACGCAAGGCATTCTCATCATACACCGAACGGGACACTCAAAACATGGCGGAGTATTATCATTCAGACAACTCTGTCGGCGATAAGCTCCTGCTTGCGGACTGGGGCTTTCGATGCTTACACGGCAGACTTTACGGAACCGTCGACGTAAGGCTGACCGAGCCGCTGACGAAAGACGAGGACGAGCGCCTGCGGGATTGGATCACGGGGCAAAACTCGGACGGACTTGGCGAAGGCTTCGAGCAGCAGCCGATTGAAGTCGGCGACGGAGTCATGTATGTGTCGTTCTGGAACCCGGGTGACGAATACTTCATCCGTGATGAGACAGAGATGGACTCATGCTTTGATATGCATATGTGACGCAAGTCTTATGATGACAAAAAGGAGAAGGATTTGATAAAAATACGAATCAGAAATAACAGCGCGGAAACGAATATACGCTTCCCTATCGAAGAAAAAGCTCTGCATGAAAAACTCAATGAAATAAACATCTATGACGGCGACGGAGCAGCACCGTCATCATTTGTTTCGAGAGTCTTTTGGCCCGAAGAATTTTCAATTCTGCAAGACCGCTATGTCAATCTCGACGAGATGAACTATCTTGGCAAACGAATGGACAGCTTTGACACGCTCGAAATGGATCAGTTCCTCATCGGCATTACAAAGCTCAGCGATCCATCTCTAAAAGACCTCATCAACCTGACATTCAACCTTGATCATTTTACACTTGTGGAAGACGTCGGCAGTTACGGCAAGATCGGCAGAGCGTATGTATTGAATACGGAAGGATGCATCCCCGCCCATGACGAAGATGATCCGAAATACGCTGCTATCGGAAAGGGGCTCATTGATCGCGGTCTTTCACAGATAACCGAGCGCGGACTTCTCATTTATGACCCGTTCGACGAATTGACCGAGGTCTACGACGGGCATACATTTCCTCCGTACTACGACCGTTCCGATTTCATCATCGGGGTGTTTCTCGGATTCGACGGCAAACACGAACTATTACTGCTGCCGGATGATGAGCGTGCGATACAGAAAGCGGCGGTCAGATTGGGTGCGCCATCCGTTAGTGAATGCACGGCGGATATCGAAACAGAAAATCCGAGATCAGCATCCATGACGGAAATGTTCCAAAGACTCATAGACAGCGAAGGTCTCTGCGAAGTAAACAGGATACTGAAAAATCTTGATCTGCAAAGCGTGGATTGGGACAAGCTGTCCGCAGTCACAGAAGCGACCGGCGCTGTAAATGTCGACGATATTACCCGTGTCGCAAATCATCTTGACGGCTTTTCCTTTATTCCCAAAGTTTCGGATGAGGAAGATCTCGCTCACTATCTCGTAGACAACAGAGATGATTACAGTATGAATCCCGAAATGGAAGATTACTTCGATTTTGCAGGCTTCGGCGAGTATTTTGCCGAAGAATATGACGGCAAATTTGTAACCGGTGGATTCGTTTTTTTTAAAGACTATGAAGATGTTGAAATGTTTCTCTGCCAAGATGATGACGAAGACGAATATGATGATATGACGATGGGAGGTATGTAGATATGGCACTGCTTTTTTCAAAAGTAACGCTTACTGCCGAAGATAAGCAGACAAGCTTCTTCGTCTCGGGCAGCCCGAAGTCGATCGAAGAACTCGACGGCTGGATTGCGTATGAAAGATTCGTGAGAAAGATTGCCGCCGAATGCGATATTGACGTTCATGTCGATGCGTATGTGTACGGCGAGGGCAAGGTCTTCACGGCAACGCCGGAAGAAGTGGCGTATTTGACCATGCGTGTCGAAGCTGACGCAAAATTTCTGTCTGTTCTCTGTGACAAAGTCGGCGAGAATGATTTCACGGTCAGTTGGTCGACGAACGGGATCTCGAACACGGAGCTTCTATGACGGAAGAAAAGAAAAAGCTGCATCCGCTTGAAATCAAGAGTCTTGCCGATCTCAAGCGCAACATAAAAGTCGGCACAGAAGTTACCGCTACGTCGCATCGCAATCATCCCGATATCGTCGGCCTGCGGCGTGTTGTTGCGGAGGTGCAGTCGAACGCTTTTTACTCAAAGATCAAGGATCAGCCGGAGCATAAATACTCAACATGCAATTACGGGAAAGGATTCCGAACAGACTTTGAAAAAGCATCATGCTACCGATTCTGCGGTTCGACGGTACAGGTACTCGACGCGAGACACGGCGACGGGAGCGTCCTTTACGAGATGGAGATCTACGAGAACAACATGAAAGAAACGGAGGAAAACAGCATGAACGAATGGGAACGCATACATCGGCAGGCGGAGCGGTTCAAAGAAGAATACCCGCCCGGCACACGGATATTGCTCTTTCACATGGGCGACGATCCCCGCCCCGTCGAGGACAATATGCGCGGTACGGTCGAATTTGTCGATGACATGGGAACTCTCCATTGCGGTTTCGATAACGGAAGATCTCTCGGTATCGTCCCGGGCGAGGACAGATTCCGCAAGCTCACAGATGCGGAGCTTGCGGAAGAAACGGGCGAAGACGAAGAAGGAGAAGAAGAGATCGCTCCCAAAATTGGAATGTAGAGGTGAGAGATGTCGGAAGAAAAGAAAGGCGTGACCGTAAAGATCGACGCGGAACTCCACGAGGAAGTGCGGCGGTATCTGAACGATCAC
>CANRFY010000058.1 GCA_947630015.1 uncultured Clostridia bacterium
TCGGCGGGCAAGATGTCGACGTCGGATAAGATCGACCGCGTCGTGACGAACCGCTGGGCGGCGCTGCCGATATTCGCGGTCGTGATGATAATAGTCTACTACATCTCCGTCTCGACGGTGGGAGCGTGGGTCACCGACTTCACGAACGACGGACTGTTCGGCGACGGCTGGCACCTTTTCGGCATCGGTACGTCGGATTATGACGAGGCGATGGACGCATATGCGGCCGAGCATCTGTTCACCGACGAGCTTATATCGACAGTGAACGCGGCCGTCGACGCGAACGTGATCGGCGCCGCGGATATAGCGGCGGCGATCGACGACGGCAGCTTCGCCGATTTCGACGAGGCATACGGCACGTATGCCGACTCGCTCGCAAACGAGGGCTACGACATCTCCGAGATGTATGAATCCGCCGTCGGCGAGGGTGCGGACGGCGTGCCGGACACGTCCGAATACGGCATATGGGTCCCCGGCGTCGGCGAGCTTGCCGCAGCGGGACTTGAAAAGATCGGATGCGCCGAGTGGCTCGAAAGTCTCATCGTCGACGGCATTATAGGCGGCGTTGGCGCAGTTCTCGGATTCGTGCCGCAGATGCTCGTTCTGTTCTTCTTCCTCGCGTTCCTTGAATCGTGCGGCTACATGGCGCGCATCGCGTTCGTCATGGACAGGATATTCCGCAAATTCGGTCTGTCCGGCAAATCGTTCATACCGATGCTGATCGGGACCGGATGCGGCGTCCCCGGCGTCATGGCGTCGCGCACGATCGAAAACGAGCGCGACCGCAGAATGACGATCATGACGACGACGTTTATCCCGTGCGGCGCGAAGCTGCCTATAATCGCGCTCATCGCGACGGCGCTGTTCCACGGCGCATGGTGGGTCGCTCCCTCCGCATATTTCCTCGGCATGGCGGCGATCGTCGTCTCCGGCATCATACTGAAAAAGACGAAGATGTTCGCCGGCGATCCGGCTCCGTTCGTCATGGAGCTGCCCGCATACCACTGGCCGACGGCGTCGAACATATTCCGCTCCGTATGGGAACGCGCGTCGTCCTTCATCAAGAAGGCGGGGACGATAATCCTGCTCTCGTCGATCATCATCTGGGCCGGATCGTCGTTCGGGACCGTCGACGGGCATTTCGGATTCTCGCTCGATCTCGAGCTTGAAGACACTGTGCTTGGAATGATCGGCGGCGCGATCATGTGGCTGTTCGCGCCTCTCGGATTCGGCAGCATCAAGGCCGCGATCGCGACAATAATGGGACTTGTCGCGAAGGAAGAGGTCGTCGGCGTGTTCGGCGTTCTCGATTTCGAGGGGCTGTCGCCGCTCGCGGGTTATTCGTTCCTCGCGTTCAATCTGCTCTGCGCTCCGTGCTTTGCCGCGATCGGCGCAATCAAGCGCGAGATGAACAGCGCTAAATGGACGTGGTTCGCGATCGGGTATCAATGCGTATTTGCGTATGCGGTATCGCTGATGATATACCAGCTCGGCGGCATTTTCACCGGCAGCCTGAATGTGATCGGCGTGATCGCCGCAGTTCTTGTACTCGCCTTCATCGTATTCATGCTCGTGCGTCCGTACAAGGAGGCGTCGAGGCTCGGATCGAAGGACGCCGACCGCGCCGTATCCATATCGAAGAACTGAAAGCGAGGCTGACGCATTATGCTCGAGTGGCTGACGGGAAATATTGCCACGATAGCGGTGCTGCTCGTCGTGGCGGCGGTCGTCGCCTTGGCGATAATCAAAATGGCGCGAGACCGTAAGCAGGGCAAATCCTCGTGCGGCTGTGACTGCGCCGGATGCGCGCTGCGCGGCGAGTGCCATAAAAACGCAAAATCACAATAAGAAAGCGGACGGACCTTTGCGGTCCGTCCGCTTTTATGTACGTCAATATTCCGTTGCAGTCGGGTAGTCGGCCGCTATAACATCTGCGATAATGTTCGTGCCGACGATGAGAAAGTGGCGCGCGCCATCGGGAAAAAGCGCGCAGCTTTCTTTGAAATTTTGAAGATATTGCGAGTCGCCGCTGACGAAAAACGACCACGCGTCATTTTTGCTTTCGACCCAGCAGTCGTCGCGGTATGTCTCGGCGCTCACCTGATACGAGACAAAGCCGTCCCATACGAGTCTTATGCGCTTGCAGCCGTCCCTGTTTTCCCCGTCCGGCGCCATCTCGATCGTAAGCCCCTCGGAACCGACGCGCACTTCGTCGACGTCGTACATCGTGTCGAGCGTGTCTGTCGGATACCATCGCGCATGAGTTTTATCTTTTGATATCATAACTGCTCCTTTCTTTATTCGGGGCGCTGCCCCGAACCCTGACTTAAGGAAACTTTCCTTACGAAGGTTATTGGGCGAATGTATTCGCCTCTGTATCGCGCGTTCGTGTGCCTGCGAAGTAGCCGCGCGGGGTGCGAACGCCGATAAAATCGGAAAAGAAAAGACACCGCGATCGGTGTCTTTTTTCCGGAGAAGAAGAGATTCGAACTCTTGAACCGTTTTTGGCGGTTACGCGATTTCCAGTCGCGCGCCCTCGACCAACTAGGCGACTTCTCCGTATCTCGCCGTTTGCTCTACAGCCTCATCATTCTACCACACATCAATCGCGTTGTCAAGTAAAAACGTCAATTTATTTTCGGATCGGACGCCGCCGCGTCAAATAAATCCGCGCGAAAATTTTTCAAATTGTCGATGATTTTTATCGTTTACCCCTTGCAATCATATTTTTATTATGCTATAATGACTCTGTTCGTAATGTGATAATTGACCATGATATATCTGGAGGTTAAACTATGGCAAAGTGTTCCATCTGCGGTAAGGGCGTTACGTTCGGCCACAATGTTTCTCATTCGGAGCGCAAGACTTCGAGAACATGGAAGCCCAACATCAGGACGATCCGCATCGACGACAACGGTACGCACAAAACCGTCAGCATCTGTTCGCGCTGCCTGCGTGCAAGCAAGCGCACCGGCAAGATCACTCGCGCCGTCTGAACTGACGCGCCCGGGCAGACAGTAGTCTGCCCTTTTGTGTTTTATGGCCGCTTTATTTTTAGCTGACAACACCCCGTCCGAGATCACGGACGCGATACGCGCCGACGACGTCCTCGCGGACGTCGAGATCGTGCGTCTGCGCGCGGGATGCGGGATGCCCGCGCCCGTCGCCTCCCATCCCGATATGCTCTTATATTCTGGGTTCGGATCTGTTTTCGTTCGCTCCGCTCACAAATACGTCGCCGACGAGGTCGAGCGCGCGACGCGCCGTCGCGTTGTTATTACGTCCGATCCGCCCGCAGATTCATATCCCGCCGACGCCGCGTTCGACTGCGTTATGATCGGCGGCGCTCTCGTCGGCCGCGCCGACGCGATATCGCCCGCCGTCAAGCGCGCCGCATCCGCCGCCATGACGCCGGTGTTAAACGTCGCCCAAGGATATGCAAAATGCTCCGTCTGCACGCTCGGAGATGGCGCGCGCGCGCCGATTTTGACCGCCGATCCGTCCATTCACAAGCTCGCGCTGTCGCGCGGCGTCCGATCTGTGCTGATCGGCTCCGGCTCCATATCGCTGCCCGGGTATTCGACCGGCTTTATCGGCGGCGCGTCGTTTTACGCGCGCGGGATCGTATATTTCCTCGGCAATATCGAGCTTCACCCTGATCATGACGCCGTCATGCGCGCCGCTGCCGACGCCGGCGTCCACGTCCGATCGATGTCGCGGCACGGGCTGTTCGACGCGGGTGCGATCTATATGGAGGAATGACGGCGGATGAATCCCGAAATTTTAAATGAAATCACCGTATGGATGCGGCTGCCGCTTCTCTGCCTTTTCGCATTTTCGTCCGTATTGTCGCTGATTTTAACCGTGTACGACAAATCGGCATCGTGGAAGCGCGGACGGCGTGTGCCGGAACGCGTGCTGCTTGCCGCCGCGTTTTTCGGCGGCGCGCTCGTCATGTACGTCACGATGCAGCTGATCAGGCATAAGACGCGCCACACAAATTTCATGATATGTCTGCCGCTGTTTCTGCTTTTTCATCTTGTCGTCGCGTGGGCGGTGTATCTGCGATAAACAGGCTCTCCGAGCCTGTTTTTGTTTGCGTCGGTTCCCGACGCGCGTTTTTTTGTTTGTGTCGGTTCCCGCCGCGCGGATAATAAATGATGATACTGCACTTTCGCGATTCTATCCATTCTTATTCTAAAACTTTTGCAAAGTAAAAAAAGAGTTAAGGGTCTCTTTGCTGACCGGGAAAGAGGCCCTTAACAATCCGAGAAAACGGCGTGCCGGTGGCGTCAATTCGGCTCCAGTCTGCGGAAAGAATCGATTCGGGCGTAAACCGCGATATCATCTTTGCAAACAGTTTCGTGCCTCCGCGCGGCGCGTCGAGATCGATGCGATTCTGTCTTGGTTAATCGTTTTCTGGTATCGCCAGATTCCGCTCGTGTCGTGCGAACAAATGGGATTCACAATGAGATACAAGACGGTTCGCACCGGTTGGCGCACAGTGTCGTGCATCCGTGAGTGTTTATGTCAGGGCGAACGCGATCTCACTAACTGCTAACAGCTCCCACGCGGACCTGTTCGACTACGCCGTCTGAAACGTCGCGATCAATCCGACGCTGGCAGCGACGGACATCGCACGCGCACAGTGCGCGCAGGTGGGGCTTGAAAGCCTACGGCACAGGGAGTGAGGTGCGGCAATAGAGGTGACGTGCGCGGTGGTTGTGAAAAACTATGTTAAACAAAATTGCTCCCACCAAAGGCGGTGCAACTAAGGGATTTTATTTCCGGGAAGAAAATCGGCATAGTTTGGAGAAATCCGGCTATGCCGATTCTTCGTTTTTCTTGGGCTGCGGCGGCATAAAT
>CANRFY010000059.1 GCA_947630015.1 uncultured Clostridia bacterium
CAAATCGCGCACAACGCGCGCGGCTTCTGCGACCGTCTGCTGTCCGACCGGATCGCGAAAGCCGCACACAGCGCGAACACGCGCGCCACGCTGCGGTCAGGCAGTCACATCGAGAGTCCCCATGTTTCCGTCATGCTCTCGCTGTTAGTCTCGCTCATATTTTCGTTTACATCAATGTCGAGAAACACACCTTTTTCCAACATGACCGCGCGGGAGATCACATCAGAATGATCGTTTTCAAGCCGTTCGCCTATTTCTTTTTTCAGATGTTCATCGTTCTGCATATATGTTTTGAAACGCTTGTTGATCTCGTCATAGGTAACGGTCGTAAACGAATTGCCCGTTTGCTCAACGGCGGCTCCTGCAATGTAGTCCGATATTTTTGCGGCGACGTCTTCATGCCTTGCGTAAGGCGACGCGAGCGATGTACCGTACCGCATCACCTCGGTGTCCGACATACCGACCTCATGCCTCAACGTATCGTACAGCCTCATATCGTGTTTGTATCTCGACAAGCTGACGATCGCACCTTCGAGCATACTCGAAAGACGCGCGTTCTCTGCGTTCAGTCTCGATTCATTCAGTTCATGATAGTTTTTGTCCACATGATCTCTGACTGTACGACCGAGTGATGATCTCATCTCGCCGAAGAAACCGCGTTCCGGCACGACGGAGAATTGACCGATCACATTGTCATGATCGAGATCGTTCTTGTCGTATACCGTACACGCATATTTTTCGTCATTATCGCCGCCTGTTTCCCGGCGCATTACTATCTCAAAATCTCTGTATACCAATTGTTCTCCTTTCTCCGTTGTATTTTACATCTGCCAAATATGTGTAGACAAACGCCGAATATGCCTGTCTACGCTCCCAACCGTTCCATCATACGCTCGAACTCATCAGGGTCGATATCTGTACCGAACGTGTCGTTGACGTTTTCGATAAGCTCCTCATAGTCGGGATCATCCTCGAAGCACGAAATGAGATCGTCGATAAAATCCTCGTCGTCTGCGATATCGGAGAGGAAAACGATAAGAAGCAGCCGCGCTTCATCGATCATTTCGTCGTCGAAATGGGCATCATCCATAGCATCATCGAGCGCATTCAAAATATCGTTCATATCATCGATCTTATCGAGCTTGTCCTCGTCGATTCTCTCCATCACCATCTCGTAAAACTCATCCGTGTCTATCTCTATATCGCCCGAAAGAACAGCGAAGAATGCCGCTATCGGCATAACGATCATGACGATGATACCGAATATTATGCCGACCACAGTTTTGAGAACTTTCGGATTTGTAAGGAGCGCGACGGCAATTTTTTTGAGCGCTGCCGCAACTGTCGCTGTCATACTTTATCTGCCGCCCACCTTGCCGAACAGCGCGGATTTATATTCCGGCGCTGTCACTTGCAAGAGATACCGCTCGTTGCCGCACCTGTATAGACACGTTCCGCGTTCGGGATATTTGATCAGTTCGAACTCACTTTCATCGAGCTGAAGCGCATCCATAAAGTCCTTCGGATCGACTTGCCCCGCGTTGAAGAGAAACTGATGCGTCGGGATAGAGAACAGCGGCTTTGTAAACTCCCGGATCGACGGTATCAGAAAATCCTCTATGTTTTGGGACGCAATTATGACCGACGATTCCTTCTTGCGGACGCGTTTCATGCTGTTGCGCAGATACTCAATGGCGGTCATGTTTGAGAGAAACAGATACAACTCGTCGACCGATGCCACTGTATTTCCTCTGCCGAGCAATTTGCCGGACATATACGAGAGGATATTGAACAGCATCGCGTCCTTGAGCCGCTTGTTCGTTTCCATAAGTCCCTTGACGCCGAAGCACAGAAACATATCGTCGCGAATGTTGGTGTGACCGTCAAAAAAACGCGACTCTGCGCCGACACACATCGAGTGTATGCCGAGACAGACCTCGCGCAGTATTTCCTCTGTATAAAGGTATTTCTGATTTTTGTCGTACAGATCGTACTCGTCCTCGCATATACGGTAAAAGTCCGACATGGTCGGGTATTTATCCGGCGTAAGAGAGTCGAAGTCCGTTTTATCAGTTATCCCGAATTTGTCATACAGCTTTGTGAGCATGAGCTCGATCGTGTCTATATGGGCATCCGAAAAGTCCTTATATGCTCTGAAAAAATCCTTGAGGAACGCAATATGCTGCGACAGTTTTGTTGCACGTCTGAACGCATCCGGCGCTTTTTCGTCGACATCATCGGCAGCGTCCACACTCCACGCTTTCGGTTCGAGCGGGTTGATAATATATCTGCCCGTCATATAGTCGATATATGTGCCGCCGAGAGCGGTGCATAATTCCTCGTATTCCGCTTCGGGGTCGAGACATATCACCGCCTTGCCCGACTCGCGGATATTTGTCAGGAGCAGCTTGAGCAGATAGCTTTTGCCCTGACCGCTGTTTCCGAGGATCAGGATATTGCTCGTTGTCTTATCTTCCTCGCGCCTTTCAAAATCGACGAGTATGCTGCTGCCGTATTTGTCACGTCCTATATACATCCCCTCGGGGTCGGTTTTACCTGAGAAGTTGAACGGGTACATATTTGCAACGCTCGACGCCGGAAGTACTCTTTCATACTGCATTCCGAACTGATTCGAGCCTGTCGGCAAAACGGAGAGAAAGCCTTCCTTCTGCCGCAGCGTCAGTCTGTCGAACGATATTTTCGAGCGCGTAAGCTCCATTGATATCTCTCCCTCGAGTTCCCGCAGAGCTTCGAGATTTTTTGCTTTCAGTTCAATGAATACTGCGCAGTGCAGAAGGCTCTCACGGTTTTTTCGCAGATTGGCGAGCATCTCGAACACGTCCTGAAGGTTTCCTTCCGCCTCTATCGCGTCATTCATATCTGTGCCGCCGCTTTTCATCCTGTTTCGCCTCGTCGCACCTGATATGATCTTTCGCTGCTCGGCTCCGTTCACGAGCCTGTGATATATCCGCAGTGTCACGCCGCCCCTGTCGGCGAGACGCGAAAGTATCGCCTGTTCTTCCGTCGCTGGCGGATACTCTCTTATCGCCCAGACGGAGCGGTAACTGTCGCCGACGATATAGTGGTCGGATAAGAATTTTATCGTCCCCGGCAGGATCATATCGAAGAAGTCCTTCGCATATGCCGCGGCCTCGGCTTCGGGCGATCGTTTCTTTTTTCGGTTTTTCATTCTTCCTCCGAATTATTTTACATTTTGTATCAAAACTAAAAAAACAGCCGTCATGCAAATGCACAGTGGCTGTTTTAATAAATATGGTCTAAAAATTCTGCGTATAGTCTTCAGCAACATCGCGTTCAACATCGTCCTCGGTTGAAAGCGTATCGGCTTCAGTTTCTTCTTTTCTCCTGCTCATGGCAAGCGAACGGACATTCCGTATTCTACGTTCGACGCCGTCTGCGACCGCTTCCGCGCGCGACACGTCCGAATATTCTCCCGCACTCGAAAGCACATCGAGTATAAATTCTCGTACATCTCTCAGTTTGTCAAAATCTATCCAGTCGAAGGACGATACGAGTTTCAGCTGTTCCGTATGCTTGTTCTTGAAAGGCTTGCAGACGACGTCGCGCTCCGAACGCATCTCAAAGATCATTTTGTTGTATCCGAGTGACGTACCGCTGTCGTATATAGGTGCAAATCCGAGCCAGCGCAGCGTTTCGGCATCGCGTAGAAGTCCGAAATTGCCATAATGGCGATCCTCGTTCGCGATAATATAGTCGAGCGTTATCATCCGATCAAGGAACAAAACGGCATCTTTTACACCGAGCGCATCGCAGCAGTTTACAAAATGCATATACATTGACGTACTGTTGTCCTTTTTCCGGGACTTTATGATGCGCCACGCCGGAACAAGTTCGCTGTCTTTTGTAACGAAGTCTTCGCATACGCTGTAAGGCGCACCGTCGCTCCATATTACCGAATACGGTATGTGCGGGATATCGAGGCGCTCCATTATGCCCGACGCTATAACTTCATTAAACGGCTGCTGCCTGAACGGAGCCGAGCCGCCTTTTATGAGGCAGCGCTTGCCGTCGATGATCTTCCACCGTTTTTGCAGATTTCCGTCCGAAGTACTATCGGGGGAGGAGAAATCAAGAGCGACTCCTTTTTTGGCCGCGCCGAAAAGAATGTCACCGATATCATCGGAAAAAGCGTTTTCAAAGAAGTTAACGTCGTCCCACTTTAACTGCGTATCAACGGGACATATCCAGTATTGATCCGACAGCGAAAGTCCCAGGGAACGTGTAAGGAGAAGCATCGTACTGCCTACGCCGAGCGTAACAAGAGCAGTCTCTATTCCTGAACGGCTTGCAGGTATCGAGCGGTCACACCACCACTCGTTGAGAGAGGCGCGTTCGATAATACCGCCGTGTAACGCGACGCCTACCGGCAGATGTTCGGGGTTGTAAACTGTGCCGATGCTTTGAATACCGCCGTACACTTCATCGATCTCTATATCTGCTACAGCTGTCCTTTTATGCATAAGCTTACATTTCAAGTCGCTCTCCTCCTTTTTTTTTGGTTTTGTTTATCAAATTATACCCTACACCTCACTATTTGTCAACGGATAGAATGGCAGTTACGAGTCGCTGATCATTTCTTCACCGGTGAAATACTGCTCACCGTCGACATCGGGCATATGCTCTCCGAACACTGTCGCCTCGAAATATATCGCAAGTATGCGCTTAATGTCTTCGCGTTTCATCCGTGTCACCTCGAAGCCCTGATCGGATATCGCCTTTGTGACGCTGTTGGTGATATCAAACATCTGCTTTTCGTTCTGATTCCGCTC
>CANRFY010000060.1 GCA_947630015.1 uncultured Clostridia bacterium
ACTGGAGCGGAATTGACGCCACCGGCACGCCGCTTTCTGGGATTGTTAAGGGCCTCTTTGCCGGCCAGCAAAGAGACGCGCGCAAAGGAGCTTCCTTTGCAATCCTATCTTTTACTTTTCACAAACTTTTCAAAGTTTTTAAATTATGTTAAGGGCCTCTTTCTCGCAAGAAAGAGGCCCTTAACGATCCCGAAAGAGGCTCCCGTGTGGCGTCGACGTTATTCAATCGGTGGCAAAATTTGTTGGGGCGTAAACCGCGATATTATTTTGGCAAGCGCGTCCGTGCCTTCGCGCGGCGGGTCGAGAGCGATGCGATTCTGTCGCAAACGGGATGTAGCTGACAGCGTCAGATTCCGCTCGTTTCGTGCGAACAGCTCCGCTGCGCAAGGAGATACGCGACGGTTCGCACCGGTTGGCGCGCAGTTTTGTGCATCCGTGAGTGTTTATGTCAGGGCGAACGCGATTTTATTTATTGCTAACAGCTCCCACGCGGGCTGATTCGACTGCGCCGCCTGAAATGTCGCGATCAATCTGACGCTGGCAGCGACGGACATCGCACGCACACGGTGCGCGCAGGTGTGGCTGGGAAGCCTACGGCGCGGGGAATGAGGTGCGTCGATAGAGATGATGTGCCACAGTTGTTGTAAAAATTGTTTTGAAGAAAATTGCGCCCAGCGAAGTGGACGCAATGTTTTTTCTTGTGAATCGGAATTGTTCGTGCGTTGATGACACGTGGATAACATAAGCAATCGCCCCGCGATGAGCTGTTCGCACACAGTCTCAGCGCGTTGCTCTTTTGGAGAGGGGTTTGGGGGAGGACCTTTTCTTTTGAAGAAAGGGTCCTCATCCCAAACTGGCTCTTTGCGCGAAAAGAAAATTTAGATAGAATCAAAAGCTTTGCAAAAGTTCCAACTGAGTGCTGGCAAGCCTCGCACAGGCTCACGCCCCGCCTCACGTGGAGGCAAAAAGCGGAACCCCTGCGGGTTCCGCTTTCATTCTCTCCCTTATGCCTTCGGCGCGTTCTGCTGCGGCTGCTGTCCCGACTGCGGGATCGCAGGCTGCGCCGTCGTCTGCGGCGCAGCCGCACGGTGAGCGGGTCTTGCCTGCTGCTGCGGCTGCTGAACCGTCGCCGTCGTCGTCGATTCTCCGTAATAATCGCCGTAGTATTTGCCGTAATACTTGCCGTATTTGCCGTATCCGTAGCGGCCGTAGCTGCCGTAACCGGGCTTTTTCGCATCGACCTTGTTTAAGATCGCGCCCAGCACGGGGCATCCGCTCTTTTCGAGCTGCGCCTTCGTATCCTGAACAAAACGGTAATTGATCTTTCCGGCTTCGATGACGATCACGGCGCCGTCGCACTGCTTTGCAACGATCGCGGCGTCGATGACGGTGCCGAGAGGCGCAGTATCGACGATGATATAGTCGTATGCGGCGCGGAGCGCCTCGATCATAGCCTCAAAATGGCGGTTGTTGAGCAGCTCGACGGGATTCGGCGGGAACGGCCCCGCCGTGATGAGATGGAAATTCGGCACGTTCGTCGTGCAGACGACGTCGCGGAGCGACGCCTGTCCCGTCAGAAAATGCGTGAGTCCGAGCAATTCGTCGCGGCTCCTGTTGAGCTTCGAGAGAAGCACCGACTTGCGCAGGTCCGTATCGACGAGGATAACCTGCTTGCCAAGCTCCGCCAGCGACATCGCGAGACTGAGGCTCGTGTCCGATTTGCCCTCGCCCGAAACGCAGCTCGTCAGCATTATGACGTGCTTGTCCGAACCGCAGAACTGTATATTCGTGCGCAGGAACTTAAACGCTTCCTGTACGATATGATCCTGATTGAGATCCTTGAGTATAACTTTTTTCATATTCTATCGGTAAACGGCGAACCGCTGTCCTTTCATTTCTCTTTTGGATCGTCCCCGTGTCAGCCTTTTGCGCGGGCTTTCTTTTTCTTCGTCTTGGCGTTGGCTTCCTCTTCCGAGATCGGGATCACGCCGAGCGCGGACAGACCGAGATATTTTTCGATATCGTCGCTCGTCTTGATCGTGTTGTCCATCAGATGAACAGCGATTATGATCGCCGATACGATAACGAAGCCGGCGACGCCGCCGATAACGGTGTCGCGGAATTTGTGCGGACTGCTCGGATTTTCGGGCGCGTTTGCGGCCTCGGCCTTGTTGACGACCTTGTCCTCCTCGCCCGTCGTGCCGAACACCGTCTTATTTATGTGATCCATTGCGTTGTCCATGATCTGCGCGGCTATTTTCTGCGCCATAACGGGATCGGAATCCTTCACGCTGATCGAGATCATTCGCGTATCCGATATTTTCGATACGGACATTTTGTCGAGCAGATCTTCATGCGTCAAAAGCTCGCCGTCGTCGTTTCTGAGGTTGAGATCCTTTATCGTCTTCTCCGTGACCTCGCGCACCTGGATAAGCTCGACGCAGTCGTTCGTCAACTGAGTGAAGAGCTGGACCTCGGTGTAATTCAGTCCTTCGGACTGATTCTTGAGGACGAGAAGCTTTGCCGTTGACGTGTACTGCGGCGTGACGAAAAACGATTCAAATACGTAAACGAGAAGCGCCACAAGTATAGCTCCCGTCGCGATTATGAGCGCGTTGCTCCAAAGTACGCGAACCAGCTCGAGCAGATCGATCTCGGACGCGTCGTCCTCGCGCTGCTGCTGAACCTGAGTGTTGTCCATTACAGTTTCCGTTCCTTTACAATTTCTGACGGGTTGTCGCACATAATTTTCTTTGCAAAATCGAACCCGTAACGCTTTTGCAGATATTGCGCGCACTGCGCAAGACGAGCCGGACGCGACTTTACGTCGTGGCAGTCGCTGCCGATAAGATGAACGTATCCGGCTTCCATGAGCCTTGCCGAGGCGTGCTTGAAGCCTCCGCCGACGCGGCCTGTCACACTGTCGGCGTTGAGCTGTATCTTCACTCCGAGTCCGACAAGATACCCCATAAGCTCAAGATCGGACGATATGGAGCGGTAACGCTCCGCGTGCGCCATTATCGGCGCATATCCGTTCGACACAAGCTCGTAGAGCCGTTCCTTTACGAGCGCAGGCTCGTCGCCGTCCGAAAATTCGACGAGAACATAATCGGTACCCGCCATGCGCAGCTGATCTCTTCTCGCTATATGCGCCGGCATATCGACGTGTTCATGCAGCTCGCATCCGAGCAGAAGCTCAAGATCGGGGAATTCGCGGGCTGCCGCCGTCCTCAGCGCCTCATACGCCGCAACAACGTCGCGCTCGCGATTTTCAAACATATGATAACGGAAATGCGGCGTCAGTATTATGTGCCGCACCCCGTCCCCGTATTCGGAGGCAAGCAGCGCCATCGAATCTTCCATCGTCCGCGCGCCGTCGTCGACCCCGGGCAGGATATGACAATGCACATCGTACAGCTCAAAATCGGGAATGTATTCTTTCTTTGCCGAACCGAACAAGCCCGAGCCTCCGGAAATAATTATTGACAGGCTAAAGCCAAAGTTAAGTATAGCAGAAAACTTCCGTTTTCGCAAGTCTATTTGATAAAAATTATGCACACAAATTTCGGAACTTCGGAATTATTTTCATATTTATTACACTATCAAGCGCAGATTAACTGCTGCGCGCAGCGCGTCGGACAGCTTTTGGGGCAAGATCACAAGGCTATGAGATGGAATGGTGCGATGCGACGGTTATATGCTGAAACTTTTGAAAAAGGCTTTAATTCACATTTAAATTTTTCTTTTCGCAAAGAGCTGATTTGTGATGATGATATTTTCTTGCAAAGATGCGGTTGGGGATGAGGACTTTTCTGCAATAGATTGCTTTAGGATGAGGACCCTTTCTTAAAATATGGTTTTGGGATGAGGACCCTTTCTTAAAAGAAAAGGTCCTCCCCCGTACCCCCTCTCCAAAAGAACAACGCGCTGAGACTATGTGCGAACAACTCTTCGCGGGGCGCTTGCTCTATCGACGCACCTCACTCCCTTTGCCGTAGGCTATCCAGCCTCACCTGCGCGCACCGAGCGCGTGCGATGTCCGTCGCTGCCAGCGCCGGATTGATTGCGACGTTTCGGCGGCGCAGTCGAATAAGTCCGCATGGGAGCTGTTTGCAGCTGGCGAGATCGCGTTCGCACTGACATAAACCCTCACGGATGCACAAAACTGCGCGCCAAGCGGTGCGAACCGTCTCGTATCTCCTTGTGAATCCCATTTGTTCGCACGAAACGAGCGAAATCTGACGCTGTCAGTCTCATCCCGTTTGCGACAGAATAGCATCGCTCTCGACGCGCCGCGCGGAGGCACGGACGCACCTGACTAAACAATATCGCGGTTTACGCCCGAAACCCCTCTTTCCGCCGATTCAATAACATCGACGCCACACGGGAGCCTCTTTCGGGATCGTTAAGGGCCTCTTTCTTGCGAGAAAGAGGCCCTTAACAAATTTAAAAACTTTGAAAAAGTTTGTGAAAAGTAAGAGTTAGAATTGCAAAGGAAGCGCATTTGCGCAAGGGTCTCTTTGCCGGCCAGCAAAGAGGCCCTTAACTATTCACTCCGCGAACAGCGCGCGGAAATACTCGCCGACGGCGCCGTCGAGCGCGGGCGCGACGCGCGGCGACGCCGCCG
>CANRFY010000061.1 GCA_947630015.1 uncultured Clostridia bacterium
ATAAGGCGCCATAGCCAAGCGGTAAGGCAGAGGTCTGCAAAACCTTCATTCCCCGGTCCGATTCCGGGTGGCGCCTTCAATAGAAAAGCTCCACTTGTAGTGGAGCTTTTCTATTGAACCTGTTAAGGCGGAATCGGCGAATTGAATTTGCAGCGCAAATTCAATTTCCCGATAGCTATGCCGCAGAGCGGCATAGCGTCCGGGTGGCGCCCCGCCGGACGGAAGCGGACTCCCGATCTCCGGACAGCGCCCCGCCGGACAGAAGCGGCGGAATTTCCCGATCTCCGGGTGGCGCCCTGCCAAGGCGGAAGCGGCGAAATTTCCCGATCTTCGGGTGGCGCCCCGCAGGGCGGAATCGGCGAAAATTCCCGATCTCCGGACAGCGCCCCGCCGGACGGAAGCGGTGAAATTTCCCGATCTCCGGGTGGCGCTTATATAGCGGGAAATTCCCACTCGCCCCGCGCCCGCGCTCCCCCTCCCCCCACAAAAAACGGCCGCCCGAAAGCTCGGTTTCACCGAGCCTTCGGGCGGTCGCGCGCTTTTCGCGCATTCTGCGAGCTGCTAATCAGAATCGAACTGATGACCTCATCCTTACCAAGGATGCGCTCTACCAACTGAGCCATAGCAGCGCCTGACTTTGTTATTATAACAGAGCGCGCGGCGGTTGTCAAGGATTTTTGCGCGAATTTTCGGCGGCGTGCGATTTTTTGCGGCGGCGTTCCGCTCTTGACACGGCGGCAATATCATTGTATCATATATTGAAAAACTAAGCGGGAGGCGCAGTATGAACATCGCCATCGATATCGACGACACGCTGAATATAGTCCGGCGCGCAGAATATGCCGAGGCATATCTGGATCGTCACCGCGAGCTTCCGTTCCGCGTCGTCGATCCCGACGCAAACGAATTCGTCCGCATCTGCGACTGGACGCTGCCCGATGTGATCGAGTGTATGCGCGACGGCGGTACGGACGCGTTCCGGCTCGCGGAGGCGCGTCCCGACGCCGCAGACGTCGTCGGCGGCTGGAAGAGAGACGGATACGGCGTCACGATCCTGACGGCGCGCCTGCCGGAATGGTTCGGCGATCCCGTTTCGTTCAGCCGCAAATGGCTGAACGAGAAGTCGATCCCTTACGATAAAATCGAGGCGGCCGTTCTGCCCACCGACAAGGGCGCATACTGCGCCGCAAACGGCGTCGACGTCCTCGTCGACGATAATATCGCCTCGTGCCTCGGCGCGGAGGCCGCCGGCGTCGACGCGATCCTCGCTCTGCGCGAGGGTGCGTCCGCCTCGGGCGTCGTCCGCTATGAGGCCGCAAGCTGGCGCGATATCGACAGGATCGTCCGCGCGCTGGCGGCCGGCGGATCGGCGCGACGCTGAATTTTATTATCCGTGCGGCGCGTCAGCCGACAATTCGGCCGAGATCGCGTCCGCGAGCGCGGCGAACGTCTCGATCCCGAGCGCCTCTCCGCGCACGCGCGGATCGAGTCCGAGCGACGATATGACGGATGCGATCCTGTCGCGTCCGATCTCGGGAAACGCGGATGCGAGCGAATTCGACAGCGTCTTTCGGCGCTGTCCGAACGCTCCCGCGACGACGCGTCCGAGCATGGCGTCGTCGGCGGCGCAGACGGGACGATCATCCTTTCGATATAGATCGATTTTTACGACGGCGGAGTTTACCTTCGGCGCGGGGAGAAAATTCCCCGCCGACACTGAAAACAGCTTTTTTGCGCGTCCGTGATATGCGACCGACGCCGAGATCGCGCCGTATTCGGGCGTCGCCGGCGACGCCGTGAGTCGGTCGGCGACCTCGGATTGGACCATCACCGTGACGGAGCGCAGCAGCTCCCCGCCGTGTTCGAGCAGCCGCATTATGATCGGCGTCGTTATGTAGTAGGGGAGATTGGCGCAGACGTGGAATTCGCTGCCGCCGAACGCGTCGCGCGCGAGCTTGTCGATATCGCAGTCGAGGATGTCGCGGTTGACGACCTCGACCGCGTCGAGGCCGCAAAGCGTGTATTCAAGCACGGGGATCAGCGCGCTGTCGATCTCGACGGCGAGGACGCGGCGGCACCGCGCCGCAAGCTCGCGCGTCAAAGCGCCGATCCCGGGGCCGATCTCGAGCGCGCAGGCGCCGCCTGAAAATTCGCCGACGGCGGCGTCGGCGATCCGCTTCGGGATCGCGTCGTTGATGAGGAAATTCTGTCCGAATTCGCGGCGCGGTGATATGCCGAACATATCCATGATGCGCCTGATCTCGCGCGGATTTGTCAGCTCAGACATAGCTTTTTTTCGTCGAGCAGCGCCGCGATCGGGGCAAGCGCTTCTATATCGCGCATGAGAAGCGCAGCCTGCCGCGCGTATGTGAGCGCGCCGCGCCGCGACAGATGCGTATCGTCGTGAACGCCGTTTGCGTAAGCGCCGTCGTATTCGCCCGCTTCGGCGTAAAGGTAGAGCGATTTTGCGGCCTCGCCGCCGAGTCTGCGGCATATATCGAGGGAGGCGGCGTCAAGATCGAGGAGGGGGATTTTGAATTTATCGGCGATGAGGAGCAGCTTTTCGCGAAATTCCGGAAATGAGATCGTGAAATCGCCGTCGCCGCAGTTGCGTCTCATCACGGGCGTGACGAGTATGGGCGTGACGGCGCGCGAGACCGCGGAGCGGACGTAGAGTTCGATCCATTCCGCATATGCGTCGGGGTCGGTGTATCTGTTCGGGCGCGCCTTTGTGCTGTCGTTATGGCCGAACTGGATCAGCACGTAATCGCCCTCGCGGGCGCGGGCGAGAAGCTCGTTCCATTTGCCCTCGAGGAAGAACGAACGCGACGAGCGGCCGCCGATCGAGCGATTCTCGATCTTGACTCGCGGCAGCTCATAGACGCGGCACTGGGAATAGGAGCTGTTCTCGGCGCGGTATTCGCGGACGTAGTCGGCGTCGGCGAAGAATCTGTACAGCACCTCGCCCCAGCCGGTCTGGGGATAATAATACGGATCGTATGATTGAACGGTCGAATCCGAGGCCAAAAACAGCGTCGGCTTGACGGCGCGCGGGGCGCGCGCGGCAAATTCGGCCGAAAGGGAGCGGATCGCGATCTCGGCCTCGACGGAATCCTCGCCGTCGGGAATATCGGGCGATATGGCGAGGTGTGATTTGCCGCGGCAGGTGCGCGCCGTAAACGAAACCGAGACGGCGCCGCCGTCGGGGACAGGTATCCTCGGCGCTATGTTGACGCCGTCGACGTAGACGGAGACGGACGCTGCGCCCTTCACTTCGGCGTCGATCGATACGTCGAGATCGCGAAAATCGCCCGCAATCGTATAGACTGCGCCCTCGTGATATTCGTAAACGCCCCATCCCGATTCCTCCTTTTCGCGGAATCTGCGGCAGACGGAGCCTATATCGGGGCGGGACGCGGCGCTTTGCAGCTTCGGGACGCGTTCGCGGTAAACGCCGTCGATCCAGCCTGCGGCGGGATCGGGGTATGTGATATATTCAAGCGACGGTGTGATATTCATACGGCACCTCCATGTCAACACAAGTTTACCATATCGCGGACGCAGAATCAATAGCGGCGAAAATAAAAAGCGGGCGTCCGCCCGCTTTTCTGGGATAACAGGATTCGAACCTGTAACGAAAGAGTCAAAGTCTTTTGTGTTGCCATTACACTATATCCCATCGCAACGGCTATTGTACCATATTTTATTTGCCTTGTCAACGCTTTTGGTGGGTGCAGGGGCGTGGATTTACGGGGCGCTGCCCCAAACCCCGCTTAGAAACTTTCCGCAAGCGGAAAGTTATCAGATGCTCCGCATCTGCCGTCTTAAGAATCTTCAAGAATTTTTATGACAAAGGTTAATTGGCAAGTGCGTTCGCCCCTGCATCGCACATTCGCGAGTAGGCGAAGTAGTCGCGCGTGGTGCGAACACCGAATAAGTTTAATGCAAAAGAATCCCACCGCTGCGCGGTGGGATTTTCCTGCGGATGGGGAGGAGTTCCCGATGATGTACGGGAGGGAGGCGAAAGCTGCATCTCGTGGAACTCCCGCGGGGTTCATTCACCCTCACCGCGCAAAAAAATCCCACCGCTGCGCGGTGGGATTTTCCTGCGGATGAGGGATTTGAACCCCCACAAACAGATTCAGAGTCTGTCGTGCTGCCATTACACAAATCCGCATTGCTTCATAACGGTTGACATTATATCACGGTATTTTCGGCTTGTCAAGACAATTCCGTCAAAATCCGAAAGAAAAGTTGTAGGTTTGTCAATGAAGTGTTACAAAGAAGTTATGTAAAAACTCACGAGGCGAAAGCCAGCCGAGAGGACGCATGGGAAAGTTGTTGTATCGGTAGCTGTGAACAGCAAGCTGCTTTTTGAAATCGTTAAAAGAATAGAATTTGTGGGCAGCGTAGAAGTATTCGTTGTCTTTGCGGTGTGAGCGCTCGACCTTGCCGTTGTGACGTGGAGTGTAAGGTCTGATGAGCTTATGCTTGATGCCACGCTGTTCGAGGCGCGCCTCGAACAGCGTGGGCGTCGGACGCGCCTGCTGCAGCAGGCGCTTGGT
>CANRFY010000062.1 GCA_947630015.1 uncultured Clostridia bacterium
CTCGAAATTTGGCAGATCGGACGGCGTCGAAATGATGAGTATGTCGTTTATCCCTGCGAGCATCAGCGTCGACAGAGGATAATAAACCATTGGTTTGTCGTAGACAGGCAGAAGCTGCTTAGACGTTACCATTGTGAGCGGATATAGTCGGGTGCCGGCACCGCCTGCTAAAATAATGCCTTTCATCAAAATTACTTCGCTCCTTCCTCAAATTCTCCTGTTATACCTGATAAGTAGTCCCTGCATCCGCGATAGATGTAATGTCCTCGCTTTTTCTTATCATTAAGAAACATCAAATGCAGAATCGGTCTGACTGTGAGCATAGCAATAAATCGAAGTTTATATTTAAACGGGGTATATTTTTCGTGCAGCAGCACAAGGCAGTCTCTGGTTTGATAGTATTCACGTATAGGACTTCCGATCTTGAGCTTTATAGGACCGATTTTTTTCTGTCCTTCGCCGAGAGAATGGATCAATGTTAAGTTTTCTGTAAGACATGTAAGATATCCTGCCTGCTGCATACGCCAACAGACATCCCAATCCGCTAAATCAAGGAACAACTTCTCGTTCCAAAAACCAATTTTTTTAAGCGTGCCGTAACGACAAAGCATAGATGAAGTTATGATGCTGCTGACGCTGTATATTCCGTCAGCGATCTGCGTTTTCATCTTGGGGACACACAGACTGTCCGAAGTCTGATTGTAATATACAGGTCCGATACATCCGACCCGAGCGGACGTTTGCTCTGCTTTTTCAAGCTCGGCAATAAGGGAAAGGATATGTCCATCGGAAATATGAGAATCCTGGTCGAAAAAAATTACAAAGTCATCATCAGACCATTCAACTTCTTTTAAATTAAGCGCGATATTAAAAGCTGCCGACAGCCCCAAATTACTGTGGTTTTTAATGTGAATAATATTGGCTGTCTCATCAAAATCAACCGTACTATGCTTGTTATTATCGCACACTATAACATAGTCTACTTGCTTCGATACGTCCTCTACATTTTTGAGGCTTGACATCGTCGGATTATATAGTGTTATTATTGCATATGTTTTTTTCATATATTTTCATATTTGAATTTATAAATAGAGACTTTTTTGTTGCTTTGTTCAACGGGTCGGATACTGTTCTAAGTACATTCGTTATAAGCAAGAGAGCTACAATATGGTTACTGTCGAAACAATATGGGTTCCAAAAAGAATAGATAATATATATCAAGTATGCAACAATCATTCTATAATCCTTTCCATTTGACAGCGGCGCAAAGGTAAGGATATAGAAAAGCGCAAGTCCTATAATTCCGACCTGATTGAATATATACAGCGTTTGGACTTCAAAATATGTTTCGGAGCCATTATATATAAATGTAGATGCTTGCCCAAAAATAGGATGACCCAACCCGGAGCCGTATATCCAGTTCGTATCTAAAAAGAGTTTTATTTGTGAAAACCGAACGGAATTTGAATATGCAGACTTGTCGATCCAAATTTTAATGGCATAAATACCGCCAACTATGAGAACTACAATCAATATGAAACTGATCACGATCGATAAGAATGACTTCTTTTTTAAAAGATCTATCATTTTTTTAGACAGTATATAAACGATCGTTGCTGCAATACCTAATAAATACGCATCATTCCCCGCAATTATTGCGCCTATGATCATGCAGCAATTATATAAAGTAATCCTTTTTTCATGAAAGATATCAATCACAAAAGCAATAACGAAAAGACTGCTCCCTCGCAGCTGGACCTTAGCTCTGCCATTAACTATGTAGATATCTCCCACACCGTTTTCAATAGCCCACTTTCTATATTGAACGACGTCCCCGGAAGTCATTAGATTCAGCCATATTACAAATATTGAAATGCAAAAAGCTACTGTAAGAAGCTTAAAGATTTTCCATTTGATTTCAAACTCATTGTCCCGTATCTGCGTTGCAATAGGAATAAAAACAAGTATAAAATAAAATCGCAAAGAAGTCGCAATATTATATTCAGAACATACGGATTTTATCATGAGCAAGGACAAAAAAGCTATGAATACGCAGTATAAAGAAAACCATCCTTGCACCGGATTCAAATTAATATTCTGAATTTCACATAATACGAATAAAACGATTAGTGGTATTATAAATTTAGATAAGCTTGTATTATAGCATTGAAAAAAAAGGCAAGACAGCATTAAAAGCCAAACGATGGATGAAATACTCATTCCTTTAAAAAATGGATGAAATACTCGTTTTTTTAAAATAATATCATCTCCCTTTTATAATTTGAGCCGTAAATCATAATGATTTTTCAGCAGCCGGTAAATCTTTTACCGCAACGGCATCAGCGCCAATTGCGGCTCCGTTTCCTATATATATTGCCGAGCAGCACCGTCCCGGCGCCGATCATGACATTGTCATCGACTGTCGGCGCTCCGTTATCCTCATTATATCAGCCCTTATAATTAAGTACAAAATACATCATGTGGTCGAAGATCATATGCAGATCCTCGGAAATCTGCATATCGTCAATGTTTGCGTCCATATGATAATCTGCAAGCGCTTTAAGCCTGCCGCCGTTATATCCTGTTATCCCTATCACGGGAGTACCGATCTCTTTCGCATACTCAACGGCGTTTATAACATTTTTGCTGTTGCCGGAACCGGAAATGCCGATCACCAAATCGGTGGGCTTGAGCTTATTATTCAGTTGATATCTGAAAACCTCATCGTATGAAATATCGTTTGCTATCGCCATCATGGTGGGAACATTATCGCTCAAACAAACAAAGTTAAATTTTTTCTCTTTGTTCTCGGAAAAGCCGTATAAACCTTTATTTATGAATCGCCTTGTAAACAGCAGCCCTTACTTTATTCGGCATTATACATAATGCAGCGTGAGGAAAGGTGCCTAAAATATATTCGGATTTTTTTGTCCATCCTATTGTGCTTAACCACGAGTGAAATGCGAGAAGATTTTTAGCGTATTGCTTTCCGCCACGTCTCATATAGCTATCCTCAGATACTCGCATATAAAGAATTGGATCAGCAATATTGCATCCTCTGCTGCCATGACACAGCATCCTTATCCAAAGATAATAATCCTCAAATAATGGGAATTGTTCCGAATAGCTTCCTGCATCTAACACAGCAGTTTTTCGGAACATTACAGCTGGATGATTAAACGGATTTCGTTTTTTCGAATAGTTACATATTTCCTCATGTGTCAAAGGAAGTTCTCTTTTCCCCGTTATGTTGCGTATATTTCCCGAAAATTCAATAATAGTTCCGCTGACAATATCCGGCTTTTCCTCCGATAGAAACACTTTTAACTGTTTTTCACAACGTTCTTTAAAGCTAATATCGTCGCTGTCCATTCTCGCAACTAATTCATGCTTGCATTTTTCAATTCCAATATTAAGCGCATTGCCTAATCCAGAGTTTTTTTCAAGTCTAACAATATTAAGCACACTGCCAAACTTTTCTCTCATGGTCTCAAGAACCGCATCCAATTCATAATTAAGCGGTCCGTCACAAACTACAACAAAATCGTCTGTTGGTATAGTTTGTTCATAAATACTTTCCATGCTATCGAAAAGATTGGCAGCCAATTCCTTATTATATACCGACATCAAGACCGAGTATTTTAAATTACAGTCGGTGTTCTGCATGTTATTTCGCCCCCATGCCTGTCAACACAGTTTTCACCGTCTTGCACAATATTTTCACATCAAGCCACAGACTGCGCTTCTTTATATACTCCACATCCCAAACTATCTTTTCCTCCGGCTTCAGATCATACCCGCCGTTGACCTGTGCCAAACCTGTCAGTCCCGGTTTTACCTTGAGCCGTTCGTGAAATCCGTGGATATACGTCTCAAACTCATTGTAAAAACAAGCTCGCTCCGGTCTTGGACCGACCAGCGACATTTTACCCGTCAGACACAGCCAAAACTGCGGCAGTTCGTCCACACGCGTTTTTCTTATCCAACGAAGCTGCGGCACGATGCGCGGATCCTCGTCGCCCTGTGACCACTGTGCACCGTTTGCCTCTGCATCGATCCGCATCGTCCTGAACTTGCACATCATATATGGTACTCCCCCTTTGCCGAGGCGTTCCTGTGTATAGAAAACCGGTCCCGGAGATATGCATTTGATGATCGCCGCGATCACTGCCATCGGTATTGCCAAAACGATCAGCGCAAGCGCGGAGATCACAATATCAAAAAAACGTTTGAGAAAATCATAAATCGGTTTCTTTTCAATTTCACCGAGCGGCTCTATGTAATATTCCTTCGTCTTTTCATAGGGAAGAATGA
>CANRFY010000063.1 GCA_947630015.1 uncultured Clostridia bacterium
TTGGCAAAACAACTTATATCGTCTGTGTGAAACAGGCTGAAAAGGCGAAAAAACCGCTTGAAAAGGCGCTTTTTGACATCTGTAAGAGTGAGGCTTTGGGCGGTACTTCCACCGCTCAAAAATTTAATTTAGACAATCTCGCAAAAACCTCTTGACAAACCGTTCCCCGAGGGGAGCAGATATACACTTTCTTCACTTACCGAGCCTCTTTTTACGCTTTCGACCCAATATGAGGCAGACCGCTAAACCGGAAAGCGAGGCAAGCATGAGAAGCATCGGAACGAGCAGACTCGGAGATTCATCACCCGTTTTGGGGATCTCTCTCTTGGATATGATCTTCACAGTCTGTCCCTCATCGTTGATGTTCTCATGGCGTGTAACTACGGAGTTGTCGAGGTACAGCGTCTCGAACACAACAAGCTCCGTGTCGGATGTGATACCCGATCCGTCGAAAGTGAACGTTACCGTAACCTTGCCCGATGACGAGCTTGCGGTGAATACTGTTTCGGATGTGATTTCCTTGCCGTCTGTCGTATACGGTCTTCCTGTTGCCTTATCCATAAGAATGCCGCGCAGAACATATTCTTTCCCCTGAATAAGTCCTTCGTACCGTACTTCGTCTTCGACAACGATCTCGCTGCTTGTTTCCGCTATATTGCACCCGTTGACGGTCGCAGTCGTACCGATCTCGGGAACGAGAATGGTCACGGTCTGTCCTTCATCGTTGATATCGGCGTGTGCTGCCACCTCATAGCCTTTGTGGAACAATCTTTCAAATACGACGATGCCTGTATTTTCATCGATGTCGGCTCCGTTGAACACGAACGTCACGGTCACGGTACCCGACGAAGAATCGGGTGTGAATGTGATCTCAGATACAATCTCTTTGCCGTTGACAAGGAAGGGTTCTCCCGTTGCCTTGTTCATCAGAACGCCGTGCAGGACGTATTCTTTTCCGGGAATGAGGTCTTCGAATGTGACAACATCTTCAATAGTAATCTCTGTATTCGGATGCGCGGATTTTTCTCCGTTGGCGTTTGCTGTCGTACTGATTTCAGGGACGAGAATAGTCACTGTCTGATCTGCATCTTCGATCTCTGCGTGGACTGCAAGCTCGCGTCCTTCGTGATAGAGCGCTTCAAAGGCGACTACAGACGTGTCGGTTTCTATGCCGCTGTCATCGAATACGAATGTTACCGTTACTTCACCGGAATTGGACTCAGCCACAAATGTTTTCTCAGCGGTGACTGTTCCACCATTTACAAGGAAGGGTTCACCGGTCGATTTGTCCATGAGAACGCCTTTGACGGTATAAGTCTTGCCGACGATCAAGTCCTCGAATCTGACTATATCCTGAATTTCGATCGTATCATTCGGATGCGTGGTATGTCCACCGTCAGCCGTTGCAGTCGTACCGATTTCAGGAACATATACCGTCACCGTCTGTCCTTCATCTTCGATATCGGCGTGACTTGCGACTTCATAGCCTTTGTGGAACAATCTCTCAAATACGACGATGTCCGTGTTTTCGTCAATATCATTTCCGCTGAACGTGAAAGTCACGGTCACAGTCCCCGATGCTGAATCGGGCGTAAATGTGACTATAGATACAATCTCTTTGCCGTTGACAAGGAATGGTTCGCCTGTCGCCTTGTTCATCAGAACACCACAGAGGACATATTCTTTTCCCGGAATTAGGTTGTCGTAGCTCACAACATCTTCGATTGTGATTTCTGTATTCGGATGAACGGATTTTTCTCCGCCGACGTTTGCAGTCGTTCCGATCTCGGGAATGAGGACGGTCACGGTCTGATCATCATCTTCGATGTCTGCGTGTACGGCAAGTTCAAAATCGTCATGATACAATGACTCAAAAGCAACGAGCGTTGTGTCGGTTTCGATGCCGCTGCCGTCGAATACGAATGTCACCGTTACTTCACCAGACTTGGATTCAGCCACAAATGTTGTCTCTGCCGTAACAGAAATGCCGTTGACAAGGAAGAGTTCACCGGTCGACTTGTCCATGAGAACACCTTTGACGGTGTAAGTCTTGCCAACGATCAGGTTTTCAAATTTCACAACATCGACTAACTCGATCTTCTCATTTGGATGCGTGGTATGTCCACCGTCAGCCGTTGCAGTCGTACCGATTTCCGGAACATGAACGGTTATCGTTTGTCCTTCATCGTCGATGTCGGCATGAGATGCGAGTTCTTTTCCGTCGCGATAAAGCGTCTCAAACACAACAAGCACTGTATCTTCGGTGATAACGCTTCCATCAAAAGTGTATTCAAGCACGACCGTCCCGCTCGGAGAATCGGGGATGAATGTCACCTCTGCCGTAACTTCTGATCCGTTAACGACGAACGGTTTGCCCGTTGCTTTATCCATGAGCACGCCGCGCATGACATATTCTTTTCCCGGAATAAGATGCTTGTACCCAACGACATCTTCGATCGTGACCGTCACATTCGTGTGAATGTCATGCTCACCGTTTACCGTTGCGGTCGTTTTGACCTCGGGTATCATGTCGTTCACGGCATCGATTTCGATCACTTCTTCGTCTGACTTCACCTCGACCTCATATATTTCTTCATTCGGCAGATACCCGTCCGCAGGAGCAAGCTCATATATTGTCCACTTGCCGTAGGGAACATTTTCAAACGTGAATATGCCGTTAGAATCGCTTGCCGCCGTTAAGATGGCATTTTCAGTCGTGAATACCGTCTCATCGTGACGGAACAGACCGAACACAGCGCCCGCGATGTCAGCACCCGTTTCTCGGTCTGTCTTATACCCCTTTATCGAACCGTAGATAAGCTCATTTTCGATCCTGCCGATATCGATCACGACGGTCGCTTCATCCTGTCCTGTATAATCGAACACAACAGGATACTTTTCATCGGAGAGAACATAGTGTTCATCCGTCGCGATCTCACGGACATAGTATTCGCCGAGCGGCAGATCGACGCTGAATGTGCCTATACCGATCTCGTTTACGGAGATGACCTCTAACAGTCCGTCCGAAGGAATGATACTGCCGTCAAAGGCAGGAATATCGTTCTTCGCGAACAGTCCGAACCTGACACAGAGGATCTCATCTTTGCTGCCGATGCCGAACAGATCGTCGTTTTCCATGATTTTGGAGAGAGATACGCTCACACGCTGTCTGTCGTTGACGAAGCTTGCGGCAGCCTCCGTCACCTCGACATTCTCGCCCGCATATTCGAGTTCAACATTCACGGGAGTATCATTCAAAAGATACCCATACGGTGCTTTCGTTTCCCGTACCGTATATGTGCCGAGATAGAGCGCGATGCTCGTCGCCGTGCCGTCATCTCCTGTCGTGACTGTATCAACAACGGTCCCCACTGCGTATCGCAGCGTACCGTCAGGTGTGTAGATATCTTCGGCAGCGACTATCTCATATACAGCGCCCGCGAGAGGACGAACCTCATAAACGGGGACGTATACTCCGTCTGCCTCGAGGACAGATACAAAGACTTCGCCCGTCTTTGTCACCGTGACAGTGCCTTTCTGCGGTACGTCGGCTTTTTCGACTTCAATGACGATCAGAATGTCTTCACGCTCCGCACTATCCTCGGTCACATCGAAGTAAACGGGCGTCGTATCAAGCACATA
>CANRFY010000064.1 GCA_947630015.1 uncultured Clostridia bacterium
GGGACATCAACATCTACTACAATTTCGTAGGCTTTGTAGAACTGTAAACCCGTCATGCTTTATGCAAGGTTGACTAAGGAATGGTTTGCCAAGGACACAAGCCGAAAAGTAAAGACCGCACTCCATGCCAAATTTGCCGAGGGTCAACGCACCTTTGCCTACGCCCCGCTGGGTTATATCCGCCACCCGGAAATCAAGAACACCATCGCCGTGGACAGCGAAACAAAATGGATCATCGAGAAAATCTTTGACCTTGCCGTACACGGAGCGGGAGCTGCCAAGATTACCAAAATCCTGATTGCCGAGAAAGTCCTCACTGCCGGATACCTCAACTTCATACGGTATGGCACATTTGCCAACATCTATGCCGGAGCGCCGGAGGAAAAATCCTACGCATGGACGATAGCTCAGGTGAAGTCCATCCTAAAGGACGAAACCTACATCGGGAACAGCATTCACAACAGGGAAACCAATATCTCCTACAAGAACAAGAGGCGGATACGCAAGCCGCAGGAGGAATGGTTCCGGGTAGAAAACACCCATGAGGCGATCATCTCAAAGGACGTATTCAATCAGGTGCAGGAGCAGATCGCCGGACGGCGCAGGCAGATGAAGGACGCGACCACACAGATTTTTGCCGGGCTTGTGCGCTGTGCAGACTGCGGATGGTCAATGAGCTTCGGGACAAACCGAGGAAACAGTCGTCCGTTCAGCTATTTCAACTGTACGAATTACCGGCAGCTTGGCAAAAACGGCGGACGCTGCACCGCCCATTATGTCCGCTATGATACCCTTTACGCCTATGTGCTGACGAGAATCCAGTATTGGGCAGGACAGGCGGAGCTCGGCGAAGAACAACTTTTAGAGCGGCTTCTGAAAACCGGCGACAAGGGACGCGCCGCGCAAACGAAGAAACGGGCTGCGGAGCTTGCCAAGGCCGAGAAGCGCAAAGCGGAGGTGGACAGGCTTTTTGCCAAGATGTATGAGGACTGGTCTGCGGAGCGTATCACGGCCTACAACTTCAATATGCTGTCCCAGAAGTACCAAGCCGAGCAAAGTGAGCTGATTGACAAGATTGACCGCATTAAAGCAGAGCTTGCAACCGAGCGGCAGATGGCATCCGACGCTGAGAAATGGGTCGCGCTGATAAAACAATACTCCCACCCCACAGAACTGACTGCCGAGCTTCTGAACACCTTGATTGAAAAAATCGTGATTCATGAAGCAACGAAAGACGCGGACGGTCTGCGGGAGCAGGAGATTGAGATTTACTACCGTTTCGTCGGTAAAATCGACTGACGAACGGAAAAATACACATTTATATCCTTAACTAAGTGAAACGGGCTTCGCGGTGCCGGATGCGGAAATGATCGTCAAGATCGCGGACGCGCTCGGGACGACGGTGAACGATCTGCTCGGGAGCAGCTGCGTCGGCGTCAGGGACTGCTGCGAGGCGGATGACGCGTACACGGACGAATCCGGAAAAAGCAAAGACGATGCAATGATGCTCCAGCTCGTCAGGATCAACGAACAGCTCGAGATCAAGAACGAACGCACGCAGAAGATGTGGAGGACGAGTCTGACATTGCTCATAATAGCCGCTGTCGGCCGGATCGCAATGACGATTTTGTGCGTTCTGTTTTTGACGATAATAACGATCGCGATCATAATCGGCATTGGATAAAGCCTTCATGATACGGGGCAGACAAATTTAATAATATTTTACGGGGGAGATAGTTAAGAAAGAATCAAATTCTGCCATGTTTTTGATCGGATGCATAGTGCTTGCGGTTGCCATATTCTTTTCGTCGCTGCTCTCGCTTATCGGCGTTGCAATGTTCGGTAATTCAATCGAAAGCGTAGGGGATGCCATCAGACTCGGTCTGGCGGACATTCGCACAGGTCTTAATGACTGCGGCTGGAATATAGGTACAGGGCTTTTGCACCAATTTGATTCATTGGAAACAGAAGACACTGACGATACGGAAGACGACAAGTATTATGACGACGAGTATTATAACGACGGCGATTATGATACGGACGGCGAAACCGACGACAGTGAACCGATCGAAAATGAAAATTAAATGATTTAGGACGATCGCACAGTAAGGGGGGTGCTTTTGTGCTTGGCAAAAAGATCAAACAGCTTCGCAACGAAAAGGGCATGACGCAGGACGAGCTTGCGACGCGTCTTTCGGTTGTGAGGCAGACTGTATCAAAATGGGAAAAAGGCTTCGCGGTGCCGGATGCGGAAATGATCGTCAAGATCGCGGACGCGCTCGGGACGACGGTGAACGATCTGCTCGGGAGCAGCTGCGTCGGCGGCGCGGGGAACGAGAACGAAGACGATCCGTACAGCAACGAGTACATGAAAGAAAGGATCGACGCCCTTATGATCCAGCTTGCGAGGATCAGCGAACAGCTCGAGGCCAAGAACGATATTATGCAGAAAATATGGATATTGGCGCTTATACTGCTTGGCGCGATCGCGGTAGGAAGATTTTTGGCGCTTATATCGGGCATATTCGACTGGTTGATCACATCCCTGATGACGATGTTTTCGTTGATGCAGCTGCTGTAAAAATGCACCGCGATACGGGGGCGGCATTAGCCGCGCTAATATTCAACATTTGAAACGCTGGCTTGCATTATCGTGTTCGTGTGGTAAAATAAACTCAACAAAGGCGCTTTTGAATAAAAACAGTGAAGGACAACACATGACAACGATAGGACAAACGATAAAAACGCTTCGCCGCGAGCGCGGCATAACGCAGGAACAGCTTGCCGAATATCTCGGTCTGACCCCGTCGGCGATATCGCAGTGGGAGACTGACCGCGTGTTGCCCGACGTGTCGCAGATACCGGTGCTTTCAAACGTCTTCGGTGTGTCCGCCGACGTGCTGCTCGGCATCGACGTCGACCACAGGGAAGAGACGATAGACGCGATCGCGGAGGAGGCGCGCAAGCTTTATTACGCGGGCAAATACGGCGAATGCGCGGACTATCTGCGCGGGCAGCTCGCCGTTTACCCGACGTCGCACAAGCTGGCGGCGGAGCTTGCGGACGCGCTTCTTTTGGCCGGCGGCGCCACAGACGAGATCGTGAAGCTGTGCCGGAGCGTACTCGCGTCGAGTACAGATACGGATGCCCGCGACCGTGCCGTAAGCACGCTCTGCTATGCATACAGAAACGACCGCAATGTCGGGGAAATACGTGCGCTTGCGCCGCAGATGAGCCGCGCGTACTGCTCGCGCGAGGAGCTTTTGATGAATTGCGCCGGCCTTTTCCCCGAGGCGGAGAAAAAGAAGATCATACACGACAACATGAGATTCTGCCTGATCCGCGTCGTCGACGGGATGATACGCTTCGCGGGGATGAAGCACGACGGCGGCGAGGACTATATTTTCACCGACAGCGAGCGCATGGA
>CANRFY010000065.1 GCA_947630015.1 uncultured Clostridia bacterium
TACAAGATGGCGGGAAACGCCGTATCTGTTCCCGTCATAACGGCGCTCGGCAAAGTGATACTCAGGATCGACAAAAAAATGAAAGAAAAGGAGAGTGATGAAAATGCCGAATCATGTGACTAATGTCGTCACCTTTCATGGTGATCAAGAGCGCGTATATGAAGCGCTCAAACGCATACAAAAAGACGGCGAAGGAATAGGAACGATAGACTTCAACAAGATCATACCGATGCCGGAGTCTCTCGAGATCGAGGCGGGCAGCCGCACCGACGCGGGGCTTAAAGCGTACTCGGAGTTTATCTCCGAATGCTTGCTTGAAGACCGAGTACGTCATGTTGAAGACCTCTGTATCACAGAAGAAAGAGAGCGCGGCTACCTCGAGAATCACGGCGAGATAAACAGGGACGATTTTGCGCTCGGCAAGACTGCATATGGCAATTTGCAGATGTATGGCGCGCCGACGTGGTATGAGTGGTGTATACAGAATTGGGGGACGAAGTGGAACGCATACGACAGCGAATTTGATGCGGAAAATAACCGGCTCCGTTTCAAAACGGCATGGACTGCACCGCATAGCATTATCCGGCATCTGTCTGAAATGTTCCCCGATATTACATTCGTCCATGAGTGGGCGGACGAAGATATCGGAAATAACTACGGCCGTTCTGAATACTTTGTCGGTATCCGGTTTTTATACGAATTCCCAAATCGAGATCGCTCCGGTATCGAATATGCCGCCTCCATCCTGCGGTGCAGTCCCGCCGATTACGGTCTCTATCTCAACGCATCCGAAGACGGATATATTCGGCTCGATATGGACACATACGACCTCATAGACCTGTTCGGAAAACCCGCGCTGTTCTCAAACGGGCGGCTAACTTCCGATGATATACCGAAGGGGCTTTACTGTTACGATCTGCGCGAGGCTGATGATGGGGATGGATTTGCAGCTATCGAACCTCATGTCGTTGTGAATCACGGCGGCTCTGTCATAACAGATGAACCGATCGACTTCGGCGATGCGGGTTTTATACCGTTCACCGACGATACATCGCCGAATTTCACCGGAACGGCTGTTACGATAGAGGAATATCTAAAAGGAGAATTCAACGAAGACATGGATGAAGATACGGGAAACACAAGGAGCGAGGAGATGGATCTATGAGCGTAAAACGAATAACGACGGACGAACTGCGTGATACCAAAAGCGAAGGGCTCATCATAATGGGCTGCGGCGGTGACCTTGACGAATGGGTCGACGGGATCAACGGTCTTCTCACCGATGCAGATATACTCCGTGGTGGGACACGTTTTGATAACTGCGTATCGTTTGAACATAACGGACTCACTTGTCTGTTGTTCCCTTTCGGCGACGATGTAGATATAGACATCGGAAAGCTCGCGGTTTGGAGGATCGGAAGTTACAACACATTCGGCGGGACATGGCTTTCTGATTTTAAAGCCAATGAATTGGGCGTCGGCAATGACGAATCCGACGATATTGACATGGGAGGTATGTGATATGGCGATACTCTGCTTTATCGTAGGAATGTTCATCGGTGGTATCACAATGATGGTCGTCATGTCATGCTTACAGATCAACGCGCATGATGATATGCATGACAGAGACGAAAAGGACGCAGACACGGATCATAACCGATGACCCGTGTCTTAGTGTGCATCCTTTATTATAAAAACATAGCCATATACAGCGGAAGATGAAGTATCCCGTCTTTTATCATGAGGTCTTTAGGATATAGGATGTATGGTTCACCTATCTTCCCCGAAAACTTAGCGCGGAATTTGTCAAGTGATAAATGTGAACGATAACTGCTTGATTTAACTTCGATAGGAGATACCTTCTTCCCAATCGAAATGAGGAAATCTATTTCCATATGGTTTTCACGGTGCAAATTATCGCAGTTTGAGTAAAAATACAGCTTATGTCCGCGACATCTGAGAGTTTGAGCTACAATGTTTTCCATGATCATTCCCTCATTTATGTCGAGTTTATCGAAAAGAACAGCACGGTACAGTTCATTATCTGTAAATGGTCTGTCCATGAATGTGTGTGTTATGAGCAGTCCGGTATCTGCCATATAGCACTTCTGTGTTCCGTTTTCCGCACTCAGTGCAAGAGCTGAACACGGATCGGTAACATTAAAACAGCGGTTTATGATCATTGCCTCGTCAAGCCATATAAACGAATCCTCATAAGCGCGAAAACGAGCGTTTTTGTCGATATCGGAAAGCGTATATTTCTTTTTTTCCTTTGCGAGCTGTGATGGTATCTCGTCGAATACCGCGTATACCTTTTCTTCATAACTGGCTGCAAATTTTGAAACATCGCTGCGATAGAGACGCAGAATTGAACGCTTTGCCATGTCGGATGCTTCAAAATTTTTTCCATCTATATATGCGGCTACGGATTGCGGCATACCTCCGACAAGAATGTACTGCCTATAATCGTTCATGATCTTTCTATGCAAAGCCTGACCGAGGGGGCGTCTTTTCTCGAAACATTCTTTTATGAGCGGATACGTAGCCGTATCGCCCATAGCCCAAAGAAACTCTTCAAAATCCATCGGAAAAAGTTCCATGTGATCTTCCTCCGAAGGGATTATGATGCTTTCCGTGTTCTTTTTCAGGCGTATAAGCGAACCGGTTTCAATATAGTCATATCTTCCGTCCGCAACAAGATATTTTATGAGCTGACGCGCACGCGGGTATTGCTGAACCTCATCGAACACTATAAGCGACTCACGTCTGTAAAGAAGCGTTGAATAGAATGCGGACAGCTTTGCGAAGAAGAGATCAAGATCATATGTGTCGTGCGCAAAGAGATCAAGTATATCCTGTGGAGCGTTTCCGAAGTCGATGATTATATGACTCTTGTATTCATTTTCGGCAAACCGTGAGACGATATAGCTTTTGCCGACACGTCTTGCTCCGTCGATCATGAGCGCTGTTTTACCGGCGCTGGTTCTTTTCCAATGCAGAAGTGCATCGTATATTTTTCGTTTCATGTTTTCCCGCCTTACAAATTTCATGTGTTCATGAATAAGTATAGCACATTCGTCACGAAAAAGCAAGTTGTTTATAGGACATCTGTCACCAATAAGCAAATATATTATGCTCAGGATATCACTTAAAATTCATTAACAGAG
The DNA here is from genome assembly GCA_947630015.1 of uncultured Clostridia bacterium. Lineage (GTDB taxonomy): Bacteria > Bacillota > Clostridia > Oscillospirales > CAG-272 > DTU064. Next base: position 3,168 of record CANRFY010000065.1, read on the forward strand.
GAGGTCAATACAAAGATAATGAAAACACCCGTGTCGAGGGTCGGCAACAAAACGCCGATCCTCGATATCAT
>CANRFY010000066.1 GCA_947630015.1 uncultured Clostridia bacterium
TTTTCGCTTCGCGAAAAGTATGCGATATCTCGCCGCTGACGCGTCGAGCTATTACACGTTTTCGCTTCGCGAAAAGTATGCGATATCTCGCCGCTGACGCGTCGAGCTATTACACGTTTTCGCTTCGCGAAAAGTGTGCGGTGCAGGGGGAAAGAGACTTTTTTCAAGTTTCGGGTAACCTTTTTGTAAAAGGTTCCCCGCGCCCCTCCAAAAGCGGACCAAATCGTGTTTATCTTAAGTCCGCCCTGAAGATGGTTAATTATATTCGCTTAGTCTAAAAATAACATTTGTAATAAAAGTTTTTGAAGAGAGGGAGGTCCGGAGGGAGAGGGACTTTTTTCAAAAAGTCCCTCTCCCTCCGGATTAAAACACAATCCTATGATCCTTCGAGCCATGACGCGCGACGGAAGCGCGCGCATACACGTAATCAATTCGACCGCGATCGTGAATCGCGGAATCGAGATCCACAAGACGTCCGCGACTGCGGGCGCTGCGCTCGGCAGACTGCTCACGGTCACGTCCGTGATCGGCTCTATGCTGGGCGATCCAGACGATTCCGTCACCGTGACGCTGCGCGGCGACGGCCCCGCGGGGATGCTCACCGCCGTCGCCGATTACATCGGCAACGTGCGCGGCTACATCGAGAATCCCGCCGCCGATCTGCCGCTCAATGAGCGCGGAAAGCTCGACGTCGGCGGCCTTGTAGGACGCGGCGTTTTGCAGATCATACGCGACGCCGGCGGCGAGGAGCCTTACGTCGGCGTCACCGAGCTTGTCACCGGCGAGATCGGCGACGATATCGCCGCATATTATGCGAACAGCGAACAGATACCGACGATGTGCGCCGTCGGCGTGCTGATCGCGCCCGATCTGCACTGCCTCGGCGCGGGCTGCGTGTTCGTGCAGATGCTGCCGTTCGCGGACGATAACGTCGCCGCGCGGTTAGAGGAAAACGCGGGCAGACTGTCAAAGCTGTCGGGAATGTTCGCGGACGGGATGACGTGCGAACAAATACTCGATATCGCGTGCGCGGGCGTCGAATACGATATCTTCGACACGATCGATACAGAATACCGCTGCACTTGCTCGCGCGAGCGGACGGCGCGTGCCGTCCGCAGTCTCGGCAAAAGCGAGATCGAAAAGCTCTTGTCCGAGCTGCGCGCGGAGGGTAAGGACGAGATCGTCGAACTCGGCTGCCGCTTCTGCGGCAAAAAGTACGCGTTTTCGCGCGACGAATGCATGAAACTGTTCTGATTTGCCCTCACAGCGGCATATCAACCTATAGTTGATATGCCGTTTTTGCAATATCAACAAACGCTTTATTGATTTTTTCGGCAGTTTCGTGTATGCTGATTACAGCAGGCAGCGCCGGCACGCCTGAAATAAACGAAATATGTGAGAGGCAGAACAATGAAAGATTCCTTTTCGTCAAAGCTGAGAGAGCTGCGCCGCGAATCCGCGATGAGTCAGGAACAGCTCGCAAATATATGCGGCGTCAGCGTGCAGGCGGTGTCAAAATGGGAGTGCGCGCAGTCATACCCGGATATCGAACTGCTTGAAATTATCGCCGACACGTTCGGCGTCACCATCGACGCGCTGCTGCGCGAAAATGCGCAGGCGGACGGTGCGCGTGCGGCGGCGGTCACGCCGTGCGATGAGAGTGAAAGTGAGAGTGACGATATGCCGTCCGATATCCCCGACGACGGCGTGCTTCGCGTCGTGCAGTACTGCGGTCGCCGACTTCTGCGCGCCGACGATATCGGCGAGTTGACGCGTGAGCTTCACCTCGACGGCAGCGTTTTCCGCATACCGCTGCTCGCGGCGGACTCCGAAGGCGTCAATGACGGCGGTAAGACCGAGATAAAAGTCGAGATATGGGGCGACGCAGACATTGTATTCGCCCATGATGAAAACGTGCTGCTCGGCGTCAAGGCGGGCGGCGATATCACGGTCAGGGAGGGAGATTTGAACGGCCCCGCGGACGTGGGCGGAAATTTGAGCTGCTGCGGCGATATAAACGGTCCCGCATCGGCGGGCGGCGATCTGCAGCTGGGCGGCAGCGCGAACGGACCGACGACGGCGGGCGGCGATCTGAGCGTCGGTGATGATGTTAGCGGAGCCGTGAGCGCGGGTGGAGATTTGACTGTCGGCGGCGACGTGAGCGGCGATGCGGCCGCCGGAGGCGGTATTTTCATCAAAGGCGATGTAAGCGGAAATGTGACCGCGAGCGAGGACGTGACGGTGCAGGGAGACGTGACGGGAGATCTGACCGCCGACGGAAATATTTCGTGCGGAAACGCGTTCGGCGACGTACACGCGGGCGGCGGCGTCAGCTGCGGGAACGTCGAGGGCGATGTCGAGACAGGCTTGGACGTGGAATGCGGCGACGTCGAAGGCGACGTGAAGGCGTACGGAGATGTGCATTGCGGCGACGTCGAGGGCGACGTCGAGGCGGGCGGCAAATTTAACGCCGGCGGGGATGTGAAGATCGGCTGACGGCATTTAAATCCGCCGAGAAAAAAATCAAAAAACTTTTCAAAAAAATGTTGACAAGACAGGGGCGGCGTGCTATAATAACAAAGCCGTCGCGGGAAAACCCGCGAACGGGACATAGGGCAGCTTGGGAGCATAGCTCAGTTGGGAGAGCACCTGCCTTACAAGCAGGGGGTCACAGGTTCGAGCCCTGTTGTTCCCATCCATGGCCCGGTAGTTCAGTTGGTTAGAACGCCGCCCTGTCACGGCGGAGGTCGTGGGTTCGAGTCCCATCCGGGTCGGTTCCTTCGTGGAATCGCTTATGTCTGCCTCTGTAGCTCAGTTGGTAGAGCAGGGGACTGAAAATCCCCGTGTCGTTGGTTCGATTCCGATCGGAGGCATATGCGGATTTAGCTCATTTGGTAGAGCGCGACCTTGCCAAGGTCGAGGTGGCGGGTTCGATCCCCGTAATCCGCTCCATAAAAAGAAAGCAACACCCTCGGATGTTGCTTTCTTAATAAGGCGCCATAGCCAAGCGGTAAGGCAGAGGTCTGCAAAACCTTCATTCCCCGGTCCGATTCCGGGTGGCGCCTT
>CANRFY010000067.1 GCA_947630015.1 uncultured Clostridia bacterium
CTTTGCCCTCCTTTCCTTATGTATTTTTTTCATTTAGACGAGTATCTTTTCATCGTCCTCAAAAATTATACCCCTCTCGGTGGGGATGTGAACGGAAATTTGATCCGTGCAAAAGAATACACCGCATATGCGCTGAGATGCGGCGTCGCTCCCGTGACGCCGCATTTCTATGCGCTTTGCATCGACGACCGTAACATCGCAGACCGTCAGCTCGGATTATCTGCGGGATTGAGCCTATTGATGATGTGCGACGAGGTGTGGGTCTTCGGAGACAGGATATCGGACGGGATGAGAGACGAGATAAGAGCTGCGGAGAATATCAACCTACGAATAAGAAAAATAACAGATGATGTAATCTATGAAACAGGAGGATATGAAAATGACGAAAACCAAAACGGCAGTGATGATGTATGGCAGACGCACTGCGAAATGTAACCTGGTCAAATTCCTGGTGCTCGCTGTTACGGCAGCACTTCTTTTTGCGCTGTTCGTCTGCCCGGTATTTGCGGAGGATGAGGATGGCGGAGGCGGCGGAGGCGGAGGTGCGGGCGACGTCGCCGGTGCGATCGAGGATACTTGGAACACCGCAAAAGGACAGGTACAATCGATAGTCAACAACGTGGTATTTCCCGTTATCGACATGGTGCTTGCGATAATGTTTTTCGTCAAGCTCGGAACGTCGTACTTTGACTATCGGAAACACGGACAATTTGAATTTACCGCGCCGTGCATTCTTTTCGCGTGTCTGATCTTTACACTGACCGCTCCTCTGTATATCTGGACAATACTTTGATGTATGAACGTGAAGATATGTACGAAATGAGGTGATGACCTATGTTTGATTGGGTCGGCGATCTCATTGTCGGCGTCGGCGATACGATAACAGGTATGATCTTATCTTTGACTGAAAGCGTTGCCACTGTCATTTGGGATGTTATGATCGGCTGGATATACACGACAATATTCGGTGCGATAGCGGATTTCCTTTCAATTATGAGCGGCATGGGAGCGGAAATATTCGAGCTTGAATGGGTCAGGGCGGCAGTAACGCTTTTCACGCTGTTCGGATGGTCGCTGTTTATCGCCGGCTCTGTTGTCGCCGTATTTGATTTCGCGATAGAGTGTCAGAGCGGTCGGACGAGCATAAAATCAATGGCGATGAACATCCTCAAGGGATTTTTCGCCTGCAGTCTGTTCGGAGTCGTTCCAGTGGAACTGTACAAATTCTGCACGACCCTACAAAACGTGTTCGCGCACGATCTTGCAGAAATATTCGGACGAACGAGCGTCAGTATAGTCGACGAATGCTCGAAGGCACTGTATGCACATTTTTCTGCCACCACAGGGGTACCGAATCTCCTGAGTATTCTGTCGCTTTCCGCGTTTGCTTACTGTGTCCTGAAGGTCTTTTTCGCAAACATCAAGCGCGGCGGAATTCTTCTGATACAGATGTCGGTCGGGGCGATGTATATGTTTTCGGTCCCTCGCGGATATTCGGACGGATTCAATCAATGGTGCCGACAGGTGGCGGCTCTGTGCCTGACAACATTTATGCAGACGACTCTGCTCTTTCTGGGACTCATGACTTTCACAACTGATATGCTGCCGGGACTCGGCATAATGCTTGCCGCCAATGAAGTGCCGAGGATAGCGCAGCAGTTCGGGCTTGACAGCTCCGTAAAGGTCAGCATGATGAATATCGTCCATTCAACCACAACGGCGGTCAATCTTACGCGATCGGTCATAAAAGCGGTTGGAAAGTGAGGTATATTATTTGAACGACAAAAACGAATTGACAAGAGCTGACATCAGCGTAGACCCAGATATGGAAGTTGACTGCGACATCGGCGAGGAAATAACGGCTTACCTTGAAACATGGTTTGACGTCGACAGGAAGTTCGGACTTGATACAGCATCAAAAGACGACGCTTGGCTGAATATGTACGCGAAATATGATTCTTTTGCCGATACGCTGCGGATAGAATGCGAGATCGACAGTGCCGACGGCAGTTCATATTTCGACTATGAGCCGACTGATGCGGAGGTATGTATGATCAAAGATATGATCGCGGAAAAGATATACGAGATATACGGACAGACGCCGCAGGAATTCTGCCTTGATGTACGCGGCGATCCGTCAAATGAGATGCGGGAGATGACATAACGACATGACACAATATTTGTACCCGCAGAACCTCGAAGCGAGAGCGACGATGTGGCTGTGGGGTCTGCGCGAGTTTGCAATACTCGGAGTATCGGCGATGCTGTCCGTCGTAATACTCGTGTATGCCGGACTCGTCCTTCCCGCAGCGGCGACGCTCTGTTACGGCTTCTTGACGATCCGCACCGACGATATGACCATCCTCGACTATATCAGGCTCGCGGTTCGGTACTTCATATCGACACAGCAATACTACGAATGGGAGGAAAAAGCTGAATTATGAAACCGAAAAAGAGAAAGAAGCGGTCGGTGCAGGATCTCATAGGCATACGATCTTTTTCTCGGTACGGAATAGAAACGGATAAGGGGGAGCTTGTATTTTTTCTCGTCTCCCCCACAAACATCTCCGTTTTGTCGCCTGCGAACATCGAGAACAAGATAAGGCATTTAATGATGGTACTGTCCGCTGTTCCCGATATAGAGATCGTATGCACTGATTCCTCCGAATGCTTCGACTCAAACAAAGCATATCTGCATAATCGTCTTGATGATGAAACGAATCCGAATGTGCACCGCCTCATCGAACGGGATATCGAAGCACTCGACAGCATGGGAACCGAAATGGCGGCGGCGCGTCAGTTTATGTTCGTTATACGAGAGCGGAATCAGAACGAAAAGCAGATGTTTGATATCACCAACAGCGTCACAAAGGCGATATCCGATCAGGGCTTCGA
>CANRFY010000068.1 GCA_947630015.1 uncultured Clostridia bacterium
TTCTCGGCAGGTCTTTATCCGCAGCTCAAAAGTCATCTTGCTTTGGGTAAGGAACACGGCGTGACCAGGACGGAGGCGGTGGAAATCGTCACCCAGCTTGCCTTTTACTGCGGCTGGCCCAAAGCGTGGAGCACATTTCCGCTGATTGCGGAGGTCTACGGTGAAGATGAGGGCGCAGCGGCAAAAGATCTTTCCGTTTTCCCCGTGGGCGGCAAAAACGATGCGTTTGCACAGTATTTCATCGGGCAAAGCTACCTCGCGCCCATTTCCACCACGCAGGTACCGGTGTTCAACGTGACCTTTGAACCGGGCTGCCGCAACAACTGGCACATCCATCATGCGAAAAATGGCGGCGGACAAATGCTGATCTGCGTTGCCGGCCGCGGCTGGTATCAGGAGGAAGGAAAAGAGGCGCAGGAGCTTCACCCAGGAGATGTGGTCAACATCCCCGCAAACGTCAAGCACTGGCACGGCGCGGCGAAGGACTGCTGGTTCCAGCACCTTGCTATTGAAGTTCCCGGCGAGGACGGAAAAACGGAATGGTGCGAAGCTGTGACGGACGACGTTTACTGCAAGCTGCCGTAACGACCGACGATGAAACCGAAGCAGATTTTGAAAATCGTCGTCGATCTTCTCATGACAGCCTCCTTGCTGCTCCTAATGGCGTACAGCTTGGTATATGGGGGCGACCCCACCGTAGGGGAAGCGGTTCACGAGTGGCTCGGCGTCGGAATGTTCGTTCTGTTTATCCTGCACCATATTCTGAACCGAAAATGGAGCAGAGCCGTCCTTCGCGGACGGTATACCGCCTATCGCGTCCTGCAAACCGTCCTTGTGGCGTTCGTCCTGCTTTCCATGTGCGGCTCTATGATCAGCGGCATTTTGCTTTCCCGCACGGTCTTTTCCTTCCTCGGTACAAGGGGCGGACAAATGACGGCGCGGACGGTGCATATGCTCTCGGCTTATTGGGGATTTGTGTTCCTATCTTTGCACCTTGGATTGCACTGGGGTGGGATTATGGGGCTCGCAAGGAAGCTCACAAAGAAGCCCTCTAAGTTTAGGAAATGGACGTTCCGAGGCATGGCGGCCTTAGTTGCCGCATACGGTGCGTATGCATTCGTGAAACGGGACTTCGGCAGCTATATGCTTCTGCGGGTCCACTTTGTTTTCTTCGATTTTGAGGAACCGCTTGGGCTGTTTTTGCTCGACTATGTCGCCGTCATGGGATTGTTCGTCTGCGTGGGGTATTATTTGAATGTAATATTGCGAAAAAATAAAGCGAAATGATCCATGAGAAAACGCCGCTGCCCAACATACCGGGCAACGGCATTTTCTCGTTGAAAAGACGAAATATGATCCAGGACCGTTTAGGAAGTGTTTTTTAAATCACATCTCAAACCCGTCCGTGATCCCATTCAGCCGTGACGTATCCTTTCGCACTTCCTGCAGCGCAGGAAGTGCTGCGTAACTACGTCTCCGTTATCTGTGACGTGCTGTGTCCGAGCAAATCGGCGGTTCCACCTGCGGTGGAACTCTGCTTACGGCGAGAGCGCCTTTATCGTTCCGTCCGGCTGTTTGATGCCGTAGTTCGCAGCACATATCCAGCTCAAATTTGAAAACACTTTTGAGAATGCGATCTCTCAAACCTCGCACAAACCGCGCGCAAATTTCATTTACTTACAGTAAAAAAAGACCCGTATTCACAGGTCGGAGTATGGCAAAAAACGGACGAGATCGTTCGTTTTCGCTGCTCCGTGCCTATGTATACGGGTCTTGATATGTATGTTTGTATGAAAAGGCAGCACTATTCGGTTGTGAGTGTTTTACCACGCAGTACATATGATTGCTCCGGCGGCCGTGCTGTTACTTGTCTTTGACCGGCGCAATCAGTAAGACTGCCATAGCGGCAAGATAAGCTGCATATAGAGAATACGTTATGATATTACTCCATGGAAAACTCATTTTCGGATGTCAAAGCGCTGCGGCAGCAAATATGACGGCAACGGCCGACATGATCCCCCCGACTGTTCTTGATGCTTTCTTTCTTATAGTTCAATCTCCTTTCAAATCTGTGGTGCGTTCCAAAGCGCGCTTAGAATACAATGTGTAGATGAGCCATGCAAGCGATAATGCCGCGACAGCTGTATACAGTCCGGTCCAGTCCATAAAGAACCTGAGTCCATAAAAGGGAATTGAGGAAAAAACGCTGAGTATTCCGGTGATAAATCCCCCGATATGAAACGCCCGTGAAATCAGTCCGAAAACGGCAGAAACAAAGGTAATAAAGCTGATTGCAAATGAAATTTTTATAAGCGGCATATATTCCTTTGACAGGACGGAAAAAACGCTCCAGAAGATCACATAGAGGATGGTAACGATCATATTTGATATGTCTGCCGCCCCGCCTGTCCATGCGCCGCCTGTGTTAATAACGAAACAACTTATGACCGCGGCAAGAGCAAGGATGATAGCAAGAATGCTTTTCTTTGCATGACGGAATATTTTCCGGCTGTCAAGCTCCGACGCTTGCAATGCAGAGCAAATATTTGAACTCATTTCCTCATATAACTCCTTGCAATTTTCGCAAGACTGCAAGTGACCTGCAATGTCTTCGGCAGTCAGCTTGCTGCAAGCATGGTCTATATAAAGAGGCAGTAAGTCCTGAACGATATAGCACTCGATCTGTTTCATTTTTTGTCCTCCTCTAACTTGGCGATGATCATAGCTTTGGCTCGATAGTAAGTAACTCTCGCCCAACTATCGCTTTTTCCCTTGGATTATAATATGAAGTGCAACAAGTGAAAAAGATATAGCAACTCAGAGAGAAATCCTTTATAATG
>CANRFY010000069.1 GCA_947630015.1 uncultured Clostridia bacterium
GGTCTTATATTTTGGATTTCTGATTACCGCCGCACCGCTGATGTTGTTGTCATGCTTTATGCGGTGTTGTCATTGAATAAATTCCTTATTGCGGTGATACCCTCGCTGTCGCCCCGGTTGCTGTCCACGCCGCTGTTTACGGCGATGAAGCGGACGTTGTGTTTCGGCAGTAGGACTTCCGTATAGAAGCCAACCTCCAGATAGTTCCTTCCAGCTCTTGACATATCCTTGACCAGCAGGACTCCTACCTTATCGGCCTCGACCAGTTCCATCATTCTCTGCCAGTCGGGTCTTTGGAAATTCGCCCCGGAGTATCCATCAGCCACAAAATATTCGATATTCCTGAAGCCTTGGTCATGTGCGTACCGGGTCAGCTGTGCCTTTTGATTGGTTATGCTGCCCGACTCACTGCAAGCTCGTCGTCACGGCTGAGCCGGCAGTAGATCGCAGTAATTTTGTCAGACTGCTTTGCCATGATTTCTTCTCCTTTCGTCGGCGGGCAGTCTGCCAATACAGGTTCGTGCGAGTCCATTATTCAACGAAGCAAAAATGCTTGCTTGCAAGGGCATTTTTGCGAGGCCGTCAATGTCGAGCCTGCGGCGAAGCAAGCGGCAGAGCCGCAGCAAAAGCGATGCTTTTGGGGCTTGCGCCGCAAGTCCGCGAAGACAGTATACTGTAAGCGCGGGTCTGAATCAAGATGAATCCGATTATTTGCCGGAAGTGTTTTTCACGTTTTTTGCAGCATACTCGATTACATTTTCAATCAGCTTATCTACTGGCTTCCCGTCCGACGCGAAATGCTCGGATACCTTAATGCGGGTATTGCCAAAATAGTAATACATGGCTCCATCCGGCTCGATAAGATAAAACGCCCTGTTCTCCGGCGTGTCCTCCGGCCCTTCCCAGTAGAGCCGGTTCCATTCTTTTATGAGGTCAGCGGGCGGTTACACAAACGGTTCATAACAAGCACATAGGTCGATGGGTTCATATTCGCTCATTCATTTCCTCCGTTGGTTTGATTTGATGTATTGGCATTCTTCCTGCGCTTTGATTGATAATGCGGACATAATACCACGGCAGCACGAAAACTTTGTTTGCAGTCGCGGATACATCCTCGGCAAAGATCGTTGTAGGTAATGCGGTTGCGTGTCGTTAGCACCAAACGAGTTTGGTGCGGAAAAAGACCATTCCTCACACCCCTTTTTACTCATTCTCGGCACACAGACACCGCCTCCTTTCCGTTTCCGCCGGAGAATAAGAACCTGTCAAGGGTCTTTGACCGCTTTGCGGCTTGTGTCCTTTACAGAACCTTGTATCGGGTGTGTTTTACACCCAAAATAGAAAAAGCTCTTGCTTTTCGTTAATTTTCGGGGCGATTTTGGAGCATTTGTCGCTTCGTAACTGCCTTTGAAAGCAAGGGCTATGTATTCGTATTTAGTTGTAGCCATACGCCGAAATGGAGCGTTTGGGGAAGAAAAAGCGTCCAAGTTTTACACTTGGGCGCTGTGGTTCAATTTCGTATGCCGTTTATGGCTCCCTGACAAATATAAACCTATACGCTTGTAAGATATAAAACATATACACCGACACAGGAGAAGCCAATCTCCAGCGCGGCGGACTGACTTTCCTCGTCGTCGTTGAAAAATATCAATTTTTCATACCCTGCCACTTGTAAATCTCTCAATATAACTGTTACTAAAGACTTATAAGCAGATTTATCAAATGTATTATCCCCATAGCCTAAGCTGACAATATCACCGTTTCTTACGCAGATGTATCCTACGGCAATGTTTTCCCGATACAGCAGATATATCAGCCACTCATTCAGCGTTCTAAAAATACGTTCTGCGCTCCAATATGTTTCGGAGTCAACTTGATATATTTTGCTAAATTCTGAGAAATTGCTTTCAGTCACCCTTACAATCCCATCCGTTTCGGCTTGTATGTCAGAGCCGTCAAAAACATAAATATCGTGATAGCATTCCTGAATCAATCTGCAATTTTCTTTTTGCAGGGCGGAGATGGCGTCGATATTTCGTTTCGGAAAGCCCAAATACAGGTCATATCCCGGAAAATACGCGTGAGCATATTCCAGAAATTCCGTTAAAGCCTGCTCTGTGTGGCTGTTTATAAGAAACCCGTTTGTTTGGAGATACCTGTCCTCCGCTATATAGAAAAACTGGATCCACCCTTCAACCGCTCCGTCCACGAGGAAAAGAAGTATGTCACGATCTTCACTCTCATAGCTTCTCCAGACACGTTCTACAAATTCTTCTTTTGTGGAAACACCGTCTGACCAAAGGGGATAGCCGGATTTCGTTTGATCCATTGCGAGAGAGTAAGCAAAATCCATATACTGCTCAATATCTTCTTTTGTGGCTTTTACTAACATTCTCCTATACCTCCGCAAACTCGCAATTTGTCGAACGGTCGTCCCGTCGATAATTAACATTATACCACCCAAATATGAAGAAATCTACCACAAACAGTGATTTTCTCGGTGAGAATACCCCCTTCGACTATATTGCCGACTTTATGCCTTCTTGAACGCCCGCCGAAAATGAAAAGCCACCATCGGTTGACAGCGGCATTTCCCTACGGACGGGTATCAGTTGTAAATCAAATCGCTGTAAACGACCTCTGCGGCTCGGTTGCGGATATTGTTCATAGCCTGCACCCACTTCATACCGTCCTCGGCTTTGAG